>JAENYN010000052.1 GCA_016841765.1 Guptibacillus hwajinpoensis
TCTTCCGCTCCATTCCACTTGTTTTTAAAAAGAGTATGGAAAATCAAAAGATTTATTGAAGAGAGTAAATAAAGACCCGAACGGTCAGGCGTAAGATTCATTGAAATCTTACCTAATCGTTCGGGTTTATCATTAGCTGAAATACTTTGTCCCAGCCTCTTTTAAAAAATGCCGGCCTCAGAATCAGGAAGCCTGTACTTTTGTCCGCCCTGCTATCCTTTCGGCAACCATTTGCGCCAAATCGACAACCCGGGATGAATAGCCCCATTCATTGTCATACCAGGCTAGAACCTTCACTTTCCGATCTCCGATTACCATTGTCGACAAGCCATCGATAATGGAGGATTCCTCGGTTGTTGTAAAATCGATCGAAACAAGCGGTTCATCGGAAACGCCTAAAATTCCATTAAGAGATCCTTCCGAAGCTGTTTTAAACGCTTCGTTCACTTCTTCAATCGTCACATCCCGCTCAAGGTCAACTACGAGGTCAACAAGAGAAACGTTTGGCGTTGGCACCCTGAGGGCCATCCCATGCATTCTGCCTTTCATCTCAGGCATAACCTTTGACAGCGCTTTGGCCGCCCCGGTTGAAGTCGGAATGATCGACTGGCCACATGCCCGTGCCCTGCGCAAATCCTTGTGCGGATTATCTATGTTATTCTGGTCATTTGTATAAGAATGGATAGTCGTCATGAGACCGTTTTCAATTCCAAACTGATCTTGAAGCACCTTGACTACAGGTGCAAGGCAATTCGTCGTGCAGGATGCGTTTGAGATGATGTTGTGGTTTTCCGCATCATATTCGCCTTCGTTGACGCCCATGACAATCGTAATGTCCTCTTCCTTGGCAGGCGCCGTGATGATTACCTTTTTGGCTCCCGCTTCAAGATGCTTGCCTGCTCCATCCCTGGAGTTGAATTTACCTGTAGCTTCAATCACCAAATCAACACCAATGTCTTTCCACGGCAGTTTAAGCGGATCCCTTTCGCTGATCAGCTGTATGCGCTTTCCATTTACAACGAGTGAATCCTCTTCTGCTTTCACTTCTCCGCGGAAGCGCCCATGAATCGAATCGTATTTTATCAAATGCGCTAATGTATCAGCAGGATAGCTGGCATTTATCGCAACAATGTTTAACTGATGATCTTCCATGGCCTTTCTGAAAACCATGCGTCCAATTCTTCCAAACCCATTGATTGCTACTTTTACATCCATCCCTAATGCTCCTTCCGGAATTTATGTTATACTCTTATTTACCCTTTTGCTAAATAGTATAACATAAAGTTGGTTTTATGTGACTAAAAATTGAACTTTTTGCAATTACACCTCCCTGATTATAGCAGATTCCAGACTTAAATGCATACTATTAAAACACATTTCATGTTTTTAATATCCGCGGACAAATTAATCCATTAAAAGGCAGGGATATTGAACGGAAATCAACAGCCCGGCAGGCAGAGCCCTCAAAGCAAACTCGCCGATTTGCGAGTCTATAGGCGAAGACAGAGGCGCAGTTGCCCCTATCTATATTCTTAAAACTGGCAGCCGCGTCGAATCACTCCCTTGCTGCCAGTTCCTTATGCGACAAAAAAACCCGGGACTATATCACGTCCCAGGTTTCAAGAATGCGGTGCAATTGGATTTTTGTTTCCTCGATCGTTCCGTTATTGTCAATGACGGCATCGGCCAGCTCCACTTTTTGGCTGAGGGGCATTTGCGAACCGATACGGGCCTTCGCCTCTTTTTCAGGCAGGTTATTCCGATCTATGAGGCGTTTCAGCTGGATGTCGGTATCCGTATAAACAAGAAGGATCCGATCCACCATTTTCTCGAGACTGCTTTCAAATAACAACGGAATATCCATTACTACCGCTTTATGGCCTTCCTTTATGTAAGCATCCTTTTCAATTAGCATATACTTGCGAACAGCCGGATGGACAATCGAGTTCAGGACAGCTCTCTCGTTTTCATCATGGAAGACGATGCTTCCAAGCGCTTCCCTGTTGATCGTTTTATCTTCATTCAAAATGCCGGGGCCAAAATGTTCCAACACTTTTTCATATGTTTTGTGACCCGGCTCAACCACCGCCCTTGCAGCGATGTCAGCATCAATGACGGGGAGGCCAAGCTCCCGCATCATTTGTGAAACTGTGCTTTTTCCGCTGGCAATCCCACCGGTCAGTCCAACTACCACTGCCATAAATAAACCTCCTCACATTCTCCATACCCCCAGCAAAATAAGGATGAAACCGGGCAGGAGAGATGCTTTTTTCAGCAAATTGATGCCAGCGAGACGCATGCCGGCTTTCATTCCTCCTAATACAAGCAGCGAGCTCATCGACGCAGTAAGCAATGCGGTGACGAGCGGTGAAAAATCAAGCATCGCGGCACCCAGTCCCGCACCAAACGCATCAAGGGCAAGAGCGATGCCTAACAGCAATGCTTCAATCCCCCTGATTTCACCTGACTTGTCGATATCAGCTGACATTGGCTTTCGCAAAATTGAAATGACAAGCCCGAGAGATTCCACTTCGAATTTAAATTCAACAGGACCACTATGTTCACGGTCTGAATGCTCCTGTTTGAAAAATTGGTGAACAATCCATACACCGATGAGGATCAACACAAGGCCACCCGCATGACCGGCCAATTCAGGCGACAGCACGGAAGAGATGGCTGTTCCGGCAGTCATGGCGAGCAGCATGCTGGCTGCTGAACAAGCTGCAATGATGGCAATCGATCGGTGCGGGATTTTCATTCCGCGCATTCCATAAGTGAAACCAACGTTGAAACTATCAAGGCTGACAGCGAACGCCAGCATGATCAGTGGCAAGATTTGCATCATTTCCGGCCCCTTTCCCATAGTTCACGAGATAGTATATGGGTGGAGCCGGTAAAACGTTAGCGCATTCCATATGTTTTAGCGGTAAGAATATCAGGCAGCAGCCCCTATTCCCAGCTACAGCAGGTAAAACCAGAGCTGCCGAAGATTATTTTTGGCAGGCAGGGCAATAATGGGTGCCGCGGCCGCCGACAGTCTTCTTCTCGATTTCCTTGCCGCAATGGCGGCAGGGCTGTCCGTTTCGCGCATAAACAAAATGTTCAAGCTGGAACAATCCGATTTTCCCCTGGGTGTTCACATAGCTGCGGACGGTACTTCCGCCTTTTGCCACTGCCTCACTCAGCGTTTTTTTTATACTTGAGTGGAGCTTTTTGATTTCCTCTTTCGCCAGGCCGGCAGCAGGACGGTCCGGCATAATTCCCGCACGGAATAAAGCTTCATCCACATAAATATTGCCAAGACCAGCAACCGCCCGCTGGTCAAGGAGCACGGTTTTGACATTCCTGCTTGTTTTCCGAAACTGCCTTTCAAGGTCATCAGCGGTAAAATCGTCAGCAAGAGGTTCCGGACCAAGGCCTGAAAGTGGAGGACGTTCCTCTTCTGTGCCTTTTTCATAAAGATGAAGCGTCCCGAACTTCCTGACATCTTGATACCGCAGTTCCGTGCCGTCAGTAAAAGTGAACAGGGCATGTGTATGTGCCGCTACCGGTTCATCGGAACGGAACAGGCCGTATCGCCCTTCCATCCGCAAGTGGGACAGTATGACATCTTCATCAAGGATGAATTTCAAAAACTTCCCTCTGCGCCTGATATCCCGAATGGTTTGCCCTTTGATTTCCATGCAAAAGAAAGCTGCATCATCCGGATGTTTGACCATTTTCGGCCATGTCACTTTACAGCCGGCAATTTGTTTTCCGATCACTAGTTCCTTTAATGTTTCCTTGACTGTTTCCACTTCGGGGAGCTCGGGCATGGCTCATTCTCCTTTCCTGCAGCAGTTACTTTGCATCATACCATGTTGAACCGAAGGAATAATCCACCTTCAGCGGGACAGATAAGTCAACCGCATTTTCCATTACCTCCGGCACAATTTTCTTTAACGTTTCTATCTCTTCCTGCGGTGCTTCGAAAATCAATTCATCATGGACTTGCAGCAGCATGCGTGTTTGCAGATTTTCTTTATTCAGCCGCTCAGCCATATCAATCATCGCCTTTTTGATGATATCAGCTGCACTTCCCTGGATAGGCGTATTCATCGCGGTCCGTTCCGCAAAGCCCCTTTTATTGAAATTGCGGCTTGTGATATCCGGGATGTATCTTCTTCTCTTCATTATGGTGGTCACATATCCATTTTGCTTGGCTTCCTGAACGATATCTGTCATATACTCTTTCACCCCCGGGAAGCTTTCAAGATATTTATCAATGAATACTCCCGCTTCTTTCCTGGTGATTCCGAGGCTCTGAGAAAGTCCGTAATCACTGATGCCGTAGACAATCCCGAAGTTTACTGCCTTTGCATGTCTCCTCATGTTCGGGGTGACATCCTCCCTGCTCACTCCGAATACATCCATTGCAGTCTTTGTATGGACATCAAGATCATTTTTAAACGCATCCATCAGGCTCTCATCCCTGGCCATATGGGCAAGAACCCGGAGTTCAACCTGGGAATAGTCTGCTGCGAACATGACCCACCCCGGTTCAGACGGAACAAAAACCTGGCGGATTTTCCGGCCTTCTTCAAGCCTGATCGGGATATTCTGTAAATTGGGATCAGTTGAACTTAGCCGTCCCGTTTGTGTCAGGGCCTGATTGAACCTCGTATGGATTTTATCCGTTTTTTTATAAATAACTTTAAGCAGCCCTTCTATATACGTGGAGTACAACTTTCCAAGCTGCCGGTAGTGAAGGATTTCAGGGATAATATCATGCTTGTTCTGCAGCTTTTCAAGCACATCGGCAGAAGTCGAGAACCCGGTTTTCGTCTTTTTTATGACCGGCAGACCCAATTTTTCAAACAGCACCTCGCCGAGCTGTTTCGGTGAATTGATATTGAATTCTGTTCCGGCAAGTTCATGGATTTTCGCTTCAATCTCTTTCAGCCTCTGGTCAATTTCACTTCCCATATTTTTAAGCCGTTCCACGTCCACTTTCACACCGGTGAACTCCATTTCGGCCAGGACGAGCGACAGCGGCATCTCTAATTCAGTAAATAAACCTGCCTGCTCATTTTTGTTCAGTTCCTCCATCAAAACCGGCTTGAGTTTGAACAAAGCAGCGGCTTTTCGGGCAAGGTGCTCAGACAGCACTTTTGTTTCAGGGACTTTTTGTTTCGCCCCCCGGCCGTATACCGCTTCATCGGCCTGGACACCGCCTGTTTCGTACCTCGAGGCGACATCCGCAATATCCAGATGGGCTTCGCCGGGATTCAGCAAATAAGAAGCGATCATCATATCAAAGTCGATGCCCTGCAGCTCAATCCCTTTCCATTGCAAGGAAACCACTGCCCGCTTTGCATCAAACACAACTTTTTTCTTTGTTTCATCCTTCGCCCATTGTATAAATTCCGCTGATTTCATTGCGGCATCAGCCGGGATGAAATAAGTTCCATTTTGATTGGCAATCCCGAAACCAAGAATATCAGCGTTATGATAATTTTCACTCAATATTTCAACAATCAGGCCGGCTTCATCGGCAAGCATATCATCAGTGACTTCTTCCACTAATTCAAAGTCGATGTCCTTAAGTTCCGCCCCTTTCTGTGACTCGCCGTCCTGTCCGCCTACCCTGCCCAATAAGGAATTGAAGCCAAGCTCCTTGAAAATGCGGATGACCTCTTCCTGGTTGTATCCACTATAACCAATATCACTAAGGCTGACTTCAATGGGGGCTTCCCGCAAGATTGTAGCAAGGTCCTTGCTCATGAGAGCTTTGTCCTTATTTTCAGTAAGCCGTTCCTTCAATTTCTTTCCACTTATTTCATCAATTGATTCCAGAACACGCTCAACCGTGCTGTATTGTTTCAATAATTTAAGGGCTGTTTTCTCCCCCACACCCGGCACGCCGGGGATATTGTCAGAAGCGTCTCCCATCAATGCTTTCATATCGATGATCTGATCGGCACTGATTCCGTATTTTTCATGGAGGAAAGCGGGATCGTACGTATCGACTTCCGAAATTCCTTTTCTTGTCAAGGCAACAGTCACGTTGTCAGAAACAAGCTGGAGCAAGTCCTTATCTCCGGAAATGATTTTCACTTCATATCCTTCTTCCTGAGCCTGCTTCGAAAGGGTTCCGATGATATCATCAGCTTCATAATCATTCAGTTCATATTTTGAAATATTGAATGCGTCAAGAAGTTCGCGCAGGAAAGGAAGCTGCTCGGACAGTTCCGGAGGAGTCTTCTGGCGCCCCCCTTTATATTCTGAGAACGTTTTATGGCGAAACGTTGTTTTTCCGGCATCGAATGCTACGAGCATATGAGTCGGATTTTCCTCTTCCAGAACTTTCAACAGCATAGTTGTGAACCCGTACACAGCGTTTGTATAGACGCCCTTATCGTTATTCAAAAGCGGCAGGGCGAAAAATGCCCGGTAGGCAATGCTGTTTCCGTCAATCAATACTACTTTTTTACTCAAAAAGATTTCCTCCTCCGTCTTTCTATGTATGCTTTCGGTTTTCCAATTCATTATGTCACGCGGTTCATTGCGGCATTCTTAAAGACACATTGCTATCTTCTGTCAACATAAAAAACACCGCTATCTCCTTTATTCTATCATTTTCGAAATGATAAAGGAAAAGAGCGGCGTTTCGTGCAAGGCGTTCGGTTATTATGGATAAAAAACAATAAATATTTCTACAGCAGCACAATGTTTGATTAATATTTCGGCAGTCCATTCAGGAGCTTACCGGTTCCTTTCCGCCGGAAATAAGTTTATAAAAAACAAAATCACTTCCCTATCGCACACAACAGTCATCGTTCATCCTAGAGAAAATTCGCCGATTTGCGAGCCTTTAGGCGAAGACAGAGGTGTAGTTGCCCTTATCTATATTCTTAAATTTGGCTGCTGCGTCAAAATACTACCTTACTGACAATTTATTCTTCCTATAAGGCAAAAAAATCGGATATGATCCTTTATGGCTTCATACCCGATCTTCACTATTTCTCATTGTTATTCCACTGATCAAACTACTTGCGGATAGCGGTGCCGTTTATTCTCCGTCTTCTTCCACACCGCCCATGAGCAGAGAGGCGTACGGCGAGTCAGCCGGCAATATGATCATTGTCTGACCATCAATTGTCTTTTTGTATGACTCGAGTGTACGATAAAAACCGTAGAAGGTCGGATCCTTGCTGTACGCACCATTATAAATTCCCGCTGCCTCTCCTTCACCCTCAGCACGGATTGACTCTGCCTGAGCTTCCGCCTTTGCCAGTATTTCGGTCACTTCTTTATCGGTTTTGGCAATAATGCGGTTCTTCTGGGCATCGCCCATAGAAAGATATTCCTGAGCCTTGGATTCACGTTCTGAAATCATCCTCTTGAACACAGATTGCTCGTTTTCATCCGGAAGGTCAATCCGTTTCATACGGACATCTACGACCGAAATGCCATAATTATCACGGGCCAGCATCTTATTGACACGGTCTTTCACCCTGTCATTCAAGCTGCCGCGAGATGACTTTTCATCATTGATGATTTCGTCATAGTTCAATTGCCCAAGCTCGGCGCGGACAACGGAAAATACGAATTCAGCCATTTTAGCTTCCGCATTTTCGACAGTCCGGGCATTCGAAATCATTTTTTTCGGATCATCAATTTTCCATACCGCAAAATTATCGATAATCATCCGCTTTTTGTCCCGGGTATTGATTTCAGCTTCTTCGACATCATAAATCATTTGCTTTTTGTTCAGAGTGGATACTGATTGGACAAATGGGATTTTGACTTTCAGGCCGGGAGACGATTCGATACGTACGACTTCACCGAATTGCCGCACCACCCTGTACTCCCCTTCTTTGACAATAAACACATTGGCAATGATGATGCCGATGAGGATGATCAAAATGAGGAGGAGGATGCCGCCTTTAATGAAGTTGCGCCAATCCCCGTCATACCTTTTCTCACTCATGTTAATGATTTTATCATCTGCCATTGCCGTCACCTTCTTCCTCTTCTACATCATTCCGGGCAGGAGGCTGCTGCTGTGAATCAAGAGGACGAAGCGGCAAATATTTCACCGTGTTTCCGTCTTCCCTCATGATATACAATTCTGCATTCGGAAGGACTTGATCAAGCGTTTCAAGGATCAGGCGTTTTTCGGTGACATCTTCATTATTTTGATATTCACTGTAAAGCGCATTGAATTTCGCCACATCTCCGCGCGCCTTTTCAATACGGGCCGCTTTGTCCCCTTCAGCGCGTGAAATGATTGCGTCCTTCTCTCCCTGTGTTTCCTCAGTCCGTTTATTTGCGTATTTTTGGGCTTCATTAACCTTCGTATTCATTGTTTCCCTTGCGTCAGTAACTTTCGTAAACGCTGTCCGGACTTCCTTGTTCGGAAGCTCGACATCTTGAAGCTTGACTGCCAGGATTGAAATGCCAAGGTCATACTTCTCAATCAGATTTGTGAGCAGCTCATAGACCTCCGTTTCGATTTCCGCTTTTCCGGTAGTCAGCGCTTCATCTATTTTTGAGCTGCCAATGATGCCCCTCAATGATGAGGAAGTGGCATTATACAAAACTTGCCGCGGATCATCTGCTGCAAATAAATATTTTTCCGGATTCACTATTTTCCACTGGACAACCATATCGGCCAAGACAATGTTTTCATCCCCGGTAATCATTTTCGTATCTTCAGGATATTCCTTTACAACTTCCCCATTTTGCTCCTCATAGCCGAATTGCAGGCTGAATGTTTCTTTTGAAAGGATTTCAACCGTCTGTACCGGCCATGGCAGCTTGAAGTGCAGGCCAGGTTCACTGATCCCTTCCTGGACGTCCCCGAATGTGAGAATGACCGCCTGTTCGGATTCATCTACGGTGTACCAGCTTGTCAAGCCAACCACGCCGGCAATGGCAATCAGGACAACAAGCCCGGCAATGGCAAACAAGCGCTTCATGGTAAACATGCGCTTCCCCTCTTTCCCTATGTATGTCTCTAGTTATATACGTACGAACCTACGACAGGTTCCCAGCACATATACTAACTTTACCATATTATGACGATTTTTTCTGTACCGTTTCAACAATATTTCAAAATGAGAGCCCTTGCCCGCAAAAGACAGAAAAACCGCCGGAGACCGGCGGTTTTCTAGAAAAATATATATATTTAGAGAATATATAAAAAAAGGACGGGAACGGAAACGTTCCCGTGAAGGAAAAAGCTTTCCTTACTAGGATGAAGGGGTCTTTCATACATTTTTATCGTAACAGGGCTCCATTAAGCAGAATTTAAGCCATTGTAAAAGATTTGTAAATACGATTATTTTTTCAGATGAACAGTGAAGGCTGTTCCCTTGCCCGGTGAACTGTCAACGGTGATTTTCCCTTCATGTGCTTCCACCAGATGCTTGACAATCGCAAGGCCAAGCCCGGTTCCTCCCGAGTTTCTGCTGCGCGCCTTGTCCACCCGGTAAAACCTTTCAAAAACACGTGGTATTTCTTCCTCTGATATGCCGATTCCCGTATCTGCCACAACAACCTCAACCATGCTGTTTTTATCCATAACAGACACCTCAACTTTTCCGCCGGCAGGAGTATAATTGATACCGTTCGTGATCAGGTTGATGAAAACTTGCTTCAGCCTGTGTGAATCCCCGGTTATGTAGATCGGGCCGCTGCTGTCACGAAACTGGAGGTCAATGTCTTTTTCCCGGGCTTTCGATTCGACGATCATAATGACTTCATGGAGCAATTCGTCGATATCCACTTCCGCTTTTGCAAGCTTGAACTGCTGTTGCTCAATTTTGGACAGATCAAGCAAATCATTTATCAAATTTTGGAGCCGCTCACTTTCTTTATGGATGATGGTCAGGAATTGCCTGGTTGATTCGGGATCATTCAACGCCCCATCCAGCAGCGTTTCACTGAAACCGCGGATGGATGTGATAGGTGTCCGGAGCTCATGCGATACGTTTGCCACGAAATCTTTCCGCATCTGTTCAAGCCGTTTCAATTCGGTTATATCGTGGAAAACGAGCAATACCCCTTTCCATTCCTGATTCGTTCCCATGATTGGGGCTCCGAACACTTCAAAGTCCCTCCGCTCAATGTTAAGCGGAATCGTCATTTGTTTCCTCACACGGTCTTCCGTCAAAAACACATCTTCGACGATCGTGCCTATCTCCTTATACGGGATTGCTTCATAGTAAAGCTGATAGATCAAATCCTTCGGGTCGACTTCAAAAAGATCCTGATACACCCGGTTTACAAGGTTGATATAACCCCGCTCATCAATCAGAAGCAGCCCGCTTCCCATTGAATCGATAATGGCTTTCAACCTGCTTTGCTGCATTTCCCGGGCTGTAGTCATCTTCTGGAGATTGATAGCCAAACTATTGATCGACCTGCTGAGCATGCCCGTTTCATTATACTTATCCTCATAGGTCCTTGCGCTATAGTTCCCGCGCGCAAGTTCCATCGCGACCCTTGTAGCGGACTCAATCGGTTCTGTATACCGCTTCGTGATGCGGTATCCTGTCGTAAAAATGATGAAAAATGCAAGGCCGAGACTTGAGATGAGGATGCCCCAAATTTTATTTGTGAAATTTTCAAATGAAGCAGCAGCCAGGCCAAGGACAACATAATGTTCAAGGGAGTTGTCTTCCATGATAGGATACGTATAATAAAACATTCCGTTTTCTTCACTAATGACAGAGAACGATTCAAACCTTTCACTGCTGTTCGTCACAATCCCCCTGAATTCTTCCATTTCAAGCAAAACTTCTTCCGCCGCTTCTTCTGAACTCGCTGTAATGTCACCCTCTGGGCTGATGATTGTTATACTGACTCCAAGATTGCCGCTGTATGTATCAAGTTTTTCGTCCAGATTTGCAGCCCCATCTTCGTCAACAAGAGAGGATATAAGAGTTGCCTCCCGTTCCATTCGGTCCGTAAAGGTATTGATATAGAAGCTTTTGAACAGCTCCCCAAGCAAAAATATCAGCCCGACAAGGACAATCAAGATCAACAGGCCAAGCGCTGTCACCAGGCGGCTTTTGGATCGGTTATTCATTTTCCTTCGGCTCTTCCATCTTATAGCCGAGTCCCCTGATCGTTTTTATAAAGACCGGCTTACGCGAATTCGGTTCAATCTTTTCACGAAGATGGCTTATGTGTACGTCAACAATCCGGGTATCCCCGGCAAAATCATAATTCCAAACAGAACTTAACAGCTGATCCCTGCTCAGCACACGGCCAAGATTTCGGGCCAGGTATACAAGAAGTTCAAACTCTTTCGGCGTCAGTTCCAGCTCCTCGTCCTGCACATATGCCTCATAAAACTCAGGCAGCACACGCAATGAACCGATTTTGATCTCTTCTTCGCTTTTTCTTTGCGACCCGGCACCGCCGGCATTTTCCCCTACAGGATGTATTCGCCTCAAAATCGCTTTAACCCTTGCTGTCACTTCGCGCGGACTGAATGGCTTTGTCATATAATCATCGGCTCCAAGTTCAAGACCGAGAACTTTATCAAACTCGTCATCCTTTGCGGTAAGCATAAGGACCGGTGTTTCTTTCTTCTGCTGGCGGAGGCTCTTCAGCACATCCATCCCGTCCATCTGCGGAAGCATCAAATCAAGGATAATCAAGTCATATTCGTTTTCCACTGCACTTTCAAGAGCCTGCTCCCCGTCATATGCTGTTTCTACAGTGTAACCTGCCTGTTCCAGATTGTACTTCAGCAAGGTAACAATTGATTCTTCATCATCTACAACCAGTAATTTTTTGTCCATTTTATCCTTCACTCCTGTTCTCGGATTGTGATGAAGGCCCCTTCATTATCTCTCTGTTAAGCCAGCTAAACATGGCTGACATCTGCTTTTAGTATTCTTTTCTCCTTATGATACTATGAAAAGTCTTTTACACAAAGATTTTATCATCTTATCTTCGAGAAAGCTGCTTTCACCTGACCGGTCAGATTATTAGAGGAGGAATCATCGCACGGCAGTACTTAAATGCGTTAAGGGAATTTGCTGTATGTATTGGCGTGGGAAGTAAGCAGGGGGGCTGGATGTTGGTTCAGTGCGTGTAATGCTGGGTTTTATCGGATTATGCGTACTGAATTTCCGTTCAGTGCGCTTAATGCCCCGTCTCATCAAATTAGCCGCACTGAATTTTGGTTCAGTGCGCTTAATGCCCCGTCTCATCAAATTAGCCGCACTGAATTTTGGTTCAGTGCGCTTAATATCAGGTGTCCTCTGATTACGCGCACTGAATTTCCGTTCAGTGCGCCTAATGCCGCGTCTCATCAAATTAGCCGCACTGAATTTTGGTTCAGTGCGCCTAATACCAGGTCTCCTCCGATTACCCGCACTGAATCTCCGTTCAGTGCGGCTAATACCGGACTCTCCCCACCCGATTCCCTTTCATAAGCTGACAGCTAACAAACCAAATCAGGCATAAAAAAAAGAAGGGTTTCCCCTCCTGTCAAAAGTTATCCAATGTAACTGAGTTCAGAGATTTCAGGCGGTATGGAGGACACACCTCCATTTCCCCTGCAATCACGGTATCCCCTTCTTCATCAACTGCATTTACGGATAAAACGATGAGATGTTCTGATTGACGGATATCTTTCACTTCGAAATGCAATTCCATCAGGGCATAGTGGTAAACCGGCTTTGGAAAAGATAGATTCTGCTTTACGACATGGCTTCCCGGTCCGGGAAGATATTTTGAAATGGCTGAAGTCACAATGCCGGTCAGCATCGCTGCTGGAACAATCGGTTTTTCGTACGGCGTCTGTGATGCGTAATCATGCTGGATATACAGCGGATTGGCATCATTTGTGAGGCCGAGGTATAAGAGCAAGTCCTTGTCTTCTATCTTTTCAGTCAATGTAAGTTTTTCCCCTATTGTTATGCGGTCAATGCTTCTCCCAAGCTTTCTTTTTTTCCCAAGTAACATGACTCGATCCCCCTTCAATCAAATGAAACCGTTTTCAACTATTGTGCAAGAAAGGATCCAGACCTTCACAGCCTGAATCCTTTTTTCACATTTAGAATTACTGGTTAAGTACTTTCATGACGTTATTAACCGAATCAACCGACTTGGATAGGGCCGCTTTTTCATCATCAAGAAGTTCAAGCTCGATAATTTCTTCAAGCCCGTTCCCGCCAATGATGGTCGGAACGCCAAGATAGATCCCTTCATACCCGTATTCGCCTTCGAGGAAAGCGATGGCAGGCAGCACACGGCGCTGATCTTTCAAAATCGCTTCAACCATCTGAACAAGGGATGCGGCCGGAGCATAATAAGCACTTCCGTTTCCGAGCAAATTAACGATCTCTCCGCCGCCTTTGCGGGTACGTTCCACAATTTCATCAAGACGCTCTTTAGAAATCAATTTTTCAAGCGGAATGCCGCCTGCATAGGAATAACGAACAAGCGGAACCATGTCATCACCATGGCCGCCGAGGACGAAACCTGTGATATCTTTTACGGAAAGGTTCAACTCCTGAGCAACGAACGTGCGGAAGCGGGCGGTATCCAGTACGCCTGACTGGCCGATTACCCTGTTTTTCGGGAATCCCGATTCTTTGAACACAGTATAAGTCATGGCATCAACCGGATTTGTCAAAACAATGATATAGCAATCTGGAGAGTGCTTGACGATTTCCTGTGTGACACTCTTCATGATTTTTGCGTTTGTTGAAACAAGATCATCACGGCTCATGCCCGGCTTTCTGGCAATACCCGCTGTAATCACGACAATGTCCGAGCCCGCAGTATCCGCATAATCAGCAGTACCGGTAACGCTGGCATCAAACCCCTGGACAGGGCTGGCTTCAAGCATATCGAGCGCTTTGCCTTTTGTCGGGTTTTCCATATCAGGAATATCAACCAGCACAACATCAGACAATTCTTTTTGAGCAAGCATTAACGCAGTTGTAGCCCCCGTGAAACCGCCGCCGATTACAGATACTTTTCTTCGTTTGATACTCATTCTTGTTTCCCCCATTCCTATTTATGGAATTCGTAAAAGGGAAGGGAAAAAACCAACTTCATGCTTTTCCCCCTCCTAAGAACACACAATCTGAGATCAGTCCATATTTTTGATCAATTCATCGCCGAATTCCGATGTTTTCACTTCAGTTGCCCCTTCCATCAGGCGGGCGAAGTCATAAGTAACAACTTTGCTTGCAATTGTTTTTTCCATGGACTTGAGGACTTTCTGAGCAGCTTCATACCAGCCAAGGTGCTCAAGCATAAGCACACCGGACAGGATCACGGAAGAAGGATTCACTTTATCAAGGCCGGCATATTTCGGTGCTGTGCCGTGGGTCGCTTCAAAAATCGCATGGCCTGTTTCGTAGTTGATATTCGCTCCTGGAGCGATGCCGATGCCGCCGACCTGTGCAGCAAGTGCGTCTGAAATGTAGTCTCCGTTCAGGTTCATAGTGGCTACGACATCAAACTCACGCGGCCGTGTCAGAATCTGCTGCAGGAAAATGTCGGCGATGGCATCCTTCACAATGATTTTGCCTGCCTTCTCAGCTTCTTCCTGTGCAAGGTTGGCAGCATCGCGGCCTTTATCTTCAACAATGCGGTCATATTCTGCCCATGTGAACACTTTGTCACCGAATTCTTCCTGGGCTACTTCATATCCCCAATTTTTGAATGCGCCTTCTGTGAACTTCATTATGTTTCCTTTGTGAACAAGCGTGACGCTCTTTCTGTCTTCCGTAATCGCATAATTGATCGCAGCACGGACAAGGCGCTTTGTTCCTTCTTCAGATACAGGCTTGATGCCGATACCGGATGTCTCCGGGAAACGGATGTTTTTAACGCCCATTTCATTTTGCAGGAAGTCAATCACCTTTTTGACATCAGGTGTTCCTTTCTGGTATTCGATTCCGGCATAGATATCCTCTGTATTTTCACGGAAAATGACCATATCAGTATCTTCCGGCTTCTTAACCGGTGAAGGCACCCCCGTAAAATAGCGGACAGGCCGCAGGCAAGTGAACAGGTCAAGCTCCTGGCGCAGTGCCACGTTCAAGGAACGGATTCCCCCGCCTACAGGAGTTGTGAGCGGGCCTTTGATTGCGATTATGTATTCCCTGATCACATCAAGTGTTTCCTCAGGAAGCCACTCGCCAGTTTTGTTATATGCTTTTTCTCCGGCATATACTTCTTTCCAGACAATGCCTTTCTCGCCGTTATATGCTTTATCCACCGCCGCTTCAAGGACTCGGGATGCGGCTGCCCAAATATCAGGCCCTGTACCGTCACCTTCAATAAATGGAATGATCGGGTTATCAGGGACATTGAGGACTCCATTGCTGACTGAAATTTTTTCTCCGTTTGCCAAGTTAATTACCCCCTATAATGAATTCATTTTTAATTTTAAATTTTTTTGCAAAAAAAGAAAAGGGAGATGGCCTCCCTAATATATTTTTCCAAAACGATAACCTGGCTGGAATGCCATATGGCGCTGCCAGGTTACAGCTTTTGGAATAGGATTTTACTTGCGCTATTCCAGCTTAGCCTCTCTGTTCCAACGGCACATACTTCTGGTGTCCCGGACCGGTATATTCTGCACGCGGACGGATCAAACGGTTATTTTCGTACTGTTCAAGAATGTGGGCTAGCCATCCTGAAACACGGCTGATTGCAAAAATCGGCGTGAATATGTCATGATCGATGCCGAGCATATGGTAAGTGGATGCAGAATAGAAGTCGACGTTCGGCGGCAGGTTCTTCTGGCCGGTAACGAGTTCTTCCACCTTCACCGACATATCATACCATTTTGTGTCGCCGTTCAGTTCGCCAAGTTCTTTAGACATTTTCTTCAAGTGCTTGGCGCGCGGGTCGCCTTGCTGGTAAACGCGGTGTCCGAAGCCCATGATTTTTTCTTTATTGTCGAGCTTGTTTTGAATATAAGGCTCTGCATTGTCCACCGAACCGATCTCAGTGAGCATCTTCATGACACGCTCATTCGCGCCTCCATGCAGAGGGCCTTTCAGTGCTCCGATTGCCGCAGTGACACCTGAATAAACATCAGAGAGGGTGGCAACTGCGACACGTGCTGTGAAAGTCGAAGCGTTTAGCTCATGGTCAGCATGCAGGACAAGCGCTTTATTGAATGCTTCAACAGCGATATCTGCTGGCTCTTCACCTGTCAGCATATACAGGAAGTTTGCAGCAAAACTATAGTCGCTGCGCGGCCCGATCGGTTCTTCACCTGCACGGATCCTTGAGAAAGCGGTAACAATAGTAGGCATTTTAGCCTGCAGGCGGATTGCTTTCCGGTAGTTTGCCTGCTCGTCCATTACGTCAGCCTCTTCATCAAACAGGCCAAGCATCGATACGGCTGTCCGCAGTGCTGCCATCGGATGAACTTTTGTTACATCGTAAGATTTGAAATGATTGATGACTTCCTGGGGAACAGCCATGTTATCCATCAGCTCTTTTTTGAGCTCGTCCAGTTCGGACCTGTTCGGAAGCTTTCTGTTCCAGAGCAAGTAGATAACTTCTTCAAAGCTTGCATTTTCTGCCAGGTCATCAATGTTATAGCCTACATATGTAAGCTGGTCATCGATAATTGAGCTGATTGATGAAGTTGTTGCAACTACCCCTTCTAGTCCACGTGTTACTGTCATTCTGATCTCCCCTTTTGCGCACAAAATTTATAGTTTATATTTTAAAATAATAAACTGCATATGAAATCATAAGAATAATCACTGCAGAAAGGACTAAAACACATTTCCATTATAAACAATTATCAGATTTTTGTGAACGAAAAGCGTTTAACATTTTCAAAAGCAACATTATTTCAACTGAAAAACTCAACAACCCTCATTGCCAAATAGGCAATGCCGGCACCGATGAGGGGGCCTACCGCAACACCCTGAAAAAGCGCCACTGCAAGAATTGTCCCAAAAACAAGGGCAGCGGTGATATGAGGATCGCTCGCGAGAAGTTCAAGCCCATTTTTTGCAATCATCGCGACGAAAATGCCGGAAGCAAGTGCTATCCATGCATAATAAGATTTCAGTGCCTCGCCGAGCTGCTTGAAACCGATTTCACCTGTTGCAATAGGGACCAGAACCGCAATCGTAATGATGGTGACCCCCCAAAAGATCCCTTTTGTCTGGATATAAGGGAACGTCTTTGCATCCAGCCCGGTTGCTTTAAGCCCGAGAAGGACCACTATTGCGATGACAAGCGACTGATTTTTGGCAACTAACCCGATTGCGAGCAATATAATTAGAAATAACGTTGGCTGTGAAAACAAAGTTGACATCCTTCCTGCTTACCATTACAACTATCATGCTACCATACATTTATCCCGCTCACCAACTAATGAAATAGCTGAGCATCGGAGCGCGGCGTGGGATATGGTCACCCTGCAGGCAGCCGCACTTCCCTTTCAGGAGACTGGCCGTTAATGAATAGGAAGCCGCAAATTCCAACCGCCGCTTTCCAACAGGACCACTTGCATGTAAAATATAGTAAAGCAGCAGCGCCTTCTTTCACCTGGAGCTATACTATTCATAACACCAAAACAGTACTCGTTATTTTATGGTATGAAGGGATGAGAAAATTGACCGAATACATATCGACGATTTTACGGTTATTATTTGTTATTATCGCAGTTTCTTTAGCATTTATAATCCTTTTTTTGATTTCAAAAGTGACATACCCATTCATCATCGGTCTTCTGATTGCCATGATGATCAATCCGCTCGTCCATTTCTTGGAACGCAGGGGCAAAATGCCGCGTGCGCTCGCTGTCCTATTAGCTCTGGTACTCGTTCTTGGCCTGATTGCGGGACTGATCACATTGCTTGTCGCCGAAATCATTAACGGATCAAACTATCTGGCAAAGGTGGTGCCTGACCATTTCGAGCGCCTCGTCCGTTATTTTGAAGATTTTTTCACTGCCCAGATCATCCCTTTATATAACCAGCTGGCAGTTATGTTCGACAAACTTGATCCAAACCAAAAAGGCACGATAGTCGAGAACATCCAGAATGCCGGCACGAATATCGCATCCACTGTCAGCGGCTGGCTGCGGGCATTGCTTGAAAGTATTCCTGATTTGTTCACCTGGCTCCCAAACGCAGCAACAGTCATTGTTTTCTCACTGCTTGCTTCATTCTTCATCACAAAAGATTGGAGCCGGCTGAACGGCATCACTCGCAGGATTATTCCGGAAAAAATCCATGACAGCTCTGCTTCCATTGTAAGTGACTTGAAAAAAGCACTGTTTGGCTTTATCCGTGCACAATTGACGCTTATCTCAATCACGGCTGTAATCGTGCTGATCGGCCTGCTTATTTTAAGGGTCGATTATGCAATCACCATCGCCCTTATTATTGGCCTCGTTGACCTGCTCCCATATCTTGGCACAGGTGCGATATTTGTCCCGTGGATCATCTATGCGTTCATTTCAGGCCAGTATACGCTTACGATCGGCCTTTCAATTTTATATGCGGTTGTTGTCATACAGCGCCAGGTGATGGAGCCAAAAGTCCTGTCTTCGTCGATCGGCCTTGATCCACTCGCAACCCTTGTCGCACTGTTCGTCGGGTTTAAAGTCTTCGGATTCCTCGGCCTTATCATTGGCCCGGTATTGCTTGTCATCATTAAAACGCTGCATGAAGCAAATGTCTTCCATGACCTCTGGCTGTTTATCACTGCAAAAAACAAGGAGCTAAGGGAGTAATGATGCGCATGGCGGCTCGGATCTCCATTTTCCCTATTCTTTACCCTCCTATTACAGGCATGGAAGATCGTGTTCTATGCCTGTAATTTTTTCTGCTGATTACAGCCAACGAATGTCGATTCAGTGCGTTTATTTGATTGCTTCCATTCTTCCATGAAAGAATACCTTAAAGTTAAGAAGGAAACATACTAACGAAAGCACTGCAAGAAGGATGAAACCCAGTGTGTATGTTCCTGTAAGATCCATAACAATCCCCAGCAGAATAGGAGGGAAAAATCCTCCAAGCCCTCCCCATGCTCCAACGATACCAGTAACAGTACCTGTTTGATTAGGGAACAGCTGCGGAACAAGCTTAAACACGGAGCCGTTTCCAAGTCCGGCCATTACCGCAATAAACAGACAAGCAGCTGTAAAAACAAAAAAATTAGTTATCCATACAGCCAGAACAAGTGCTCCAGCTGCTATACCTGCATACACGAAAACCAGCACCTTTGCAGCACCGATTTTATCTCCCAGTATGCCACCGACTGGACGGATCAGCGTTGAAACGACGACAAAACCTGCTGCCCTTAAACCTGCATCTACCAGTGTCAGATCGAAGACATCGACAAGCAATGTCGGAAGGTAAATTCCGAAAGCTACAAACACACCAAATGTCACAAAGTAAAATAGCGATAACACCCAGGTAAATCCGAATTTTAAGACGGAGAGAGCCCCCAAAACGGTTTTCGTACTTGCTGATGGCTTCGTTTCCGGAGTGAAAAACCACAATAAAACAGCCATTATGAAGATGGGAAGAGTCAGACTCCAGAACACCCAGGGAATTCCATACAATGCTGCAATTGTAGGCAAGGTGAATCCGGCCAATGCGGTTCCAATATTCCCGACAGCGTTGATTCCAAGAGCCGTTCCCTGCTTTTCGGGAGGTGTAAGTTTAGAAACAAAAGAGATGGAAACAGCGAACGATGTGCCTGCCATACCGATAAAGAAGGCCCAGAACATGAGCATAGCATAGGAATTGGCAAACCCTGCTCCGATCAAAGGAATGATTAGGAACAGCATAAGGCCGGTATATATTTTCTTCCCGCCATATTTATCGGTCATAATTCCAAGGGGAATCCTCATGACCGAGCCCAGCAGGACGGGAACAGCAACAAGGACACTTTTTTCTGTTGCAGACAGGTTATAGATTTCCTGCAGCGTACTGGCAATCGGTGAAATGACTGCCCAGGCGGCAAAAGCGATGGTCATAGCTAGCGTAGTTATTGGTAATAATGCTTTTTGCTTGTTCATTCCATTCAGCTCCTTCTTTGTAGCCTAAGAAAAGTTACTCGTGTTTCCTGTGAGATTTATTATGTATCTTTATTAGTTTGCATATTTGTCAAAATAACTCTCTTGCAATAATCCAGACTAGCGTGTCTCATAATTTAGTATCCTTTCAAACAGGGGCCTCCATTCCATCGGTACTCCTCCTTTTCTCAAAGGCTCTGTTAAACGCTAATGTTGGTTTCCGTTGCAGGTACTCGCTTTCCGCGGGGCAGGCGCTGACGCTCCTGCGGGGTCTCAGCCTTTCCTCTATTTCCCGCAGGACTTTGAAAAAGCTTCTTGAAAAACACCGCACGAAGAAAATTGACTTTTATTTTCGAGGAGTCTCGCACCTTCAACTCAATCAACTAGTGTTAAAAAGCAACATTGAGCTTTAACACAGCCTTCTCAAAAAACAGCCCACACTGAAAGGTTATGGACTGTTACTACGTTTAGGAACCTTTGAGCAAGGATGTTTCTTCATCCCGACTGTGTATCTCATTGATGATCAGCAATGAGTCATAATGAGACGAACGCTCCTCAAAAGGTGATTTCTTTTCCTGTGATATCTCTATTTTATCGATAATTACCCTTAACAGGTCATGGTCTCTGGTTAGTTTAATGATTTGTTGTTCGAGCTTCGGATTTTCTTTCTGTTTTTCTGCATACAGCCCTGCTTCTTCCGCATCCGCATGACTGATGATGTGGTCCTTCCAATGCTCCAGCAGAATTTTTTCTCCTTCAAGCGCTTGGTTTTTCCACCCCGAACGATGTAATTCTTTAACCATCCGGGTCATTTCTTTCACCTGTCCAAACGCCGCTTCGTGGATCGACCGGTGCCAATCATATTGTTTTAAAGCTGGTCCTGACATTTTTTCCCGTCCCTTTCCGAATTTTCTATGTTAAACGCTACTCTTCACTGCGCATGTGGGGCTCAAGGCGTTTTTTCCTGGAAGCTTTCCGGTAGACAATGTAATTTCGATTCAGGTATGTCAACGGAATACTCCACACATGAACAAGCCGTGTGAACGGCCAGACACCGAAAAGGATAAACGATGCGATGATATGAAGCTGGAATCCCCACGGTGCACCGGCTACCAGTTCAGGGCGTGGCTGAAATGTCAATATCCCCCGAAACCACGGTCCTATCGTTTCCCTGTAATCGAATGTACCGCCTGTAGCTGTGTAAGCGACAGTGTTTGTAAATCCAACTACTACGACAACCCCAATCAGAAGCAGTACATATAAATCTTTCTTCGGACTATTCTTACTGACACGCTCAAAACGGATTCTTCGCATTGTTAAAAGGAAACCGCCGACTACCATGGCGACCCCTGCTGCTCCACCGAACCAATTAGCCCCAAAGTGATACATGCCTTCAGTAACCCCAATGGTGTCATAAAATCCTGACGGAATCAGGATCCCTGCTACATGACCGAAGAAGACAAATATGACTCCATAGTGGAAGAGATTGCTTCCCCACTTTAGCAAGTTATCCTTCCGGATGAATTCACTCGACCTGGCAGACCATCCGAACTGATCATGGTTATAGCGGAAGATATGACCTGCTACAAAAAGCGTCAGCATAATGTATGGGAATACCACCCATAGAAAAAAGTCTAATGTGGTTAACATACAGTACCTTCTTTCACATCGTATTGGACTTGACATCAGTGTCTGAAATGTCCACACTCTGTCTAATTACTTTTTCAATTGTCCGGATACTGGCTTCAATCAGCCAGTAATAGGGACTTTTCTCTGCCTTCAGGTTTTCAGCTAGCTGATCGATGCCTTTTTTATGGATGAAATATACTTTTTTCACAAATGAAGGATCAGCCACCGAAGTGAATTCCAGAATCAGCGGCAGATAGTCAGGAAGTTCTTCCTCCTTCAGGTAAAAGCCCGCCTTGGCAAACTCCATTTTAAGTTTGACAAACCCCATGCCGCGCTCCCTATTATCTCCAAATACCCCATAGGTCAGATAGAGAGTGGTCTGGTCGCTGAAATCAAACGTTTTCACATAGGCTTCGCTTAGTTCTTTATAGGGCATGGAATTGTAGAATTCCATAAAATTACTCAATAGTCGCCTGGTTTCCTTGTCTGTAATTTTACGGACAAATATATCGATTTCCTTGTTATGCTGGAACGATTCTTGTGGGTAGCTGAACAATATGGAACATAGCTTCAATATCGATTTAACCTCTTCCATCCATCACATCCCCTTCGATATCTTTCCAATAATTCTCGCTGAAAGCAAGAGGATCTTCCTGTGCTTTTCCTCCACCCCCGACAAAACAGTCACTGCATCCTTCCATGAAGTTGTAACCTGCCACCCCTTGTTGGCCAAACATATCTTCCGCTTCTTCCCTGTGTGCTTTCGGAATGACATAACGGTCATTGTACTTCGCAATGGCCTGCAATTCGTACATTTCCTCGGCAGTTTCCTCCGTGAGCCCGACACTTTCCAATATCCCTTTATCAAATGTCTCCGACTGACCTAAATTCACACTCCGCATATAGCTGCGCATCGCGACTAATTTCTTCAGTACTTTGGAGATAACCTCCGTATCACCGGCAGCCATTAGGTTAGCTAAGTATTCAATCGGAATACGGAACTGATCGATAGTTGGAAAGATTACTTTCGGATCTATGGAATCCTGTTGGCCGCCGAAAGCTTCCATTATTGGACTTAATGGCGGGACATACCATACCATCGGCATCGTCCGGTATTCGGGATGTAACGGTAATGCGATTCTTTGCTCGACCGCCATTTTATACACTGGTGAAGCCTGTGCTGCCTCGATCCAGTCTTCAGGAATGCCATCCCTTTTCGCCTGCTTGATAACTTCGGGATCATTCGGATCTAAAAACAAACCCAATTGCGCTTCATAGAGATCCTTGTCATCCTCGACAGATGCTGCCTCTTTTACTCGGTCTGCATCATAGAGCACGATTCCGATATAACGGATGCGCCCGACACACGTTTCTGAACAAATCGTCGGCTCTCCATTTTCCACTCTGGGAAAACAGAAGGTACACTTTTCCGCTTTGTTCGTTTTCCAGTTAAAATAGACTTTTTTGTAAGGACAGCCGGACATACAGAACCGCCAGCTCCGGCAGGAGTCCTGATCCACCAGTACAATCCCATCTTCTTCCCGCTTATAGATGGCGCCTGACGGGCAGGAAGCCAGGCAAGAGGGATTCATGCAATGCTCACAAATTCGGGGCAGGTACATCATGAAGGCCTGCTCGAATTCAAATTTGATTTTATCTTCGATTCCTTTCAGATTTGGGTCGTCTACCCCTGTTTTATATGTGCCCGCCAGGTCATCCTCCCAGTTCGGACCCCAGATGATATCCATATATTCTCCAGTAAGCTGAGATTTCGGTCTGGCAACAGGCTGGTGCTTCTTTTCAGGACTCTTAATGAGATGGTCGTAGTCATATGTCCATGGTTCATAGTAGTCATCTATTTGGGTCAGTTCTGGATTATAGAAAATATTCAGGAGCTTCCGGGCCCTGCCGCCGGCCTTCAGATCCAGCTTGCCTTTCTTATACTCCCAGCCGCCTTTGTGTTCATCCTGGTCCTCCCATCGTTTTGGATATCCAATCCCCGGCTTTGTCTCAACATTGTTCCACCACATATATTCCGCTCCAGGGCGATTAGTCCAGGTGTTATTACACGTCACACTGCACGTATGACAGCCAATACATTTATCCAGATTCATAACCATCCCGAACTGAGCTTTAATCTTCAAGCCAATCCACCTCATTTCGATCCATTTTCCGGATGACGACTTGTTCATCTCGCTGGTTTCCTGTTGGTCCGTAATAATTGAACCCATAGCTCAGCTGAGCATAGCCGCCAATCATCTGGGTAGGCTTGACATGGATCCTTGTCGGACTGTTGAACGTGCCGCCCCGGTCTTTCGTGATCTTGGAACCTGGTACGTTAATATACCGGTCCTGCACGTGATACATGAAAGCGACTCCCTGCGGAAGACGGTGACTGACAACAGCACGGGCCACCACCACGCCATTCCTGTTGTACATTTCAAGCCAGTCATTGTCATCAATTCCTGCAGCTTCCGCATCCCTGTTGTTGATCCAGATATGCGGACCACCTCTGAATAATGTCAGCATCGGCAGCGTATCCGCATAAGTGCTGTGATAGGACCACTTAAAATGCGGTGTCAGATATCGCAGCGTAATCTCTTTACCTTCCGTAACAGGGCGATGGTCCCGGTCGAAGAATGCAGCTTTACGTAAAGGAGCCTTGAAAACGGGAAGTTCTTCCCCAAACTCGAACATCGTCTCATGATCCAGATAAAAATGCTGCCGTCCAGTTAAGGTCCTCCACGGTATCAACCGCTCGACATTGGTTGTAAATGGGGAATACCTTCTGTTTCCTGTTTCTGTTCCGCTATATACCGGTGAAGAAATAACCTTTCTGGGCTGAGCGGTAATCTCATCAAAAGAAATATGCTCCTCTGCACGTTCAATCGCGAGGTCCTTCAGCTTCAGTCCCGTCTTCTGCTCCATTTTCTCCCATGCCTTCATGGCTAACGAGCCATTCGTCGTGCTGGATAATGTCAAAATCGCTTCGGCGACATTTCGGTCATGAAACAGGCTTGGGAGGTCCTTATATTCTTTTGATTCTTTGGAAAGACCGAGAATTTCTTTCAGATCCTCGTACTCTTCCTTGGCATCCCACGCAATTCCCTTTGCCCCGATCGTCTTCTGGACATTTGGGCCTAACGTGATGAACCTGTCATAAACTTTAGTGTAGTCGCGTTCTACTACAAAAATAGCTGGGAAGTTCTCTCCTGGTTTCGGTTCAAATTCGCCATGTTTCCAATCAGGGATTTTCCCAAATGCCTGTGAAATTTCAGATGGTGTATCATGCAGCAACGGTGTTGTAACTACATCTTTCACTGGCTCAGGAAAATACGTTTGCGCCATTTCCGAGAACCGCTTGGCCAGTTTCTTGAAAGTATCCCAATCAGACCGGCTTTCCCAAGGAGGGGTAATTGCCGGGTTGAATGGGTGGATGAATGGATGCATGTCGGTACTGCTGATATCGTACTTTTCATACCAGGTAGCGGCAGGGAGGACGATATCGGAGTACAACCCGGTTCCTGACATTCGGAAATCCATGTTGATCAGTAAATCCAACTTCCCATTGCCTGGATCGGCCTGATGATCCACTTCCTCCGGCTGCAGTTCAGAAACCTCACTCAAGTTGTGGCCGTGCGTTCCAAGAAGATGCTTTAAAAAGTATTCATGTCCTTTGGCTGAGCTTCCAAGCAGATTGGCACGCCAGACGAACATCGTTTTGGGAGCATTATCCGGATGACTTGGATTGGCTACGGAAAACTTCAACTTGTCCTGTTTCACATCATCTAATATAGTTTGGATGACTTCCTCTTTGGTACTTCCACCAGCCCCCAATTGGAGGGGGTTCTGATTGAATTGCGGATAAGACGGCAGCCAGCCCAAACGAGCTGCCAGTACATTATAATCTCCTAAATGTCTGAATTTAGGTTCCTTGACTAACGGTGAAATGTGGTCTTCTGTTTTCTGATCCTCATACCGCCATTGCTCCGTTGCAAAATAAAAGAAGGATGTCCCATTCTGAAGTCGTGGAGGTCCGCCCCAGTCTTTTCCCATGGCAACAGTCTGCCAGCCTTCCAGAGGACGGACTTTTTCCTGCCCTACATAATGGGCCCATCCGCCTCCATTAACCCCTTGCGACCCTGTCAGCAGCACCAGATTCAGGATAGCCCTGTAGATGATATCCGAATGGTACCAATGATTGATTCCAGAACCCATAATAATCATCGAACGCCCTTTACTATCAATGGCATTCTGAGCAAACTCACGGGCAATCTGGGCAACCTGCTTCCGGTCAACTCCCGTTATCTCCTCCTGCCAGGCTGGGGTATATGGTTTCGGATCATCATAATCTTTTGGATAATCCCCTGCCAACCCACGATCGACCCCATTATTGGCAAGCATCAAATCAAAAACGGTAGTAACATAACGGGTAGTTCCGTTGTATTCCATTTTTTTCACCGGGACTCCACGCTGAATCACTTGCCTGTCTTCTTGCGTAAATGCGGCAAAGTTGACCAGTTTCACCTCATCTTCAAATCCAAGCAAGCTTAATGCAGGTGTGATGTGTTCGACGTTGTTTTCCTTATCCGTCAGTTGTAAATTCCAATCACCCTTATCCTCCCAGCGATGCCCGATACTGCCGTTCGGAACTACATACTGCTCCGTAGTTTCCTCGAAGACAACCGTTTTCCACTCCGCCTTTTCCACAGATAATCCAAGATCACTGGCCCTTAAAAACCGGTCGGCCTGAAATCCGGTTTCTGTTTCCTTCAATGTAATCAGATAAGGCAAATCCGTGTATTTCCTGACGTAATCATTGAAATAATCCGTCTGGTTATCAACATAGAATTCTTTCAAAATAACATGCGTCATTGCCATGGCTAGAGCGCCGTCCATTCCTGGCTGAACATTCAGCCAGTTGTCTGCAAATTTTACGAATTCTGCATAGTCCGGGCTGACCGCTACAACTTTTGTCCCCCGGTACCTGGCTTCCACCATGAAATGCGAATCAGGTGTTCTTGTCTGAGGAAGATTCGATCCCCAGACAAGCAAATAACTGGAATTATACCAGTCAGAGCTTTCCGGTACATCCGTCTGTTCTCCCCATATCTGCGGAGAGGCTGGAGGCAGATCTGCATACCAGTCATAAAAACTCAGTAAAGACGCCCCAATCATGGAAAGAAAACGACCTCCTCCGGCATAACTGACCATCGACATGGCCGGAATCGGCGAAAATCCAAAAATTCGGTCGGGGCCATACTGCTGAATGGTGTAAATGATTTGTGCATTGATCAGCGTTTCGATATCGTCCCAGTCAGCTCTTACGAAGCCACCTTTTCCTCTCGCTTGTTTATATTTCCTTGCCTTCTCCGGATTCTCAATGATAGATTTCCATGCAGCAACAGGATCATTGGTTTCCCGGATTGCTTCTTTCCATAGACCGAGCAGGGTACTCCGGACGTAGGGATACCTGACACGAAGAGGACTGTAGGTATACCATGAAAAAGTAGCCCCTCTTGGGCAGCCCCTTGGTTCATATTCCGGCAGTCCCGGACCAGTAGTCGGGTAATCGGTCTGCTGAGTTTCCCAAGTGATAATCCCGTCTTTGACGTGAATTTTCCAACTGCAGGAACCAGTACAGTTGACTCCATGAGTGGAGCGGACTACTTTATCATGCTGCCAGCGGGACCGGTAGGCTTTTTCCGGTCCTTTCCGATCGTAGGGGGAACGGACACTATTCTCGTTCAATTCCTCTGTTTTACCTAGAAATTTCAGTTTCTCCCAAAAAGGCTTTGCTTTTTTCTCCATAAGCTTCATACCCTTCATAAATGCAGTTAGTTATTAGTCTTGATATTTGGAGAGTTTTTATACCTGGTTTTCTACTATATTTAGCAAAACAATTCAAAAAGCAGATTGGTATTGATCCGGATAAAAAAAAAAGACTCTAGATGTTAAAAACCTGAGTCTAATGGAAGATTAATATGGGTTTTTTCAAATATGACGGCTCCATTTAACAATCCATAGGAGCAGAAAAGAGCCCCATGCAAAAGTAAGCAGACTGATAATCGAGATATTGATGAATTCAATCCCTGTGGCATTATTTTTAATCAGGAATAACAGAATAAGCGTCATTCCCGCAGTGATGAGAATGAATGGCCTGACGGCGGTATAGTTATGTTTATCTCCGTTTGAAAATATCTGTTTCAGTAAAAGGCCCCCAGCAAAAAAGGCTATCCCTACCGTAATCAGGACGTTAACACTGTATAACATCCGGGCAAAGGTATGTATCCTGTCAAAAGGAAAGTTTTGTATTCGAATTACGGAAAGGAAGTAGGGAAACGGTCTCTCCAGAATAGCCGCTCCTTCTACAGAAAACAGTAAGACCGGAAAGGCAACAAACAAAAATACAATGATCCAGGCAAGCCAGAAGCTGAGCAAAGTGTTCTTCACAACCTTCGTTCCATGTTGAACATATGGAAGCAGAACCCCTAAAAATATTGCAGTTCTGAAGCTTCCAATAGCCACCCAGAATTCCATGGAAGTGAACTGGATATCTGTTACTCTGACTGGTCTGAAATAACCTATCTGGACTGACTGCGTTAAGAACAGAGTAATAATGATGGTCATCAGGATGAGCAGAATACTTAATACCGGTGTCATTCTTGCAAGATTCACTACCCCATACCAGCTCAATAAGACAGCGCTTCCTGTCATTAAAAGAAAAATCTGCCAGGAAGGAGTAAGAATATAGAATACGCCCATGATGGATGAAGTCACCAGATACATGTCAACAGCCGAATTGATGATAATGAAAAGAACAAGAAAAAAACTTATTATTTTCCCTAAAATATTTCCAAGCAATAAGGAAGCATATTCGTAAAACGTATGGTCAGGAAAGGTTTGAGCTAATTTTCCAATCAAGACAATCATCAATGTGCCAGCAATTCCCGATATGAGAGCAACTATCCAAGCCGCCCTTCCCCCTGCATCAATCGCTACAGAAGGTAATAAATAGATGGTTGCTCACATTGTCAAAATGAAGATCATCGACACAAAAGTGATAGGAGACATTTTTTCAATTTTCATGTTATCACTACCTCCTTTCCTTAGTCCAATGAACTGGAAGACAATACAGTGATCGAAACATCGATTTGAACATCTGCCTCTTTATATATCTCTATCCACTCGTTTCTGTCTTTCATTTGCATGTTCTTTCTTCTTGCGAGTTCGCCAAAACCTAACGGATCTATTTCTTTTTCTTGTAACTGTATAATCAATGCTTTAATTTCCTCTGTCAGCTGTTTTTCCAGCTCTGTTTTCAAGTGACTTTCTTTTCTAATTGTGACTTCATCCTGGAAATCAAACTCCTTGAACTTCCCTTGTATGTCTACCTGTATATCGAGCTTTACCTTTCCATCGGTAAATTCGACGTTCCTCTTTGTTTTTCTCTGATTTATTTCCAGACTTAGGATTTCCCCATTTACTTTGGTAATGACGGGCCGTTCCTCTCCGAAGCTTTCAAATAACCCAAAGGTACGGGTCTGCTCTTTATCCAAAAAACCAACCAGTTTCTTGTCATTAAAAAGGCCAATCCCGCCCCACGTAATTCCATAATCCTTTGAAACATGGAGGGCCATCAGATAAGGGTCTTCAAACTTGCTGTAAAAATAGCGGTTAAACAACTTCCATAAAGGAACCTGGAAGACCAACATACTCTGGTTCCAATTTTTGGATAACCCATATAAAGGATAAAGAGCCGGAAATGTAAATAAAGGAGTTTCCGACCGCAACACTTCTTCTGCATCTCCTTTGGTTACTGTAATGTTTGTCGTCCTTGGAATTCGAAAGTCCCTCAACAAGAATTCCAGGTCCTGAATCCCATCTTCGGCTAACTTGCTGCCGATAACGATGGTTTCCAGGGAAGTGAGGTCCAGTTCCCGTGCCAATACTTCATTTTGCTCCATAAACGCTTCATATAAAGACTCGGAAGCCGATTCAATGATTCGATAGCCTGGCTGTCTCTTCTCCGAACCGCCCCCATAGACGGGTAGCTGCATCATAACTTTATATTTGTCATCCTCGGTCTTATCGATTCCAAGCATGATGACAAAGCCTCTTTGTTCCAATTCCCGGTAGTCGCTGCAGCCTGTCAGAATGGAAGCAGCAATGAAAATGATTAAACAGGTTCCTGGCAGTTTCATTATTGCCGCCCCTTTTGTCTCTTACCAAAAGGACGAAAAGACATTGGTCTGCCTTTTATATTTTTCCATTTCGCACGGTATAATCCATCTCGCCATAAATCTTTTGGCAAAAAGGGGGATAAAGGCGACAAATATGGAAATCCAAAAGATCTTTGTGCATTCAGCCATGCAGCAATAACGAGCGTCATCACAAAGAATCCATAAACGCCAAACATCGAAGCAGCTATGATAAATATCCCCTTGATGATTCTGAGTGCCTGAACCACTTCATATCCCGGAATTGCAAAAGACCCAATCATTGACACGGCAACAACAATAATAGCAATTGCTGAAACCACCCCTGCTTGCACAGCAGATTGCCCGATGATAATACCGGCTACCACTGTTGCATTCGATCCAATTTTACTCGGAAGCCGGAAACTCGCCTCGATGATAAGCAAGATCATTACTTCGAGGAAAATCACTTCAAATGCCGTCGGCAATGGAACACCCAGCCTTTCCTGTGCGAGAAATAGAATCATATCCGTACGTACGAGCTGAGGATTGAAGGTGGTAATGGCAATATATAGTGGAGAAATATACAGCATCGCGATTAAACCGAGAATCCGGATTATCCGGAATAACACCCCCACAAATCGGTGGGAATAGTAATCATCAGGAACCCATAAAGCATCCAGGATTGTAGTAGGAGCAATACCCGCTTTAGGGGTATGATCGGCCATCATAACAACCCGTCCTTCCAATAAAGCAGCAATAGCCTTATCCGGTCTCTCTGTCAACATAAGGGTAGGAAAAGGCGAATAATCTGTTTGATTCAGAAGTTCCCGGAATTGTCCAAGCCCGAGTATCGCTTCATGTTTCATATGAGCAAGATCACGGGAAACACGATTCAGTAATTCAGGATTAACGATGTCCTCTATAGCCAAGACGGCGATTTTCGTTTTACTTCGTTTCCCAACTTCGTAATAAGTTACCTGCAAGTTCGGATCTGGCAGCCGACTGCGGATGAAAGAAAGGTTGATATTCAAATCTTCAATAAAGCTGTCTTCCGATCCCAGATAACTTACTTCTTTTTCTGTAGCCGTTATCTGTCTATTATTCGACTTTTTAATGTTCACCCTGACAGCTTCTGATACACCCTCTATCATAATGATGAGATATCCTGAAACGATGGCTTCTGCGATGGCTTTTATCTCTTTTACCTTCTGTTTATCTAATACGGAAATCAAACTGTCCATCAGTGTTCCGATATCTTTGGAGATGGTATCTATCTCTTTATTTATCAGAGGTTCCACAATGTGATCGCGTAACAATACAGGATCAACAACTGCCTGTGAATAGATAAGACACCCTTTCTTATTTTCAATAGGAATTATTTGAAAAATGATGTCATCACTATCTGTCTGTTGTTTAATAGAAGCAATATTATCTGTTAAAGAAGCGGTAAGCTGGACATTCCATGCACCCTTTTTCACTGGAAAGACTCCCTTGCAACAAATTCTCTCTATAGTATTGGTTAAGGATTTCCTTAACATCACCTCCAATTTATCCCATTTCCCGGCAGATAGAAAAGGTCAGGAGTCACAGGGACCCTGACCTTGCTTATATTTACATAAAAAACCCTCATAAATGAATAAAACAAAAACACACTAAGATTGAACTGCTCCCTGTCAAGTAGACAGTGGAAATAATAAAAAGTAGTCTAAGCGG
>JAENYN010000001.1 GCA_016841765.1 Guptibacillus hwajinpoensis
TCTCTCCCAGGCTGTCCCATTACCCCTATACAAAACGCTTCTTATCTCCTTATAAAAAAGTCGGGTGGTATTAGTCACCACCCGATTCTCCTTTTCTCAGGAACATTAACTCCTGGGCGCAACTCGCGCTTCATTAAGTTATAAAATATTTACATTTTCCCTATTTCCGCATCATCACCTACGGTTTCATTGGTAGTTTTCACATAATCGACGATTTCCTCTATCGTTGTAAAAGCAACTCCCACATACGTATCTGCTGCACCATAGTAGATTGCAATTCTTCCAGTTTCAGCATCATGCAGTGTCGCACAAGGGAAAACCACATTGTCAACAAAACCGGTTGTTTCATAATTTTTTTCTGGAGTGAGGACAAAATTTCTTGAACGGTATTTCACTTTTGAGGGCTCATCATGGTCAAGGATGGCCGCACCCATACTGTATACAAAACCGTTGCACGTTCCTGTAACACCGTGATAGAACATCAGCCAACCTTCAGTGGTTTCAATGGGAGCTGGCCCCCCGCCGATTTTAACGCTTTGCCACCATCCCTCGCCGCCTTTACTCATCACGTGCCGATGCTTTCCCCAGTAAATCATATCCGGGCTTTCGCTGATAAAAATATCACCAAATGGTGTATGACCGCTGTCACTTGGACGAGAAAGCAATAAGAAGTTATCATTAACCTTTCTTGGGAACAGAACCCCGTTTCGATTGAAAGGAAGGAAAGGGTTTTCCATTCTTTCGAAGTGCTTGAAATCCACTGTCTTTGCCATTCCCAGGGCAGCACCGTAGAAATCTGTACACCAAATAATGTAGTAAGTATCTTCCACTTTTACGAGGCGAGGGTCATATGCATACTTGGGCTGAAAGGGCTTGCCGTCCTCATCCACAAATGGTATTCTTTCTTCTTCAATCGTCCAGTTAATTGCATCTTCGCTATAGCCAAGATGCAAATACGGGCGGCCATTTACTGTTTCCGCACGGAAAACGCCAATGAACTTTCCTTCATATGCAACCACCGCGCTATTGAATACCCTGGAAACTCCCTTAACAGGGTTCCGATCGATGATTGGGTTCGCTGAATATCGCCATACTGGTGCTTCACAGCCAGTCGGCTTATCTTCCCAGGGCATCTCCTTCAACGTTTCACCTATAATCTTAACTTCTTCCAAACTTTTCACTTTTTCCATATTCTACTCTCCTATAAACTTTGACTTATTCTATAACTCTATTTCACCGAGCCTTCTGAGAAACCGTTGTATATATATTTTTGCAATGCCAAAAACGCTATCAAGGTCGGGATGATGACGATGATGATGCCTGCGCTGATAACTTCCCATTGAGACCCATATGGCCCTTTGAATTTAAATAATGCAGTCGATACCACCTGAAGATCCGATTTCGGCATATACAAGAAAGGAATGTAGAAATCGTTGTAAATGGCTACTCCTTTTATAATGAAAACAGTGGCTATTGCCGGTTTTAACAGCGGCAGGATGATTTTTCTATAAATCGTAAAGTAAGATGCTCCATCAAGCATTGCAGACTCATCAAGGGAAACAGAAATTTTCTCAAGGAATTGGAGGAATATATAAACAGCAATAATATCCGTTCCCATAAAGAGGAGGATTGCCGCCCATCTTGTATTGAATACTCCCAGTTCACTAATGATCTGAAAGGTGGCTACTTGTGTCGTTACTGCAGGTATCAGAGTAGCCAGCAGAAATGCGCCCATGATTAACTTACTTCCCTTAAAATCAAACCGATTGAGGATATAAGCAATCATCGTTCCCAGCAGAGTGGCTCCCGCAATGGATATAACCAGGATAATGATAGTGTTCATGAACCCCACTAGCATATGTCCTTCAAAAAACGCTCTGCTGTAGTTTTCAAAGTTCAGCCAATTCTCAGGAAGAGTCAAAGGGCCTGTATTGCTATATTCCTCTGGCGTTTTAAAGGAGGCGATGAAAACAACCAGAATCGGAACCAATGCGACTAGAACCCCCAAAATTAAAGAAGCATATTTCAAAGCGGTTAGTGTTGCAGATTTGATTCTATACATATTAGGCCTCCTTATCGCCGAAGACTTTCTTTTGGATAATGGTCACTATAACAACGATAATCAGCAGGACAACTGCCATCGCTGATGCCATCCCAACCTTGCTGTATTTGAAAGCAGTATCAACTGTCTGGATAACAAATGTATTACTGCCATTTGATCCACCAGTCATGATGTAAGGGATTTCGAATACACTGATGGCTCCGCTGATCGCTAGAATGACGTTAAGCTCAACAATACGCTTGATACTTGGCAAAATAATATATCTGAACTGGTGCCATCTATTCGCACCATCAATTTCCGCAGCTTCGTAAATTTCTCCAGAGATAGATTGAATCGCCCCAAGGAAAATAATGAAGTTAAAGCCCATATACCTCCATACTGAAGTCCCTGCCAGGGAGATATTGATGATATCCGGGTTACCCAGCCAAAGCTGTGCGTATTGCCCCAGTCCGACAAGGTTCAGCAAAGTATCCAGGGTGCCATCCGGCCGGAAAAAATAAAGGAAAATGAAACCGATCGCTACTCCATTTAATAAATAGGGAAAGAAAATAACTCCTTTGAAGAAATTCTTAAATTTCACTTTAAAACTTAAAATCGTAGCAAAGTATAGCGCCAGTCCCATCTGGACAAACGTTGCAAAAAAGTAATATAGACTTACTTTAAAAACAGAAAAATATTCTGGATTCGTAAAAATCGTCTTATAGTTTTCCAGACCGACAAATTCTGATTGATTACTGAATCCATTCCAGTTTGTTACACTATATTGGAACATTTTCATTACCGGCAAATAAGAAAAAACCAGCAACAATAAAAGAGGGACGGTCGAGAAAGCAACAATGATAATCCTTCTTTGGGTTTTGTAATTAACGTTAGGAAGTTTAAACATATCCTGTACCTCCAGGCATTACATCCTTTCGTTCACAATACTCCACTGATCCCAGCGTTTCTCATAGAAAGGTATGATATAGGGGAAAGAGCTCTATGCGCTTTCCCCTATTAGAATGTTCATATCAATTGTATCAATTCGTTTACTGAGTAACTTTTTCTCTGCCTTTTTTCCACTTGGCGTTCAGGTCCTCTGTAATATCATCAAAAGACTCATTTGTGTTTCCAATACCAGCCTCAATTATGCGTTTCTTGAAATCAGGTGCCCACAGACCAACTTCGCCTTCTTTATCAATAGCATCAACCCAGCCTTCCTGGCCCTCTTTCGGCGGGGCGTTAGAGATCAGTTCTATATTTAGCTCTTTAAATGATGCTAGAGTCTCCGGGAATTCCGCTCCAACGATCGGTGAAATTCCTCCCTGGTCTTGAGCGAAGTTCGATTCGTGAATAAACCAATCCAACCAGGCATGTGCCGCTTCTTTATTTTCGGAATTCTTGTTGATACCGATTTTGTAGTCTCCGCCGGTGGTAGAATACACTTTTCCATCCTTGTTATGAGGGAAAGGCATGTAACTAATTGTGTTCGGATCTTCTGCTAAATCTTGAACCTGGGAAATCGCCCAAGAACCTAACACCATTGTCGCAACTTCACCTTTTGCAAGCATGGCTTTCGAAGATTCCCAATCTGTTGTTGTAGGATCTTTTTCAATTAGGCCTTCTTTAGCAAGGTCATACATTAATTTATAGACAATATAGTGAGGTCTGCCTTCTGCAAATGGGTCATCCATATTAGCCATTTGCACATTTACATAGTCAGGCTCACCAGCAACTGATAACCGGCTTGGCTCCCACTGGGTAAGCGGCCAGCCAGCTGCATAGTTCGTATAATTTGGAATTGCATCTGTTTTTTCTTTAACTTGTTTCATAGCTGATATAAATTCGTCAGAAGATGTCGGAATCTCCGTAATGCCAGCCTCTTCAAAAACTTTTTTGTTGTACACGATTCCATCTGCATTTACAACAACTGGAATCCCGTAGGAAGTTCCATCAATCGCCTTTTCATCTACATGAAGATACTTTTTACTTAACTCATCAACTTCTCCAAGCGGCTCGAAAAAATTCGGAAGATCCTGAACCGGAATATCGTTTGGAATTAACAGTACATCACCATAATCTTTCGTATTCATCCTGATTTTAACTTGACCTTCGTAATCCGTAATTGCTTCAAAATTAACTTTCACATCCGGATACTCTTCATTAAACTGTTTGGCATAATCCTGGAATACTGTATCTACGATGTCAGTTCTGTTTGTTAAAACCGTAATTTCTCCTTTTATTCCGCCTTCCTCTTTACTGCCAGTGTCTTCAGAATCTGCATTGTCTGAACATCCTGTGAAGATGCCTAACACAAGAACAACCACTAAAGTTAGAAGCCCAAATTTCTTTTTCATGGTTTTCCCCCTCTTATTAAGTTATCGTTTAAGTTACAACTTAATTGTAGTATGATAGCGCTTTCCCGTCAATGCCTTTTTTTACGTTAAAACTTTATATCCAACTTCTTTTCAAAGAAATGTAACTTTATTACCACATTGTGCTAATATGCTCAAAGGACGAATGGTTATAAGGTAAAATTACTTTATTTACTACGACAAGCACTTAACAATTCCCCTGTCATAAAGAAAGCCCAGCTTAAATGACCTTAAGCTGAGCAATACTTATGCCTTTATTGAAGGCGGTAATTTTGTGGATATGAACCTTTCGAACAGAAACCTTACAAACAGTCCATACAGCGAGGGTGAAATGAACAATAAAATAATAAAGTTCTTATTCGAGATTTTGGCTATAAGCCCCAGGGCAACAAGAATGATGATTGTGACCCAAAGGTTTCTAATCGAATAGATAAATGAATATATTAACGTATCCTTAAAGGTTAAAGAATGGTACCGTAAAAAGTTCATGCTGAAAGTCAAGAGAATGATGGTGACTGCGAGGAAATATATCATTACAAAGGATATCAGGGCAGCCAGGCCTCCGGAATATTGGTTTGCCAGGAAAAGCAAACTATAAATGACGATCAATAGGAATGAAGATAAAAATGACTGGAGCTTCAAGTGTTTATACTCCTGATAATAGGATTTGAACAATCCCCCAATCGTACCGTCATCTCTTTCCTTCCTGATCTCCTCAATAACTGAGAATAAAGCATATCCTGCTGGTATCAAGCTATATACTAGAACTCCTTTTAAGATATACACCCAAAAAAAGAAACTCGCAAGAAAATACTTATAGAGTTTATTGATAAATTCCAACCTGTTCACCTCTTAACTAACAAATAAAAACAAGGCATACTCACCTTGTTTTTATTTGTTTGACAGAATCCCTGAAAATAATTTTTCCTTTAACAAGTATCCGGCCGAACTTTTCATTGCTATCCTTCACTTTTTGCACAATCATTTTAACTGCCATCTTTGACATTCCTTCCATATCCACTTCAACTGTAGTGATTTTCGGATCCGAGATTTTAGCGTAAATATCATTGTCAAAGCCGACAACCGAACAGTCTTCAGGAACGTTTAACCCTTGGTTTTTCAGCTGATTAATCAAATTAAAAGCAATTTGGTCATTATTGCAGACGAATGCCGACGGCAGTTTATCCGGCAATTCCATTTCGATGAATTTTCCTTTTTCATCCCGGTCATTAATGATAAATTCATCTTTCAGTTTCATTTTATGTTCAAGCAACGACTTGTAATAGCCGAGGAACCGATCCTGAATGCTGCTTGTAGATTGAAGATTTCCAACAAATGCTATATCGGTGTGACCACTTTTAATGAGATAGTTTGTTATTTCATAAACCCCATAAAAGTTATCCGTTATTACATAATCAATATCGAATTGGTCTGTATAAAAGTCTAAAAAGACAATAGGGACATCTACATGTTGCAATAGATCAACATAACCCCGGCTGATTTGGCCCAGAACGATAAAGCCGTCCACCTTATTTTCCTTATAAACCCTTGGCAAATTCAGCTGTTCTTCATCTTCAGAAGTAAGGATCTGAAGTATTCCTGAGTATTGATACTGCTCCAGTATCCTGGATATATGCTGATAGAACATTAAGTAAAATGACTCTCCAGGTCCTGTAAATCTTTCTGCAACGATGATTCCGATGTTATATGAAAGGCCATCTTTCATCGACTTAGCCATTGTATTCAGTCGATATCCCATTTCTTCAGCAAGGTTCTTTATCGTCGTCTTAAGCTCAGGGCTTACTCCCTCTTTATCATTTAGCGCTTTTGACACAGTAACACTGCTGACACCCAGTCTTTCAGCAATATCCCGCATCGTAACATTTCTTTTCAAGAACCGGTCACCTGCCTCACTTCAATTGCATTAGCTAATTAACAATCCTTAAATCTCCAGGACAGTTATATTTGTAAACTAATACAAGTATACACTAAAGTAATTGCTTTATATCAAAAAAGCTTATTGCATGCCAATTTATAATGATTTTTTTAAAAACTCTTCATTTCTATCAATAAGCTCTTTGCGCTGGATTGCACAGTCCAATGAACGAAACAGATCTTCAGGGGTATTAAATGTATAGTCAACCAGCTTGTCCAGGCTGGTCGCAGCCACGTGTACGCGTGTATCACTTGAAGCATAATAAATGAAGACCTCGTTGTTCTCATTCACAATCACACCGTTGCAGAAAATGACATTCGAGACATCCCCGACACGTTCGCTGTCATAAGGGGCAATAAAATGTCCGCCCGGCTTAGCAATTACCTCAGCAGGATCTTCAAGACTTGTCGCGAATGTATAAAGGACATACCGTAAGCCTGCGGCAGTGTTTCGCACACCATGTGCGATATGGATCCAACCTTTGTCCGTTTTAATCGGTGCCGGTCCCTGCCCGTTTTTCACTTCGTAGACAGTATGGTACCTCCGCTCATCCATCACCCTCTCATGGTCAATGACAGGATTTGTGATATCATCACAAAGACCGAAAGCAATTCCGCCGCCGGATCCTGTCGAAATGAAGCCATCCTGCGGACGTGTATAGAAAGCATACTTATTATCGATAAACTCGGGATGAAGCACTACGTTCCTTTGCTGAGGAGACGGAGTCTGAATATTCGGCAGTCGTTCCCATTTTTTCAAATCCTTCGTGCGGACCAGCCCGGCTGTTGCCACAGCACTAGATGTATCAAACTGCCCGGCTTCAGGATCCTTGCTTTCAGAACAATAAATTCCGTAAATCCAGCCGTCTTCATGATGGACAAGGCGCATATCATACATATTTGTTTCTTCCTTATCAATATCCTCCCAAACAAGCGGAGTATCAATAAACTTGAAATTATCAATACCATTGTCGCTTACAGCCAATGCAAAAATCGACTTTCTATCCAGTCCCTCTGTTCTGACGACAAGATAGTATTTGCCTTTCCAATAGAGTGCACCTGGATTGAAAGCAGCATTGATTCCCAATCGTTCCATAAAATAAGGATTCGTTTTCTTGTTCAAGTCGAAACGCCAGTGCAGCGGAACATGGTGGCGGGTTACCACCGGATACTTATAGCGATCATACACACCATTATAAAACTCTTCGTTAACTTCATTTTTCCTGGTAATTAAGCTTTCTTGCTTTTCCAGCAACTCATAGTATTTTTCATGGATCATCATTATTTCACCCTTTCGATTATTTCAATACAACATCTTGCATTATGATAGGGGCCTTTCCACGGATCTGCGATATTGCGTTTTGAGGGAGTCCCATCTGGTCCGACTGACCAGAACCATTCTCCCTTCTCACGATTATCAATAACATTGTTTTTTGTATATTCCCAGGTTTGTTCGGCCAGTTCAGTGAATCGTGTATCCCCCGTGTGTTCATATGCATTCAAGAAACCGACCATCGCTTCTGCTTGAACCCACCAGACGCGGGTTGGATCCAGCTTGCCTTGCTCCTCTTCATTGATAAGCGATCCATCGGGTTGTATCGCATAATCGGCAATATTGTAAGCAATATCGGCCAACATTTTTCCATACTCCGGTTTATCACTGCCAATTGCTTTCAATGTTTCATCGACCAGCCAGCTCGCTTCAATATCATGGCCGAAAGACTTTAAATCAATCAATTTGTTCCATGACCTGTCAAAAAACACTCCCAAAAACCCAGTTTCCCTATCATACATTTTTCCATAAAGGATACTGAGAAGGTTTTCAAGCCTTTCTTTCACCTCGGCTGCAGGCCGCGCTTTATATAGAGTCGTATACGCTTCAAGAACATGAATGTGCGTATTCATCGTGATGTCCGCCATAACTCCATTCTCACTAAGCATTTCATTCGGAATCTCATTCCATTCACGGTCGAACTCTTCTTTGTATGCATTGAGTTCATTATTGAATCCTTTATCTTCGACTAGGTAAAAAAGCTTTACAGCCATTTTTAAAGCGGTTTCATTTTGTGAAACACGATAATATTCACTAAGAGCATAGATGCCAAATGATTGCGTATAGACATGCTTTCTTGTATCAACAGGATTCCCTTTATAATCAACCATCCAGTACAAACCGCCAAACTCATGATCATACAGCTTACTTTCTAAGAAATCATATAGATGATGAGCCATTTCCAAGTATGCTTCATTTTTTGTTATCCTGTATGCAGCCGAAAAGGTCCATAAAAGCCTCGAGGTAATGATGCCACCCTTATCAGCCTTTTTATCCACATCTAAATTAAAGTCCACTAAACCATATACTCCGCCAAACGTTACATCCTTAAGTTTCATCCAGAACGGAAGAATATGATTTGTTAACTCTTTAGTTACCTCCACCTTAAGATTAATCACAGCAACACCTCCTGATGTTAGTTAATCGATAACTTTATAAATTAATCTTACGTTTCTGGAGATTATTTGTCAATGACGTAGTATGAGGCTCTCTCAATTTCTTGTTGAGCTATGACTTTTTGTTAACAAATTGGCTAGGCAAATACATGACACGCAGAAAAATTATAAAATCATCAAAATCGTCACTTTACGCACTTGCACAGGTCGTGCCACCCCCTCTGGTTGTCACAGGACGTGACAGCTCTTAGCGGGGGGTTCTTGCTATTCAACGAGCCCTTCGCTCCCAACTGGCTTCATTAAGGTCCTTTGCAACCCCTGTTGTTTTCTTTTTCATAGAAACCCTGTAGTCAGGCAGCTTTCTACAAAAAATGCCCGGCCCATCTGCTTTGCAGCGATGGCCAGGCATCCGACTGTTTCACTTCAAATAAACATCGATTTTCTCCACTTTGCCTTCTCTTATCATACTGGCGTATGGTTCGGTAATTTTACCGCCTTCCAGTTTCACCTTTTCATCCCTTAAATGAACGACACATTCCGCAGGTTCCACCCCATCTGTTCCAAATGTGTTTTTTCTCACAGGATTATGGTATGTTACCGGTGTTTTTCCTAAGAATTGAAATTCAATCTGACCCGACTCATCAAATAACCACCCCGGCAAAATCGGATGCAATTCAAGGGTGAGAGAGCCGTTTTCCAGCTTGAATAATTCCTTCCCGGCCATCATTGTCTGCCACATGCTTAAAAATTCAGCGGTTGTTCCGCTCAGTCTTGCAACGAACCCGCGCCCGTGGACAGTTGGATCGGGATTCACACTGCTCGCGATAAACGAAGAGTTTTCAAGCGGGCTCCTCCCATAGACTTCAGGGTCCAAAAATGGCGGGAGAGCATTCGGCAAGTCGTCAAAGAACTCATCGTAAAGTCCCGCTTTCAGCATGCCAAGAAGGTACTTGAACTCCATGTGCATAAACACGGATTCCCGCTCCAGCCATCCCGGTGTAAATGCGCGGGCACGGCCAATGTCGATGGATTGTTCTTCAAGGGATCGGGATGTTTTGTACATTTTTAATTTGTCATCATAAATTTCGGTTTCCCTGACACTTCGATAAATATCCGCAGCCTTTTTCCCATGCTCAGTCTTAAGTTCCCTTGCCGGTGCTTCAAGAAAATGCGGCAGCACTGCCACATTAAAGGACTTCACCTTCACAACGGGGTATCTGCCAGGGTTCCGCTTTTCTTCCCCGTTTTCATCCAACACCTTTTCCCAGTCAGCCGCCTCATAGGAAAAATAGGTAGGAAGTAAACCATTCCCATGCTGCCTTGCCTGGTCAATCCCTGATGAGACTTTTTCAAGGAACTTGCCGGCAATGGAAATGAGTTCATGAAGTTCAACCTTTTTCTCCGCACCGCTGAACCCGTCTTTCACTTTTTCGCGATACGCTTCCCGAATAGACGAGGTTTTGTCCCAATAATCGAATTGGGCAAGGTCCCCCGCATTAAATTCACCCAATGCAGCCATGACGCCATCGAGTAATTCGCAGACTTCGACAGGCAGCGGAATCACTTTCTCTGAATGATCCTTTTGCCCAATGATAAACGCCAGCAGCCTCTTCAATTCCAGTGTTTCGCTCATCGCGGAGCCGAACATGCCCGGCAGGCCGTTCATCGAATCATTCCAGCCGGGTTTATTCGCTTCCATTTCGATTCCCATTCCATATGGATCCAGCGTGGAAAACTTGATTGCTGCGAGCGAAAATAGCTTGCTGAATAAATTGGTTGTATATGGTTTTCCCTCATTCGTCACAACCCATTGTGAGCCGCTTTGTGAGGGCCTCTCAGAAATGGCGCCGTATTGGCGGACCTTTTCATCAGCTAAAACAACCTTCTCAGATCTCGGATTGACGAACGCCTGGCTGGAATAGTACACATAGGAATCATCTTCAAACAGAAGCCGTTCGCTGTGATCCGGGAATACCTTCAAATAGTTTTCAATCAAGTCCAGATTGTAGGTGAAGTGGTCAACCCAGTAGCCTTCGCCAAACTCAGCTTTAATCTGCTGGGTGCTTCTTGAAAGGGTGTCTTCCAAAAACTGGGGCAGTGGTATCGTCATTGGCATCTTTTCATCCGCAATCGTCTGGAAGAGATCGCCCGGTGTAAAAGAAGAACCGAGCTTGTCTGCAATCAGCGCAGCATCCGCTTCGTTTTCAAAAATCTCATTCAGCCAACTGGTATCTTCAGCATCCTTAAGAACAAACCTTGACCCTTTCACCACCAATGGATTATATCCATCAGGCTGAATCAGGTTCATGAACAACTTAATGTTGTGGTCCCCTGTTTCAGGATGGAAAAAAATATCATTCCGCCTGTTCTGGTTCACATCCCGGAAGTTTCCATTGCCCTGGGAAAAGTATTCCGGGGCAACCGAGAAAAAGTTATAGTCCCGCTCTAAGTCGCCATGCTTGCGGGAGTATACGTAATAAATAAAGGAACCGGATCCCTTCGAAAGCGAAACCGGATACCCGCCGCGCAGCACATTGTCCAGATAGCTTTGCTTTGTATAGGCATCAAACAAAGGCGAACCTGTCCTGGTAAACACATCGCGGGTAAGATCAGTCACAATCGCTTCATTTTCCCGGTGCTTCTCGTTCATATAGTCAAAGTCAGCAAGGTCATGCGCTCTTTCATTGATCGTTTCAATATCCTTCACATGCCCGATCAATGTATAAAACTCTTTGTGGCCGCCAGGCTCAAGAGCGGCATTCAGTGCTGAAAACCCGCACGGTAATTTATTCGATGTGATCGGATCTATTTGCTTCAGCTCATCAGCCGGATGATCAGCAAACGCTTCCGGGAAGGAAAGTGAGCTCTCCTCTCCAAAAACGAGGGAAATGTCGACAATCGGGTCGATCAGCTGTCCATCCTCTGCAAATGACATATAAAAGTGGCCTTTCGTAACTTCTTCAACTTCGGCTGTATCATCGGTTGAGGAACGGACTTTATAGAACGGAATATGGTGATCGAGATTGTAAACATCCATCCAGCTTTTTAATGTATTCCCCACCTCTTTGTAGGCTGAGTTGCCGATGCCGTATGGAATGATGGCAGGAACACCGTCAAGCACTTCCAATTTCAACGTGTCCGCTGAAATATTCTCGATTCGGACCTTTCGTACAAGGGCGCCGAAAGGTTCATTCGGCAGGGTGAAGTACGTAACCGTTGATTTCACGCCGTACTTCTCATTGACCTCTTCGATTTTCAACTCATTTTCTTTGATATACATTCTCCGGGCCGGATTACCGTTAAGGCCCCGGAAAGGAGAAAACGGTTCAAATATTGCAGTCTCATTTTCGTTGTATACCTTTATAAACGTTCTGAATCCATTTTTGGAAACCTGCTGATACGCCTGGTTGGCCGGAAAAAATTCCATGATGGCATGATCTTTATCCTTCACGCCAAAACTGGCCATCGCCTGCCCGCGGTTCACAAAAAAAGACCAGATTGGAATTCCATACAATCCAGCCACACCGGGTAAAAAACTTGAAAACGTCTTTGCCTGATCATATTGTTCAATGACGAAGTATTGGTCATCACTAAATCTGTATTTATCCAATCAAGACCCTCCGGTAGTAAATGATTTCGAACGAAAACGGTTTCGATTCTCGTTAAAAATGTTATGTGATTTGTTTACATGATTTTCTTTTGATCAGTTCCACAGGGATTTTGTGGCTCTCAACAATTTTTTCCTTTTTATCGATCTGCCTGATAAGGAGTCCTGCCGCCTCTTTTCCAATTAAATCGGTTCTCTGCCTGATTGTGGTCAGCGGCGGGTAGACAAATTTTGCAAGTTCAATATCATCAAAACCGATGATGGATACATCATCAGGAACTTGAAGGCCGGCATCCCGGATGGCTTCGATTGCCCCAATGGCCATATTATCTCCCGCAGCGTAAACCGCTGTTGGGGGCTCCGCCATGCCAAGGAGCTTTTTCATCGCCTCGTACCCTTCATCCCTGGAAAAATATCCGCCATCAACTATATAGTTCTCAGGTACATCTAAAGATAACTCTTCCATTGTATCCAGGTAACCTTTCAATCTTTGCACACCCGCAAAGGTATGTTCATGGCCGGCGATGTGGGCGATGCGCTTATGCCCGAGGGAGTGCAAATACTCCACTGCCTTCCGGCTTCCTGACAGGTTATCGGAAAACACGACACTTGATTGTGTGCTGTGCAAATCGATCACCACGCTCGGGATGGAAGCTTTCATGATTTCCTGGACTTGCTCATCGTTGTAAGTGGAACATACGATGACAACTCCATCTACACCCCGATAGCGGAAATGGTCTAAATAACTCTTTTCCTGATTGCTGATTTGCCGGGATGCAAACAGCAGGTCATATCCCAAATATTCCACATTCTGCTTGAAGTTCTCAATCACTGCATTAAAAAATGGGTGTTTCATTCCGATTCCCAATGACTCGATAAATACGACTCCAATCGTCCAGGACTTTTTGGTCGTCAATGTCCTGGCGTGGGAGTTTGGCAAGTAGCCCATTTCATCGACTGCCTGTAGAATGGCCCGCTTTGTCTTCTCCCCGACATCCTGGTAATTGTTCAACACTTTGGAAACGGTTGTTACCGAGAACCCTGTCTTTTTTGCAATATCATAAATTGTAACCATTACGCGCACCTCATCTTTATGGCATAAAAGGCAAAAACCAGTCTTTGATTTTATATTCATAATTTGGGGCTATTTTCCTCTATCTTTATTATAAAGAGAGTCCGGCCGATATTCATCAGTTTCCACTTGAATCTTATTGTGTACCTCATTTTTCTTATTTAATGGCCTGTTAAACGCTAGTGTTGATTTCCGTTGCAGGTACTCGCTTTCACGATAGGCACAAGAGCGACATCTGTTCCTGCTTCCCTCCGGTCGCACTCACAGTGTCTTCTTTGCCGCGGGGCGGGCGGTGAGCCTCCTCATCGCTATCGCTCTTGCGGGGTCTCACCTGTCCCGCTAGTCCCGCTGGAGTCTCGCACCTTCCACTCCAATCAACTAGTGAAAAAATTAACTTTTAGCTTTAATACAGCCTATTTAATATAAAAATCACAAGATCCCGGCCCTGCCTTTTATCCGCCATATCCTTGCTTACATACTAAACCAATTGTTGCGAACCAATTTTTTATACCAATAGAAACTCTCTTTCGGCGTCCTTTCAAAATTGCGGTAGTTGACATGGATTAAGCCGAACCGCTGGTCGTAGCCTTCCGCCCATTCAAAGTTATCAAGCAGCGACCATACAATATACCCTTTGATCGGAACACCTGATTTGATCGCCCGGTGAAGCGCGGTAAGGTGCTGCTTCAAGTAATCGATCCGCTCCTGGTCATTCACGATGCCGTCGATGACATCATGATTATAGCAAGCGCCGTTTTCGGTAATATAAATCGGGACGTTGCCATAGAGGTCGGTAATGTGCGTCAGGACTTTATAAAAGCCCTCCGAATAAATCGGCCAGCCGATATCCGTTCTTTCATAGTCTACCGTTATATCTTCGAATTCAAACAAACCGGAACCTTCCTGATGGCGGACGATGTTGCCCGAGTAGTAGTTAATCCCCATGAAGTCGATCGGCTGGGAAATGATCTCCATATCGCCTTCTTCAATCTTCAAGTGTCCGTTTGCATTGGCGAATATCTCAATCAATTCCTCCGGATAGGACCCTTTGAAAACCGGCTCCATAAACCACTCAATCTTCCAGAGCATCCCTCTGCGGGCAGCATTGATGTCTTCTTCCATCCTGCTGAACGGCTCGAGCCAGTCAACGTTCGGAGCATACCCGATTTCCCCATTCGGGACGATTTTCCTGAATGCCTTCACGGCATGGCCATGGGCCAGCAGCAAATGGTGGGAAACATCAATGGCCGACTGCAGATTCTGCTTACCCGGGGCATGAATGCCAAGGTAATTGGATAGAAATGAGATGCACCAGGGTTCATTGATGGTGAGCCACCTTTTCACCTGGCCCCCAAACTCATTGAACATCGCTGTTGCGTATTCTGTGAACGCATCCACTGTCGAACGGACTTCCCAGCCCCCTTTATCCTGGAGGATTTGCGGGAGATCCCAGTGATAAAGCGTGATCATCGGTTCAATACCGTTATCAAGGAGCCCTTGAATCAGGGTGCGGTAATAGGCAACGCCTTTTGGATTCAGCTCTCCTGTTCCTTCCGGCATGACACGCGGCCAGGAGATCGAAAACCGGTAAATGTCTACTCCAAGTTCCTTGATTTGTTCAATATCTTCCTCGACACGATTATAGCTGTCACAGGCATCGTCCCCGTGATCGCCGTTTTTCACATTGCCGGGTTGTTTTGTGAATGTATCCCATATCGAAGGGGTGCGGCCGTCCTTATTAGCTGCCCCTTCGATTTGATAGGCTGCGGTTGCAACTCCCCATTGTATATCGTCTGGAAACTGTATTGTTGTCATGACTGGTACCTCCATAAAGTAATAGATCATGGTGCAGAATTTTTATAATCGCCTATTTAACAGAGCCTTCCGTAATACTTGCAATAAATAGCTTATTGAACATTAAGAAGATGATAATCAGCGGAACTGTAGCCCAGAATACGCCTGACAACAGCATGCCGAAGTCCACTTTATAGGCATTGTTCAAGGAAGCCAGTGCAACCTGGAGCGTATAGGAATCAGGGCTCCGCAATACGGTGAACTGCCACAGGAATTCTCCCCAGACCAGGGTGAACACGATAATCCCAAGTGTCGCAAATGCAGGCTTTATGATCGGGAGTACAATACTTCTGTAAATCCTGAAGTTTGAAGCCCCGTCTAATTTGGCCGCTTCAATCAGCTCATCCGGTACAGATTCACTGACATACTGGCGCATCAAAAAGATTCCGAGTGGATTCAGCAAGTATATGATCCCTGCACCTTGAAGGGTATCGAGCCAGTCTAACTTGGACACGAGATAATACTGCGGAATCAAACCCAATTGCGGCGGGATGACCATTGTCAGCAGAATCGCGATAAAAAAGATATTTTTCCCCGGAAAGTGGAACTTCGCAAAAGCGAAACCGGCCAGGGAACTGATGACAAGAACAAGGATTGTCACGAGGGTGCCAAGCAGTACTGTATTCCACATCGCCTGGAAGAATGGGATATTATCCAGGACCTTTTGAAAGTTTTCAACGAGCTGCCCGCCTGGAATAAGGGCAGGCGGAATGGAGTTATAATCGGCACTCGGCCTTGTTGCCATGACGAACATCCAATAAAAAGGAAACAGGGAAAATAAGGAGGCAAGGATCAAGACTGCATAAATCGGTGCTAAGCCGAACGAAAACTTTTTCTTTTTCTTTTTATCTTTAGACATTTTTGACCCTCCCTTTCTTAACCTTCGTCCCTGATGTCAGCCATGTATTGATGGCCGCTGCAAAAATGATGATGATCAACAGCAGTACAGCTGTAGCTGAAGCTGTTCCGAATGAGCCAAGGTTAAAGGCATCACGATACAAATACATTACAACCGTCATGGCCTCGTCGCGGGTGAAAGCTGACGCACCGAGGAATACAGTTGGCTCTGCAAATAACTGCAATGCTCCGACCGTTGACATAAACACTGTCAACACAATGAAAGGTTTCAGCAGGGGTATTGTAATGTGAAAGAATTGCTGGACCTTATTGGCTCCATCAATTGTAGCCGCTTCATATATATCTTTGGGAATGCTTTGGAGTCCCGCCAGATAGATGATCGTGTTATATCCGACCCAGCGCCAGAAGACCATGACGGAGATCGCAATCTTGGCGCCCCATTCCGACGTCTTCCAGCTGACCGGATCAAGGCCAAACCAGCCAATCACATAGTTGGCAAGGGCGCTTTCATTACTGCTGAAAAACACGCCGAATACGAGAGCGACCGCAACCATCGATGTAATATACGGCATAAAAATCGAAACGCGGAAAAAATTTGTGAACTTGACGATTGTCAAATTGAGGAAATAGGCAAGTACAATTCCGACAATCAATTGGGGCGCCGTACCGAGCAGTCCCATAATAATTGTGTTGTACAATGATTTCCAAAATAATGGATCTTGAAGAACAATAACGAAATTGTCAAATCCCACAAACGTCATATCCCCAAGACCATTCCATTTTTGAAAGGCGAGGACAATGCTGAAGATAGCGGGATAGAGGCCGATTATCGCAAAAATGATGAAAAAGGGAGCGATATATAAGTAACCGGAGAACATATCTTTTTTGTTTTCTGACATCTGTTTTTTTGGTTTTTTCGATGTGTTTTGTTTTGTTGGATTCAAACCCATGGTGTAACCCCCTTATCATTTCGGGCCGGATCGTTTGATCCAGCCCGAAACAAAACATTACTTTTTCATTAACCCTTCAATCCGCTTAACCGCAGCATCCCACTCTTCTTGAGGGTTGCCGCCCTGTTGGACGTTCTTCAGGGCTGCCAGGACTTCGTTATTCACCGTTACGTATTTTGGTCCTTTGTAAACAGCCGGAATATCTTTCGCTGCTTCAGCAAAGTATTTTGCTGTGTTTTGGCCGCCGAAGTATTCATCAGAGTTTTGCTTGAACTCTTCCATTTCATATACAGCCGGTGCGGAAGGGAAAAGGCCGCTGTCCACAAACGACTTCAGTTGGTTATCAGGATTCACGAGCCACTTTGCAAACTCATATGCTTCCTCACTGTGCTCAGTTTCAGCAGGAATGGCAATATAAGAACCGCCCCAGTTGCCGGCGAAATCTTTCGGCAATGTTGTGACGCGCCATTTGCCTTTCGCATCAACTGCATTTTCAGTCATGTATCCCTTAAGCCATGCGGCACCCATTTCAACTGCGAAGTCACCTTTATTCAAGGCATTTGCCCACTCAGGTGTCCACATGTCGAATTCTCCTACATAACCTTCTTTATTCAATTCAACGGCATAGTCATATGCTTCTTTTACACCATTGTCCGGTTTACCGATTAAAAGCTCGCCATCACGGTTGAAATAGCTTGTTTCCAACGCATCCATATGGGCGCGGAATGCCATTTCCATGCTGTCGACCATCGGCTTGCCAGTTGCATCTTTCACTTTTGCAGCTGCTTCCTTAAATGCTTGCGGAGTTGAAATCAGTTCAGTTACTTTATCAGGTTCAGTCGGAAGTCCGGCTTTTCCAAAGACGTCTGTATTATAGTACATCGCTTTCGGGCCGATATCTGTCGGAAGTCCGAACAGGAAGTCGCCTTCTGCGTTTTCAGCTGATGCCCATTTCCAGTCAAGGTACTTATCCTGGACTTCATCGGCACCGAGATCATACAAGTTTACAAAACGGTCTTGCGCTTCACGATAGCGGTCCAATTGGTCAATTTCGATCATTGTCAAATCAGGAGCGCCCGATCCGGAAGAAATGGCAGTGAATAAACTGTTATGATGATCTTCCAACTGGGATTTACGGATTTTGATTTTGACATTTGGATTTTCTTTTTCATATTCCTTAGCAAGGTCCTCATAATTCGTTGCACCAAACACCCAGAAATCCAATGTAACGTTTCCATCTTTTTTGCCTTCTCCGCCTGATGCCTCGTCATCACCACTGCATGCAAATAAGAGAACACTTAAACTTAACAACAGACCAAACAATAAAACTTTCTTGAGCTTCATTGACCTTCCCCCTCCTGGAGATTATGATTTTCTTTCTGAAAACCCGGCATCCAGTTACACCCCTTCTTTTTAAACGAAACCGGTTTCTTAAAACGTTTAAAAAAATCGAGCGTTACGAAACCGGTTTCTTTTTTTCGTAAAAATAAAATCCGGAAACCGGTTTCGTTAAGCTCTAAAAGGGGGGTTTCAACTTGAATACACTTTGTATTATAACGGGTCCTGTATCCGTTTACAACGGTTTTCACAAATTTATCACGATTTTTCTAAACCGGTTTCGGAGTTGCCGGATCAACACTTTCCACATTGAGCGCTGTCCTGCCGGAGCTGTTGGTGTATTTTGGGAACCTTCAGTCCAGCTCACTTGCTCCCTTCACTTGCAGCACTACATTGTCGATGGTGATTTCATGTGCTTCCGCGAATTTGCCCATCAAAAACTTTAACGAGACGTTATCATCCGCACCCATCACCCATTCAAAATGGTACGAATTCATTTCATTGTCTAATGATACGATTTCATCGAAATGGCGATGATAGGCTGCATTCTCGACTGTGAATTCCATATCCCTGGCTTCAGTCGAAAGCGCATCAAATGATAATTCATAGGTGACGCCTTTCGCCAAATTCAGGTTTCCCTGTTCCACAAGAACACTCCAAGTCTCACTTCCTGCATTCCGGATATTCACCTGCAGCGCCTCGTCTTGTACGGTAATGTCAGCGTTGGCATCGAAATGAACATATTTACCCCACGAGTCAAACCCTGCTGAAAAGTCGCCATTTTTTAATGGATACAAATCCACATCACTATAGTCAATATACTCGGATGTCCGGATCAATTTAACGTTATCCAGATAGACGTCGCCTTCCTGGCCTCCCAGTTTGAACGTAATCTGGCTATATTCATCGCTCACGTCAACCGGCATCGTAAAGCTGACTGTATGCTGCGCCATCTGATCGGTCAAATTGATGGCAGCTGTTTCCGAGTAAATGGCAGAACCATCTTCGCTGATGAACTCGACTTCGATTGTCCTGTCAGCAGTTGAGCGCGCATCAAACGTAAGCTCATAGTCGTTTCCTTTCAGCAGTTGAATGCCATTTTGCTTCACCTGGACGGCATCAGGGCTTTCTCCACCTTCGGCAACAGCAACCTTCAGCTCTCTTGTGCTTTCATCGACACTCATGTTTGCTGAAGCGGAATCTTCCACTTCCAAATCCCAGTAAGCCATGCGGGTCATATCACCCTGGTCAAATGTTCCGTTATAAATATGGTTGCCGTCTGGAAGCGGTGTTTTTGAAGCATTTTCCGGATTTTCCGGCGTCACCTCTTCAACCCGGACGTTTCCTATCCACACAGGTGCAGTCCCGTTGGCCCCCATATTGAATTCCAATCTTGCAGCTGTGTCTGTCTCTTGATTCAATGTAAACGTGTATTCATATGACTGAAGCGCATCTGTCAGCTGTATGGTTTGTTCACCTGAATAGTTGGCGTAGTCTCTTTCCGCACCGCCTGAAACCTTGGTCATGATGTTCCGATTCGAATCTGATTTCGCATCGAAACTGACCTTATACGTACCGCCTTCGGCAATCGCGATTTTTTGGATCAGCTGCAGCGACCACAAGGCATTGCCAGCACTGGTGATTGCTGTCCGGGCATATGTCACGCCATCGACATCTTCTGTTGTGATGGCTCCATCCCCGCCAAAATCAGGCAAGTGGAGAAAATTCCAGTACATCGGGTCCATTGCTTTATCATTGGCATCCACAATTGTAATCGGTTCGGCAAATTCGTTGTCATAAATCAGGTTGCCATCTTCAATCGGAAGCTTGGCGCCATCCGGCAGCTCAGCTTTTTCGATGGCAGGCTCGACAGGCTCCTTATACGCTCTTCCAGTCAGTTCATAAGCCCGGACATAATCCACTTCCATTTTACCCGGGAACTCAGTTGTAGCATCCGGATTCCCGCCATACCATCCGCCGACAGCAAGGTTCAGGATCATATAAAACTCCTGATCAAATGGAGCAGGGAATGAATACTTACTTGCCTGATTCGTCCCCTTACTGAACCAGTTGTCCAATGTTTGATACAGTTCACCGTCTACATACCAGCGGATCTCCCCTGGTTCCCATTCAATGCCGTACGTATGGAAACCGGTGATATCTTCCCCTTCAGGAAAATGATACTCACCGCTTTTATACGTGTTATTCGGATACACTTCACCATAATGAATCGTTCCGCCAATTGTAGAAACATCTTTCCCGGCGGCTTCCATGATGTCAATTTCCCCTGATGCCGGCCAGCTGCCGTATACATCATCTTCCGGCATCATCCAAAAAGCAGGCCAGTATCCTTTACCAGCAGGCAATTTCATCCGCGCTTCGAATTTCCCATACTTTTTCGAAAACAAGTCTTTCGTCTTCAACTTCGCAGATGTATAGTCATACGACCCAAATTCATCGGTAACAGGCGTCTCTTCCTTTTTGGCTTCAATGACCAGCTTTCCATCCTCAATATACGAATTTTCGGGGGAATCCGTATAATATTCCAGCTCATTGTTTCCCCAGCCAGGCGCAATCCCGTCGCCGTTTTCATCGACCATCCAGTTGCCGATGTCATACGACCATTTTGACGAATCAATCTCATCGGTGATAAATTCATCCGACCAGACCAGATCCCAATCTGATTGAGTTTGCCCCGGTGTATACGTGACCACCCGATTAAGGCTTGAATCGATCGCCTGCACGTCATTTTGGAGCTTGTCCGCGATGTAAACGGTTCCATTTACAGCCACGTTTTTCAACACGATATTTCCGGGTGCCGCTCCTTCTGTTACAAATAAGTCACCCTTGATTGTTGTGTTCTGCAGCGTAATGTCCGAATGGTTAATAAGAGCATTTCCTTCAATCGTTTCGTCGGCATATGTTCCTTCTTCGGAATAGAAGCCAGCGACTTGTTCATTAATAAGACGGATGGCATCAACCCGCTTCAACGGGGCATTTGAATCAGCCTGTTTGTCCCTGGCAATGGTGGCGCCTTCCGGAAATAAATAGTTGAGGATTTTCCAGGCCTCTCCCTTTTTAATGACAGCATTCTTTTCGGCATTGTCCCCAAATACAACATCCCAGTACCCGGCTGCTTTTGCAGTCTCAACGACATCAGCAGTCTGGCCGCCTCCATATCCGAAAAGATTATGGATGACTGCAGCGAACTCAGCCTTTGACATTGCAGCATTAGGATTATTGGCCATATTCTTAACACCTGAAAACAGGCCCCTGTCTTCCCACTTCTTGATCAGGGTATTGGCATCATTGCTGGTTTCTTTGGCGCTTGCTGCCGGCAAAACCACCCCTAAAACGAGCATGAAAACTAGTAAACTCATAACAACCTTTTTCACCATCTTTAAACCTCCTTTAATGTACCTTGCCTGCGGAGTCCCGAAACCGGTTTCGGTTTTGGCCGTGCTTTTTCCTGCTTCATGCGAATTAAGCAGGCATTTCGCGAAACCGGTTTCGTTTTGCTGTAAAAAGGACCTCTACCAAATGATATCCCAGCATGCGTTTAGAAAATCCCACCCCCAATGAAGCGTTATCGGATTTAATATACCATATTTTTCTTGTAGATACCATGAGTCCGAAAAACGAAATATGGCTGTTCAATGGAATGCCTGGAGAGTTTTATAGAATTAAAGCCAGTTAGAAGCACCATGGCTATTCGTCCACTAAAAGGAGCTCGTTTCGCATAAAAAGGAACGCATCCGGCTATTTGTTCCCTAAAAAGAGCTCGCTTCGCAAAAAAGGGGACGCATCCGGCTATTCGTTCCCTAAAAGAGGCTTGCTTTACGAAAAAGGGAACGCATCCGGCTATTCGTTCCCTAAAAGGGGCTTTCTTCGCAAAAAAGGGGACGCATCTGGCTATTCGTCCACTAAAAGGGGCTTTCTTCGCGAAAAAGGGAACGCATCAGCGCCGAGGAACATTCCCGATCGCCCCGCGGAAAGCGAATGCCTGCAGCGGAAAGGAACGGGCAACATCAGAAAAACAACGTTCCTTTCTTCCACAATACCCTCCTTTAGCTTAAAAAACTTCTTTGAAGATAAACATCCAACTATCTCAGCCACCACCCCAAACATGCATACTTTCTGCACAATCCCATGCTATATTACGATTACTACGGTAAAATAGCTTTTTACCAAACATTACTCCTAAAAAATATCATTCAAGAGGAAGGTTACGATGACGAAATATGATAGAAGAACATTCCTTTCCAAATCGCTAAAAGGCGCAGCCGGGTTAGCGGCTGTTTCGATGATCCCTTTTGGCATCAGCAGATTCAATGACAACGGGAACATGGGCACAGGCATGGGAAACGGGACTGCTGTCAACAGCGGGAATGAAACGGCATTAACAGGAGAAGTCCCTTTGCCGATCCCCGCATTATTAGAAAATAAAAGCAAAGTCCCGAATAAAGCCGAGTTCCAATTAAATGCACAGATGGGCAGGACAGAATTCATCCAGGGAAAAGCGACTGAAACCTTTGGATATAACGGCGACTATCTCGGTCCGGTGATCCGGGTAAGAAGAGGTGACGACGTTTCCATCAAGGTCAACAATAACCTGAATGAAGATACCACTGTTCACTGGCACGGACTTGAGGTGAACGGCGAGTATGACGGCGGGCCGCATTCAATCATCAAGGCAGGCGGCACATGGAATCCGCGTTTCACGATTGACCAGCCCGCAGCCACACTCTGGTACCACCCGCACCTGATGCATAAAACAGGTGAGCACGTTTATAAAGGCCTTGCCGGCTTATTTTATGTCGATGATGATGTCTCCGACAGCCTGAGTATTCCAAATGAATATGGAGTCAACGATGTCCCGCTCGTCATTCAGGATAAAAAACTCGATGCAAACGGGCACTTTGAATACAGGTTAAGTATGCATGATGTCATGATGGGAATGCAGGGCGGCACGATCCTGGTCAACGGCGCCATCAACCCGTTCCTTGAAGTGCCGAAAGGAAAAATGCGCCTGCGGATACTGAACGGCTCGAACGCCAGAATCTATGAGCTATTCTTGAGCAATAACAAGAGCTTCCATCAAATAGCCAGTGATGGCGGATTGCTTGAAAAACCGGTAGAAATGACAGGGCTGTTAATAAGCCCGGGCGAACGGGCTGAAATTGTTGTCGACTTCAGTAAGTATGATGAAGGAGAAACGGTGGAACTGATCCACCAGGTATCTGAAGTGATGAAGTTCAAAGTGAAAGAACAAAACAGTAAGGATCAAAAACTTCCTGCCAAACTTGCTCCCATTGAAAAAATCGATCCGTATAAAGCCGTCAAAGCGAGAAAGTTTGTCATGCAGGGAATGGGCCGGAATGTCAACATCAACGGCAAGCAAATGGATATGGACCGGATCGATGAGTACCTCGATCTGAATACAACCGAAATATGGGAAATCACCACCGAAGGCGGCGGGATGGGCGGCATGATGGGCGGAATGGCACATCCGTTCCATGCCCACGGTGCTCAATTCCAGCTGCTCGAACGAAATGGCAACCCGCCACAGGCAAATGAAACCGGCTGGAAGGATACATTCCTCGTCTATCCAGGCGAAACCATCCGGGTCATCGCCACTTTTAAGCATTCAGGATTATTTATGTACCACTGCCACATTCTTGAGCATGAAGATTCAGGGATGATGGGGCAGTTCAAAGTAGAGTGATATTGATATTAGGAAAACAGAAACCGCCTGCCCGGGTTCAAAGCACCGGGGCATGCGGTTTTATTATAGGAGATTTTCAATTTTTCATCAGTGTGCTGACTTTGTTTAATCCGCATATACGTTTTTTCTATCAAGGGTAACATTAATTGTATAGTATAGAGAATGAAGTTGCCCGGAAACGGAAGGAGAACTGCAATGGCCAATATGGAAAGGTTGCATGAACACATATCCATAGATCCAGATAAAGTGCAGCGTATTTTCAGCGATTATGATGGTCAACTGCACGTAAAAAAAATAAAACCGATCGTGACTGGCATGAGCACAAGCAATTATGAGGTCTTAACGAATAAAGGGCCATATTTATTAAAAATTTATCCTGACAACAATAATCATAGCAGCAAAGAAATTTCAGCTTACAAATATGCCCGCCCCATCATTCAAGTACCAGAGATTCACTACTGCAAGTCTGGTACGGGTTTGAACGAAAGCTACGCAATCTTCCAATTCATTAACGGGCCAACACTTGACCAATACATCAAACAACAAGATGAATTCCCTGTCGGTGGAGCGAAGCAAATCGGCAGAATGCTCGGCTTATTACATAACCGAGAGTATCCCCAGACGGCTCTGCTTGATGATCGATTAGAGGTTAACAAAGCATTAATGCCTTTTCATCAACAGTACGAATTTTATCTAAATGGATTTCCAGGCAAGCATTTGGGCAAAGAATTCGCTGCGCAATTGATGGATTTCATCGATGGCAACTGGTATCTGGTAACAGCGATTGGGGAGAAAAATGTTTTTTTGCATGGTGATCTCAATCCATCAAATATTCTGATCGACAGGAAGGGTTCGGCCTGGTTTATCGATTTCGAATATTGCTATGCGGGCCCTCGCTACAGCGATATCGGAAAATTAATTCGATCCAGAAAACAGAGAAAGTATGATAACGAAGAAGTATATAAAAAATTTGAAGACGGTTATAACTCAAAAGCGAAAGAGCTTCTGCCCGCGGAGTGGCTCAAGCTGTCAAGAATGGCGGATATCGCAACGATGCTGGCACTCATAAACAGAGAAACAATACCAGCCGGATGGGCCGAAGAAATCAAAAATGATTGCCGGACGACTATGCAACAGATCGAAAAATAATACAGGGACGGCCGATCGCTTACTCTTGAAGCGATAGAGCCGTCCTTTTCATTACTTTTCATAAATCTCTTTTCTAAACGTTTCCCCATTGCTATACTCCACTTCCAAAACGAGCCGCATGAAGTCGATCTTCCCACCCGGTGACTTGCGGTGAAAAACAGTGGGAGTGCCCGCTGGCTGACCAGCGCTCTCTTTTTCCTTATCGGAAACAAGTTCTTCTTTACCGGCCGCTGTCTCGTCCTTAAATTTAAGCAACGTCGCTTTTTCAAGCTCAGCCTTACTATCATTTTTTACGACAGCAACCGAAACATTATAACTATTGCGCTCAAGATGGACGTTGACATCCAAAGCCCCGTAATACCTCGTTCCGATTTCGCCAAGGTGGGCTGCTTCGACTTCACTGCTTTTAACCATTTCGCCGCTGGTTGAAGTGACATAATAGGAAATCTGGTTACGCTCCGTATCCGCCTTTCTCATCTCTTCATTTATGCTTCTTGCTTCCTCTGCTGCCATATTTCCGCCGTTTGAGATGGTCGTATAAAAAAGCCACTCCGGCTCTATTTCAACATCAATAGGAAGGCTTACTTGAAATAATCCTTCTTGAGCTGCTGTTGCAGGAACGGAACGATACTCCTGTTCTTCCCCGATTTTGTAATGGAAAACGACATCAGCGTTCTGCGGCAGCTCTTTTATTTGCCACTCAAAATTCACTACAGCCGAACCGCCGGCCGGGTCTCCCCCCTTCATATCCATGCGGATCGGCGTAATCCAGCTTTGTTCCCTTTTAAAATCATCCAACATCATACTGACGGTGTTTGTTTGGCTGCTTATGTTGTTCATAAGCTGCATCTGGTTATTGGATATTTGGTCCACCCTGTTTTTCATCTCGCTCATGCTTAGCATCAGGCTGATATTTATCAATAGACTGATTGCTAACACAGCGACGACAACGATTTTTATGTACTTCATAACTTACCTCCCATATTATTATTACGCTTTTTTTGAAGGGAAAGTTTCATTATTTCCATTTTACCGTAAAAGAACGATTCCTTGTCTTTTCTGCCGGCAAAAGACCAGCTCATAAAGGTAAAACAGATTTAGTTTCTTTTTGTCAAAAAAGCCGCAAATATCCAATACCTGCATTATCCTACTCATCCAAAAGCGCCTCCCTCCGCTTTCTCTCCAGCTCTTTCCGCCGCTTCTTCAGTTCCCTCTCATCAACTTCCCAATCCGCAATGACCCCTTTCAATTCTCCAAAAGCCAGCAAATACTTATAAATTTCTTCCGAAAATATGCCGTCAGCGCCTTCCAATCTGTAGTAATCATAAAATTCATCAATCAAGTCATCGATTCTTTCAATCAGGTTCTTTTTACGGGGAAAGCCATATAGCCAGTATTTATACAAATCATCTTCATATCCTTTCATCCACTCGATATATTCAAACCGAACCGCTTCGTAATCATCGATATACGGATGATACATATCATCGGGCAAGTCATCGTATTCCTCATAACAATCATCCGAGCAAAATAAGATTCCTTTGCTGTTTACCCGCCTTTCGATCCGCGGCTTTTTCCTGCAAATTTTGCACCTTTTCATTTTGGGACCCTCCTATTTCCTATTCCATTGCCAGCATACATACGGTATTTTTGTTTTTCTACGCTTCATGAAACGTTGAAAACAAAGTCGTTTGGCCAAACTATGAACAGTATTAAAAAGGAGTGATCGGATGGTGAACCTGGAAAACATAGAAGCAGCGAGAAACAGGTTGGCTGATGTCATCCACCAAACACCTATCGAATCATCGAGAACCTATTCCGAGCTGGCTCAAAATGATGTTTTTCTGAAGCTGGAGAATCTCCAGAAAACCGGCTCGTTCAAAGTGAGAGGCGCATATAACAAAATTGCCTCGCTGACAGAGGAAGAAAAGCGGCGGGGAGTCATTGCCGCTTCTGCAGGAAATCATGCCCAGGGTGTTTCCTTTGCGGCAACAATGGCCGGAATCCAAAGCACGATTGTCATGCCGGAAGGAGCTCCGCTGGCAAAGGTGCAGGCCACAAAGCAGTACGGATCAAAGGTTATTCTTTACGGAAACACATTTGATGAGGCCCTGGAGTTTGCATTCCGGCAGCAGCGCAAAATCGGCGCAACATTCATCCACGCGTTTGACGACGAGGCCGTCATTGCCGGACAGGGAACGATCGGCCTTGAAATAATGGAACAGCTGCCCGATGCCGACGCCATCATTTGCCCGATCGGAGGCGGCGGATTGATCTCAGGAGTGGCGGCCGCTGTAAAATCGATCAACCCGGCGATAAAAGTTTTTGGCGTACAGGCGGAAGCGTATCCCGGCATGGTCGCTTCCCTGCATGAAAAGAAGCCGGTTGCCGCTTCATCCTTTCCTACCATTGCAGATGGGATTGCCGTAAAGCACCCCGGCAAAATCACCTGCGCACTCACGGAACAATATGTGGATGAAATTGTCACGGTCGATGAACTGGAGATTGCCAGAACTATGTTAACGTTGCTGGAACGCAGCAAAATCATCGCCGAAGGGGCTGGCGCTGTACCGCTGGCTGCCCTGATTTATCAGAAACTCCCGATCAAGCATCAAAAAGTGGTGCCCGTCATCAGCGGCGGGAACGTCGATATCAATTTCATTCCGCGGATCATCGAATTCGGGCTTGCCGAAGCCGGCCGTTTTGTTACCCTTTCCACCCTCGTCACCGACAAGCCTGGTTTTTTGCGAGACATCCTGGACATCATTGCGGAACAAAGAGCCAATGTCATTTCAATCCAGCATCACCGGATCGGGATGAATGTCGCACCCGGTCAAAGCGAGATTGAGTTGTCGCTGGAGACGAGGGATAAGTCCCATATCAAGGAAATTGAAACGGCTTTGAAGGAAAACGGGTATCATTTTACTAAGAAGATGTGACCGTACTCCCTTCCGGTGGCTTACTTATTAAATCCAGGGCTCCCTCTTTCTCACCATCAGGAAGAGGATTGTTCGACAAGTGACAGGTACTCTGATTACAATAAAGTTGACTTACTATAACACTTAGAAAGGATGACAAAATGAAAGTTTTAGTTGTCGGAGCAAATGGCCAGATTGGAAAGCATCTCGTGTCCTTCATGCAGGACAGAGGCAACCTGGAAGCAAAGGCGATGATTCGAAACCCTGAACAGGCATCCTTTTTTGAAAAACTGGGTGCTGAAACGGTTGTAGTGGATTTGGAAGATGATATTGAGACGATTGCAAAAGCGGCAGAAGGAGTCGATGCAGTCGTATTCACCGCAGGGTCCGGGCCGCACACCGGAAAAGATAAAACGATTATGATTGATTTGGATGGGGCTGTAAAGACAATCGAGGCTGCAAAAGCTGCAGGTGTCAATCGGTTTATTATGATCAGTTCTTTCGATACAAGACGGGAAGCCATTCAGGCCGCTTCCTCCTCTTTCGCCCCATATGTCGTCGCTAAATTTTATGCCGACGAATGGCTGAGGCGGACGGATTTGAATTATACGATTATCCATCCGGGCCGGCTGACCAATGATAACGGAACCGGCCAGGTAACCGCCGCGCCTGAAGTGAATCGGGATGAAGTTCCTCGAGAGGACATCGCCCGCGTCATCGTGGCTTGCCTTGAAAATGACACAACAATCGGGAAGGAATTCCAGGTTGTGAAGGGGACGAGTCCGGTTGACGAAGCGATAAAATCCCTTTAAGGAAGACGAACGGTTCACCAGATAAATCAAAAACCCTTACTTTTCCCGCCGACTTGAAAAGTAAGGGTTTCCTTTTTATCACTGATGTACATGTTTTGGCAATGTATAACGGCAGGGGTTAGATGAGGACGAATGGACAGGTTTTTTGTCCTGTTATCAAACGGTTACAGCCTTGTAAACTCTCTAAAAACAGAGTGAAAGATTTGTAAATTCACCCTTCTTTTCTCTTATTTTTTATATACTTGTGTCCGTAAAGGGATTTTGCCCTAATAGATTACAAGAGGAGGAAAAAGGATGAAGAAATTTTTGCATTGGTCTGCAGTCGGAGCGCTCGCTTTAGGTTTGGCATCAGGAATTGGGAACGGCAGCGCAGCTGCGGCAGAAAAGGACCCAACGTTGAATGCTGAGCAATTTCTTGTTGTCGGGCACAGGGGCGTGAGCGGGGAAGCACCTGAACATACGCTTGCTTCGTACGATCTCGTCAAGGAGCAAAAAGGGGATTACATAGAGGTCGATCTCCAAATGACGGAAGATGGAGAACTGATTGCAATGCATGATACCACTGTTGACAGGACGACAGATGGAACCGGCGAAGTCCGTGATATGACACTTGCGGAAATCAAGCAGCTTGATGCGGGTTCATGGTTTAATGAAAAATACCCTGAGTATGCAAAAGCAGAATACGAAGGGCTCAAAGTGCCTACGCTTGAAGAGGTGTTCCAGCGCTACGGCAAGGATGCCAGATACTACATTGAAACAAAATCCCCTGATGTCTATCCAAGCATGGAAGAAAAGCTGCTTGAGTTGATGGATGAATACGGGTTGACCGGTGTTAATGAGAAATCCAGCAAAGTGATCATCCAATCCTTCAGCCAGGAAAGCCTGTTAAAGACACATGAACTCAACCCTGATGTTCCCCTCGTGCAGCTGTTCTGGTATGAACCGGACGGAAATGGCGGTTATGTGGAAGAAAGCGGCCTGACTTCCTCACCGGAAAACATGACAATGGAAGAGCTCGAAGCCATCGATGAATATGCGGTCGGAATCGGCATGAACTATAAGTACGATGGTGAAAACATCATCAATGAAGAATATATCCAAAAAGCCAGAGCGCTTGATTTGCTTGTGCATCCGTATACGGTGAACGAGGAAGAAGATATGGAAATGCTGATCGATTGGGGCGTTACCGGGATGTTTACAAACTTTTCCGGTAAGCTGGATCGTGTTTATAAGACAAAATAGAGTGATGGTGCCAAAATGAAGGTGCATGACCCCCAGCGCTTTAACGCGCCGGGGGTCAGGCACCTTTTTCGCAAACATCTTTTTCAGCACCTTTTTCCCGATTGCAGGCAAACCAATCAGGGAAAAGCGGGAAAAGGAGGTATTTCTTTATGGAACATACAAACTCACGCCAGAAAAAAGATGCGTTATTAACCCAATTGGAAGATGACTATATCCAGGCCGTCAAGGGCAATGACAGCTCGACCGTGGAAGGTTTCATTGAACATTTCTTGTATGATTCCTGGGAATATAATGAACGGAACCTGGACAAAATCAAAAGCGTTTTAGGACGTTACGAACACGAGGATATTGACCAGGCAACCTTCAGAAGATCATTCAAGAAAATGATCGGCCATCTTCAAACAAAGCTGGCGGAACTGGATCGGGACAAGGAATATCCTGTCCTGCACTCAAACCATGGGGCCTCTTTGCTCGTCGCTTTCGTAGATGGCCTGGTCATCCAGTATGAGATAGGCATTTATGACGCCGGCCAATTAAAAGGGATGACCCCTTACTTGAAAAGTGTCATTCTCCAGTCTTTGAAAACGGAAGCTTGAGGTTTGGGGAAAAGGTTCCGGACCAATGCACCAAATAAAGGTGCCTGTCCCCCACCGCATTAAAGCGGCGGGGGTCAGGCACCTTTTTAGAACTTATATTCATCAAGCAGCCGGCATTTTATCTTTATCCCCACCGGAATTATTGCGCTTCCATCCCAGAAGGAACAGTATTCCAAGAATAACCAGGATAGCGGCGACAACTAAAGTGTTAGATGCGATCAGGTTGATCAAGTTCCCTAGAACAATGCCGACGGCACCGAAATCGGCGTCTCCGAAGGTTGTTCCTTCAAATCCGAGCGTACCGAGAACAGGAAGCAACAGGGCCGGCAGGAAGCTGATGATGAGCCCATTGGCCATGGAACCGAAAATGGCACCTTTTCTTCCGCCAGTTGCATTTCCGAATACACCTGCCGCTGCCCCTGTGAAGAAGTGCGGAACGAGGCCCGGAACAATTACCTTCAATCCGAAAATCGGCAAGAAAAGCATGCTGATAAGGCCTGCGATAAAGCTGCTCAAGAAGCCGATGATAACCGCGTTACCCGCGAAAGGGAATACAGCCGGGCAATCCAGGGCCGGTTTTGCATTTGGAACAATACGATCCGCAATCCCTTTGAATGCCGGAACAATTTCACCAAGTAGCATCCGGACACCGGCGAGAATGATGTAAACACCTACAGCAAAGGTAAGCCCTTGCATAAAGGAAAAGACGAGAAAGTTTTGTCCGCCGCTCAGTTCTGTTTCAATAAACTGAGGCCCGGCAAAGAGTGCGACCACAAAGAATAATAATACCATTGTAAGTGCAACAGATACCGATGTGTCACGCAGAAATCCCAAAGACTTAGGAACTTTCAACTCTTCTGTTGACTTGGAGTTTTTCCCAACCGCTTTTCCGACGAGAGCTGACGTCAGGTAGCCCAAAGATCCGAAGTGTCCGACTGCAAAATCATCCGATCCCGTTATCTTTCTTGTGAACGGCTGCAGCATAGCCGGAGAAAGGACCATCAACGATCCGAGGATAATCGACCCGAGGATTACCATTGGAACACCGGTAATGCCGCCGGTAACGAGGATGACCGCAATCATCGCAGCCATGAACATCGTATGGTGGCCAGTCAAAAAGATATATTTGAATGGCGTGAAGCGCGCAAGCAAAATATTCACTACCATACCGAATAGCATAATCATGGCTGTCTCTGTGCCGAAGGTTTTCTGAGCAAGAGCCACAATCGCTTCATTATTCGGAATAACCCCTTCAACAGCGAATGCATTGTTGAACATACTGCTGAATTGGCCCAGAGATTGGACGAGAACATTGGCTCCGGCTCCAAGAATGACAAAGCCCATTATGGTTTTCAGTGTTCCCGAAATAGTGTCTGCGATATTCCTTTTTTGTGCAAGAAGGCCGAACAATGCGAACAACCCGACAAGAATCGCAGGTGAACCTAAAATGTCGTTCATTATGATATCAACCATTTAGCAAACCTCCTAAAAAATTTGATCTTTCCTTTCTAAAATTAAACATTCGCCTCCAACGCTTCACGAAGCTCGTTCTTATCCATCAGGTTTTTTAGTTTTACAACATTCTGATGAACTTCCGCCAGGCTGTCCACAATGTCTTCCGATCCGATGAAAAGATCAGCCCGTTCCGTCTTAGCAGTGGCTAAGTCTGTATGAGAGACGTCCGCTTCCTTGCCCATCTCCTTCAAAAGCGCTTTCGCATTCATTTCTACGATCATGCTGCTGCCAAGTCCATTTCCGCACACTACAATAATTTTTTTCATTTTAACTCCTCCTTTTTATTAGCTAGTATGACTCTCACTGAATTGAATTATGTCAACGACTTCATTTGAACTTTCGGCCGCCAGAAGACGGTCAATATTTTTTTCATCAGATAGCATTTCAGACAGCTGGGCTAGTGCTTTCAGGTGAGTCTGGTTGTCAATAGCCGCAAGCACGATGACCAAATTGGCGCGGTGCTTTTCCTGCTCTGAAAAATAGACAGGTTCCTTAAGCAAGAGCATGCTCATCCCCAGGCGCTTTACACCTTTTTCAGGTCTTGCGTGAGGCATGGCGATTCTTGGGGCAATGACAATGTATGGTCCCATTTCCTTCACGTTATCAATCATTGCCTCTACATACTCTTCCTGAATATAACTTTGTTCCACCAATGGTTCTGCTGCGACTTGAATCGCTTCTTCCCAATTCGAAACACGGTCTTTGAAACGAATTGTCTGTTCAGTCAATAACTCTCTAAGCATAGGCTTCCTGGGCTCCTTTTTCTGAGTTGGGGTATCCTTTTCCAACAAATAGGATAACTCGGCTCTAAGTTTCGTTCGCTCATGGATCGTGGAATACTTATCGACAAGATCCATGATTTCATCTGTTAACTCCCGCTCCGGATGAGGAGCTTTTCCCTTCAACAATTCATTCATTTGCTGAAGAACTTGCTCTTTTTCAACATTCGTTAAAATAGCGGGTACATATATTATGGGAATATTTTTGGATTTTAAATATGTTGTGGAAAAAATAATATCTGCTTCTTGTTCACTTGATAAGAACTGCCGTACAGATGTGGTTTGCGTCACATCAAGACCGGCAACCAAATTTTCCAATTGGGTCTTTAAAAGGTTGGAAGTCCCGATTCCGTTCTCACATACAATAATTGCCCGATATTTCGTTTCGACTTGCTTTTCTTCTCTTGCCAGCCACCCGATAAAGTGCATCGTGATATAAGCCGTTTCTTCGGGCGGTATCGGTTTTCCCACATAATATTCCAGGTGAAGGACGACTCGCTTTGTCAATTGGTAGATGTCCTTGTAATTGGTTTGAATGCTTTCTGCGAGATCGTTTCCAATCCGCACACCATATTTCAGCCGGTAATAGGTAGGCTTAATATGGAAAACCAAGTTATTTTCCAGTTCATCCACATCGTCGAATATGACACCGGAATAAGACTGAAAATCGCTTATCATCCGCTTAACGACATCTCTTAGTCCCTTCGTTTCCTGCTCTGTGTAATGATCAAAATCATCAGGCTGGATTTTCGAGCCAAGTAAATGCATGGTGAAAAAACAGATTTCATCTTCACGAAACAAAACGCCGCGTTGTTCCGATAGCTTCTCCAGAATCTTTTTAGCCGCTTTGTAGTACTCCGTTTGCCGTAGCACTTTCTTCTCTTCAGAATCAACGTCAACATGTTTACCGGCATGGATCCTCTTTAAAATGATCATTAACTGCAGGGAGAGCATTTCCACCATTTCATCGGTCAAGGTGTACCCAATCTCTCTCTCCGCCTCATAAATGAGCCTGCGGATTTCACTTCGTTCGCCTTCTTCATCAATAGCCCGGTCCGGACCGGACTGAATCATTTCAAACACTTTCTCCTTGACAGTGTGCCAGTCTTTATTCAACAAAATCCTGGATAAGACATCTGATAAAAGTGTTCGCTTTGATTCTTCGGCCCCTTCGACGACGTAGCCCCTTCCCCTTTGATACTCCAGGTTAAGGTCGTGTTCCTGCAGCGTTTTCTTCACCTGTTTCAAGTCGCTGATTACGGTTCCACGGCTCATGTTTGTCAGTTCCATGAATGATTTTGTCGAGGAAGCCTCCTCATCAGACAACACCCTGGCCAGAATCAACAAGACCCTTTCTTGTTCGGAATATTGATATTCCCAGTCATTGAACTTCTGCTTTGATTCGACCTTCAACTTGCTTCTTGATTCTTCCGGCAACAGATATCCCTGGCCATGAACCGTTTTGATCGTTTCAAGCTCCTGACTTTCCAGCCATGCGTTAATTTGTTCCAGATCATAATATACTGTCCGCTGAGAGACTCCGATCTTCTCCATCAACTCTTCCGTTTTGACCGGATCCGGTGATTGTTGAATAATGGATAACATATACGCGCGTCTTTTATCCAATACCATAAAGGATCCTCCTGTTCACCTTTGCAAATTTGCATTATTGAACTGTTGTGTTTTAAGATGATCATCTTTGACTTGATTATATACCGGTTAACCCGGCATTGTAAGGGTTTTCAAAGGCAAGAAATTGTTAAATGGGTTTTTGCAAAACTGTTCACTAATCATTTCCTTTAACAACAAATTATGGTGCCTGACCCCCGCCGCTTTAATGCGGCGGGGGTCAGGCACCATTTTACGCACCATTTTATCATCTGAACTCGTATTCCAATTCTCCGCCTTTCTTTATGATGTCCAAGTTGTAATCGTTCAATAACCATTCATCCTGCTCGTTAAAGTAAAAGGTGATATCCTTCACCTCATCTTTTATTGTGACGGCCCCTTCTTTCCCTGTTGCCAGTCCTAAAAAATAACCGGGATGGACCGTAGGGATGCCTCCGTATAGTTTGACGACAAAGCGAACATAATCGCCCGGTTCCAGTTCCAATTCAGATATGAACCAATCAGCCGCTTCTTCTGATACATTTAATTTTTTCATATGATGCCATCACTCCTTTATATTTTTCCGATAGGGTTATACAGGAGATAAACCTTCTTTCAAGTCCGGTAACCTTTAGAGGCTTCTGTTTATGTCTTCCCTCGAATGATTTACATAACGCATTCTTTTCCCACCCTGCATATTCCTCGCTTTTGCAGCCGCAGGCGTTTTATAAGGAAGATTACTGGAGCCATAATAAAGAGGCTGCCCCGAAAGCTTTTACTTTTTAGGCAGCCTCTTCCTTTTGTTTAGGAAGCAGCAGAACCGTCTCCTGCTTCAAATGATCCGTCAGATAGCCCACCCTATTTTTATGGTGTAATGGGGGCTGAAGTTTCGACGGAACCGTCAGTTGATCAGTGATTGAAGTGGAGCTGGGATTCGGCCGCCGCGTTGGATCATTTTTTGCGAACCATACGGGTTGACGCCGATGACCGGTGCCCGCCCCAGGAGGCCACCGAACTCAACCATTTCGCCTTCTTTCTTACCGGGCACCGGAATCACCCGGACCGCCGTCGTTTTCCTGTTGATCATGCCGATTGCCGCTTCGTCCGCTATCATCGCAGACAATGTTTCTGCAGAAGCGTCACCCGTCAACGCGATCATGTCAAGTCCGACCGAGCAAACACATGTCATCGCTTCAAGTTTCGAAAGCGACAGCGCTCCATCCTCAATGCCGCGGATCATGCCGTTATCTTCGCTGACCGGAATGAAGGCACCACTCAATCCGCCGACATATGAGCTCGCCATCGCCCCGCCTTTTTTAACGGCATCATTCATCAGCGCGAGTGCGGCAATCGTGCCATGCGTACCGACCCGTTCCAATCCGATCTCCTCAAGGATTTCGGCGACGCTGTCATTCAATGCGTTCGTTGGAGCAAGCGACAAGTCCATAATGCCGAATGGGATGCCCATCCTCTCCGAAACAACACGGCCGATCAGTTCCCCGGCGCGCGTAATCTTGAACGCTGTCTTTTTAATGATTTGCGCTACCTCACCGAGATCCGCATCCGGATAGCGTTTCAACGCACTCAACACGGCGCCCGGACCGCTGACACCGACATTGATGACCGCCTCGCCTTCACCGGCACCATGAAACGCCCCTGCCATGAACGGATTATCCTCAACAGGATTACAGAAAACGACCAACTTGGCACAGGCGATTCCGTTTTGATCCTTTGTCCGCTCTGCTGCATCCTTGATAATGTGGCCCATTTGCGCAACTGCGTCCATGTTGATCCCGCTCCTTGTCGTTGCGACCGAAACAGAGCCGCAGACCCGCTCCGTGACACTCAGCGCTTCCGGAAGAGCATCCAACAGCACCTGCTCACCTTTTGAAATCCCTTTATGTACAAGAGCAGAATACCCCCCGATAAAATCAATGCCGAGATCCTTCGCAGCCTTGTCCAGCGTTTTTGCAACCTCCACCGCCTGTTCGCGGCTCACGCTTCCCAAAATTTCAGCAATCGGTGTGATTGCAATCCGCTTATTGATGATCGGGATTCCGAATTCCCTTTCCACATTCTCAGCAGTTTCCGTCAACCCGCTCGCATATTTCATGATTTTATCATATATGCGCTGATTCATTTTTTCAAAATCGCTATCGGCGCAATCACGCAAATTGATGCCAATTGTCACCGTTCGGATATCCAGACTTTCCATCTGCACCATCCGTATCGTTTCCATCATTTCATCGAGTGCAATACCCATGTCGAACCCCTCCCTTCTTATATCCGATGCATCGCTTGGAATACTTCTTCAAGCTGTACATTTATTTTCAAACCCATTTCATCGGCAATGCGATTCAGCTGTCCGTACAACTGATCCATTTTATCCTTATCGGTCACGTCAATGATCATCATCATTGTAAAAAAGTCCTCAAGGATCGTCTGGCTGATGTCCAAAACATTGATGTCATTTCCCGCTAGCACATTCGTCACCTTTGCGATAATCCCGACCTGGTCTTTTCCTATTACGCTTACCACTGCTCGTCTTTTTTCCACGTCCTCCACCTCTTTCATAAAATAAAAAAAAGATTGGATCCCATCCAATCTCGACAAAACGGCAGATAAACGCACATCACCTGTACGCCAATTCTGACCTTCTGTCCTTTTGCCTGAGATTGTGAACCCTTCGGCGCCGCAAAAGCGGACTCTCCAGAAAATGCTCCTGTCATAGTTTTACCCACAACATTCATCGCTCATTATTCGGTTTAATGAAATAAATAATACCAAGTACTATAGAAGAGGTCAACATTCAATTATTTACAGTGCATTGCCATAATCAGCATAATAAGTGCCTGACCCCCGCCGCTTTAAAGCGTCGGGGGTCAGGCACCCACTTTAGAAGAACCGTCCCTGCTTTTTAAACTATCTTGCCGCAAATGCATGATGCCCCAGCGCCAGAGCCCCGGCCAACCCTGCATTTTCGCCCAAACCTGGCGGCACGATATAAGACTCCAGATTTTCAATCTCACTCGTTTCGACATACCCATTCAGCAAAGCAGCGACCTTCTCCCGGATCATAGGAAACAGCTGCTCCTGCTTCATGACCCCGCCGCCCAGAATGATTTTCTTCGGCGACAGCGTAAGAATATAGGAGGTGAGGGCCTGTGCCAGGTAGTAAGCTTCCAGTTCCCACACCTCAGGCCTGCCAGCCAGTTCAACGCCCTTTTGACCCCACCTTTTTTCAAGAGCGGGACCAGCCGCCATTCCTTCCAGGCAGTCGCCATGAAACGGGCAAAACCCTTCGTATTGATCGTTTTCATGCCTTCTGACCAGGATATGCCCCATTTCCGGGTGCAGCATGCCGTGCAGAAGGTTCCCCTCAGCAATGGCGCCGACGCCGATGCCCGTCCCGACCGTCATATAAAGACAGCTATCCAGACCTTCGGCTGCACCCCATGTGGCCTCGCCCAATGCCGCGGCATTCACGTCCGTGTCGAAAGCGATTGGAACGTCAAGGTGCTTTTTCAGTTCGCCCACAAAGTTGTAATTCCGCCAGTGCGGTTTCGGGGTGCTCGTAATATAGCCGTATGTTTCACTTTGTTCGTTGACATCCGCCGGACCAAACGTCCCGATACCGAGAGCGTCGATTTCTTTGTCTTTGAAAAAAGCAATGACATTTTCCATTGTTTCTTGCGGAGTTGTTGTCGGGAACGTGACCCGTTCGATGACTTCGCCCTGTTCATTGCCAATCCCGCAGACAAACTTTGTCCCGCCTGCTTCGATTCCGCCGATTAACATCTGCTCACCTCATTATGTCATGGCTTTAAACGATAGATTCTTGCTTCATATGGTTTTAGATGATCTGAAAATACCTTATCATAGTTTGCCAGCAAAAGCTCCTCAGCACCTGCCATGACTTCATTTACAGCTTCAAGATTATACACTTGTTCTGAGATAATCAAGAGAATTTCTGCTTGTATCTGAACATAGCTTCAGGGTCGTACATGTCAGTCAGTCATACTCCAGATTTAAAACCTCAAAAACAAGTCTCCCCCTTACAAGCCCAACTCTTTCAAATACTCCTCCATCTGGGCTTCCACTTCTTCAAGCTCCTTCTTAATATCTCTAATATTCTTCTTAACCTCATCCATATCGACCGGCTCTTCCACTTCAACCGTATCGACATAGCGCGGCAAATTCAGATTATGGTCATTCTCCATAATGTCATCCAGTGTTGCGACATGCGAATACTTATCGATCGTCTCCCGTTTTTCATAAGTGTTAACGATCTTCGCAATATCCTGGTCTCTCAATTTGTTCTGATTTTTGCCTTTCAGGTAGTTCCCTTCTCCAGATGCATCAATGAAAAGGACATCGTCAAGCTTACGATCTTTTTTCATGACCAGGATGACAGCAGGAATGCCCGTTCCGAAAAAGAGCCCTTCCGGCAGCCCGATGACAGCATCGAGCAGATTCATTTCAACAATCCGCTTTCGGATTTTTGCTTCGCTTGCTCCACGGAACAAAACACCATGCGGAAGAATCGTCGCCATCCGTCCATTTTCAGCAAGTGAAGAGAGCATATGCTGCACAAACGCATAATCGCCTTTCGAGACAGGGGGCACTCCCCATTCAAACCGTTGGTGCGGGTCAAGGCTCGCCTCCATTTTGAATTTCTTGGCGCTTGCTTCTTCCCGGGCAAACCCCATCGCCCACTTATCAAGTGAAAACGGCGGATTGGCGACAATTGCCTGGAACTTCATCAGTTCTCCTCCAGCAAGATGGAGCGGATTGGCCAGCGTATCGCCCCATTCGATTTTCGCATCATCTATTCCGTGAAGATACATATTCATGAGGGCCAGGGAATGCGTTACTCCGTTTCGTTCTTGTCCGTAAATCTCGACTTTTCGGCCGGGCACTTGCTGGGTCACTTTGATAAGCAAGGAACCAGACCCACACGCCGGGTCGTATATCCGGTCATTTTCCTGCGGTTCGACGAGACGGGCCAATAACTCCGATACCTCATTTGGCGTGTAAAACTCGCCGCCCTTCTTTCCCGCATCGGATGCGAACTGGCCGATCATGTATTGATAGGCATTGCCGACAACGTCTTCGTTGCCAATCTCATATGGACGCAGTGACAGTTTGCTGAAATCCTCCAGCAGTGAACGCAATATGGCATTTCGCTCTTTCACTTTCCCTAGAATGGTTTCACTGTTAAAGTCGATATTCCGAAAAACACCGCGCAGCTTACCGGTATTTTCATTTTCAATCCGTTCCAGGGCTTTGTTGATGATCTGACCAATTTCCGGATTGTTTCGCTTGCTGTATAAATAGTCGAATGTTGATTGTTCATCAAGGACAAAGCGCTCCCTGGATAATTCACGCTCGACCCGGCGTTCGTCTCCGTTGTATCGTTTTGTGTATTCTTCCAGATGTTCTTTATATGTATCACTCAAGTATTTTATAAAAAGCATGGTCAGGATGTAATCCTTGTATGCTGCGGAGTCGATTTTTCCTCTGAAGGTGTCAGCGGCTTGCCAGAGGATGCTGTTTATTTGGTGTTGGGTTGTTTGTTGCGGCATGATATTTATCTCCTTAGGGGCGATGTTGGTTTGGACAGCCTGATAATGAAAACGGCGGCTTATCTATTATTCAATTATATTCAATGGGAAAAAGGAAGTCGAAAGGCTTAATTCATACGTAAAGCAGCAGCGCCTGCCCTCACCCATATCAAAACAATGAATTTCAAGGTGTGACTGGCACTTCTCACTATCGCTCTATTTCACTTGCTACTCTCCCCCCCTTTTGCTTTCCATGACAGCAATGTTCCAGAAAAATTCACCATACACACTCTGGCCTTGTTAATCTGATTAGAATTTTGATCAGTGATCAATTTTTAACTCATAAGTTTTATAAAGTGATTAAGCTATTCACAAAAAAATACTAAGGTTGAGCAGTTGCTTGATTTGGTATAAAACTTGCTTAGTTATTTAGTAATCGATACTCACCCCCGAATGACATGGTTGGAGGATTTCCTATAGACAAAATAAGAGCAAGCTGTTCACTATGTTTTAACTTTTCTTATTATATCTAACCCCTCACTCAACAGCAGGGCAAAGAGGTTAAACAAAACTGATGCGCGCCAATAAGCATAAAGGAGGAGTTAACAATTGGGTGATTCTAAAGTGTATATTCTCGGCGGTTATCAAACCGATTTTGCACGTAATTGGGCACGCGATGGCAAGGAGATTTTCGATATATTAAAATCAGCTGTTCTCGGCGGCCTTGATGCAGCGAAGATTGACCCCAATGATGTGGAAGTTGCACATATCGGCAATTTTGTCGGCGAACTCGGGAGCAGGCAGGGGCAGCTGGGCGGTTTATTTGCTTCGGTTCATCCAGCTTTTTCAGGTGTGCCTGCAAGCCGCCATGAAGCTGCTTGCGCTTCCGGCAGCATTGCCATTCTATCGGCAATGGCAGATATTGAATCGGAAAGATACGATTTGGCATGTGTTGCAGGAGTGGAACAATTGCGGAATGTTCCGGGAGACCAGGCGGCAGATTATCTCGGTGTTGCATGCTGGACAGGACATGAAGCTCTTGATGCTGCTTACCCTTGGCCATATTTGTTTAATCGGTTAATTGATGTCTATGATGAACGGTATGGGATCAAGTATGAACATTTGGCCCGCATTGCAAAAATCAACTTTAACAATGCAAAGAAAAACCCAAATGCCCAAACGAGAAAGTGGCAATTTAATGAGAAAAGCTTTTTAGAAGATGATGAACACAATCATGTTATTGAAGGGCGCGTCCGGCGCCAGGATTGCGGCCAGGTGACTGATGGGGGAGCGGTTGTATTTCTGGCTTCAAAAAGGTATGCCATGCGTTATGCGAAAAAGCATGGTATTCCATTTGAGCATATTCCACGTATAAAAGGTTGGGGACATAAAACAGCGCCTATGCTGCTTGAAGAAAAAGTGAAGCAGAGCGCAAATGAACGGTATGTTTTCCCGCATGTACGCCAGTCAATTGAAGATATGTTCCGGCGGGCAGGCATGGCCGGCGTAAACGAGGTTGACGCAATTGAAACGCACGATTGTTTTTCAATTACAGAATATATGGCAATCGATCATTTTGGAATTACCGAACCCGGGGAGGCCTGGAAAGCAATTGAATCGGGTGAAATAGAATTCGAAGGCGGTATCCCCATTAATCCAAGCGGGGGATTGATCGGATTAGGGCATCCAGTCGGAGCAACAGGTGTGCGGATGATGCTCGATGCCTATAAGCAAGTGACCGGTAAAGCCGGTGGATATCAAGTTGAAGGCGCAAAAAATGTTGCAACCTTGAACTTAGGGGGCAGCACAACAACGACAGTTTGCTTTGTAGTCGGTATTTAACATGTTAAAAGAGGCTGGGACATAAGTGTTTCAGCTAATGATAAACCCGAACGATCAGGTAAGATTCCAATAATCTTCACCTGACCGTTCGGGTCTTTATTTACTCTCTTCAATAAATCTTTTAATGTTGCATACTATTTTTAAAACTAGTGGAATGGAGCGGAAGACACTCGACTCCAACGGGAAATAGAGGAAAGGCTGAGACCCCGCAGGCGAAGCCGAGGAGGCTCAGCTTCCTCCCCGTGGAAAGCGAGTGTCTGCAGCGCAATGGAACGAACTTGTTTTTTCAGCTTAACTGAAATACTTACTAGATTTGGCGAAGCAGATATTCAGCCTACTCTTTCAATGATCATCGCTGTTCCAACTCCGCCTCCTCCACTCACCGCGACAAGGCCTCTGAATAAATCCCTTCTTTCCAATTCCTCTAGCAATATTGTGGTGAGGATGCTGCCCGTTGCGCCCATGGCATGGCCCATTGCAATCACTCCGCCATTTACATTGATCTTGTTCGGGTCGATCTCTAAATCTCTCATGTATTTTAATACAGTGGCAGCGAACGATTCGTTGTACTCAAACAAATCAATATCCTTTACGGAAAACCCTGTCTTTGCCAAAATCTTCTCGGTTGCCGCTTGCCCGCCGGTCAATAATAGCGGATTTGTTGATGCTGTTGTCACAGCGGCAATTCTGGCCCTGGGCCGCAACCCTAATGCCGACTCGGCATGTTTGTTTCCCACCAGGACAAGCGATGCTCCATCCGCTAAAGATGGAGAGTTGCCAGGGTGATGGAGGTAGTTGATTCCCTCCAATTCTGGGAACGCTGTAAAAATCGCTTCTTCTGCTTCTCCTGCACCGAATGCTTTGAAGGCCGGTTCTAGTTTTGCTAACGAATCGGTTGTGGCATGGTCGCGGATGAGCTCATCATGATCCAGTGCCAATTGACCCCCGGCATGATAGACAGGCACAAGGGAACGGGAAAAGTGCTGATGATTTCTGGCAAAGGCTGCCCGTTCATGTGACATGGCGCCGTACTCATCAAGCTGAGCGCGTTCAAACCCTTCTAGAGTCGCTATCAGATCTGCCGATACACCCATCTGGACGAAATTTGTTTTTTTCCTCACTTCAGGGTCCGCGTACCAGGCACCTTCATCGGAAAACATCCTGACGCGGGAAAGGGATTCGACTCCCCCTCCCACCACAATATCTTCTGAACCAGAGTGAACTTTCATCGCGGCCATGCTTACGGCATCAAGTGCTGATGTGCAAAATCGATTTATCGTGATGCCAGCCGTTGATTCCGGCCATCCCCCCATGAGGGAAGCGATTTTCGCGATGTTTGCCCCCTGTTCTTTCACTTGGGTTACACAGCCTAACACGATATCTTCCACTGATTGTTTTTCAAACTGGTTCCGTTTCTCAAGTGCAGCCAAAAGCTGAGTAACGAGTGAAATGGGTTCCACTTCAGCGAGCGAGCCGGTTTTTTTGGCAGCGCCTCTTGGTGTTCGGACCGCATCGTAGATATAAGCATCCATCAATCGTATCTCCTTCCCTATCGATTAAGCCTTTAAGGATTCATCTTGTTCATGCAGCTGTTCGCGCAATTTCATTTTCAGGATTTTCCCTACAGGGTTCCGCGGGAGGGCGCCGATGATTTGGATACGCTCCGGAATTTTATAAGCCGCAACCTTATTTTCTTTAAAAAACTCAATCATTTCCTCAAGGGAGAGCGGGTCTTCATTGTTTTTCAACACCACACAAGCACACGCTTTTTCTCCCATCGTTCCATCCGGATACCCGACAATCGAAACTTCGGCAACTTTCGGATGGCTTACCAGCAAAGCTTCCACTTCTTCAGGCGAAATGTTTTGCCCCCCGCGAATGATGATGTCTTTCATCCGGCCAACCGCACGATAGTACTTCGGGTTTTCTTCCTCACCTGCAATTTCGAACAAATCGCCAGTACGGAAAAAGCCTTCTTCATCAAATACCTTTTCATTGATGTCTTCCCGTTTCCAATAACCCGGCAAGACACCGGCACCTTTTATCCGCAGTTCACCCGGATGGTTCGTTTCCCTGATTTCTTCTCCTGTTTCGATATCTACAAGTTTGCTCTCAATCCGTTCGGCAACTCTTGTTGACCAGTCCAGTCCTTTTACTCCGAAGCGGGGGAAATATTGGGCTCTCCGCACCGGGTCGGGAATATCTTTCGGACCGCTTATAAAAGTGGCCCCTTCATTCGAACCGAAGTAGTTGATAATGTCTATATTGTATTTCTCCTTCCAGCCTTTTACCATCCATGGCGAAAGAGGGGCGGAGCCAGATCCAATTGCGCGGAGGGAAGAAATATCCACTTTCTCCAGAACTGCATCATTGTGCAGCATCATATTTAACAAAGCCGGTGGGGCCAGCGTATACGTGGCCTTTTCCTGGACAATCTGCTGTAAAAAGACAGGGAGGTCGAAAGGATGATGCATGACAAGTTTGCTGCCGGCGAGCAGCCAGGGGACAAACATGCCGCCGATCCCGGCCATATTTACCATTGGAAACGTATTCAGCAATATGTCCTCTTCTGTGAATTCCGCGACATCAACTGATGCATAGGCGGAAATGAACCATTCATTATGGCTTCTCGGCACCCCTTTTGGCTTCCCTTCGGTTCCTGAAGTCCAGCAGATGGTAAAGAGATCATTGGCCGTTTCGTTTAAAGAAGCGGTATACTCTTTAAGTTTTTCCTCATCTCTATCCGTGAGGTCAGCATTATCCAATGAAATGACTTCCTGAGACATAACGGGGTCGCTTCCCCAGCTGAAAATCGTTTTAACCGTCGGCACTTCGTGAAAAACATCCACAAAACTCTGGGTTGCCTGGTAATTGCCAATCCGAGTCATCGTGATAACAGCTTTGGCTTCAATGAACGGAATCAGCTGTTTGTATTCATGCTCTCGGTATTGGACCGGAAAAGGACTGGCAATCGCGCCGATTCGCAAAATCGCCAGGTAAGCGATTACAATTTCAACGACATTTGGAAGCTGAACAACAATAATATCATCCTTTTTTATACCGTTTTTCAAAAGAATCGCCGCTGTCTTTTCCACTTCATCATTCAACTCGTGATAGGTTAACCGTTTCGGCTTGCTTCCACACAGACTGTCACGATTCAGCGGATCAAGAATAGCCTCCACATCCGGACGTGTCTCTACATGATTGCGGAAAACATCATAAATCGTTTCAGTTGTCCACCATCCTTTTGCCGTATACTCCGCAATCTTCTTTTCATTTGCAAGAATCATTTAATCCACCCTTTCCATTCGATTTAATGACCGGGACGATTCCTTTAGAATGCCAGACCTTTTTTACCAGTTGTTTTCTGGCCCGCTATTTTTCAGCATAAAGATGGTCGCCATGAATCCACGTGGCATGGAATCCCATCGGAACCCGCTGGGGAATGGCAATCCGTGCGACAGGGCCCAGTTCAAACTGTTGGGCATCAAGAATGATCAATTCGGATTGGTCTGTTTGCTCGTTATACACATACGTCACCACATAGCCATCATCTTCAGATTGCGCATTATGTCTCGGGGCGAAGGCTGCTTCATTCCCATATTGATGAGGGGCAAACATGAATTTCTTAGACCCTCCCGTCCACGTATCATATTTTACGAGGCCATTAAATTTCATGGTGAAAGACGCATCGATATGGACGTTATAAGAGTACCTTCCTTTTTCCCCCAAATAGGTGGAATTGATGACCGGAAACTCTGTGTTCATATCACATAGAATTCCTTCTTTCACTGCACCTGTTTTCATATTTAACCGCCACGAATATAACCTGGAGTCGAGCCGCAAGAATTGCATCATTCGTTCGATTCTGCTTCCCCCTTCTATTTCAGGAGGCTCAGGCTCCCTGACACGGCAGCCAATCAGGACGATTTCATCCCCTTCTTCCCATGCATTGATCGTGTGGTAAATGTAGCAAGGGTCAGCTTCAAACCAGCGGACATCTTCTGTCTTTCCGTAGCGGGGAATGACACCGAAGCGGCTTGGCAGTTCTTCAAAAAATTTCACTTTGTAGCGCCTTTTTTTCAAGGCTTCAGGGTCATTGAATAACGGTAAATCCATCAAGATGGAATAGTTGTCTGTTATCCACATATCATGCGGCAAGCGCGGGCCCGGCAGTTCCACCGGCACGCTATGGACTGATTTTCCATCGGCTGATACGACACCATAGAACATGTAAGGAAACGTGTTCCCATAATCGAAAAAGATGAACTCACCTGTCTTTTCATCCACTTTTGAGTGGGCGGACACATGATGTTTGAGCTGTCCGCCAAAATTCTCAACACCGATCGTTTCAAGCGTTTTCGCATCGATCCGGTACGGCTCACCCGAGATATACCACAAGCTGAGAAGATTATTATTATGAAAGACAACATCGGTGTTGGATGTGTTTTTCAATGGTTCGAAACCCGGATTTTTTGAGACATCTTCCATTAACCCAGCCCAGAGCGGCTGTTGTTCGGCCTGTTCTTGCTGGAATCCTTTCGTGCGGATATAACGATTCCGGTAGCTGACGTTCCCTTCATGAATGTAAACGGCATGCAGCATGCCGTCGCCGTCAAACCAATGATGCCTTCCAATCGGCTCATATTTCGGGTTCGGCCCATTCCTTACATACGCCCCACTGAAATCTGAAGGTACTTGTCCTTCAATGACAGCTAATTTTTCTTCAACAATTTCTTTATCAATCGGCGCATAGAGCATATCCGTATAGTACGGATTATAATCGGTCTTGTTCATCACAATCTCCCCTTCGCCATAGTCCTCTTCACGTGACTGTCAGCTCTTAATCTCTGTCAGCGCATCCATTCTTCGAGTCAGATCAGCATAGGCGTCCCGGTACTCTCCCCGTAATCTCTCGATGATCCGGCCGGCCGGCTGGACGTCTTTAATCTGGCCGACGCCATGTCCTGCTGACCAAATATCTTTCCAGGCTTTCTTATCACCCTGTGGGTTGCTGAAATCGATTGTTGATTTGGGCTTTAAGTTCTTTACGTCAAGCCCCGCCCTCTCAATACTCGGTTTCAGCATATTTGCATGAACCCCTGTGAAGGCATTGGTGGAAATGATATCGTCAAATTCGGACTCAACAAGCATTTGCTTATATTGGCTATTCGCCAAACTTTCCTCTGCTGAGATAAATGTTGTTCCCATGTAAACGAGGTCGGCACCAAGCGATTGAGCAGCCAAAACGCCTTTCCCGCTCGAAATTCCGCCGGCAAGGACGATGACGCCATCCCAAAACTGGCGAACTGCATCGACAAATGCGAACCCGGTGATCGTTCCGGTATGGCCACCTGCCCCCGCACTCACAAGGATGAGGCCGTCCACTCCGGTTTCAGCCGCTTTTTTGGCAAAGTGGATGGAATTTACATCCGCAAATACAAGACCGCCGTAATCATGCACAGCATCAATGATTCGCACCGGGCTTCCAAGCGCCGTAATGACAATCGGCGGCTGGTATTTTTTTATCAACTCAAGCTCTTGTTCAAGCCGGTCATAGGAACGATGGGCGATGATGTTGGCTGCCCACGGCGCGACCGGTTCGTTCTGATGGCGTACTTTCGCCGCTTCAAGTTCTTCTGTTATCGTCTTCATCCATTGTTCCAATTGTTCGATGGTACGGGCATTCGGTGCTGGAAAGGCACAGATTACACCACTTTTACAACATGCCGTCACGAGATCAGGCCCTGAAACTAAAAACATGGGCGCTGAAATAATCGGAAGTACCGTTTGCCCGGCGATTTTCCGCACGATTTCTTCTTTGTCCAATTGATAACCCCCATTTCCGTTTAGCTGGTTTCTACTATATCCACTGCAAGAATAGTGCCAACTTCAAACATCAGCACTGTGAAGCATTTCCGCTTCCATATCCGCTTTTTACTGATAAGGTATTGAATCACTGATCAGTTTTTTGATCAGCAGTTTTGCAAACGTTGCGAGAAAACAAGCAAGTGATAGGCACAAGCTTGTTTTTGCGGCTCCCCGACTATGGCACGCCTTTTGCATAGTAGGTAAGACGACAACTCAAAAGTCCGAAAGGGGTAGTGGCATGTTATTTTTCGTTAAAGTAAGTGTTCAGCAAAAAGATCTAACATTGGAGGAATTGTGGGATATTTGGGAAAAGGAAGCACAGGTCGCCAGACAAGCCATCGAGCAAAAGAAAATTGTAGACGCTTATAAAGTGTCGGGATCACGCCAGGTGCTTCTCATTCTGGATGCGGCTTCACACGATGAAATCGATCGCATTTTCATGGCAGGTTTGCCTTTATCAAACTACGTCGTGATTGATGAAATTCTGCCGATCCGCCCCTATCTTGACTTTGCAGAAGATGTGGCAAACCGTTGGAAAATAAAATGAAGTCTTTAGAGGGAGGGATATCAAATGAATGTTGAAGAAGTGATGTTCACTAGTGATGATGTTCAATTAAGCGGCTTATATTTTGTCCCAGGCGGCATGGACCGGACAGAACCCTATCCTGCCATTGTTATGGCACATGGTTTCAGCCTTGTGAAGGAAGCGTATTTATCAAAGTATGCAGAGGTTTTTGCGAAAGCAGGTCTGGCTGTCCTGTTGTTTGACTATCGCAATTTTGGAGATAGTGAGGGAGAACCGAGACAGCATATGGATCCGAATGAACAAATTAAAGATTATCGCAATGCGATTTCCTGGCTTTCCAATCGTCCTGAAATTGACCGGGAACGGATCGGCATCTGGGGAACGTCATATAGCGGCGGCCATGTCTTGCATGTTGCCGCTGTCGATAAACGTGTGAAAGCTTCCGTATCACAAGTGCCGACGATCCGGGGATGGATAGGCGTTGAAAAGAAGATGGGAAAAGAGAACATGCAATCCTTTATTCGAAAGCTGATTGATTACAGAAACGCAAGATATAACGGCGCACCTATCGAATATATGAAAGTGGTAAGCGAAAACGGTGACGTTTGTGCACAAACACATCCTGAAGCGTACCCCTGGTTTACCGAGATGGGGAAAAATGTTGCACCCAATTGGGAAAACCGGATTACACTGGAATCCATGGAGCATTATCTTGAATATTACCCGGCAGCCCAGATGGACCTTATTTCCCCCACCCCCCTTTTGATGATTGTCGCTGCCGGTGATGGCATTACGCCGCCAGATGCTGCGATTCAAGCATTTGAGACACGAGTGAAAGATCCGAAAAAACTGGTTGAACTCCCGGGCGGCCACTTTGATGTTTATGACGGCGAAACTTTCACCCTTGCAGCCAATGCCGCCAAAGACTGGTTTCTGGAGTATTTGAACAGGGGGAGAGACGCATGAGTTTGCCGGAATATATAAAACCATCACTTGAAGAATGGCTGAATATGTTTCATTTTTTCTCAACGGTTAAGGTGAGAGTTTGTGAAACAGACCACTTCGGGCATGTAAATAACACGAGCTATTTTCTTTATTTTGAACAGGGCAGAGTCGACTATTTGGATCGGCTCAATCTATATGAAAGCGACCTGGCCGTTGTGGCAGGTGATGCTTATTGCCGTTACCACCAGCAGGCCCTTGCCAGGCAAGAACTTTCAATCGGCGTCCGAACCGCGCGTATTGGCTCGAAATCCCTCACACTCGAATATGCAATCCGGAGACCAGATGATGAGGAACTGATTTCATCCGGCTGGACCACCTTGATTTTGATTGATAAGCATACAAAGAAATCGGTCATGGTGCCGGAAGAACTGCGTACAGCCATTCACGAGATCGATCACCGTTGATTCAAAAGACAAATAAGCAATAAGCCGCTCTTCCATATGGGAGCGGTTTTTTTGCGTTTCCAACATAAGCACTGTGTAAATTTACAAAATAGTCAAAATTGTTTATTATTAAAGAAAACATTCTTGATCAATAAATTGATCAGTTACCTTTCTGATTAAAAAGAAGGTGGGGGTGCAGGATGGAGCAGCTATATTATGAAGCCTTCCAAAGGAGCTTCGATGGAATTTGTGTCCTTGATGCCAATGGGAACGGAGTCGCCATGAACGAAGCGGCTGAACGCATAACCGGGTTCAGCAAAAAGGACTTTGTCGGGGATAACGTTAGAAACGCCGTAAAAGACGGGATTATTTCAAATTCAGTCACGTTACGCGTGCTAGAAAAAAAGCGAGCCGTTACAGAAGTGATCAGCATTCGCGGAACCGAGGTCCTCGTAACAGGCAGCCCTGTTTTGGATTCCAGCGGAAAAATAACACATGTTGTCCTTAACGTCCGTGACATCACAGAGCTCAATAATGTAAAAATCGATTTGTTGCTATCCATCGCGTTAAAACGAAAAAAAACTAGACCGTCAAAAAATGAAGCTTCTCTTCAGGGAAACAGCCTGCCTTTGACCGATAACATCGTTGCCAAAAGCACAGAGATGACCAAAATCATTCAACTGGTAACAAAGATTGCCAAAGTTGATTCCGCCGTCCTTCTGTTAGGGGAATCCGGTGTTGGAAAAGAAGTAATAGTACAACTGCTCCACCGCCAAAGCCACCGGTCCAATAAACCCCTCGTAAAAGTGAATTGTGCCGCTATCCCCCATCACTTACTGGAATCTGAACTGTTTGGTTACGAAAAAGGAGCATTTACCGGTGCGGATGACCGCGGCAAACCAGGGTTATTCGAAGAAGCAAACGGCGGAACAATCTTCCTTGATGAAATTGGCGATATGCCACTCGACTTACAAGTGAAATTACTCCGAGTCCTTCAAGAGCTGGAAATTAGGCGAGTAGGCGGCAGGAAAAACATAAAAGTCGATGTACGGGTCGTTTCTGCTACAAACAAAAATCTGGATAAACTCGTGCAGGAAGGAAAATTTCGCAATGACCTATTTTACCGGCTTAACATCGTGCCCATCCACATTCCCCCTTTACGCGAACGAATAGAAGATATCGCTCCACTTGCACATATGTTTCTAAACCGCGCCAATCAGAAATACGGCACAAACAAACACTTTCAGCCAGGCGTAATCGAACTGCTTGAACGATATCGCTGGCCAGGCAATGTTCGCGAAATGGAAAACATCATCGAAAGGCTTGTTGTGACATCCGAATATGATGAACTCAGCTGGAGCGACTTGCCATTCATTTCGAATGATTCGGACGCAGCCAAAAATATATCGTTAAAAAAGGTACTGCAAGAAGTTGAGAAAGAAATCATCCAAGAAAAAATGAAAATGTATAAAACAACAAGAAAAACAGCCAAAGCACTTGGCATCAGCCAGGCATCGCTAGTAAACAAACTGAAAAGGTATTCGCAACAGGGCGATGGTTCTGCGTAGGTACAGGGACGGAGGGACAGGTTCCAGTCTCTTATCCAGCCATAGCCTGCTTCCTTCCTATGGATTCAATTACTGAGATAGTAAGCATAATATTCTTCTAAACATTGGTGCAACATTGTCAATTATATTCTTAACACAAAGCAGGGGAAGGTTTTGCTGCCGCAACAGCAAAACCTTCCCCTGCTTCTTCATTTTTTCTCATACTTCAACTGCATCAAAATCCCCTGCTCATAATTCCCAAATTTCGGCCCGAACAAATTCATCCCGCCAGCATTCTCAGCATCGTCCTTCACTCCAATTTTAAAGGAGATATACGGCTGTTCACCGATCACCAAATCGTCCAAAGTAATGCTATTCTCAACTTTAGATCCATCAATAAAACAACCATCCTTTGTTACTTTCCATTGCTTCAACATCCCATATTGGGTGTAGTTTGTTCTCCACCACTTAGGTGTGAGCAAACCTCGTTCACCGCCAAAGTCACTCGGTGATGTCCATGTCCCCACCTCGCGGCCATTCACCCAGGCGGTGATGTCGGACGGCCAATCCATTTTATAGTTGGGCGCTTCCGAACAAACCTCGGCGCTGAATTCAATTTCCTTTGCTTGATATCCATCGGGAATACGGTTTGGAAACCGGTATTCCACATAACCGCCCCTGAAAAAGAGCAGCTGGGCATTTTTTCGTTCCGGCTCGTAAAAAGACCGCGGATCATCCTGCATTCCGATATAGTCTTCCTCACTGACCAACCCGCAGTTCGGGACAACAAAGCAATCCAGATAGTCTCCAATGGGCATATCGAAGCTGATTTCCTGAGAGTCTGCCGTCATGTCATCTGAGAACAAATCGATGACAATCTGGTCATAATTGATAGCGCTCACTTTCTGGGTCCCTCTTCCCGGCACGAGCTCGGTTACAATCAAACCTACCTCCTCCAACTTGTTGACATGCGACGCTGTCGTTGAAAAAGGCAGGTCCAATTTTTCTTTTAATTCGTTGACATTATGAGGTTTTTCACTAAGTATCTTCAACATATCGATCCGCGTCTGATTAGCAAGCGCCTTGCTGATCGAAAGCATATTATCAAAGGATAACTGTAAACTTTTCACTACGCCACCACCTGTGAATCTGCATATTCTTCCCTCATTATAGCAGATTCAAGCGACTGTCCTGACAGCTTTATTCTGCAGCATCTGATGACTTTGTTACATTTGTTCTTTCAGTCTTCTTTGTTCCAACTTCTCAACAACATCATTGTACTCTTCTTCCGTATAGGAATAGAAATACATGACGATCAGGCGAATCAAGGAACCAAGAGCCGGCAAGAGGGCAACCACGAAGAATAACGCGTCCATTGTAGCCTCTGTCTGACCCTGATTTGGCGCATAATTAATCCAGGTTAAAATGACACCGGTTAAACCGCCGGCAATCGCCACGGATAGTTTTCCGGTAAACGTCTGTCCTGAAAAGGTAATCGCCTCGTTCCTTTTCCCGGTCTTTAATTCTGTGTACTCAATTGTTTCAGCCAGCATTGAAGAAATTAACGGGCCAGTGGCGGTGTATAAAAGCATCGTAATGGCAATGAATACAAACGACACAATGACACTGGAGTAACCGAACGAAAACCATACAATCCGGACTGCGATATCCATAGTGACAATCGCCATCAACAAATGTTTTTTCTTGAATCTCCTTGTCAGGGACGGGATGACAAAGAATCCCACGGTGCTTGCCAAACTGATGATCCCGAAGATTGACATTAATGAAGCGTTTCCAAGATTGTACGTAAAGAAGAAGACATTCAGGCCTTGCGTGATGTTCATGAACACGTTACTGAAAAAGACAACCAGTACGAAGAACATCGGCTTATTTGCCCGCACAGCCCGTACCGCATCCGATAACTTCACTTTCGTTTTCGGAGGCTCGACCCGTTCTTTCGTATTTTTAAAACCGTTAAGCATAATCGGCACCGCAAAAACCATTAATACAGTAGTCGCAAGGAAATATCCCTGGCCAAGATCTCCCTGGCCGAGCCATTCAGCCAGTGGAACGAACACAACCGGAGAGAGCCCGATTCCGGCGAAGACGCCCATGTTGGCATAGGTGATAAGCTTTGTGCGCTCCTGCGCATCCTGGCTCATGACAGTGGACAGCGACCAATACGGAACATCCGAAACGGTATAAATCATTCCCCAGAGGATGTAGGTTCCTCCGGCAAATAAAATTTTCCCCGTATTACTGAGCCCATCCAGCGGAAGGAAAACAACAATCGTGATTAACGCAACCAAAAAGGGCATGTACTTTAAATAAGGACGGAACTTTCCGTGTTTTGAATGGAGCGTGTCCATGACCGACGCCATCATCGGATCATTTATCGCATCCCATGTGCGCGCAATCAAGAAAATCATACTGGCTGCAGCAGCTGAAATGCCTAAAATATCGGTGTAGAAGAACAGAACATAAGAACCTACCAAACCAAAACTGATACACTGCGCAAAACCGTACCCAAAATAAGAGGCAATTTCCTTCTTTGATATCCCTTCTTGCTTGTCCACCTTCTTGGAAGCCAACGCTGTTGCTGTCTCCATGTTTCAACCTCCTCAATATTATTCAAATACAAAGCCGCTGGACTGTGTGGCAATGATTTTTCTGACCTTTTCCGGTTCAAATTTGTACTCATGATTATGATTCAACAGACCATTCACTTCCTGCTCAACATCCGTCAGCTGGGTGTAACAAAACCCTTGTACGGCCGCAGTATCCCTTATCACGCCTGTTAGTTTCTCCATCCGGTCAAGTACTTCTTCCGGAGATTCCGGCCTCGTTCCGTATCCCCAGTCATCGCTGCGGGCAGTACCATATGCGATTCCGCCATACTCACTGATGATGACCGGTTCACCTTGATAGCGGTAACCCTTCGCATAGTTTTGCTTACAACTGGTCTGGGATGGGCTGCCATTTACAAATGCCTCTTTTTCCCGGTAGCTATCCCGCATAGATTCTGCATCGGAATTATAGTCGTGGATTGTTAGAATGTCAGTCAGTGTATGTTCCCACCCATCGTTTCCGACGACAAGCCTTGTCGGGTCGTGGGCTTTAGCTTGATAGTATAAAGCGTTTACAAAGTTTTGCTGATCTTTGCGGTGATAAATTTCGTTCACGCCCCATGATTCGTTCATGAGTGTGTAAATAATGACCGACGGATGGTTATAATGCTTCTCAATCATTTTCCGGGACTCTTGCATCATCCGGCCCATCGACGTTTTCGAAAACCGGAAGCTGCTTGGCATCTCGGCCCACATCACCAGTCCCAATCGGTCACACCAGTACATATAGCGTCTGTCTCCGATGGTTTGATGGCGCCTGACTCCGTTGAATCCCATCTCTTTTACTTTCCTCAAGTCAGCTTCCATCTGTTCTGATGTTGCCGTCATAAGCGATCCCGGATAGTAGCCCTGATCGAGAATGAGTTTCTGATAAAACGTTTCCCGGTTCAAAAGAATTCTGTGGCCGTCTACTTCAATGCTTCTCATGCCAAAATAGCTATCTACCTGATCAATGATGCTGTCATTATCTTTTACAGTGAAACGGATATCATATAAATTCGGTGTATCGGGAGACCAGTAAAACACCCGGAAGTCCGCCTGATCAGACTGGACATTGACAGTAAGCTCAATGGAATGCTGATTTGGCTTCACCCATGTGCCGGCAGTGGTAATCCATTCCTCTTGAAAAAACACTTCCGCTTCCACATAAACAGGATGCTGATGGCCGTGCAGCAGCCCTTCAATATGAAGGGAGGCATCTTCAAGCTTTGGCGTCATCCTGACTTCCTGCAGATGGATGGGAGCCACTTCCTCCAACCAGACAGGCTGCCAGATCCCGGTGCTCCGTGTATACCAGCATAGGAAGTTATCGGCCTTCCACGATTGTTTGCCAATCGGCTGTTCGACACTGTTGTCATCCTGGACCCGGACTGTAATGACATTTTCTCCATCTGTTAACGCCGGGCTGATCAGAAAACTGAAAGGCGTATGCCCTCCCTCGTGTTCTCCAATAAATTGCCCATTCACCCAAACTTTCGTAACGTAATCCACAGCCTCAAAATGAAGATACAGTTCGTTAAGCGACTTCTCCCACTTGAATGACTTCTCATACCAGACGACCTGATGGGGGCGGTGATCATTCACCCCGGACTTTTCACTTTGATAAACATAAGGGACTTGTATTTCCCCATCAAGGAATCCTCCCTTGAACCACCCTGCAGTTTCACCAAGATTGTGGTCATCAAACTGAAATTTCCATGTCCCATTTAAATCGAACCAGCTATCCCGCCGAAACTGCGGCCTGGGATAATCTGCCGTCCGGCTATCCCTCTTTTCTAGCAGAGGTTTTGCATCAATCATCACGGTACCACCTTCTTCATTGCAGCTTTTGTTGTTATAAAAATGACTTCCTCGCCCCTGTTTAGAAAGGGCTTTCATAATCTATACGTATATTATTACATCAAATGTGGTTATATTACAAGTTTTTTTGTTATAAAATTTTCGAAAAACAGGGGCCGTTTCAGCTGCCGCCGCAGAACCATCCCCTTAAAAAGAAAAGAGCCGTTTTTATGATGTTGAGTGAAAGGGGGTCTAACCAAGAAAAAGAGGGCGTCAAGCATAGATAAAGCAGGCGGTTGATAGATAGGTACTATTGTGAGGTAAGTTATAAAATGTCGGATTTTTTACTCTTGTATCAAATAATACTGGCGCTTCCCAGGTAAATTTGCAAAACCTCGCATTGGAGATAAAACACGAGCAATTGCTCATTTAATTTAAAAAGAGCCAATGGAATTTTCTCCATCAGCTCATGAGTATTGATATCCGGAAGCCCGCACTTGCATTCACAAGACAGGTGATTCTTTACCCTGCTTCATTCTCCTGCTTCGTCCCATGTACGATACATCTTTATAACCTTGCACTTCACTTTTCCTGAAGGAACTGACAAAGTCGTTTCTTCGCCAGTTTTTAATCCTATCAACTTCATCGCAATTGGTGTACCGTAGAAAAGTTTGTTTTCCTCGATATTCGATTCACCGTATCCTACGATTTCATATATTTCTTGTTCTGTAAAATCTGGATACTCAAACGAACATTTGACGATCGACCCAATATCGACTTCTTCAGTGTTACGCACCTCAAACTTGATCAATTCAGCAGTCTTATACGTATTTTTGACTTCTTGAATGCGTTCTTCCAATATCCGTTCTTCCTGCTCTAATTTATGAAAATTAGGATTGGCTAGCTTATCGTCGCCACAAGCATGATAGGCACTATTTTTATCCATCCGCACCTGCTTTAAACGTTTTTCAAAATCAGCTATTTGCTGAAGAATCAATTGCTCACCCTTAGGTGTGATTTTAACTGGCATACTGTTCTCCTTTACTCTTTAGGCAGATATTTTTCTTCTCAAAAACAGTATCACCACCCCGAGTATGCCGAATTCCAGAAATCCGGCATATCTCGGGATGTGACAGGCACTCTAAATACTAAGCAACTCCCGAATATCCTCTTCATTCAAACTCGATATCATCTTCTCACCAGGCTGGATGATCGTACCGATTAATTCCTTCTTCTTCTGCTGGAGTTCGTGGATTTTTTCTTCGATCGTGCCTTCTGCGATCAGGCGGAAGACCTGGACGACTTTTTTCTGGCCCATGCGGTGGGCGCGGCCGGCGGCCTGTTCCTCGACGGCCGGGTTCCACCATAGGTCGTATAAAATGACTGTGTCTGCGCCTGTCAAGTTGAGGCCTGTCCCACCAGCTTTCAAGGAAATGAGGAAGACGTCGTTTTCGCCGTTGTTGAACCGTTCGGCCATTTCGACCCTTTCCTGTGATTTCGTGTTTCCGTCGATATAAAAGACAGAAATCCCCCTGCTTTCCATGTCGGCTTTGATCATTTTAAGCATGGAAGAAAATTGGGAGAACACGAGAATGCGCTGGTTGTTGGCAAGTGATGTATCGACCAGTTCCTGCAGCTCAAGCATTTTTCCAGAGTCGCCTTCATAGTTTTCAAGAAACAGGGAGGGATGGCAGCAGATTTGCCGAAGTCTCGTCAGTCCAGCAAGGATTTTCATCCTGCTTTTCTGGAATCCTTCCTCCTCGATCGCTTCCATTGTTTCTCCTTTGATTTTATCAAGATACCCCAGATACAATTTCTTTTGTTCACTTGTCAGCTCTGATGTGTGGATGGACTCGATTTTATCCGGCAGCTCGCTTAACACGTCCTGTTTCATCCGCCGTAAAATAAACGGGCGGCTCATGCGGGCAATCCGGTCATGGGACATTTTTTTGAACTCCCTTTTAGCCGGGAAAAATCCGGGCATGATCGCATCAAAAAGCGACCATAGTTCATCAAGGGAATTCTCAATCGGTGTGCCGCTCAGTGCAAACCGTTTAGCGGCCGGGATGGCTTTGATCGTCTTCGCCGTTTTGGTCGCACTGTTTTTGATGGCCTGCGCTTCATCCAGGATCATGCTGGAAAATGACTGTTTTTTATAGATTTGAGAATCCCGCCTGACTAACGGATACGAAGTGATAATGACATCGGCAGCAGCCGCATTCTCGAGCAATGATTCGCGTTCTGTTTTCGTACCTGCAGCCACCTGCACTTTCAGATCAGGAGCGAACGCTGAAAACTCATTTTTCCAGTTATACACCAGAGAGGCCGGCGCAACGATAAGGGCAGGCTTGTCCGCCGTATTTCCATCTTCCAATTCGGAAAGCAGGAACGTGATGCTCTGTATCGTTTTGCCAAGCCCCATATCATCAGCAAGGATGCCCCCGAAATGGTAACTGCCAAGTGCTTTCAGCCATTGAAATCCGGTATGCTGATAGTCACGCAAGTCCGCATTCAACGTCCGCGGAACTGGATATTCATTTTGCACCGGATTCTTTATAGAGTCGATGAGCTGGCGCAGTTGTTTGTTATATTTCGCCTCCGTGCTGATTCCAGCTGCTTCATCAACCTGAAGGCTCCGATAAGCAGGCAGCTGGACAGTCCCCTCCTCCAGGTCTTCGGGAGCCAGATCGAATTCCCCAAAGAATTCCGCCATATGCTGGATTGTATCGCTTTCGAGGTCAATGAAAGCACCATCACTCAGCCGGTGATAGCGGCGTTTCTCCACAGCCGCCTGAAGGAGCCGGCGGATGTCTCCCTCGGTAATGTTTTCACTTCTGAAACTCACAGATAGCAGGCCGTTGTCCTCTTCAAGCGCGATTTCCATTTTCGGCAGCCGCTGTTTTGTTTGAATAAGGTTTTCGGCTGCATCGGTCATGTACACCTCCGCTTCATCTTGGAAACGGGGAAGGACCTCGAACAAAAATCGGTACATGCTGTCGTCATCGTCAAGATACAATTCCTTCCGGTTCAACATGAATTGACCGTCTTCCAAAAGGTGAATCAATTCCTTTTCCTTTGCGGGATCCCGCAGCAAAATACCATTTTCCGGCAGTTCCGGTTTTTGGTCTTCAACAGGGTTTATGACCGTTTTCCCGTAGTGGAATTCGAGTTTCGCCTTCAGCATGCCGTCCTGATAATCAAGATACAGGCGAGCCGTTAACGGTACGTCGATGATTTCATCGGAAACATTTTCGGATATATCCAGCGTCCCCACTTTCTTTAAGGCAGGGATCGCGTGAGAAACAAAGGAATGGATCTCCCGTGGGGAAATCGACATTTTGGAACCGGCATGGGGCAGCTTCTTCTTCATTTCCTCCACGATGGCCTGCTGCTCGCGTGACAGGCCATAAAAGCAATTGCCGGACAATAACAGTCCATATTTAGGCAGATACAACGAGTCTTTGAAAAAGTCGAGGTTCAGAGCATATTCCCGGTCATTTTTCTCGAGTGAAAATGAAAATGGCGATTCATTTTCCACCCATTGTAAAGGTTCTGGGGCGCCGGTGCGGCCGGCAAATGCACAGTCGTTTTTCACCAACAGGGGGAACAGCCTTTTTATAAACGCGGGAGGAACGATCATTTCCTTCGGAGTTGCACTCCTGGATGAATAGTAATAATCGGCATTATAAAAGGCATCGGTCTGGATGATTTCACTGATCAACATGAATATTTCGCGGTCGGCTTCACGGAAGGTATGGACGGCAGGGTTGCCGCGGAAGTTTTTCGTGAATTCGTGTTCTTCCCCATTTTGAATATTACGGATAAAATCCTTCACGTCCTTTACGACATACGGCCTGCTTTCACCAACTTTCATGGTGAGTGCCAGCATGAAGTTTTCCCACCCGTGCTCGTGCAGTTTCAGAGTATATTCCACATTCAGCGGCGTTTTGTCCGCTTTCTGGCGGGTTTCTGCCTGTTCAAAACCTGAAAAAGCCTGAATTAGCCTATTTGCCTCGGTGTTCGGCTCCTCCGTTTTTGCGGCAAGGTCATGAACGCTCTTTTTATTGGCCAGCTTGAGCAGCACCGCAACTTCATGTTTGCATTTCCCGTACTTTTCATAAGCGGGGCAGTCGCAATGAAGGAGCAGAATATCGTCTGCGAATTCGATCTCGACATTATATAAGTCGCTGCCGATCACTCTGCCGCGCCACGTATCGCCCTTTGTATCAGCCTTTTGCAAAGAGAGCACACGGCCCTGCTGGAAATACGATTTTCCTTTCCGGAAAACTGCCGGCGAGAACTCCTTCCGAATGTCCTCTTCTGTTATTAACATCTCTCTCATTCCTTTTCTAGTGTCCGTTGCCTAAATTGACTTCCTTTATCACAACATCGTCTATTCAACTTTCCGTTTATGTACATAATGGGTCGCATAACTCTTCTCAATCTGTTCGTTGCTGGATTTGCTGAATCGGAGATCAACTTTCCGCAGCCTCTCGCCCCAGCCTTTGTAGGCGGTGAACGACGGCTTCGCGCCCTGGTCACGGCACGCTTTACGGAATTCTTTCGCCGCAACATTAATTTTTGAGAGATTCATGCCGATGACGCGTTCAAGATAAGGCACCTGCCCCCTGCGCCATGCTTCATAGTCTTTCTGGCTGAGCTTGCCGATCTTCATGAACATATCAACCGCACTTGTGAAACCTTTTTCATGGAGCAACTCATTTGTTGCTGCCTTTACCCGTTTCGTAAGTTTTTCGTTATTCATCACTACAAAACACCTTTTTATAATAAGTTTTACTTTATTCATTTTAGCTGAAAAAGGGAGTGACTGTCACCTGGGATAAGGAACCTGTCCCTTCCCACAAAGAAAAAGCCTGCCATCCCCAATCTTTCAGGAAATGACAGGCTCACACTAATTCCGGATGAGATAGTCAAACGCGCCTAACGCAGCGCTTGCACCGGATCCCATCGAAATGATGATCTGGTTGTACGGGCTGTCTGTGCAATCGCCGGCGGCAAACAATCCCGGGATTGTGGTGGCGCCGCTTTTATCAACGACGATTTCGCCAATGCGGTTGCGTTCGACTGATTCGTCCAGCCAATCGGTGTTTGGCACAAGGCCGATTTGGACGAATACACCCTGTAATTCGATGTGTTTCTCTTCACTGGTTTCGCGGTCGATGTAGCTGATGCCATCTACGTTGCCGGTTCCGGTGATTTCTTTTGTCTGGGCATTTGTCACGACCGTAACATTCGTCAGGCTGTGCAGACGTTTTTGCAGCACATCGTCAGCCTTCAGCTCTGGCATGAATTCAAGCACCGTCACATGATTTACGATGCCGGCGAGATCGATCGCCGCTTCAATGCCGGAGTTTCCGCCGCCGATGACAGCGACGTCTTTGCCTTCAAAGAGCGGTCCGTCACAGTGAGGGCAGTAAGCCACACCTTTGTTCTTGAGCTCAGCCTCTCCCGGTATGCCCAGCGTTCGCCAGCGGGCACCGGTTGAGATAATAACACTTTTGCTTTTCAATACAGCGCCATTATCAAGTTCGAGCTCGAACAGGTCCTTCTTTTCCAGGCGTTTGGCACGCTGCAAGTTCATGACATCGATGCCGTAGTCTTTGACGTGCTCTTCCAGGCTGGCGACGAGCTTCGGCCCTTCCGTATGCTTCACACTGATGAAGTTCTCAATGCTTAGCGTATCGAGAACCTGCCCGCCGAAGCGTTCAGCCACAATGCCTGTCCGGATCCCTTTCCGGGCTGCGTAAATGGCCGCACTTGACCCTGCAGGGCCGCCTCCGACAACGAGGACATCATACGGATCTTTATTCGAAAGCTCTTCTGGATCCGGGCCTTCACTGATTTTAGCGAGAAGTTCCTCAAGCGTCATCCGTCCGCCGCTAAGGAATTCGCCATTTAAGTAGACAGCCGGTACAGCCATGATATTTTTGCTTTCGACCTCTTGCTTGTAGGCAGCGCCGTCAATCATCGTATGGCTAATGCCAGGGTTGAGAACGCTCATGATGTTCAGGGCCTGTACAACGTCCGGGCAGTTGTGGCAGCTCAAACTCACAAACGTTTCAAAGCGGTATTCACCGCTGATGTTTTTGATCTGGTCAATGACACTTTGATCGACTTTTGGCGGCCTGCCGCTTACTTGAAGGAGAGCGAGCACAAATGACGTAAATTCGTGCCCTAAAGGAATGCCGGCAAAGGCAACGCCGCCGTCTTCCCCAACGCGGTTCACACTGAAACTCGGCGTTCTGTTCAATTCTGCTTTTTCAACGTTTATTTTGGAAGACATGGAAGATACTTCATCAACGAGCTCTAGCATGTCCTTCGAGACATCATCTTCACCTGCGCTGACTTTAAGTACTACATCGTTTTCCATGAGTTCGAGATATTGTTTTAATTGTGTTTTGATATCTGCTTCAAGTACCATTTACCGCACTCCTTTTGCTCTCTTCTTATATTTTACCGACTAGATCAAGGCCTGGTGTAAGTGTTTCTTCGCCTTCTTTCCATTTCGCAGGGCAAACTTCTCCAGGATTGTTGCGGACATATTGGGCAGCTTTGATTTTGCTTACGAGAACATCCGCATCACGGCCGATGCCTTCTGCGTTGACTTCCACTGTCTGGATGATTCCATCCGGATCAATGACAAAGGTTCCGCGGTTAGCAAGGCCTGTTTCTTCATCAAGTACATCAAAATTGCGGGATAGCACCTGTGATGGGTCGCCGATCATTGCATACTTGATCTTGTTGATTGTTTCAGAACTGTCGTGCCAGCCTTTATGTGTGAAGTGAGTGTCTGTTGACACGGAATAAGCTTCAACACCAAGCTTTTGAAGTGTTTCATAGTTGTTTTGAAGATCCTCAAGCTCAGTCGGGCAAACGAAAGTGAAATCCGCAGGGTAAAAGAGAACGACACTCCACTGGCCTTTAAAGTTTTCTTCCGTTACCTCGATAAACTCACCATTTTTGAATGCTTGCGCTTTGAAAGGTTGTACTTCTTTTCCGATTAAAGACATAAGTTAATTCCTCCTGTTTTGTGTGATGTATTTATAGATAACATCATTTTATAATGATTTTTTATCTATAATAATTATAATTCAATACTTATTATCATATACCTTTCTCGGTAAGTCAACAGAAAAATACTATCTTTTTCAATTAATTAATAATCATTATCAGTACTTATTGAGAAAATCATGCCCGAATTTCGATTCCAGGTAAAAATACCTTTCCGGCTTCCCCGGTAGCGGACAAGCACCTCATCATTGACGGCAGCAAAAATAGCCCCTTGTCTTAAACAAACGTTTATTTAATGAGAGGCCCAGGCTGGAATAGGAATGAACACGCGTAACATCAAACACCAAACGTACCCCTTTTGGCGTCGGCTAGTGCTTGCCACTAAATCTCCCTTCCCCCGTCACAACTTCAATAAAAAAAGACTTATCGCCATAGCAATAGCAATAAGTCTTTTTCAGCCTCGCATATTCATTTCAACAGAATTGTTATACTTCGCCAGCAATTGTCCGAGCAGCTTCACTAAAATCGGGCCCAGCACAACATAAATGACAGCATTTCCCCCGGCGTGCATGAGATCGAACGGGAGCCCGGCGAGATAGTACGGGATGAGTTTGTCAAAGCCGAAAATCGGCGCCTGTGCCAGGGAGATGATGAAGCCATACAGCAGCCCGGCCGCACCGGCATATATGGCCATTACCCACAGCGGCAATTTTTCAAATACAGGGCGGATGAACAAGCCGGTGACCAGGACGACAACCGCATATGCAATCAGCTGGGAGATTGTCCAGGTTCCCATTCCGAGCGTCAAGTTGGACAACAGCACGGTAAGCATCGCATTGGCAAGGCCGAAACGGATGCCCATCAATAATGTTGTGATCAGGATGATGTCAGTCGTCGGCTGGATATTCGGCAGAAAGGCGAATGCGTTGCGGCTCACGACCGCAAGAGCGGTGAGCATTGCCAGAAGGGCAATGCTCTTAAGATTGGTGATCGGCGGACTTGCCGCTTTTTTAAAACTGAGTGAGTTTCCAGACAATTTCCTCTCCTCCCTCAGGAGTGAACTCCTGGGCACCGACGGTCGTTTGTTCGCCATCCACTTCATATACCCAGAACTTGTTGTCTGCTTCACTCTGCGCTTTGCCTTCAATCGACTGAATGAAGCCGTCTTTTTCCTCGATCTCGAAGTTTTCCTTCATGATGGCGAGCAGGTTATCGCCGTTCGCTTCGATGGCCTTTTCGGAAACCGTTTCGCCGTCATCGCTGACAACCTGGATCTCAACCTGTTCTGTTTCCGCTTCCCCGGATTCCGTTGCTGCAGGTTCTTCCGTTTCAGTCGCCGCCGATTCTTCTTGCTTCGGCTCTTCTTGCTTTTGTTCATCGGCAGGGGATTCTTCCGTTTGCGCGCAGCCGGTAGTGAAGAACAGGCCAATCGCCGCCATCAGGACCAATAAATACTGTGACCATTTTTTCATCTTGTTGCCTCTCCTCTTTCCTAAAATGATTTTTGCTATAAATAAAAAAGCTCAGTGAGGTAGAAAAATTCACTGAGCTTTTTGTAGCCGGCTTACCTCGAGCCAGGATACAGCGATTCACAGTACGATGATAATAGACCTGACTTAAGGGCTGTGCCCTATTACAGTGGCGGGACCGTGTTGGATTTTCACCAACTTCCTTATCATCGCACTTTATTCTTTTTTAGTTGCAGTTCGTTCAATGTTTACGATTTTCATTATAGCATATTCGCGAAGAAAGGTTTCTTTTAATTTAGGATTTTTTCTTACAGCCCTTTTTGCTCCGCTTCAATTCTTTAACGGGCCTTCCTGATCACAGGATTCAACACCATCAGCAACACGACAATCCCCCCAAAAACCGAAATGCCCAGGAACAAATGATTGATGCTGAAATGAACAAGCAGCGTACCCGTCAGCAGCAGTGACACCGGCTTGCTCGACTCAAGCAGCACCCGCATCGTACTTTGCGACCTCCCGATCAGCTTCCGCGGCACCTTCACGATAAACAGCGACTGCAGTGAAATGCTTGCAAGCGGACTTCCGATTCCGGCAATGAGGATGATCCCCATGACAGCGATAAAATGATCGGTGAACGCCAGCGCTCCAAAGGAACCGAGCATTAGGACCAATCCGACAACCATCGGAACGATTTTCCGCACCTTATTGAAAAAGTTGATCGAAACCGAACCGATCAGGATGCCGATGAAGAAGGCGATCTCCACCTTCGCCAGGTCAGCCGCGCTTTCAACAAACAACGGGAATAACACGGCGACTGGCGCGAGCATGAAATTGATCAGCACCAGATAAATGATCATGCCCCGCAAAATCGGCACCGACACAATCGTCTGCAGCCCCGTTTTCAAGTCTGCGCCAAAGCTCTTCCAATTGAGTTTGCCGGCAGCTTTTTCGGTCAGCGCCTTTTCTTTTATTAAGAGAATGAAGAAGAATGATACAAAAAAGGTCAGAGCGTTGAAAAGGAATGCCGCCGGCAGGCTGTACACAAGCAGCACACCGGCGATTGCCGGAGCAACAAGCCCGACGACGGTCTGGATGGTCGATGAAACGCTCTGGGCCCGGGTAATCAAGTGATCCGGCACAATCGACCGGATGGCGACGGTTTTTGCTGGTACAAAGAACGAATCGAAAGACGAGATAATCACCGCCGAAGCGATCAGCATCCACGGCTCGAGCATGTCTGCCAGGAACAAAAACACCAACCCCACAATGACCAGGCCACGAAAAATATCCGACATCAGCATGAATTTTTTCTGATCGCCCCTGTCAACAAGCACACCCGCGAAGATGCCGAACAGGATCGTCGGAACAATTTCCGCCGCCAGAACAAGCGACATGAAAACAGCCGACCCCGTCAGCACCTTCATCGCCCAGATAATCGATAATGCATACACCCCATCACCAAGCGCTGACACAAATTGACCGGCGATCAAATACCGGTAATCTTTGATGGCAAAGAGGCTTTTGAAGCTGTCCGCTTTCTCTGTCTTTTCATGAGTCAATGGCTTTTCCGCTGAGGTTTCACTCATTTTTCTCCTCCACATCGCATAATATGGTATAATTTTCATACTAATTTGTGACTTTCTTCCATTATTACACAGACAAAGAAGCTTTTATATATGCATTTATGCAGTAATCCAGGAACATTTACTGTACAGGGGGCTTATCATGAGCAGCGTGGATAAGAATATTGCGTATTACCGCAAACAATCCGGCATGACCAGAAAGGAACTCGCGGAAGGGATTTGTGACGAATCAACCTTATTCCGGATTGAAAAAGGCGCCCAGAACCCGCGCCTTGATTTGCTGCAGGCCATTTCCGGCAAGCTGCAGGTTCCAATTGATTACATGGTCAGCGATCTCCCTTATTCCGACCTGATCGAACAAGAAAGATACAAAAGCTTATGCCGCGAACTGACATACAACCAGGACTATGAAGCACTCGCATTCACCCTGGAGGAATTCGGAAAACTGGCCGGCCGTTATGAACACCGCCCCGAATACTCCGAAATTATACGTTTTATCACCTGGCATAACGCCGTACTGCTGCACCTGAAAGAAAATAATCTCGCAGAAGCGGAAAGCGAACTGGACAGCATTTATGAACCGCGCCTGAGAACAGAACTCGACATCGGCATCTGCAATTCACTCGGCCTGGTCAAACTGAACCGGCACGGCGTTTCGACCGCTTTCACTTATTTCTTAAAAGCCCATTCAGCCATCGACGAATTACCGTTTAAACATGATCACACGCTGACCCCCAGAGTCGCTTATAATCTAGCCTACTGCCATTACTATAAGGGAGATTTGGATGAGGCCATCACCCTTGGATACAAAATCATAGGGATGCTGGAAAAGAAGCAGTTGATTTTCACACAGGGGAAAACCAGGCATATGCTGGGCATGATTTATAAAAAGCTGCGGGATTACGAGCAAGCACGTGACTATTTGGCGGAGGCCCGGTTTTTGTTCCGGCTGGAGAGGAATGAGGGGCTTTACAGGAAGGCTGATGGGGATTTGGGTGAGGTTGAGTTGTTGATTGAAAATGGGACGAAAAGATAAACCGTTATTCCTTAAGAAACTGTTTGATATCTGGAACTGCTGCATGAAAAAACGGCTGCGCAAATTTCAGCCGTTTTTTCTTTACTCTCTCAATTATACTTAACTAAAAAACCTCTCTACTTCAGCAACCGCCTCTTCGCTGTCTTCCCCGACAGCACGAATGGTAATTTCATCGCCGTTTTGCAGCTGCAGGGTAATCAAGCCGAGGAAGCTTTTAAGGCTCACTTCAATCACTGATCCCCTTACAACTTTTTTTAAGTGAATTTCCGATTTATATTTCTGGGTGAGAGCACTTAAGTCAATAATCGTTAGCTCGTCAGATATATGGACAGGTACGTTTTCTCTTATACTTTCAGGCATTCACACTGCTCCTTTCATGCATTTTCGTTTAAAGAAGGCCGGCTTGCTGCAGTACTTCCCGCAGTTCATTGATTTTCTCTTCACTGAGCGGTCGTGCTGGCGGCAGGACGTAAGTGGAGATATCCAGTCCCTTCAGCTTGATTGCTTCTTTGATTACATTCACGAATGGTGAATCGATTTTGTACATCAATGGAACAGGAGCGAGTTTTTGATGAAGCTCAATCGCTCTTTCCATGTTCCCTTCCCGAAATGCCCGTAAAATGCCGATTGTCAATTCAGGCGCGAAGTTGCCGCTTGCTGAAATGGCACCATCCCCGCCAAGACTAAGGGTATTGAGCAAATGATCATCAAAACCTGCTAGAACAGAAAAATCCGGGCGGATCGGCTTCACTTTTAAGATGACCTCGCGGATATGTCCGGCTGTATCTACGGTTTCTTTAATGCCGGCAATATTGTCGAATTCTCCAGCAAGACGCCGGACAAAATCCGGTGACAGGTCCTGGCCGGTGAGATTCGGAAAATTATAAAGCAAAATTGGCAAGTCTACAGCCCGGGCAACATCACGGTAATGGGCATACAGATGCTCTTCTGCAAGCGGCCAGTAGTATGGATTGATGACGACTACACCATCTGCGCCTGCTTTTTTAGCATGGAGGGACAGGTCAATGACTTCCCGTGTGCTGGTGCTTCCTGTACCAATAAGAACCGGGAGTCTCCCGTTCACATAGTCAACAGCGAACGCGGCGATTTCCTTTCTTTCCTGAACGGACATCTGGCTGAATTCACCGCCTGTTCCGAGGAAAAACAATCCGTCAACCTCTTGTTCAATCAAAAAATCAATCAACGTTGCTGTTCCGTTTTTATCAAACTTCCCCTGATCATCAAAAATCGTTGATACAGGTGGAATAATGCCTGTAAAAGCCGGTTTCTTATCCATTACAATTCCCTCCTGCCTTTATGCGTTTTTTTCCTTCAACTCTACTTTTTCCTTCACATCTCTGTTTACAAGATAATCAGGAAAATAGCCTTGAAAGACATCAGCGACATTTTGCGCTGTTTTCCTTTTCAGATCGGTCTGCGACTCTTCGGAATACCAGGCAACGTGCGGATTCAGGATGACATTCGCCATCTTAAGCAGCGGATTATCCTTTTCTATCGGCTCATGTTCAACGACATCCAGGCCGGCACCGGCGATTTCGCCTTCTTGAAGCGCCTGGATCAATGCCTTTTCATCAACGACCGGGCCACGGGCCGTATTGATAATGAATGCTTCTTTTTTCATCTTTTTAAACTGCTCTGTACTCATCATCCCTTGTGTATGTGCGTTCAACGGAGCATGGACAGAGACAAAATCAGACTGCTCACAAAGTTCATCAAGGCCAAGAAGTTTCACATTCAAGGCTGCTGCAGTTTCCTCCGCTATGAACGGATCATAAGCGGCAACTTCAATGCCGAATGCCTGCGCTTTGCGGGCAAGCGTCTGCGGAATGTTGCCTAATCCTACTAATCCAAGCGTCCTGCCGCGCAGGCGGAAAATCGGAGAGCCTGCTTTGAAATCCCAGTTCCCGTCCTTCACTTCATTGTTCAGCAATGTCACCTTGCGGGCAAGGGACAATAATAGTGCAAATGCATGGTCTGAAACTTCATCAAGGCAGTAATCGGTGACATTTCCGACAACAATTCCTTTTTCAGTTGCTGCTTTAATATCAATGGTGTTAAAGCCGATTCCATAACGGGAAATGACCTTGCAGTTTTCCAGACTTTCGATTACCTTCCTGGAAATTGGCGCGTATTGATTGATGAGGGCATCTGCATCTCTCGCCGCCTCTATGACTTCGTCCTCTGTTGTGCACTGTGCAAATTGAAGATCGATATCAGGGTGGTCCAGTACTTCTTTTTCAGGCTCAAAGCTTTTAAATTCATAATCGGTCACAACCACTTTAAATTTGCTCACGTCATTCTCTCCTTCTTCCATTCTATTATTAACCCATGATGCCTAAAAGGAGTGTAATGGTCACTATACTCACCAATGTCGTAATTAACGTAATACTCGAAACAAGGTCAGGCTCGGAATCATATTGTACGGCAAACATCGTCGTCGTTGCTGCCGACGGCATCGCCGCTGAAACGATCAGCACTTTTTCAAGCAGCGGATCCATCGGGAAAAATTGGATGATGACATAAGCAATGACAGGCGAAATGAAAAGCCGGGTAACGGTGCCAAACGTTATTTTCGTCCATTGCAAATTTTTTAATTGGATCTCAGCCAGCTGCATACCAAGGATGAGCATCACCATCGGGATGGCAGCTTTGGCAACCAGTTCAATCGCTGACATAATGTTGGCAGGCATCCCAATATCAAAAACGTTCATGAGTAAGGCAATAATTGTCGCATAGGTCGGCGGCATTTGCATCACCGTCTTTAGAGCGAGTTTGACACCTGCTCCGCCCCGGGCGGCATAGTAAATGCCAAAGAAATTCATGATGATCGCCTGCAGGACGAGAAATGATACCGAATAGTCGAATCCTCTCTGACCATAGGCGAATAAGATGATCGGCGAACCAAAATTGCCGGCATTCATAAACGCAGTCGATAAGATCAGCCCGCTTTCCACCGATTCCGAGTAACGCATGATTTTGCTGTAGACAGTAACGATTACCAAAATCGCAGCCAGCAAAAGCAGTGCGAAAATGACCATATTCAAATAATCCCTGTTCAGATCTGCTTTATAGAAAGTTGGAAAAACGAGTGCCGGTGTCAGAATATAAATAGCCACAGTTGAAACAGATCGAATATCGATCCGTTTCCATTTCTGCAGCCCGAATGACGCCGCAAAGATTAACAATACGGGCAGCACCACTTCTATGAATATGGCCATCTAAAAGACTACCATTCTGCAACGGTTCCATCTTTGTGCCGCCACACCGGATTCCGCCAGCGGTGTGCGGTTTCGGACTGCTTACGGACAAATTCTTCATCGATGGAAACACCGAGGCCCGGCCCTTTCAAGTTTTCTACATAACCCTCTTTGTAATCAAACACCGACTTGTCTGCTAAATAGTCTAATAGATCACTGCCCTGGTTATAATGAATGCCAAGGCTTTGCTCCTGAATGAATACGTTATGAGATGTCGCATCCACCTGCAGGCACGATGCAAGCGCAATCGGGCCGAGCGGACAATGCGGCGCCACCGCAACATCATAGGCTTCCGCCATTGCAAAAATCTTTTTGGATTCAGTAATGCCCCCGGCGTGGGAAAGATCCGGCTGGATAATGTCAACATAGCCGTCTTCAAGCACTTTTTTGAAATCCCAGCGCGAAAACATCCTTTCACCTGTTGCGATTGGAATGTTCGTTATCCGGGCAATATCCCTTAGTGCTTCGTTATTTTCAGGCAGGACCGGTTCTTCGATGAACATTGGCCGGTAAGGTTCCAGCTCTTTTGCAAGTATTTTTGCCATCGGCTTATGTACACGGCCGTGAAAATCGATGCCGATTCCAAAATCGTCCCCAACCGCTTCCCTTACTGCCGCAATGCGGGCAATAGCCTCATCCACTTTTTGGTGTGAATCAATATATTGCAGTTCTTCCGTTCCATTCATTTTAACCGCAGTAAAACCGGCTTCTTTTGCATTTCTGGCGGCAAGCCCGACATCGGACGGACGATCTCCTCCTATCCACGAATAAACCCTTACAGTATCCCGGCAGGCTCCTCCCATTAATTCATGGACAGGAGCGTTGTAAAACTTCCCTTTGATATCCCAAAGGGCCTGGTCGATTCCTGCTATTGCACTCATATGGATGGGGCCGCCGCGATAAAAACCGCCACGGTACATGACCTGCCAGTGATCCTCGATACGAAGCGGATCCTTGCCGATCAAATAATCGCTCAGTTCATCCACTGCCGCTCTCACGGTTTCCGCCCTGCCCTCTATAACCGGTTCACCCCAGCCGAACAGGCCTTCATCGGTTTCTATTTTCAGAAACAGCCACCGGGGCGGCACAACGAAGGTTTCAAGTTTTGTAATTTTCATCGTTATCCTCCTTTTACCGGGCTCTGCCCCGCTTGATTGCTTCTGCAAATTGCTTTGCGATTTCTGTAAGTTTTCCGTAGTCTTCCTGTTCGATTGCCTTTTTATCGACAAGGGAACCGCCCGCTCCAAGCGCAACGGCACCGCTGCGGATGAAATGCTCCGCATTATCGGCCGAGACGCCTCCTGTCGGCATCATTGGAATATGGCCGAGCGGTCCCTGAAGGCTCTTAATGTAATTTTCCCCCAGTGAATCAGCCGGAAAAATTTTCAATAGATCGGCACCGGCCGCATAGGCATTCACGATTTCAGTCGGAGTCATCACACCCGGAATTGAAATCCTGCCATACTGATTGGTCACACGAATCGTTTCCTCATCGAAGCTGGGAGAAAAGACAAAGTCCGAGCCTGCGTCAATGGCCGTTTTCGCTGTGATGGCATCAAGAACAGTACCGGCACCGACAAGCACCCTGTTCCCGTATTCTTTTTTAATGCTGCAGATCATGTCAAAAGCACCCGGTGTATCAGCTGTTATTTCAAGAGCACCGACACCGCCGGCAACCAGTGCTTCGGCAATCCCATTGATCTGGCTCGCTTTCGGCCTGCGAATGACCGCCACAAGGCCTGATTCTTTAATTTTTTCAAGGTTTGCCCACTTATTCATCAATCGTACCTCCTTGCGGTGCTAGTTATCTGATGACATCTCTTTCATTTCCATCCTGGTTCATGTATGCTTCCACTTCAGCTTCACGGGGCAAGCCTTCAACATCGCCGGGCACGCCCACAACGATTGCCCCGATTGCATTGGCGCGTTTAACGGCCCTGTCAATCGGTTCATTCCTGAGAATTCCGCTTATAATGCCTGCCGCAAACCCGTCCCCTGCTCCGACAGGATCGACGACTTGCTTAACGGGATAACCGGACACATAACCAGATTCCTGCGGCGTTTTATAAAAAGCACCCTTTTTACCGAGCTTGATGACAATCGTTTTTTCTGCACCGCCAGCAAGGATATCGGCAATGTCTTCAGGTGTTTCTTTCCCTGTCATGAATTGTCCTTCATCAAGTCCCGGAAGAATCACATCCGCCTTCCCGGCAATTTCCAAAAATGTTTGCTTCGCTTTATCAGCATCCCAGAGCTTCAAACGGAGATTCGGATCAAATACAACCTTCACATCATGTTTGTTTGCAAGTTCGATCGCCTTAAAAACCGCATCTCTGCAAGAATCGCTGAGAGCCGGTGTGATGCCGGTCAAATGCAGGATTTTTGCATTTACGATATATTCTTCATCCAAATCGCCGGGTCCAAGTAAACTGGCAGCGGAATTTTTTCTGTAATAATAAACATTAATATTTTCCGGAGAGCGCTTTTCTTTAAAGAATACGCCTGTCGGAGCCTCGTCTGTAAAAAGGCAGGAAGATGTATCGACACCTTCCCCGCGGATAAAATGCAACAGATACCTTCCGAAAGGATCGTTTCCAAGTTTGCTGAACCAGCCGACGCTGTGACCGAGGCGCTGGAGGCCGATCGCAACATTCGATTCGGCCCCGCCAAGCTGCTTATTGAAGCCCGGCACATATTCAAGCGGCAGCATCTGATCAGGCGTAAACAGCACCATTGTTTCTCCGAACGTTACAACATCTAATCCTTTCATTTCCAAACACCTGCTTTACTGGTTATCTATTGGCCAAAGCTCAATAGGAACATGGAGATCTGCGGGATAAAGGTAATCAAAAGCAAAGTGAAAAGCATCGCCAAAAAGTATGGCGTTATCGATTTTGCCAGTGTTTCAATCGATAATCCCGATATTCCCGATGCGACGAACAGGTTTACACCAAGCGGAGGCGTTATGAATCCAATCGCAAGGTTGACGACCATGATAATGCCAAAGTGAATCGGATCGTAACCCAGCTGGACGCCGATCGGCAGCAGGATTGGTGTCAGGATAATGATCGCTGCAAGAGTGTCCATGAACATACCTACGAAAAGGAGCAGCAACGTTATCAGCAAAATAATAACAATGGAGTTATCAGAGACGGACATCATCGCAGTCGCTACTTTATTCGGGATTTGCTCAATCGTCAGGAAGCGGCCGAATGCGGTGGCTGTACCAACAATGATAAGCACTGTGGCCGTCGTCAAAGCCGAGTCAGCAAACACTTTTGGAAGATCGCGGACCGTGAGTTCTCTGTAAAGGAGCATGCTGGCAAAAAGCCCGTATACAACAGCAATAACAGCGGCTTCTGTCGGTGTGAAAAAGCCTCCGTAAATACCACCAAGAATGATGACCGGAATCAAGAGCGCCCATTTGGCAGCCCAAAACGACTGGCCGATTTTTTTAAGGGACGTCGGCTCATCCAGTCCTTTGAAACCTTTTTTCTTCGAATAAACGTAAGCCCAGATCATCATCGCAAGACCGACAAGGATACCAGGGATGATACCGGCAATGAACATATCACCGATTGACGTACTGCCGACTACACCATAGATGACCATCGGGATACTCGGCGGAATGATTACTCCGATTGACCCGGCTGCCGCAACGGTGACTGTCGCGAACTTTTTGTCATACCCGTTTCGTACCATCGCAGGAATCATAATTCCTCCGATAGCAGCAACCGTAGCCGGACCCGAGCCGGAAATGGCTGCGAAAAACATACATGTAATAATGGTGGCGATTGCAAAACCGCCTGTTTTATTACCGACAAGAGAGTTTGCAAAATTAAAGAGACGTTCTGATATTCCGCCTTTTCCCATAATTTCCCCAGCAAGGATGAAGAACGGCACCGCCATGAGCGGAAATGAATCGACTGATGTAACCAGTTCCTTCATTAGAAATTCGATCGGCAAAGAGCCCGAATAAAAAATTGTTACAAGAGTGGCCAGTCCAAGTGATATTCCAATTGGAACGCTTAACAACAAAAACAGGGCAAAGCTGCCAAACAACACTCCAGCAGTCATGATGTAAACCCTCCTCCATTATTCATTTGGATTTTCCTTTATTCGTTCAGCTTCTGTTTCTATATGAGCACGGTCCGGGTTGCGGAGACCTTCAATCAAGACAATAAGATTCTGGATCAGCCGGATAACCGTAAGCCCCATTCCAATCGGAGTCGCCATATACACTAGACCCATCGGAATATGGAGGGCTGGAGATTGCTGTCCGAATGCCAATAATTTTGTTGCAATTTGATATCCATAATTGATGACAAAAAGCGCGAAAATTAAGAACAGGACGTTTGCAAATATTGTAAGGATAATCCGGCCCCGTTCTTTTAATAAGACCAACATAACATCAACCTTGATATGCCGTTGTTTTTTCACACCATAGCTGATACCTATATAAACGAGCCAGATAAAGGCATATCTTGCAAGCTCTTCAGACCATGACAGCGAGTTATCCATCAATCGCATGATAACTTGCAAGAAGATGACAGAAACCATAACGGCCGTGAACAGAACGAGCAAAACCTCTTCAAAATATCGATCAAGCCATCTAATCGTTTTCATGACAGTCTCCTCTTCACATATTTAAATGAGAAAAGACTTTGAAGAATGGTACCCGCCTCCAAAGCCTTTTCTTCTTTTTAGTTTTCTAACTATTATTTAGACGCTTCTTCAACCGCATCGTACACTTCCTGTACGACATCTTTACCGATTTTTTCTGCATATTTATCAATGACCGGCTGTACCAGTTCTTTCATTTCATCATGGCCTTCTGGAGAGATTTCAGTATATGTCATGCCTTCTGCCTGAAGATCTTCAAGATACTTGTCGTTCGCTTCACGGTTCAGTTTACGCTCATACTGTCCAGCTTCAACTGCTGCTTCTTTTACGATTGTTTGCTGTTCTTCAGTCAATCCATCATAGAACGATTTGCTCATCAAGAATACGAATGGGCTGTAGATATGCTGAGTGTTTGAAACATGGTCCTGTATTTCATAGTACTTTTGCAGGTAAATTGTTGCATACGGGTTTTCCTGACCGTCTACAGTGCCTTGCTGCATTGCAGTGAATAGTTCAGTAAATGCCATTGGTGTTGGGTTCGCTCCAAGTGCACGAAATGCTTCAAGGTGAAGGTCGTTTTCCATTGTACGAAGCTTCAAACCTTTGAAATCTTCTGCAGATGCAATTGCATGCTCACTGTTTGTTACGTTGCGGAATCCATTTTCCCAGTATGCAAGACCCATAAGATCCTGGTCTTCAAGCTTCTTAAGGAATTTCTGGCCAACTTCACCGTCAAGGACTTTATCAGCCACTTCTTCGTTCGGGAATAAGAACGGGAAGTCAAATACGCTGAACTCAGGAACAAAGTTTGCAAGCGGTGCAGTGGAAGGAATTGTTACTTCCTGAGAACCAAGCTGCAATGCTTCTGTCATCGTACGGTCATCGCCAAGCTGTCCACTGTGATATGTTTCAACAGTGATTGCACCATCTGTTTTTTCTTCAACGATTTCTTTAAACTTCACTAGACCTTTATATTGCGGATGTTGATCGTTAAGACCGATTCCGGCACGAATTGTTTTTGATTCTTCGCTTCCGCTGTCGCCGCCTGAATCGCCGTTTCCTGAAGAAGAACTTTCTTCAGACCCTCCTCCACATGCTGCAAGAGCAGCAATCATCATTACAGCTACTAATAATGATAATAACTTTTTCATTCTTTATATCCCCCTTTTATTTTAACTAGCTTTTGCTAGCTTTTAACTATTTCATGCCCGCCAAACTCATTTCGCAAAGCAGCTACCACCTTGCCGGTGAATGTATCATCTTCTTGAGAGCGGTAACGCATCATGAGTGAAAGCGCAATTACAGGTGCGGCTGTTTCCAGATCCAGAGCTGTTTCAACTGTCCACTTGCCTTCGCCGGAAGAATTCATGACTCCCTTAATTCCGGAAAGCTTCGGATCTTTTGAGAAAGCATTTTCAGTCAATTCCATTAACCAGGAACGGATGACCGATCCGTTGTTCCAGACTTTCGCCACCCCTTCATAATCGTAATCGAATTGGCTTTTTTCGAGGATATCAAATCCTTCAGCAATGGCTTGCATCATGCCGTATTCAATTCCGTTATGTACCATTTTAAGAAAATGGCCGCTTCCCAACGGGCCTGAATAGAAGTAACCGTTTTCAACCGTGGCGTCTTTAAACAACGGCTCAATGGTTTCGAACGTGCCAGCATCTCCGCCAACCATGGTGCATGCGCCATGCCGTGCTCCATCAGTTCCGCCGCTTGTCCCGCAGTCAAAAAAGTGGATTCCTCTTTCCTCCAGCTTCTGACCCCTTCGAAGCGAGTCTTTGTAATTGGAGTTCCCGCCGTCAATGACTATATCGCCGGCCTCCAAATGCTCTCCTAATTGAGAAAGCACATTTTCTGTAACTTCTCCAGCTGGAACCATCAGCCAGATAATACGAGGTGTTTCTAGTTGCTGCACGACTTCTTCAATGGAGAACGCTTTCAAAGCACCTTCAGCAGAAATTTTTCTGACCTGGTCCTCATTGACGTCATTCGCGACAACTGTATGCCCGTGGCCCAACAGGTTCAACGCAAGATTGTAGCCCATTTTTCCAAGGCCGATCATCGCAACCTTCATCTTTGTAACCCCTTTCAACTCTGTCCGACAAGTGAAAAAAATTTTCTTACAAGGCTCATTATACATTAATTTCTTTTCTTTGCAAGCGTTGCCATGAAAGTTATTTTTTTCTTCAAAATTAGGATATAATAGCTGTAAAACCTTATATTTAAAGGTAAAATGGTAATAGGGTTGTGAAATGAATAGTTAAAAAAGGATGAAGTTTAATTTTATCGAAAAAATTTTTTTCATAGAAGAAATCGCTTTCATCACTTAACGATAGAAATAAGGAGGTCAAATTCATGCCATCCACTAACCATACCCTGAATCGGATCCAGTCGTCCTACCCACAGTTCAGTGAAAAAGAAAAACTGGTTGCCGATTACATTGTAAATAATCCAGATAAAATCATTCACAGTTCCATCAGCCAGGTGGCAGATGATCTTGGTGTCTCGGATGCCACCGTGTTCCGCTTTTGCCGGACAGTCGGTTACAAAGGATATCAGGCCCTTAAGATAGCACTGGCATCCGAAATTCGGGTGAGTTCCCCGATGACAGATATCCATGAAAAAATCAGCGTGGAAGATGATGAGAAAACAATTGCGGTGAAAGTTTTCCAATCCAATATCCGCACGCTTGACGACACGATGCAAATCATTGACGGCAAGCAGCTAAAAAAAGCAATCGATGCCATTGTGAATGCCAAAAAAATAGAACTGTACGGCAACGGCGGCTCTGGGATTGTTGCCATGGACGGTCATCACAAACTGCTGCGGATCGGCATCCCCTCTGTCGCTTATACAGACAGCCATCTGCAAATCATGAGTGCTTCACAGCTTTCACCGGAAGATGTTGTCATCCTGATATCCCATTCAGGAGCAAGCAAAGATATTCTGGAAGTACTTGAAGTAATCAAGAAAAACGGGGCTACCTCAATCGGGATTACCAATTTCGCCAGATCCCCGCTGAGTAAAAGCGTTGATATTCCACTTTTCACCGTATCTCAAGAAACGGAGTACCGGCCCGAGGCTTCCGCCTCACGCCTCGCCCAGCTCAGTATTCTTGATGCCCTTTTTGTTAATGTAAGCGTGATATTGAATGACAAAATGAAAGCACCGCTCCAAAAAATGCGGAATGCAATTTCATTAAAACGAGTATAAGAGAAAGGTGAGTCCACATGGGAGAACAGTATATAATCGGCCTTGATATCGGCACCACAAGTGTAAAAGTGGTCCTATTTGACCTGGCCGGACATGTCAAAGCAGAATCTGAAACAGCCTACCCCCTCTATTATCCGCAGCCGGCATGGGTGGAACAAAATCCTGCAGAAATTGAAAAAGCGGCGATTTCCACAATCCGAACTGTTATAGAAGAGGCTTCCCTTTCAACAGGCGAATTGCTGGCAATCGGCCTATCCAGCGCAATGCACTCCCTGATTTGCTGTGACAAAGCGGGGAATCCGCTCTCAAACTCCATCACATGGGCAGACGGCAGAAGCACCAAACAGGCTGAAGCATTGAAGGCAAGTACAGCAGGAACAAATATATATCTGAGAACAGGCACGCCAATCCATCCTATGTCTCCGCTTCCGAAGCTCATATGGATGAAAGAAAACCAGTTTGAAGCCTATGAGAAGGCAGAATGGTTCTTCTCCATCAAAGAATACTTACTATACAGATGGTTCGGCGAAGCCATTGTCGACTATTCAGTCGCCTCCGCAACGGGAATGTTCAATTTAAGGAAACTCGATTGGGATGAAGCCGCCCTCGGCCTTGCCGGCATTACAAAAAAACAGCTCGGGAAGCCAGTCCCCCCTACCGAAATCCGGCGCGGACTGTCCGATGAAATTGCTGACAGAATGAGCATTTCCCCTGATACTCCATTTGTATTGGCCGGAAGTGACGGACCACTCGCCAATCTCGGCATCGGTGCGATTCAACCCGGGGAGACCGCAATCACAATTGGAACAAGCGGAGCCATCAGGCAATTTGGCACAAGCCCCGAAACCGATGCGCTGCAGCAGACGTTCTGCTATTCTTTTTCAGAAGAGTTATCGATATTTGGCGGACCGATTAACAATGGCGGGCTTGTCCTAAATTGGGCAAAGGAACTATTTCATGGTAAGGAAATTTCGTTGGAGGATCTTTCCGAACTGGCATCAAAGGTACCGGCTGGTGCTGCCGGTTTGCTATTCCACCCATACTTGAACGGGGAACGGGCTCCTATCTGGAATGCAGATGCACGCGGAAGTTTTTTCGGAGTGAATGCCACTCATAAGAAGGAACATTTCGTCCGGGCGGCAATGGAAGGTGTCATTTTCAGCATTTATCATGTCGGCGAAGCCCTAAGCAGACTATCAGGACCCCCAACAAAAATCTATGCAAGCGGCGGTTTTGCCAGATCGCGTGTCTGGCTGCAAATCCTGGCCGATATCTTTAACAAAGAAGTCCATGTACCGACCAGCCATCAAAGTTCAGCCTGGGGGGCTGCATGGACAGCGCTTGTCGCAATCGGGGCTGTTGAAAGCTTCAATTCTATTAAAAGCTCTATTCCAATGAAAGAAACAGTAACACCGATTGCGGAAAATCATGAACGGTATGCTGAGCTTTATCAGATTTATAAAGGGCTGGCTGAAGCAATGAGTCCATATTATTCAGCTATATCGGATTTTCAGAAACGGACGAATTGATATCGGTTTCTTTAATATCCCTTGTCGGCACGGGGAGTGACAGGAACTTCTTTAATACGCTCGCTTCCAGGCCGGCTTATAACCTGGTATATCGCCATTACTATAAGGGAGATTTGGTTGTGGCCAGCACGCTCGCATACAAAATCATGGGCATGCTGGCAAAGAAGCAGTTGATTTTCTCCATGGAGAGAACAACGCACATGCCGAGAACGGTTTATAAGAAGTTGGGGGAATCGAGTGAAAAAATCGCCAGCTATCCAATTGGAAAGCTGGCGATTTTATTTTTTGCTCGGATGATAGTTGAAGCAGAACTACCTTGTTGAAGGATTTGACTTTATTCATGGATATTGTCCTTGTTAAATCTTTCTCTTGAGCTCATCCAATGTCTTCCCGTCTTTATTCTTCCAATCCATCCACCCATTTGAAGGTCTGCCCAGAATTACGGCTGAAGCTGCACTCGGGGATTTAAAGATATAATCAGAAACAAACTTATAGTAGTTGCCTTCTTTTAATACCTGTTTATCGTTTATTAGTTTAGTTCTTAATCCTAAATATGTCTTCATACCGTTCGTTGAATCAATAACCATCTGGGAATCTTTAAACACTACAAATCCTTCATCGGTATAGTCACCGACCGCTTCCACTCCCTTGCCCCTACAATAAAAATATTCATTTAACTCATCCTCTTTTCTTTCTCGTGTTTCTTCAAAAATATGAAAACCGAGAGTAGATAAAAGAATCTTCATTGTTTCAAAGATATCCATTAAATCAGCTATTATAGGTTCTGGCAGATAGGGCTTGGTTGGTATTGTTTGTTTCATCTTGTATCGGCCTATCTGGTTGCATTGTTCATAAGAATAACTCTCCAGGTACTTAATATGTGCTTTGGTAAATGTATTATTACTTGTCGTTACAATAACAGCTGTATCCCAAAAGTCCTTTTCCTTGTTATGTTGCTTTATCCGTTCAAAACAATTCTCCGCTTCGCCAATATAGACTCTCGGCTTTGAGTCTTCATCCGATTGCCCAAACAAAAAATATACGCCAACATTATGAGTCTCCTCTCTCTTCCCCCCATCCTCCAATCTATTTCTTGGGATTTGTATCGCTTTAACAATCCGGCTCGTAATATCAGCTATTTTTATTCCTCTCGGTGATCCATCCGGTAAAAAGATTTGTATTGTTTTTGCTGTTCCCAACATCTACACACCTTTCAATCTAACCTTTTCCGCTCAATCCTGGAATTTGACAACATTCAACATAACCCGGGAAATAATTGAAACTTGTCGTTCTAAAGAATCTCCCACTTCCGCTCCTCCGCAATCTCCAACAGGCGCGGCTCCGGCTTAACCGCAACTGGGTTCCCCACCAACTCAAGGACATCAAGGTCCGAATAGCTGTCCCCGTATGCGAAGCTGTTTTCCCAGTCGACGTCGGTATCGGCAAGCTGCCCGACGATTTTCTCGGTTTTCCGGGCGCCATGAACATGGTTCACAGGAGTGCGCTTGTCCAAATGCTCATTTTCGTAGGGAATGCGGGTTCCGACAATATAATCAAAGTCGACGTTCTTTGTCACTGCGTGCAAAAGCGGCTCGAATGCACCGGAAACTAGCATGGTGTAATAGCCGTCTTTCCGGTGTTGTTCAAACCTGGCCAGCACCGCTTCACTCAGGCTCTGGCTCATCCCTTCCCCCAGCTCGGAAAAAAACTTGTCGATCTCCGTTTTAGCGGCGGTGCCGAAAGCGGAAATATAGGACCGCATCGACAGCTCTTTCATTTTCTGCTCCGGGTATATTTTGCACTTATATGCAACATAACCCGGTAAAATCCGCGACATGAATCGGCGGTATTTTTTGCTATGTAAAGGGTGGGTTTTTAAATGGCTCATCATCAATGGGAATGTTTCTTCAGGAAACAGCGTTCCGTCAAAGTCAAAAATGGCAACTTTCATATAAACTCCCTTTCCATAATTTTTTCCTACCAATGAAAGTGGATCATCGTTTTAATCGTTACATTATTCTTCTTTTCTATATTTACTATACCATTGTTTGGTATTTCCTATCATGAATGTCGTCTTACGGATATGTACATAAATAAGGGATGGCGCTAAGCCCCTTGTTTCGGAGGGGCTTAGCGATATCCAGCCTTATCACAAAAACAAGTTGTTAAGCTTGAAACTTAACTTTGTGTTACCCGTGGTCATTATTATCACAATTGCCATTGGTACGTATATCGCAATCGATTCTGTCAAAACTATGGAAGCATTTTTAGCAGCTGTGCTGTTTTGGGAATTGCGATGCGGTTTCAGGGCATTCCGTTTCCGGACATCATGGATACGGCTTTAAATGGTATTAAAGGCGTTATGCCTGCTGTCATGATTCTAATTTTCGCTTATAGTTGCATTTTTTGCAGCCGCAATCATATCCTTTGCTACCGGGTCTTCTTGGGGAACATACGGAATCTTGATACCGATTGCCGTACCTCTGGCTGTAACATTGGCTGGCGGCGATATAAATACATCGGTTCTTGCAACTATTGCATCAATCGCTTGAGGAGGAGTATTCGGAGATCACTGTTCTCCTTTATCGGATACAACCATCCTTTCTTCAACAGGTGCGGCTTCTGACCACATTGACCATGTGAAAACCCAGGTCCCATATGCATTACTCGTTGCAGCTATTGCCTGCGTCACATACTTATCAGTTGGATTGTTTTTATAAGAAAGGGGATTCAGTATGAAAATAGCAGTATTAGGTTCAGGAAACGGCGGCAGTGCCCTGGCAGCGGATTGGGCTTTATCCAATCATGATGTCTATATGTTTGATTTCGAAGAATTTCCGAATAACATTGCAGCCATAAATGAACAAGGCGGGATTCATGCAGAAGGTGCGATTGACGGCTTTGCCGCCATAACCTATGCAGGGCATGATATCCAACATGTATTGGATAAAGCCGACCTTGTATTTGTTGTTGGCCCCGCGTACAGCACGGACAAATTCGCCGAAATGTCCAAACATCATTTGACGAAAGGGCAGCACATCATTATATGCCCGAGTGCCTGTGCCGGTGCTCTGGTTTTTAAACATACGCTTGGCCTGTCGCTTGATGATCATACGTATATCATTTCGGAAACATCTACTCTTCCATATGCGGCCCGAATCATTGAGCCTGGTCGTGTGCGGGTATTTTTGAAGTTGACAGGCGGCCTATTTATCGCTGCCCAACCCAGTGCTTACACCCGGGAAACCTTAAGTTTTGTTAAAGATGTCTATCCAACCATCGAACCGGCAGAGAATGTCATTCAAACGACCTTGCAAAACTCAAATCCCGTTATTCATCCTGCTGTAACCTTATTGAACACCGCCCTCATTGAACGGACTAGAGGGGACTTTATGTTTTACGAAGAAGGGGTAACACCTGGTGTGGGAAACCTGATAAAAGCTGTGGACGAAGAAAGGATCAAGGTCGCAGAAAAATTGGGGGCTCATGTCCTCCCTGACCCGATTTTAGGTGTGAAACAGGGCTACATGATTGAAGAAACATATGATAACGGATACGTCACCGCGCCGGGATTCAAAGGAATTAAAGCGCAGCCTTCTCTTGATCATCGTTATTTAAATGAGGATGTGGGGTATACATTAAACTTGATAGCGGATCTGGCAGAACATTATAGTGTGGACATTCCTGTCATCAAAGCAGTGATTCGAATCGCTTCCATCGTAACCGGAAAAGAGTTGTTGCATGATCGGAAACGGACAATTAAATCACTGGGTCTAGAAGGAATCACCCTTCAAGAATTGAAAAAAGTCTTATAATAATAACGAAACCAAAGAGGATTGACACCCATTTCTCTTTGGTTTCTTTTTATAAAGATGAATGGTTCAAGGGATGTCTTTTTTGGCTTTCCTTCAGCTAATCAAGTGTATTCATAATGTGTTGGGACAATATATATTCAGCTCTCTCAAAGTCCGCCTCCTGCCTACAATCGCTCTCCCACCAATCACCCTCTATTATAAGGAGTTCTTGGCTTCCAATTAACGTTCCCAGTAACGAAAAACCTTACAAAACAACAACGCAATCTTTCCCCTGATTCTTTCCAATGATCAACGCCTTATCCGCCTTCTTAATACACTCCGAAGCATCCATGGCCGGATTGTTATATTCTGTCATCCCAAATGTAAGGGAAATGTTCAAATCGATGCCCTGGTAATGAAATGTCTTCTTATTCAGCTTTTCTCTGATTCGTTCAATCATATGATACGCTTCTTCCCGGTCTGTTTCATGAAGGACAATCAAGAATTCCTCCCCGCCCCAGCGGGCAATTGAATCATTTTTCCTGAGGGAATTTTTTAAAAAAGAAGAGCATTCCTTTAAAACAAAATCGCCGCAATCGTGACCGTAAGAATCATTAATGGATTTGAAATCATCAATATCGGCGAGAATGATCGTGTGAGGTTTTTGCGATTTTTTAAGATGCTCCGCTTCTTCATTAATGATGGCAAACATCCTTCTCCGATTTAAGAGATTTGTCAGCATATCTGTATTGGCAAGAACCTCAAGCTCCTTATTTAGTTCAACAAGATGATCTTCTGCTGAAACGGTCACCGCACGAAAAAAGTGAGTAGCGATTGCCAGAGTAAGGAAAAGCGTCACGATATTCATTAGATGAAGGCCATCTAAAATAATTGATTCCAACTGGATAATTGGCGCTCTGAACAGCAAGGATAACGCAGCAAATACAGCTGTATCGATAAAAAGGATGAAAGACTTCAAACTCAATCGCGGTTTCGGGGCAATGAATGTAACGATAATCGCATCCAGGATGAAATACTGGAACCCTGAGTTTGCTCCGAGTGTGTAAACGGCAAGCGAGGCATATGTCACGATTTCAAGATGACCGATCAATAATGCCGTGGCAGTATGACCTTTTTTATTGAGGTGATATCCCACAAGGTAAGCCAGGGAACTGGCAAGATTGAGATAACCCATCATCCCGACATCCAGCCAGAAAAATAGTAGCGCCCATGCAAAATGAATCGCCAAGCCAAGCTGCATGCACTTATCGATAATAAAATGGAGGTGATTATTTTCATAAGCAGCGGAGCTATCTGCCATAACGAACACACCCTTTATTTACTCTGCTTTGTGACATATATCATAGTTAAATATTACCACAGTCGAGGTGCCTGTCACTTGTCGATTTATGACTTTTTTCCAATCCCCTTCCCAAATCTTCTGAAGGGTTCAAGCATCGAGACAACAGGTGACAGCGTCCCGTGAAAAGAAAAAACCCGATCCTTTCCTGAAGGATTCGGGTTTTCCTATGTTAATCAGCCCAAATCGACAAGCCTTGCTGCCAAAAAAACATTCAAGCGCTCGCCTGGCACGGATGGCTGTATCGTCCCCGCCACTGACTTTTGCACGTTTGCTCTCTACTTTATCAGCTTTTGTTTTCCTTAAGCGCCGGCCACTCTCCGCAAAACCACTGTCAATGACCTGCGTCACAATTCAGCCATAACAAATTGACAAACATGTGAATGATTGGAAAAACCACTTCTCCATCGTGAAAATAATGATAATCTATAGACATAGAAGATCTTCACTAAAATAATCCAATTTTTAAGGAGTGGGCAAAATGGTTAATTGGTTACGCAATAATAACATCGCTTCTGCACTTTTATTGGTTGTCAGAGTTTATCTTGGATATTCTTGGATCACAGGCGGCTGGGGAAAAATCACTGGAGGAGGATTTGACGCTTCCGGTTTCCTGAAAGGCGCGGTTGCCAATTCCACAGGTGATCATCCGGCTGTTCAGGGCTGGTGGGCTTCTTTCCTTGAAGGATTCGCAATCCCTAACGTCGGCCTGTTCAACTTCCTTGTACCATGGGGTGAATTCCTGGTCGGTCTTGCCTTGATTCTTGGCATCTTTACAACATTCGCAGCTCTGATGGGCATCACCATGAACTTTGCATTCCTGTTCTCCGGAACAACAAGCACAAACCCGCAAATGGCTTTGTTGGCAATCTTCATTCTTGTAGCTGGTGCGAACGCCGGGAAGTATGGCCTTGACTACTATGTGCTGCCTTATATCCGGAAGGTACTGAACAGAGATGGCAAGAAGGAAGTTTATACAAACTGATCCATTGACAAAGTTGGGCTGTGACAGAACCCATTAAATCAAACGAAGAGTGGCCCGCATCGTCTTGATGCGGGCCACTCTTTTTTCTTTTGTTTTCATAAGAAAAGAAGGACAACCTCCAATATGGGGCACACCGCTTAATGAGCCGGAACCCTTTCACTTATGTTCTGATACTTCTCCATAAGCAGATCGATAATGGTTTTCACTGAGCCTCTTTGTCGATTAGAGGAAGTCTTTAAAGTTCAAGGGGTGCAGCAAGGTTTATTAGCCTTTTCCTTATTCATTCCTTTTGTAGCCTCTATATTATAAGAAGCCGCAAAATCTTCAATCTTTTTATCAGGTGCCCATGTCTTAATAATCTCTTTGCTATTATCTTTCGGGGTCATTGAAATATTTTCAAAACCGGCGTTTTTCAACATGGAATTAATATCTTCAATATATTCAGCACCGCCAATGCAGCTTGCAATTAATCCTAAGTCCTGTTTAATATCTTGAGGCAATCGCGCTGTTGCAACAATATCTGATATCGATACCCTTCCACCAGGTTTAAGAACCCTGAAAGCTTCTTTAAACACCTGTTCTTTGTCCAGCGAAAGATTAATCACACAATTCGATATAATAACATCTATGGAACGATCTGCTATAGGTAAATGTTCAATTTCACCTAATCTAAAGTCTACGTTTGTATACTCGCTTTCTTCAGCGTTATTCCTTGCCAGCTTAATCATATCAGGTGTCATATCAACACCTATCACATATCCAGTCTCTCCCACCTGCTTTCTGGCAAGGAAACAATCAAAACCGCCTCCACTTCCAAGGTCCAGTACTGTCTCCCCTTCTTTAAGTCCAGCAATAGCAACAGGATTACCACACCCTAATCCCATGTTAGCTTCAGGTGGTACAGTTGATAGATCCCCTTTCGAATAACCTATTTTTATGGATGCCTCTTTGATATCCATTGGCGTGTCGCTGCAACTGCATCCTCCATCGCAACAGCCTCCGTGAGTGCTTTTTTCTATGACTTTGGCATAGTTTTCCCGAATAAAATCTCTGATATCTTCTTTATTAGTAGACATAAAACACCCTCCATCCATTTTTACTTTCATAAGTATTCATCTATAAAGACGCATGAAAAGAAAAAAGGACGCAAATGTCCACTCAATTTTTAACAATAGATACATTCACTATTTCTATGTTCATAATCGATGATATTCCCTCTTTTATCCATTTCCAGCCTGCAGCACCCCTGAAGCATCTCCTTCAGCATTTTCCTGGCGCGTTGGACTCTTGATTTCCCTCCCGAAATCGATATCCCCGCTTTCTCGCTTAATTCTTTCTGTGTCAGGTTTTGGAATTCTGTCAGCAGAACAGCCTGCTGATAGATATCAGGCAAACGATCTACCATATTTTTTAAACAAGATGCGATTTCAGTATTGGCAGACAGCTCATCTTCTGTATACCCCTCCAACTTTTCAGGCAGTTCTATATTTATATGATCATTGTCTTTTTTTCTATAGAAATCAATAATCGTGTTTCGAGCTATTTTATATATCCATCCATGCATTTTATTATCATTTTTCAACCTTCCAATATTGTTGTTTATCTTTACAAAAACTTCCTGTAAGATATCTTCAGCATCCTGTTCATTCCTTACCCGTTTAGATATAAAACGTTTGAGCGGGACATTGCATTCCTCCCACACACGGTTTATAAGATCACTCACTGTAAACCACCACCTTTAATTTGAACTTCAGCAGGATAAAAAACTTCTTAATGACTCAATAATAGTCTTGACTTCTCTATCAGGGCAACTGTCCCTAAGCCGTCCATATTATATATATCTACCATTTGCACTTCCAGCCCTCACTGCCAAACTCCTGCAGAAAATAATTTCCATTTCCGCACCGGGTATTCAACCGTTCTTGTTTTTTGATTTTTTCTCTTGGACTTCTATAGTAAAACCTGCACAATTCAACGAGTTTGTTTCAAATTTGCACACTCAGCCTCCTTTGGTGATTTTCCTATATATTTTTACAACCTATCATTTAAATGGAACAGGATATTTAACTTAAAGGAGGATAAATTGAATTATGAGAAATTATGAAAGAATCAACCCGGTAAAACCTGAAGGAATTGAAAATAAAAAAGCATATTTGATTGGCGGGGGCATCGCTTCATTAGCTGCTGCTGAATACTTGATTCGTGATGGTCATATGGACGGTAAACAGATTACAATTTTAGAACAGGATAATGTGATCGGCGGCGCTTTGGATGGTTCCGGGAATCCGGAAGATGGATATCTTGCCCGCGGCGGAAGAGAAATGGAAGAGCACTATGAATGTGTGTGGGACTTATTCGGAGGAGTACCCTCTCTGGAAGACCCTGAAAGAACTGTTTTAGATGAATTCAGGGAATTAAATATTGTCGATCCTAACTATTCGAATTGCCGTGCGATTGCCAATCGCGGTGAAAAACTTGATTTTTCAAGTCTGGGATTAGCTGAACATCATGTTAAACAACTCACTAAGTTATTTCTTGCAACCGAAGAATCTTTAGGTGCAACTACCGTTGAACAATTTTTCGATGACTCATTCTTAGAAACGAATATGTGGTTATATTGGAGAACGATGTTTGCATTTGAAAATTGGCATAGTGTTGTAGAAATGAAACGTTACATGCATAGATTTATACATCATATACCCGGAATGAGCCGAATGGAAGGATTAGTATTCACTAAATACAATCAATACGATTCCATGGTTCTGCCCCTTAAGAAATCGCTCGAATCACAGGGTGTGGTATTTGACTTAAATACACAAGTAACGGATTTAGATATCGATATTGCCGGCAATAAAAAAACAGTTACAGGAATTCATTTAACTCGCGATGGTAAAAAAGAAGAGGTTATTAAAACGACTGAAAATGACCTGGTATTCTTCACGAATGGATCGATGACGGAAAACTCCACGCTTGGAAGCATGGACAAAGCCCCTGTTTTAGATAAAAGTGAAGGCGGAAGCTGGAGTCTATGGAAGAAAATCGCTGAAAAAGATAAGTCATTCGGAAATCCGGAAGTCTTCTGTGGTGACATTGAGAAAAGTAAATGGGAATCCTATACGATAACGGCCAGGGGCCCTAAAATGAGAGAGCTTGTCGAGAAATTTGCTGAACGCAAAATCGTTCCGCACCGGACTGTAACAGGCGGAATCATAACAGTTAAAGACTCAAGCTGGTTATTAAGTGTCACTGTTAACAGGCAACCTCAGTTTCTCGACCAGCCTGAAGATGTGATCGTCCTCTGGGCATACGGTTTATTCCCTGATAACGAGGGTGATTTCATTAAGAAGAAAATGAGTGACTGTACCGGCAGGGAATTATTACAAGAGCTTTTATATCATCTTGGCATTGATGAAAAAGAGATGGATGAATATCTTGAGACATCCATTGTCATTCCTTCGATGATGCCGTACATCACAAGCCAATTTATGCCTCGTGTCAAAGGGGATCGGCCGCAAGTTGTGCCTGAAAGAAGTACAAACCTTGCATTTTTAGGGCAATTTGCAGAGATTGAAGGCGATTGTGTATTTACTGTGGAATATTCCGTCCGTTCTGCGATGATGGCTGTATATACGTTACTTGGACTCGAAAAAAATCCACCTGAAATATATCCGAGCCAATATGACATACGTATAATCGCCAATGCCGTTAAAACATTAAATAGCGGCCGGCCGCTGCCAGCTGAACCAATCATTAAAAAATTGTTAAGCAATACGAGTTTAGAAGGTTTAATATAAAGGATCGTATTTTGAGAGCGTTTCGTTGAAGTGAAAAAAACAACTCTACAAAAAAGGAAAGTTATGCTTTATTAACTTTCCTTTTTTTCGTATTTCAATAAGGCTCTATAGATTTCCCCGCTTATGATTTTATCCAGGTTATTGACAATTTCTTCGGTGTCTTCCACCATATTATTTTTTATCCAATCAATAATCACCCCTACCAGAGCAATTTTATAAAAGTTCGCCACATATCGCTTATCTTTTTCGGATACATTCAAACCTTTTGCGAACTCATTTACAACTCCCAGAATAATCGTAAAGGATTCATTATATAAATGATTTTCCAAAATATCTCGATCGATTGAATGATAGGTGTTCATTACCATTTTTTTATTCTTGTACAAATACTTGAATATTTCCAACAGCCCTTTTTGCCACGACAAATACGTCTTATCCTCACCGACTACTTCCTTAAGTTCGGTTTTATATATCCATTCGAGAAGATCATAGATGTCATTAAAATAATAGTAAAATGTGCGCCTGTTCAATTCACATTCTTTAACAATATCGTTAACAGTAACCTTGGCTAATGGTATTGACTGCATTTGCTTTTTTAATGACTCAGCCAATGCTTTTTTCGTAATCAGCATCATAAATTGCCCTCTCTATATGTAGTTTACCTCCGTTGTTTTCCTGTCGCTCAACACTAACAGGTACTCAGCTATAAAATAACACAATGGGTATACAAAAAAAATCACACGAAGGTCAGTGCTAGTGTTTATATTTCTTTAGAAATTATTGTTCATTAAACCAAGAGTGCCCGCATCAAGATAATGCGGGCACTGTTTTTTCCTGTTTCTTTTATTTTAGGCTCTGTTAAAGTCTGTTGTTGGTAATTTGATTTACAGGAACCTACGTTCTATAAGGGTTCACCTATATAAAAGTGGTGATGAACGTGAGAGCAACTGATATTCTTAAAGCCATTCAAAAACTAAATCCAGCAGAAAAGCACCGACTACGAGAGTATTTAATTGATGCACTTACTGCATCTTCTTCGACAGGAACTGTTCTGCAAGAAATATCTGAACGCAAAAACAAGAGCGGTTATCATTGTCCTGACTGCGTTTACTGACCTAACAAATACTGCTTTATATCGAACACGCCATCTCAATCAATGGATTAAATTTATCGAATGTATGATAGAGGGATATTCTCTGCGTAAATCTGCTGAATTAGTTGGTAATGTTACTCACGTTACATTGTTCTATTGGAGGCACAAACTCTTATCATCATTAAAACAAATGGAAATATCTAATTTTGAAGGTATCGTTGAAATGGACGAGACCTATTTCCTATACTCAGAAAAAGGGCAAAGAAAGATAAATGACAGAAAACCTCGCAAACGTGGTGGTTCCGCTAAGAAACGAGGCATAAGCAACGAACAAGTTTGTGTCTTAGTCGCGAGAGACCGTGAAAAGATGACTTTTTCGCAGACATTGGGGATGGGGCGATTAACAAAAGAGCAATTAGACAAAGCTATCGGGCATAAACTTTCAAATGAAAATGTTTTATGCACCGATTCTTGGCGTGCCTTTAAAACATATGCTGCTGAAAAAGGGATGGATATTTATCAAATCAAGTCGGATGGTAAGGTTCGCACAAAGGGACTATACCATATCCAGAATGTTAACAATTATCACCGAAGGCTTAAAGGATGGATACAACGTTTTAATGGAGTTGCAACTAAATACCTGAATAATTACCTTGCTTGGTTTCAGGTGTTAGAATCCATTCAACATCAAAGGAATCCTATTACTATGAATGACTTGATGATTAAAGGAAATCTAATACAAAATATGGAAACGCATGATACACTTAGGTTATCTAAATTCACGATATAATCATTACTGCTTGTTCAACTAACGAGCAAGAAACTTTAAGATTGATGGTGAACTAATAATTTCGTTAGAGGGAGGAAAACAACTTGAAGAGTTTTAAGCGAGTTGTGATAACTATCAGTTTACTATTGTTAATTACTGGTTGTAGTCAACAAAACAATGCTGATAGTAAATTTGCTGTATTTGCAAATAATGAAAATCTAAATAATGAATCAAGAGAAACACTTCTACAATGCTTAGATACAGAAGATATTGATTATAAGTTGGATAATGATAAAAATGTGTTGATTAAAAACAATGACATCGACATTGCATCTGCTCGTTGTTCTTAAAGTATATTGTAAATCAAAGTATAAATGTTCAAGTAACGAGGAGCGTTAGTTGAACAAACAAATAATACAAAAACGGAACTTCTATAATCAGGAAGTTCCGTTTTTGTAGGTAATATCAACATTAAACTTTAACAGAGCCTTATTTTATTAAGACAACCGCCATATGAGGAACATACTTTACTGAGCTGGAACCCTTTCCCTCATGTTCTGATAGTCCTCCATAAGCCGGTCTATAATGGTTTTCACCGGCAAAATTTCTTTGATTTCGCCTACCCTTGCCCCGGAGAATACCAGTCCATCCGTCACATCGCCGTTCCTGGATTTGTATAGCGAATCCAACGTGCAGAACTGATGGGAACATTTCTTTAAGCAATCCAGGCATTTTTCGATTTTCAACTTATTCCCCGCAATGATTTTATCGGTGAGGGCGTTTTTGATCGCTCTTCCCTGTAAACCGACAGTCGTTTTCACCAGTAACGTATCTTCTTTTTCCGCATCAATGTATTTCTGTTTAAACGACTCGGGGGCATCGCACTCGTCACTGGCCACAAAACGTGTACCCAGCTGAACACCTGAAGCTCCCAACCTCATTGCCCTGGCGATATCCTCGCCTGTCAAAATTCCTCCGGCTGCGATAACCGGCACGTTAACAGCGGCTGTCACTTCCGGAAGGATATCGAACAAAGGCCGGTCCGTTCCGAGATGCCCGCCTGCCTCATGGCCTTCCACCACAATGGCGGCCGCACCTAACCTTTCAGAAAGCCTGGCGAGCTTCGCAGATGAAACAATCGAAATGACCGGCACCCCATACTCCCTTCCCCAGGCATACATATCCCTTGAAATGCCGGCTCCGGATACGATGAAATCCACTTTCTCTTCCATTGCGGCCTTCATTTTCTCCGCAAAGTCATTCATGGCAAACAGCACGTTGACTCCGATATATCCCGCTCCCTTTGTCAGCTCCCTTGCCCTGGCGATATGACCCCTCAATTCTTCCGTTGAAATGCCGGTGCCGGAAATGGTACCGATCCCGCCGGCATTCGCCACAGCCGCCGCAAGCCTGCTTAACGAAATGCCTACACCCATTCCTCCTTGTAAAATCGGAACGTTCGGTTTCATATTTCCTATCTGCAATGAGTTCACTATATAACCCCGTTTCCTGATAATTTGACCCTTATCATGCGAATCAATGGATACTGGCTGCCACCCATTTTTGAGCCTGTACCTTAAACCTTATCAGAGAATCATTCTTTTATATGTGAGAATTGTTACAAAAAAACAAAAATAAGCAACAAGTATTAATACCTGGTTATAATTTACTGCGAAGTGGGGCCGAGGGACAGGTGACAGGGGATTTTTTTAACTCCTAAAAATATTGTAATCCCTCATTCACCGGCATATATAAATAGTAAGCCAAATAGACAGGGGTTGATGAGAATACCTATTTTCGCTTATGTTGCAAATACGAATAAAGTATCAGTGATTGATACAAGCACCAATACAATTGTTACGAATATACCCGTTTTATCTCCCGGGGATATTACGAAAGATATCGCCCTCACGCCAGATGGCGCCTTTGCTTATGTGACAAATCTTTCTGATACGGTGGCTGTAATTGATACATGCACCAATACAGTCGTTGATACAATCTCTGTCGGGGATTTTCCGGCAGGTATAGCTATAACACCAGATGGTGACTTTGCCTATGTTGCGAACTCAGGTTTGGCCACCTCTCCTTCAGGCAGTATCTCCGTCATCGATACAAGCACGAATACAGTCGTGACTACAATTCCTGTCGGTCCAGATCCAATCGGCATTGCCATCACATCGGACGGGAACTTTGCGTATGTGACAATTGCAAAAGCTGATAAAGTATCCGTAATCGATACGGCAACAAATACAATAACGGCCAACATCACTGTCGGGGATTTTCCACAGGGCATTGCCATCACGCCGGACGGCAACTTCGCCTATGTCGCAAACCAGGGACAGAGTGCCGCAGCCAATACCGTATCTGTCATAAACACAAATACGAATACAGTGGCGGCGACCATAACTGTCGGTACGGCACCCACTAATGTCGCCATAACACCGGATGGCCAGTTCGCTTATATCACGAACACCGGGAATGAAACGGTTTCTGTGATTGACACAGATACCAATTCAGTGATTCAGAACATTCCCGTTGGCGCCTGTCCTTTTGACATAGCCCTAACATCAGATGGGAACTTTGCTTATGTGACCAACGCCTGTGATGACAGCGTCTCTGTTATTGACACAAGTACAAATACGGTGGCAGCTACAATCCCAATTGGCGACCTGCCACTTGGAATTGCAATAGCAGATGTTGAATTCCCCTGTCCGTCACCTTCAGATCGAATATGTATTGAAGTAAACAGAGTTTTCGATTCCTGTATATTTGAGCTGGAACAACAAAAATCCTTTGAATTCCCAAAGGGTAAAGACATCTCATGTGAAGTCACAAAAACGGAATGCAATATATTGGAGATAACAGAGGTAGATGGCCCCCAGGATGTAGTGGATGTAACATTGCAAATAAAGGTATTTCTCAACTTTGGCAGCAAGTGTGCAGACTACCAGGGGGCTGCAAAGGTCATAACCTTGGAAAAGAATGTTACGCTCACCAATCCGGCAGGGGCAGATGTATCCTGTGATGTCACGCATGCAGCCTGTACATGTATCCAGGCTCGTGATACAAAAAGTAAACATAAGGTAAATTGCACCGTGAAAGTAACGGCAACTGTTAAGTCAAAAAAACTCATTCAAGTTGAAGTGCCATTTTTAAGAAGCTGTGAACCAGTTCCATGTAGCCCTGATCAAGGAATAGCGGTAGAACCCGGCAAGAGTTACCCTTTGCCAGATGACCCTTCGCAAATAAGCAGAATTAAATTTGAGGCAAAGACCCAATCTGGTATGACTTCCCGAATCATAGCGTTTCTTAGCGGCTTGCCGGCTGCGTTTGCCATTGTTACCGATGAACGGAAAGCTTTTGAGCTCATTCTTCCGGGCGGCCCATATCCTGTTGAAAATGTATCGCTTATCAATACAGGTGATTCCGTTGCTTATGTTTATAATTTAGAGACTGAATAATTTTAACTTTGGAACACCTAAATATATCTTAATGAAAAGACCCTAGGCCATGGTTTACGCCTACGGTCTTTTATTCAGATTGCTTTTTGCACAACAACTACCGCTCACCTTGCTCAGTGATAAGCCCAAGAACAACAAAAAAATACCAATAAAAAACCAGGTATCTTTACGGATACCTGGTTTGATTGAACAGTCGACAGTTTTTATTAAAGTAAGAACGTCTTTACTTGGTTAGGTTTTAGCTCAAAATTCAAATCCCCATCATCTGTAACCATCTCGCTTAATGGTTTTTCATTCAAGTTTGCCTCATAAATCATTTCTACAGGTCCATTCCATTTTAACGAAGCTTTTTGCACTTGATCTGTAGCATTATAGTAACGGTATACAAGTTTATCATCACATTCGGCTTTCTTAAGTGTGCTTAACACTACTCCTTTATCCGCTTGCTCAAATAAAGAATGATTTAGCGGTGTTTTCACTTCCGCATCATTCAATTTCATAGCATTGTGAGGAATTTTGTTATATGTCGTAATAGGTGTCAGGTAGTCTTTAGCCATTAAACCTAGATTTGCATCAAATGAAGAGTATTTATGGGCTACCAGTGCAAACTCAAGCGAAATCCACCCCAGCATTTGTGAGTCGGGTGTCGGCAGCTTAATGCCTGAAGGACGGCCCGGCCTTCTGACCAGCTCCTCTTTTCCGAGAACGCCAACACTTCTAAACAGCGTCAAAGCAATTGTGTCATTATTTTTTCCTATAATTTCAAACTCTCTTGTACTATTAGTCAGTACCCCAAGACCATAGTCTTCATTTGATAGACCGACAAAGTTTAACATTGGATAAATCGGATCCGGGCGCTCTTTCCATTTTTCCGTCTCCCATACATCCATGGCACTATCGCGGACACTTCTTTTGACTGTTCCAAACTGATTGTCTGATAGCGAGAAATCAGCTGAGATGCCGGTAGGAATCAGTGCTCGCAAACGATGATCTCTCGCCTGATTATTGATGTCTACCTTCACATTTATCAAGGGTTTATGTCCAGGAACCTCAATGGAAATCTGAACTTCTATAAGGCCATCTTCCTTTCCAGCTTTCCGTTGGTCAAGATCAGCCGGGAGTTCCATTGTGTAACGGATATCTATTTCAGCCGTGTACTTGTTTTGTCTGATGTTTGTTTCTGCTTTTACATCGTCACTGTACAGTATCTTTCCCCCTGGTAAAGGCGAATAATCGTATTCGTCTCCATCATCACCGCTGTTTTCCAGCAGCAATACATTTTCGAAGGTTTGACCGATTCTTTTATCGTAGATGTTTAATGATCCGTTTTCATTAACGGTAATTTGATAGAAATCAGTATCCACCGCTTCACCTTCAGCGAAACTATTTGTTATCTCGCTGTCTGCTTCCTGAATAAAATACGTTTTATATCCGAGTGAAGGAATTCGGTCCTTCAGCTGAATTGTGTATTTTAGGAATGGATCATAGTTTCCATAATGGACAATCTGCCTGTCAATCAGGCCTGGATCAATGACTTCCTGATGAACGACTTCGAAATCGATTTCTTTGTAAGTGTCATCTACTAGCTTGAATGATTTTAGCTTGCTGATTACAGTCGCTTTCACGACTTCGGTACGGTCATATGTCAGCATGTTAAATGCTGTTAGCCGGTCGTTGCCTTTGTCAGTTTCCATTGAATCAACGATTTTCCGTTTGTAAAATTCGATTAAACGATCCACTTTTTCTTCCGCTATGAACAGACGGTTGGCAATTTCCTGATGTACTTTATCAGAACAACAGCAGCCAATGCTGTCATGCGCGTGGTTTTTCATGATCTCTTTCCAAATTAATTCGATCAAGCCGTGGTGATACTCAAAGCCGAGGCTATACGCGAGAGATGCCAGCGGTTCAAGTACATTTGTGATTTTATTTTCGACTCGAGTGTTAGCAGCTTTGATGTCCATCCGCGTTGAAAAAATGCTCCGATGGACTCTCATATACTTACCGTCCAGGAACTCGCCTTTCACCGTTGGCAGGTCATCGTTTTCTTCCAGTTCTGCAAAGAGGTTTTCATACTTGCTTAGGAAAAATTCACGATCAGGATACAGTTTTTGCAGTTTGTCAATTACATCAAAAATATTTTTTTGAACAGGCATCTGGTCATGGCCGTTCGGAAGAAGGATATGATCGGTTGTCGCACCTTTGTCAAGGACGGAAAAATACTTATCGATCCGTTCTTGAAGTTCCTCCTCGTTTTCAGGTAGATACTTCCCGATCGCATATCCGAGTGGCATAAGCTGCACAAGTACTCTTGATCCATCGTCGGATTCCCAGTAAAATTCTGTTCGATCCGTACCGTGGCGTTCTGACATGCCCCTCCAGAAAATCGAGTACTTAATATCAAAACCATTCAGGATTTGCGGCATCTGTGATGATTGGCCAAAAGAATCCGGAAGGTAACCGATCATCATCGGGCTGCCGAAATTTTCACTGTCCTTTATCCCGTACATCAGGTTCCGTACAATGGACTCGGCCCCAACTACCATTTCATCCGTCTGGGTATACCATGGTCCAATAATCAGTTTCCCTTCCTGCACCAACTTCCGTACTCGTTCTTTATTTTCAGGCTTAACAGCAAAATAATCTTCCAAGATTGCTGTTTGGCCGTCTAAAACATAATAAGGGTAGTCAGGGTTTGTCTCGAGCATTTGCATGATTTCTTCCATGTTATTTACTAACAGGATTCTGGATTCCTCCGTTGAAAAGTACCATTCCCTGTCCCAGTGCATATGAGGAACTATATGGACTTGTTTCATAATTTCTCCCCCAGTTCGTGATGTGAGAATGCATATTTAAGTAGAGAAGCTGCTTATGCAGCAGCTTCGTCTGAATTTATATCAGTGTTTTTTTTTACATTGCGCTTTTCTTCTTTTTTCAGCTTGCTCTTTCTGGTTTGGATGAGCAGCAGCATTGAAATGAATGCTCCGATTAAAGCGGCTCCAAGCCAGATGGTGGCGGCAAGCAGGACCGGCTGTCCATTTAACAGAGCCAGGGAGAAAATGCCTGCTCCCGGAACACTCAAACCGATATTGAAGTAAGCAACAATGGCTCCGGTTACAGCAGATCCGGCAATAAGAGAAGGAATAACACGAAGTGGATCATTGATCATGAACGGTATTGCTCCTTCAGTGATTCCCGCCAGACCTAACAGCCAGGTTTGTTTCCCGACTTCCTGCTCCTGTTTCGTAAAGAGCTTTTTACCGACAATGGTGGCACCTGTTACGGAAAAAGCTGAAACCATTTTTACGGAAGCAAACGCTGCATAAGGAATAAAGTTACCGCTTGCCATTGCGCCGATACAGAATGTATAGGCAGCTTTATTAATCGGGCCGCCAAGGTCAAAGGATACCATTGCACCCAATATTGCCCCTAAAATGATGGCATTGGTGCCGGACAGGCCATCAAGCCAGTCAAGTAAGCCCTGGTTTAATAAGGCCAGCGGCTTTCCTACGATAAGCATCATAACTGTACCTACAACAAGGGTGCCAACTACAGGATATACCCAAAAACTTACAAATCCTGCGAATGTACCGGTCGGTTTAATGTTGTTTTTCATCCACTTCAGTACATAACCAGCCAGGAAACCACCAAGCATTCCACCCAGAAATCCACTGCCAATCAAATTTGCGGCAACACCGGCGGCAAAACCAGGTCCAAGGGCCGGTTTATCTGCGATGGAATAAGCCATATAAGCGGATAGTATCGGAACCATCAACGTGCCAAGCAACGTGCCGCCAAGCTGCCTGAAAAGCCACAGCCAGGAACCTTCCTCGGCATAAACATCCTGAAGTCCAAATGCCTGAGAAACGAGAACCGCAAACGCCAGAGTCATACCACCGGCAACGATAACCGGAATGATGTGAGAAATACCAGTTAAAATAGAGTCTTTGATTTCTGCTTTAAAAGTCTTTCCGTTGCCCTCTTCGTCTTCAGACTCAAAAGAATCCGACTCCTCCATATACTCTTTTTTAGGAGTGCGTTCTGATTTTTCAATCGCCTGCTGAATAAGACTTTTTGCATTTTTCAACGGAGTAGCAACGGTTGTTTTCACAGTAGGCAGATGATTAAATCGCTCTGCGTCTTTAACAGATACATCTACCGCGAAAATAGCCGCGTCGGCCTTAGCTAGACTCCGCTTTGAATGGCGGTCTTCAATGCCGTTTGCTCCCTGTTTTTCCACTAAAACGTCTACACCCAATTCTTTTCCTGCTTTAACAAGTGCTTCTGCAGCCATGTACGTATGGGCGATTCCTGCCGGACAAGCTGTTACGGCCAGGATCGTTTTATTTGTTTGTGCAGCCGGGGCTGCCTCAGGTTCAACTTCATCATGATCATCCAGCCGGTTAAAAAGCTCTTCATTTGTCTGCGACTTAAGAAGCCCTTTTTTATACCCTTCGTCAGATAATCTCGTGACCAATTCCGATAATAACGATAAATGGGTGGAACCGGATTCATTTTCAGGAATAGCAAGTAAAATGATCAATTCGACTTTATTTGAAGGGTCAATGCTCTCCCAGTCATTTAAAGGCTCTTTAAGGGTCGCTACCGCAAATACGGCTTCCTTAACCGCCGTTGACTTGCCGTGCGGGATCGCCAACCCGCCTTCAAACCCTGTAGGAGAAAGTCCTTCCCTGTCCAGGACTGCCTGATAATACTCTTCTTTTGAATGTAGTTTCCCAGCTTTATTCAGTTCTTCCACCAAAAACTTAATTGCTTGTTCTTTTGATTGAAACGTCGTATTTGTAAAAATCAAATCGGGTGATGTTACACTTTGCAACAACATGAGAATACCTCCTCATTCAATGAATTACTATAGTTCGTATCGTAGCACATAAAAAAATAAGGAGAGATATTCTCCTTATTTTTACACAAAACCTATTGAAAACGCTTTTATGTGGTGTATTTATACACACCCTGTTATTTTTCTCTCCATAAAAATTCTGCTAATTCGCGTAAAACAATCATAATCGGTGTCCGATCCGTTACATCGTAATCGTTTACTACCTTTTTCGGCGAATAACAATACAGTTTTACATCAGCGATATCTTGAAGGGAATTGGCAACAAGATGTGTAAGGGAAATAATTTTCAAACCATTATTTTTAGCCAGTTCTGCTGCTTCTAAAATGGCCCTCGTTTCACCTGACAAACTAATCAGGAACAACACATCTCCCCCATATGAATGTTCAATCTCGTACATGATTTCATGAGGATGTTCAAAAAAATACGCGGATTTTCCGGTTACTCTTATATTTTTGCTAATTAAATCTGCAAATGATGCCGTGTCACCAACACCGTAAACTAACACCTTTTTAGAATCGGTGAAAAATTGTTTAACTTTGTATAACTTTTCATTATCAATAAGTTCAAACGTCTTTTGGATATTGGTATATAAGCTTTCTGAAAGCTGCCCTTTATCACTTGTAAGCTCTTCCTTGAGGTTACTCTTAAAATGGGAGTATCCATCATAACCCAACTTTTTACAAAGTCGTGTAATTGTGTTCGGCACAGTAAAAAGACTTTTAGCAAGATCCTGGATTGACATGCCGGTCACGTCTTTTTTATTGTGTAAAATAAACTCAATCACCTGTTCGTCTGTATCATTTAATTTATATTCATAATTTTTCACACGTTCTTCAAACAACATGTTGAGAGTCACCTCTATGTAGTAATGGCGAATAGTTGTATTATATCAAACTTTATTGTATTGGTTCATTTCTTCCCATTCTAGAGTAATATTCCACTTTTAAAAACACTAATCGGTTTCTTTAATGACCTATCTTGAGCTTTCATAAAAGCTTAGAGACTCCGAAATTTGTCCAAAGTAGAAGGGACAGTGTACCTGTCCCCTTATTCCACAGTAATATTATAAATTGAGGTGCTTTAATATATGGCCGCGCAATTTTTCGGAAGCAAGAGCCCCTGTAATATGTCCTTTATCAATGACACTTATGACTTTCTCGTTGTAGCATCGCTTTTGCCTGTCAAATTCGATAATTTGATCGAATCGGGCTAATAGAGGAAACACATTATCATCCTTTATTTGCTTGAATTCTTCTTCAAAATTCAATGTGTTCCTGATCAAATCCGGATTTTCCTTCACTAATTCACTTGCCAGCTTTTTGTAATAAGAGGTTAAAAACAGTTCATCCAAAGCCGCTCCAGCAAAAATCGGAAGATAAACATCAGCACTGTTATAATAACTTCTGTGCAGGTTCACAACCCAGCCCCCTAGGCTTATGCCTGCGACTGCCACCTTGCCGCACCCGTTGCTTTTCAAATGCCGCACCAGCATTTCCATCAATTTAACTGAAGCTGACAGCATTGCCGTAAAGTTGGACAAGTCCCCCATTTTTTCTAAATAAGCCTTCATGCCATCATTATGAAAAGGTGCCCGAACACTTATCAGATTAGCATTAAATAGATCTTTTTCAACTAAAATGGTGGACTTAAACGTATTCTTGCTGGCAAATCCATAATTAAATGGGCGTTCATTATTGCCATGGTGATAGATAAGGGTAGGATATTCCGGCCCAAGCCACTTTACAACATGAAAAGCAGGATCCAATTTGCCGGCAAGGGTTTCCGCCTCAATTTCATAAAAGCCTTCTGCCTTAATATCAAGGGATGGCATCTCAATATGATTAAGATGATCTTCAAATCCCGGGCTCTCTACACTTTCTCTGAACCATTGACTCTTCTTAAAAAGCAGGGCAGTCATTGCAACACTATACTTGTCCAGGAATTCGTGCATATTGGCCAGCACCTTTCTTCATTCGCATTCTAGATATTTTTCCGGTTTCCTTTACTGTATATTCATGCTTAAATCACTTCTGCCAATTTATCAGAACGATATTAGAAAAGTTATATGAGCGGCATTAGTCGATATCTTTATTCGCCTGCTTTTCACTCGCAGAAAGCAGGAAAAATTGAACGCCAAGCCAGGTGACGAAGAAAATCACCGCACCGAGCAATAGCTGAAACAGATCAGAACCTGTAAATTCCACTTTCATCACGATTGCCTGGATCACTGTAAAAACGATCGTGCCAACAAGGGCACCAACGAACATGATAGACGTTCCCGTTTTTTTCTTCCGATAGGTGATATAGTACCCCTGCATGACATTATTGACGGTGATATAAATGGATATCCCAATTGTCAAAAGGAAGATATCCAGGTACTCGGCAGCTTCTTGATGCAATATGAACTGCCGATAAAGCAAAATAAGCCACAGCCCGATAAATACCAATCCGAATGCACTGGAGTTGATTTTCCTTTTCCCTTGCAGGATTCGTTCGTCTTGAATCTGCTTTGTTTTCATTTTTATTCCTCCCAGAAAAGTTCATCCAGCGTTTTGCCTAACACTTTACAAATTGAAAGGCATAACTGGAGTGTCGGATTATACTTCCTGGCCTCAATGAGCCCGATGGTTTGCCGGGTCACCCCTATTTTTTCCGCCAACTGCTCCTGTGTCAAATCCTGCTCGATCCTTGCCAACTTCAGCTTCATATTTTTTTGGCCCAACAATATTCCCCCTTGGAGAAACGCTGAAAATATGTGAGAAATATTTAACAAGATGTAATATAAAATCAATATAATGTAAGTTAAATATTTCGATATGACAATTATATATTACATTTACTAAGTATATTTTACTCCTTGTTTCGGCGTTATGCAACAGTTTCACCGACTGGAAATAACGGCATAAAATGCATAAAAGGTGCCTGACCCCCGGCGCGTTAAAGCGCCGGGGGTCAGGCACCTTTTGTACAAAATGGAAATTCATCCTACAATCTCACACATATTCACTCCAAAACTGAGCACCCTAACCCTGTAAACGACTATCACTTACAGGAGGGATTCACATGGAAAACCAAAACCAACAGCAAAACCAGATGCAGCCAGGGCAGCAAATGCCGCCAAACACAAGCATGAATCACGGGGGACATGAGATCCTTGATGCCCACGAAGCCATTTCAGGCCTCATCGGCATGCTGGAGCAGTATCAGATGTACAATCAGCACATCCAGGATCAGGAGTTAAAGGACATTGCCCAGCGCCAAACTGCTTTTGCAACCCAAACGTACAATACAATCGTCGAGAGTTTCCAGACTGGCCAGGACCCGTCAACGCCGACACAGCAGTACAAAATGCAGCAAGACAACAATGTCACATACGGCCTGAAACCTGGCCAGCCAAAGAAGCCGAAACAGTCGGTCAATGAATTGACGGATGAGTGCTTTTCAAGCTTCATGCTCGGCCAAACAAAAGGCCTTGCTTCGACGCTGACAATGACATCTCTTGAAATGACAAACCCGGTGCTGCGCCGCGTCTTTGCTGACAGTGTCCCGAACTTCATCGAAATGAGTTATGAAACGTCCCTTTATCAAAATAAGAACGGCTATTATCAGGTGCCGCAACTGAAGGAGCAGGATATGAGCCAGATGCTGCAAAGCTATACGAAAGCACCGCAGACAGGTAATATGCCGCACTAACAAGTTAAAGATCCATCTCTTTGATACTAACAAACGGAATTGAAGAGGTCTGAGCTATTCAGACATAAAGAAGCTGGATGTCAGTGACAAAACACCGACATCCAGCTTTTTCGTCTTCCTTGATTTTGCCTAAAATCTCTTCCACAGTCTCCTGATTCCCCGTTTTCATCCTACCCTTCAAACAACAGTGAATCTCAACGGCAGGATATCTGGTGAAGAATACTGCCGCGATAATTTCATATAGTTAGACATGTCCACTTTTTCATAGGGAGTTGGATTAGCATCTGAAAGTGAAGGAGAAGAAAACCGGCAATGTCCGGAAGATTAAAATTTCGCCGGCCTTGCGGAGTGAAATCGACAAATACATTCGCGGGCTGGCCGATTCGGACTTTCTGTTTCCTTCCAGGAAAGGGGACCGGTCCATCAACCGGGTGACCGCCTGGCGCATTTTAAACCGGGCAGCTGCAGCCGTGGGCATTGAAGGGGAAATCGGAACCCATACGATGCGAAAAACCTTCGGGTACCATTTTTATCAGCGCACCCATGATGTGGCCATGCTGCAGCAGATTTTTGGTCATTCCGCCCCTTCCATTACGCTTCGATATATCGGCATCAACGATGATATGATCGATAAAGCATTAGAAGGATTTGCCTTGTAGAAAAACAAGACAAATAAGAAACCCTTTAGGGCTTCTTATTTGTCTCTAAAATATACAGTATACGTGCTAGTAAGCCTGAGAAATTATAGGTCCAACAACTGGTCCCAAAATAAATAAGATATAACCTATTAAGCAAAACAGCACCACTGATAGCAAAACACGCAACAACATCACCTCTTGCACCCAATAATTAACAGAGGAATTATGTTAACTAATTTTGTATATTCAAACTGTTCCTTTTCAGAAAATAATCAATTAAATAAAAGGATATAGCTGGATAAAGTGAATAAAATATACTATAAGATATCCCTGTCGTACTCGAATAAGAGGTATCTTGAAACACAGTTACTTCTAGCGCAATCCCTATTAGAATACCAGTTAAAACATGTAATATAAAAGAATAAAAGTGACCATGTTTCATACGACTAAATTTAACTTCTATTAGTGTCGAACTGATTAGAGCAATTATGGATATAAATGTAACCATAATTATCGAAACAACTAAAAATATAGTAAAAAAATTAATTAGTGAAGTTATTAACCCATGCTCATTTGAATCAGAAAGGATAAATGTACAAAATACAAAAGCCATATTTACACCTACAATAAGGCTTACCGACAATTTCCTTTTTAACATTGATTTCAAGATCAGATTATTCCTTTCTAAACCAAAGTGAAATAAAAAAGAGGCTAGTTAGACACTATAAGCCTCTTTTTATTTTACATTTTTACATTGAAATATTAAAGGTCTTTTGAGGAGTACCTGGAATTAAAAATCCTGCTCCTTCATCACTGAATTGAAATATTGGTACTATTGTATCTGAATTTGGAATGAAAACATAAAACTCATGACTCGGCATTCTATCATGTGACCCTTTAACTGTAAAGCTTCCGTCCCTTTTTATATCTGTCTCTACATAATACGTAATATTAGGGTATATAGCGGCAAATGGTACTCCTACATCATGATTTATTCTCCAATATTTCCTAGTGCTAGTATTGATATCTTTAGTTACTTTTATTCCAGTATTTGAAGCAGTACCTGTTTTTATTGGGGAACCAGTTAAATCTTTTGTCTCATATCTTTCTGTTCTTCCCACTTTACGTGAATCTGTAATCATGCCTCCAGTAAAATCAGCAATTACGTCTGTTCTTGTACGATAACTAGACTCATTAAATCCAAATGTTCGATTATCTCCCTTTAACCAATTACCTAAACTAAAGGGATCTGCTACTGATTTTGCTTCAATAAATGTCGTCCATCTAAATCCATATTGAATTATAGAAGCAAGAGAAGACATCTGCTCTGGAACGCTAGTAACCTTTAAAGATTTTTCTGAAATGGCAGGAATTGTTTCTACAATCCTTACTAATGAATTCTCTGCTAAATATAAATTTTCTTTTTCTTTTTTAGACAAAGCTAAACCTTGTTTTTTTATCTGATCATTAATTTGTTGCTTTTGTAAATCATTCACTTCTGTTTTCGCAATAATTTCATATGTATAAATAGTACCTGGCTTTAACTTCTTATCTACATACTGAGTTTCACGTGTCTTACCGATTAATTTCTGATTTCTATAAATTTCATAAATACCATCATCATCTGGTAATGCATCCCACCCAAGAGATACTGAATCACTTCCAACATTCGAATTTAATAAATATTCCATACTTTGGTTAGTCTCATTTGCCAAAACAGATGTTCTTTGAGTGCTTTCTTTTACTCCAATATTTTCTCTTGTTGACGTTTTAATAGAGTTAATATCAATTAATTTATCATTTTTATAAACACCAATTTTATAACCATATAACTCTCCTGCTATTAAATTAGTATCTTTAAATGTTGTTTTATTTCCTTCCCATAACAACTTACCTTCTTTATAAATCTTATAAAAATCCCCTTCGTTTTTCCAACTCATTGTTATAGAATTAACATCTTCCTTTACATCTACATATAAACCTGACGCATGTGTTAACTCCCCAGAGAAAAATAAAAATACTCCAAGTAAAAAAGATAGACTTACAACCAATTTTTTCACATCAAACTCCCTTTCTTATACTTTGCTTTCTCAAACTGTCTATGTCATCACCAATACGTTGATATGTTTCATAATCAATAACCTTAAATTCTACTCTATATCCTCCCCAGTTAAGGTCATCGGCTTCCGTTCTTTGTCTAGGTCGTTCATATAGCTTCACATCAAAAACCTTATATTTATGCTCACTAAAAGTTTGTATTAACCTCTTTGTTAATATCTTTTCTACTTCCTCTACTGTAAGACCAAAATCTTGGAAATCTTTTTCCATTGATTTGCTGGACGGCGGCATGATTGGGCTTGGGTTAATCGCAAAGTATATGACGGGGGTAAAAGCCGGGCTGGTGATTATCATTTTAAGTATTCCGATATTTGTGTTTGCGTGGTTTTACAATCGATCTTACTTTTATAATAGTTTGCATGGCATGCTGCTATCTTCCTTTGCGATTGACGCTTTATCCGGTGGAAACATTTTTAACATAACAACATTTGACTCCTCTTTACTGAGTTCGATTACCGGAGGGGCTTTAATTGGCTTTGGTATAGGCTTGATGCTCCGTGTTAAGACAAGTACAGGGGGAACTGATCTCTTGGCCCAACTCTTATCAAGATTAACCCATATTAATGTAGGTGTATTAATTTTTATTATGGACGCTTTCATTATTGTGCTTGGCGGAATTCTGATCTCTAAAGACAGTTTATTGTTGTCTTCTATAACAATATTGGTCGTGGGGACATTTACGACGTTATGCACGTGGAATATTGAGTGAGTGGGGTAAGAGTGAAGAACTCAAAAAACAACGCAAAAGCCTTAAAAAGCTTTTGCGCTTGGTTCTGCCTGCAAATCAAATGTCTCTTTATATTGTGTGTAAAAGTCGACCTGTTCCAAATCAACTTCGTATCCGAAACTCGCGTTTGCCGGGACACGAATCTCGCCGTTTTCCACGGTTACTTCCGGTTTGATGATATCCTGTTTCCAGTAACGGGAAGAAGCTGCGGTATCACCGGGCAATGTGAAATTCGACAACGTGGAAAGAGCAATATTGTGCCCGCGGCCGACTCCTGATTCGCACATGCCTCCGCACCAGACCGGAATATCATTCGCCTTGCATAAGTCATGAATTTGGATGGCTGGCGTAAACCCTCCTACACGGCCCACTTTAATATTGATGATTTTACAACTGCCAAGATTGATTGCTTTCCGTGCATCCTCAACCGAGCAGATGCTTTCATCCAGGCAAATCGGCGTTTTTATCTGGCTTTGCAATGTTGCATGATCGATAATATCATCATGCGACAGTGGTTGTTCGATCATCATTAGCTTGTAGCGGTCAAGCTTCTTTAAATGGTCGATATCCTGCAATGTATAAGCGGAATTGGCATCGACCATCAACGGAATATCAGGATACGCTTCCCTTACCTGCTCAACCGCATTCACATCCCATCCCGGCTCGATTTTCATTTTAATCCGTTTATAGCCTTCGGCAAGGCAGATTGCGATTTCCTCTATCAATTCTTCAATAGAATCTTTGATGCCAAGGCTCACACCTACATCGACCGAAGATTTGCTGCCTCCCAAAGTCTTTGCCAGCGGCTCGTTTTGCATGTTCGCATATAAATCCCATACCCCCTGTTCAATGGCGGCTTTAGCCATGTAGTTTCTGCGAATATGGGAAAACAAGTGTGAAACTTCGTTAGGATGTGATAATGATTGCTTCCGCAGAATGGGGATTAGAAAATCTTTTATGATATGCCAGTTTGTTTTTACGGTTTCTTCTTTATAAAAAGGAACGCTTTCAGCAACAGATTCCGCCCAGCCGGTCATCCCAACCTGGTTTTTCAGCTCAACCAGGATAAACTCCTGGTCAAGCTCAACACCGAGGCTCGTTCGAAACGGGGTCTTCATTGGCATCTTTAAATGCCTTAGCGTCACTTGCCTGATGTTCATGTTACCTGCACCTTCCCCTCGGAACCGCAAAAGTCGTATGCCGTTTTTAAGTATACTTCGACCGCTTCCTGCACCTGTTCAATGGGGATGCGTTCGTTTTTGGAGTGAGAATACGAGATGTCGCCTGGTCCGCAGATGACTGTCGGAATGTTGGCGTAGTGCGAGATTAATCCTCCGTCTGTCCACCCGCGCCTTGTTGATAGTTCAGGTTCTTTCTTTACGACTGCCTTAATGGCATTGGTCACCGTTTTCACCACTGATTCATCTGGATCGGTAATCATGGGAACATGGTAGAGATGGGTTAATGTACTGTTATCCATTTGCTGGACCGTCGCCTTGAAGTCCGGATCTTCTTGTGCGATTTCCTCAATGATTTCCTGGATCTCTTTAATCACTTGTTCGGCCGTTTCCCCGGGTGCATATCTTCTGTCCAGCTGGATCACACATTTATCTGCAACAGTGCTTGGCTGATTGCCGCCGATGATCTTTCCATAGTTCAAGATTGAAGGGCCGGTATAAGGATTTGTGCGGCTCTTCAGCCTGGGAACGAGTTTTGTATCCAGCCTGTCAATTAATTTTGCCGCTTTTGAAATGGCGTTGATTCCTTTTTCGGCGACACCGCTGTGAGCGATTTTGCCGGTGACTTCGATTTCGAGCCATTCGAGCCCTCTATGGCCGATTGCGTAATCGAAGTTCGTCGGTTCTCCAACAATCGCACCATCCGCTTCGATTCCATCCATCACAAGTTTTTCAGTTCCGGCACTGTTGGTTTCTTCGCCGACAACGAGGCTGACGATGATATCACCGCTCAGTTTGATTTGATGCCGGTGACAAAGAACCAGTGTTGTAATCATGGCGGCTACCGCACTTTTCATATCGACGGCACCCCGCCCGTGAATATGGCCTTCTTCAATGAATGCCTCACAGGGAGAGAAGTCCATCTCATAAGGGGGAACGGTGTCAACATGGCCGTTGAACAGCAGCGTTTTCCCCCCGCCAGTACCTTTGTAGGTCGCAATAATGTTATAGCGGTGCTCATCAATCTGCTGTTTCCTATACTCCACCCCATGTTCATTAAGGTAAGCGGAAATATAATCGAGCACGTTTTTTTCTTGATGATCTTGATTCCAATCACTTGGAATTTTTATCAGATTACGAGTTAAGTCGATGACTTCTTCGCGTTCAATTAATTCGGCAAAATTCATATGCTGCTGCAGCTCCTTTCAAAATTAGGATACACCGATCATAACTGCGATTATTAAAGCGACACAGGCAATGACGAGCCAGCCGAGAACAAGTTTCCAGACAAATTTCACCCACTTTTCATACGGAATGCCCGCTACAGCAAGGTATCCCATCAAAGCTGCGGAAGTGGGAATGATCGAATTGGTGATCCCGTCCCCATACTGATAGGCAAGAACAGCCTGCTGGCGAGTCAGTCCCACCAGGTCGGCAATCGGCGTCATAACTGGCATGGTGGTTGCCGCCTGTCCGCTTCCGGATGGGATGAAAAAGTTGATGAATACCTGGACGACAAACATCCCGACTACGTTTATCGTATCCGGCAAATGATTAACCGCGGTTGCCAGTGAGAAAATGATGGTGTCAATAATCTTGCCTTCTTCGAGAATGACGAGGATGGCACGTGCGAAACCGACAATCAATGCACCGAATGTTAACATTTTGGCACCATTTACGAAGGAATCGAAAATTTTATTGACCGAGAGCTTGCCGAGAAGGCCTGCAAGCAATCCCATAATGATGAAGGAGGCTGTGAGTTCTGTCAGATACCAGCCATATTGGAAAACACCATACACATTGAAGGCGAGCCCGCCGATGATGACAGCGAATACAAGCAAATGATTTTTTGTCAATTCAGGAAGTTCGTTTACATCCATGCCGCCTTCATCCTGCTTCCATTGTTCTTCAATATCATAAACAACACTTTTTGTCGGATCTTTTTTCACCCTGATGGCATAGCGGGTGACATACCACATGCCGAATAACAGGACGACAACATATACCGCGGTCCGGAATCCGATGCCTGAATAAATCGGAACTTCCGCGATGGACTGGGCAACGCCGACCGTAAACGGATTGAGCATGCCGCCGATGAAGCCGCTCGCTGCCCCCATGCTGATCATGGCCGTACCGGTAATCGCGTCAAAACCGACAGCACGGGCAAGCGCCACACCGATTGGTACAAAAATGATGCTCTCCTCGGCCATCCCAAAGCTGAAGCCGCCGATGGAGAACAGCAGCATGGACACGGGAATCATCAGTTTTTCACGGCCTTCCAATTTTGTCACCGCCCGATTGATCCCGGCTTCAATTGCCCCGGTTGCCCTGATGACCCCGAAGGCGCCTCCAACAAGGAAAATATAGAAAATGATGGTGGCCCCTTCACTCATGCCTGTCGGGATTGCCTTGAATAAATCGAAGAAACCGACGGGATTGCTATCAACGGACTGATAGGTGCCTTCAACGACAAGCGTCTTGCCTGTCTCTTCATCTTCCACGCGTTCAAATTCACCGCTTGGCACAAAATAGGTTGCTACAGAGGCAATGATGAGAATGAAAAATAGAATGGCATACGTGTGAGGAATAAACAATCGTTTCTTCGGTTTCTCGGGACTAGGAATAGGTTCTAACTGAGGACTGCTCAAATAATCTCACTCCTTTTCTAGTGTTACTCTTATATCTTGCAAGTACCGTGCCAACATCTGAATGTTTTCAATATTAAGATAATTAAGGGTATTTCTGCTGGAAAATAAGAAAAAGAAAGGAAGACTTAGGCGTTTTTCTCCTAAGATCATCCTAAATACATCCTAAATTAGCCATGAATGGGATGTTCCTTAAGGACCGCGGCTCCCTTTTCGGTAATGACTGTCCCTTGCCGGGTTGATAATATTTGAACCAGCCCTTTCTCCTCCAGTTTTGCGAGTCTATTACGCAGCTTCCAATCTGTCAGCTGATGCTTTTTGATAGCCGGGAACTCCAGAAGCTGGTATCTCCCCACAGATTTGTTTAGCAGTCTGCACTGGTACAAACAGTTCAGAATCTCGAGCTCTTCAAGATCCACTTGAAGAACTTTGGCATCTGATCCAGAAACGGGTCCTTGTAAATTTTCAGGCAAATTGTCTATAGTGATTTCATTCTCTTCTGAAATGGTGAGCGCAAAGTCCAATACATTAATCAGTTCACGAATATTGCCTGGCCAATGATAAGCAGCCAATTCGGAAAGCACGTGTTCATGAATTGCTTTGGGTTGATGGTGAGCGGCCAAGTAATGGGACACCAAAACCGGTATGTCTTCGATTCTTTCACGCAAAGGCGGGACGATTAACGGCAGCACGTTCAACCGAAAGAACAAATCCTGCCGGAATTCTCCATGTTGAATGGCCTGCTTCAATGGTTTGTTTGTTGCTGCGATGATACGGCAGTCAATGTCGATGACATGTGTACCGCCTATTCTTACCACTTGCCTTTCCTGCAGGACGCGGAGAAGCTTTACCTGGATATTTAAAGGGATTTCACCGATTTCATCAAGAAAAATCGTACCTTTGTCCGCCAGCTCAAAAACACCGGGCTTTCCGCCTTTTTTTGCCCCTGTAAAGGCACCTTCCTCATATCCGAACAGCTCGCTTTCAAGCAGATTGTCGGGAAACGCCGCACAATTGATCGCCACAAACGGCCCGTCGCTGAGATTCGAATCCTGGTGGATCGAGTGGGCGAACAACTCCTTGCCCGTGCCGTTTTCACCTGTTATCAGGACATTCCCATTCGATTTCGCCATCTTCCTGGCAAGCTTAATCGTTTTTTTGATCGCATCGCTGTTCCCTTTTATATCTCGAAATTGGTAGGTAGCGGAATGCCCCTTTTTCACGAGCTCCTTCTTGATCTTCTTTTCAAGGCTCCGCAGCTCCGTGACATTTTTGAACATACACATGGTGCCCAGCTTATCCCTGTTGTCCGTAATTTCTTCACAGCTCACAACAAAATATTGATCATTGAGCTGGACAAGGCTGTCCTCTACATCGGCCTGGTTTTGGAAGAATGTTTTTATTTTCTGTTGATGGGGCAGGGTGGTGAAATGTGCGCCAAGCACTTCTTGCTCTTCACATTCGAACAAATCGGCCGCAACCCGATTGATGAATGTAATGACCCCATTGGTATCAACGGCAATCATTGGCTCTTTCACAACCTGGAATGTCGCCTTCAGATGGTGATTAAGCTTCTGATAGTCCGCCAAATAATGGCCCAGCTCCTTGCCTAGCTCAAACATTTCTGAAATGAAAGTGCCCAGATAACGCTGTTCAGCTGCAACCGGGACATTCAGTCTCCTCCCGACATCAATAAGATCCTTTATATGAATTTTCCTGACTCCGATATCGATCAACTCGACCCGGGCAGCAGGCATCACTTCAGGTTCGTCCAGTGTGATGGCAAACTTGTAATCCTCAGAATCCACGTTGCAGCCCGGATATAAAGGAACGTAATTCAAATGATCGATATTCGCTTCCAATAGATTCTGAATCACCTCCCGGCACGTACCGGGCAAGTTATTGATCACCAGCACATCAGTACCCTCGGGAATTGCCATCAGCCATTTTAGTTGCGAAGGCTCAAAAAAACGCCCGGCAACGGAAACACTCGACCCCGGCGGAACAAGCTCCTGTGCATATTCATAAATTTCGGATACCTGGCTGGTGATAAAAAAGTGCTCAGCTTCCTCAACTTCGCGGATCCCATCATCGATGCAATACCCAATGACCTTATAAGCCGGTTCAAAGTAATCCTTTAGCTGTTCCATAAGTGTCAATAAAGCGATATTCGATTTAGTGATGATTCCCACTTTTCTAGTATTCAAAAAATCCCCCCCACTATCAGCGTTTCGTTTAGGTTTATTATACTGATAATTCAGAATAATTACAGCGGATAAAAAAATGTGCCTGTCACTCCCCGAAGTATGCCGACAATCGTCATCCTCCGAAGAGTACCAGGCACTCTATTTCCCGCAGCACTTTTTCTACTTCTTGCCGTTGCCGCATGGACAGGGTACATTTCTGCCCTAAGCTCTCTCGTTGAGTTCTTCTTTGACTTCGTCCAAAGTGCGCTTTGTCAGCTTTAACGTCCCCTGTTCGACATCGTCCATCAATTTCTGAAGAGCCGAATTATAAGCATAATCAAAAGCTTCCTCAGCAGGCACTTCAATATCCGGCTTCACGCCGACACCTTCCCAGTCCGTACCTGTTACCGGATTGATCACCCTTCCATTTGGGACAAATACCTGGACATGATCTTCCAATCGATAACGGTCGACCGTATGAGCCCCGCCATAGGTTGTTTCACCAACTAATGTTGCACGCTTCAGCTGCTGCAAATCGTAAGCGCATTCCTCTGCACCGGAAAAAGTCTTATCGCTCGTTAATACATATAAAGGCTTTTCAAGATACCGGGCCCCCGGCAGATACGGCAGCGTCCAGCTCTGCTGGATCCGATTTCCCTCTCTGAAATAAAAAGTCTCCAGAAGTACAGGCTTTGGTGGAAAAAAATAGCTGAGCAGCAGCGCCACCATGTCCGACTCTCCCCCGCCGTTTTGGCGCAAATCCAAAATCAGCGCATTGGTCTTCGCTAAAAACGCCATAGCCGCATGGCAAGTGTCTGCCGCCATATACGGCGGATAAAAAAGCCTCAAGTCCAGGTACCCGATGTTACCGGGAAGACGCTCCACCTTTAAAAATCCAAAATTATTTTCTTCAGTCGTCTGTTTATCCGGTTCCCACATATCAATCTTCTTGTCTTTTTCTTCTTCAGGAAGAACCTGTTGACTGTACTCTACAATCAAATGTTTATCCTTGCTGACCTCCTGCAGATCCTCCGTTAACAATCCGCAAAGATCCGCCAGGCTCTCCATCTCATCATAAGCTCCTGAAGAGATGTTCTTGTTGATTTGCTCTGTAATCTTCTCCGCTGTTTCCGGAAAGACATACTTGCTTTGCAAAGTATCCAATAAATTATCCAAAAGCGTTGATTTTCTTTGTCCGTTGATTTTGTCCATTATTTTTTCGTCTCCTAGTGTTGTAGGTTTTTGAGTAAAAGGTGCCTGACCCCCGGTGCTTTAAAGCACTGGAGGTCAGGCACCTCACTGGGACTGTCAGCCGACTGATCGTAAAGGGATAAGTAATGCTATTGATTAGCCTTTAATAATAAGTCATCCGTTATCTTTGCAATCCGGTTAACATTGTTTGCATAGATAAAGTGAGTGCCGTCGAGTATTTCGTATTTCGCGTGACCGCCAACTCGTTCAAGATGTTTATATTGATATTCTTGAGGTGGCATTTTAATTTGCTTATTGGGAGTTTCATAGGTTTTTTTCGAAATCACTTTAAAATATGAGATATCTCCGGGAAATGGCATAACCATCGTTTCTTTTATAAACTTAGGTGTACTTGCCATCATTTCTAAGACATTATCATTCATCGGAAACCCCGCAAAGGTTATCATGTCGTTTATCTCTTTTTCTGTATATCCATTTGAGAGCAAGTTCTTTTTATTGACGGCCAAAGGTGCAATAAGTGACATAATACCCGTAGCTTGCTGAAATTTTGCAACCTTAAGTATGGATTTTACAATAGCAGGCATTTCTCCTCCGTCATACGCAGTAGAAGTGCCGTCAAGAGAGATGATGGCTTCAATTTCCTCAGGGTATTTCGAAGCATAGTATTCACTGAAAACAGTTGATATAGAATGCGGCATTAAAACGTACGGTGCATTAAAACCCGCCTGCCTAAGGGCAGTTCTTATTTCTTCAATATAATTTTCACTGGTACGCGGCTTTGATGTTTCACTGCTAAACCCTGCGCCAAAATACTCGACACTAACAACTGTATATTTTTCACTTAACTTACGCATAAGCGGAGAAAATTCAGCAGACGGAAGAGCAACCCCCATACCCGGAAGCAATACAATCGTTTTCTCGCCATTTCCCATTGAATAGACATGCATTTGTCCGTCATCAACGTCAACAAGCTGGCCATAAGGTTTAATTTGTTCTAATTTACCTTTAAAATATGTAGCATGTAAAATTGCGCCAATCAACAGAAGAAGCGCAATCACTGCAACGATTATTCCAAATATCGTCATATTGTTTCCCTCTTTTATTTTAACTTGGCCTCATTTGTTTGAGATAAAGTGTTCGTCATATTCTTTCCTTCACCTGGTCTGCATGACCTGACTTCCATCTTTTCAATGATCATCCCCCAATTCCCCCGCTTTGGGTTTGCAGCAGCTTCTCTTATGGTTTATATGATTCCACTTTTACGTGCAAATACCTTTTTTAAAATAATAATGCTTATCGTTGTGACCGACCCAAAACAAACAAGCAGAGGACGGTTGTACATCCCCTGCTTCACTCCAATTATTTCTATTCACAATCCGTGCAACGTCATGACAACAGGCCGGATTATATAGGAATCGACAGTGATAGGCACTCAAATTAATAGGTTATGCATCTCCCGAACAGCATGGGTAAATGTAGCAGGATGAATTATCTTTGTATGTTTGGTACACAACACCTCTTATTCCTGGACAGGGTGTATATTGATACCTTTTCCTTACTGATAGTACAAATTCCCACAACCTAATCTCTCTTAGCCCCTTTCTCATGGCTCCATAAAAAAAATCACCCGGTAAGGCGACAGGATTGTTTACCTTTCTATTTTTGTGCCGAAAGGTGGGAATCGAATAAATCTATAATTTCCAAAAATCTCACTGCCTCTCTAAATGTGTGATCGGCCAGTAGCGGATGTATGTTACTCTTAATACGACATGCCTCTATTAACTCTCTGGCTGTCTTCTTAAAATCCCTTAAAGAAACAACCGATACTCTGTTTTGATCCAGAAACTGATCCAAGATTGGTACAGTTTCAGATTGGGGGCGCATCGAATCTAAATCAATTGCCTGAAAAACCAATTGATCAAAATCATGGCTGAATTCCCTTGCCTGGTCAACTAGTTTTCTTTCAGATGGGTCTAAAAGGTGTCCTATAAACTTGGCATGGTCGGCCATTATCTTGAGAAAGAACAAATTTTCTTGAATAATGGTGTCGGGTTCTGGTGCCAATTTTCCTTCATTCAGATCTCTTAGACGATTGGCAAAGTAAGCAGCTTCTCTGCTGATATGATCCACTAATAGAGGAAAATTGTTCGTCCTTATTTCACAACGTAACGTTAAACCTAACACTTTTCTCTTATAACCCCATATACTGACAGCTGCTTGGTATACTTCATTGTTGAAGGATTTAATTTGGCGGATATCCGTGTTCACATTAAACCTTGCTAATTTCTCCTCTATTCGCTCAAAAAGGGTGATAAACTGTTTAGCTTCTGCAATCAATTGCGTCTGTTCATAAGTAAATCCCAAACTTAGAAATAAAGCATGTTCCTTCATTATCCTGGACCAAAATTGAATTTCATCCAGAGACCTCTCAACAATTGGATTACTCATGGTCCCACCTCCTTATTAAAACCTATCCCCATACTTATGTAAGAATATTTGTAGCTATTCATGTTACTTTTCAACCTATAAAAGGTGCCTGACCCCCGGCGCTTTAAAGCACCGGGGGTCAGGCACCTTTTGTGGCACGTTAAGGCAGTAACACGATCTTCCCTAACTTCCCTCTATTTTTAAAATAAACCTGAGCTTCTTTCACTTTTTCCAAAGGAAAGGTCTTATCAATGACTGGCTTGATTTTGCCTTCGGAGATCGCATGAAGCATTTCTTTAAATTCTTCTCTCGTACCTAACACAGATCCATACATTGTAATATGTTTTAGATACAGCGTTCTAAAATCAAGATTTGTCTGTTGCCCGCCGGCAGATCCAGATATACAGAACTTGCCACCTTTTTTCAGAACCTGAAGAGATGTGGAAAACAAAGCATCTCCGACCACGTCTAAAACAGAATCAACCGGCCCGCCATTCACTTCTAAAATTTCTTTTGGCAGATTATCGGATCTGTATGACAGTACGTGTGCTGCCCCTATCTCCTTCATTCTTTCTGCGCCTTCTAAATCACCAATGATGGCAATAACCTTAGCCCCAAATACTTTTGAGGCAATTTGCACATTCAATGATCCTACTCCGCCATTGGCCCCTGTGACCATAACCGTCTCTCCAGGTTTCACTTGAATTTGTTTGACCATATGCCAGGCCGTTAACCCGCTTACTGAAAAAACAGCACTTTCTAAATAAGTGGAAAGAGGCATCTCAAAACAAAGATCAGCAGGCCACACCACATATTCAGCATAACCCCCGTCATATTCCGACCCTATAAAGGACATATCCTCAGAAATATGTTCAGTCCCCTCTTCTCCACTGGAAGTGAAAGGAAATAGAACGACACTTTTTCCTGCCATGGCTTCATCTACTTGACTGCCAACTTCAACAATTTCTCCCGCTATATCTGATCCGGGTATACGCGGGAAATGCACCCCTTCCGGCCGCCAGCCGGACTTGGAATCGGTGCCATAAGCGCCTTCTCTCATCCAGATTTCCGTATTATTAATGGCACATGCCTTCACTTTCACAAGAACTTCATTTTCTTTGGGTTCCGGCCTGGAAATTTCGACTACTTTTAACTTATCTACGTCCCCATACCCTGTGACTTGTACAGCCCTCATTCAATCATCACCTTTTCCTGAATTTACAGTCCTATTTTTATATTCTACTCATGGATTACGTATGATTCAAAGAGAACATAGTACATCAAGTAGGATTGTTAATTAACGGTGCCTGTCACCACCTGGATTATACTGACATACCCAGGTAGTGACAGGCCTCAATTTACCGGCTAAGGTTTCTATCATCCAAATACCTGATCAAGGAATATCCAACCGGGCGAAAATGAGTCATCCAAAACCTTCGCGCAGACAGATTGGCAGATTCGAAATCAACTGACAACCGTTCATAGCCGTTTTTCACAGCATACACTTCCACATGATTCAGCAGCGCCTTGCCGATGCCCGAACCCCTGAACGCTGCCTTTGTATGTGTTTCCTTTATCGCAAGCGTCTTCTCATCTCGAACGATTGTGCATGCATTGTCGGCACCGCTTTCCGTGTTCATAATCGCGACTATGTCATCCTCCCTTTCTGCCACTGTGACTGTCAGATCAGGATTTTCAAACCAGCCCAGGATGGCCTCCCTCGGATATTTATTCTGTTGCGGCAAAAAAACCGGGGCAGATGCCAGGTAACTTTCATGTTCCTCAAGTAAATCCACTAGTTGATCCACGTCTTCCGGATGCCCGTTTCTAATATGGATTCCTTCCAGTTTCACCTTCTCCACCGCTTGTACTTCCCGCATACTGTCAACAACGTGCATCCCATAACCGTTCCAAAACAACTGTTCAATCAGCTTGTGCTCGCGGTTTAATGCCGTAATAGCGTGGACAATGCACCCATCTTGAAGCCACCTGGAAGAAATGTCAGCGTACATCTTCTCAAAAACAACATCTGAATTCTCTCCAGAAACGCCATGCGCCCATTCCGGCGTATACACCCCGCAGTGCGAACTCTTGAAATCTTCTATTTTAAAACCGGCTAAATATCCGATGACCTCCCCTTCTGCTATAGCAACGACACCCTCACTGCTCATTACCATATCTTCCAGCAACCTGGCCACGATTTCTTTCTCTACATACTTTCCCGGAAGAAATGGATCATGGTGCCGGGCCTCCTTATACCGATGGACAAAAATCTCCGCCGCCTGTTCTGCATGTCTGCCTTCCATTTTCGCGATGATCATTCCGCAACGCCCCCACTTTTTAATCCCGTTTTCGTTTGGCAGCATCTTCTCTAATGGTTTATATCTTTCCACTTCTTCGGGCAAATACCTTTTTTAGTATAGTAAATAAGCGTACACAAAAAGAAGCAGAGGATGGTTCTGCATCCCCTGCTTCATTCCAATAACTCCTAGTCATAACCCGTGCAATGTCATGACCGAATGATTATTAGGATCGATAAAATTCGGCTAGTGACAGGCACCCTGTTTTGAACATTTCTGAAATGAAAGTGCCCAGATAACGCTGTTCAGCTGCAACCGGGACATTCAGTCTCCTCCCGACATCAATAAGATCCTTTATATGAATTTTCCTGACTCCGATATCGATCAACTCGACCCGGGCAGCAGGCATCACTTCAGGTTCGTCCAGTGTGATGGCAAACTTGTAATCCTCAGAATCCACGTTGCAGCCCGGATATAAAGGAACGTAATTCAAATGATCGATATTCGCTTCCAATAGATTCTGAATCACCTCCCGGCACGTACCGGGCAAGTTATTGATCACCAGCACATCAGTACCCTCGGGAATTGCCATCAGCCATTTTAGTTGCGAAGGCTCAAAAAAACGCCCGGCAACGGAAACACTCGACCCCGGCGGAACAAGCTCCTGTGCATATTCATAAATTTCGGATACCTGGCTGGTGATAAAAAAATGCTCCGCTTCCTCAACTTCGCGGATCCCATCATCAATGCAATACCCAATGACCTTATAAGCCGGTTCAAAGTAATCCTTCAGCTGTTCCATGAGTGTCAATCACTTCCCTCGTCCCACCCCAGGTATCACTATGCTCCTTTTTGATTTAGCCTTACGTCACCCCTCTTCCCTGTTTTCTCCAGGTACCGGCTGTAAATGACTGCCCCCTGCTGCTGAATGATGAAAGCAATGGTTATAAAAAGGGCAGCCTCACTGCCAAAGGAAGTTGCGGCAATGCCGATCGCGATCGAGAGATTCCTCATGACAGTACCGTAAACCAGCGCAACGCCGTTTTTCATATCGAAAAACTTTCGCGATATAACTGTCGAGGCAACAAAAGAGACGAAATAAAAAAGGAGCAAAGCGATTATTGACTTCATAATCAAATCCAAATTATTCAAAAGCATTTCAGCCTTCAAGCTGATACTTACAAACACAACATACATCATTGCCCAAATACTTACTGCGGGAAAATAAGGCTTGATTTTCTCTTTAAAATGGCTGGAGCTATATTTTTTAAGCAGCATTCTGTGTGTTAAGAACCCTAACATCATAGGAACAAATACGACCAGGGCAATCGTTTTGAAGGTTGCAAAAACATCGATGTCGACAAATTCCCCCACCATTATAAGCAAGTACCAGGGAGCCGCAACGGAACCGAGGATCAAACCGAAAACTGTGATTTTTACTGCTGCAGACACATTCCCCCTATTGATCATCGTCCAGGAAATCGTCATCCCGCTTGTTGGCAAAATGGAAGCCAACGCCAGTCCTGTAAATAACAATGGTTCATCCCTTAATATGATCAGCCCGATTCCATAAGCAAATAAAGGTATGACCATAAAATTGACCAGCATTGCCGTGATGAGGAGTTTCTTTTCTTTAAGAGATGTCAGTTCCTTCAAATTAAGACCGATCATAGAAGGATAAATCATCATGATCGTTCCAACGAGAATCGTCTTTTTCAATCCTGAGGTATCAACCATCGAACCGATGATAAATCCAAGCATCAAAACCAGGGGTATCACCATAACCATCTTTTTTTGAGGATAGAAAAAAACTTTTTTCAACTTGACCATTCCCTTTCTAAATAACCTTAATAAATCATAATGATTCCGATTTATTGCTAATGGTTATATTGTAATATACCCATGAGGGTTTTAAAACAATATAGTATTGGGAATGTTAGAATTTTTTGTTAACGAGAGGAACACCATTGTCAATACAAAAGAAGCCACAATGCTAAACTATACTTGAAGGAAATAATAATAACGAAAGTGGAATACTCCTGGATGTTGTTATTAAGACCACACTTAACAATAAGGAGGAGTGAGATGTTCTTCTTTAAAACATACGAACAAAGCATTCTACAGCTGCCACCAAAAAAAACATATGAAAAAGAGGACTTGATGACAGATGACTTCCTGTACGCAAAGGACAAACGTCTCGAGGCGTACTGGGCTCCTTTTGAATCCCTAAATAAAGAAGCGAAAGTGATCATGGCGGGGATTACCCCTGGATGGACGCAGATGCAAATAGCATTTAATTACGTTCGGAAAAACATCGGGTCAGAAGATAGGGAAGTACTGCTGCAGAACGCCAAAAAACAGGCAAGTTTCGGCGGAAAAGCGATCCGAAAGAACCTAGTTGATATGCTTGATGGAATCGAACTGAATAAGCATTTGGACATTACCAGCAGCGCAGAGCTCTATGGAGATAAGAACCATCTTCTGCATTCTGCTTCTGTACTCAGATATCCAGTGTTCATCAATAAGAAAAATTACACCGGTTCCAACCCATCTATGCTGAAGCATCCTTTGCTATTACAAATGATCCGTGAACTGTTCATACCCGAGGTAAGCGAAGTCCAGAATGCTGTCATTATTCCAGCAGGCAAAGCTGTTTCCGACGTGCTGCGCCACCTGGTGGATGAAGGGGAGATTCCTAATAAAACGATTTTGTTCGATTTCCCTCATCCATCTGGAGCAAACGGCCACCGCAAGAAGCAGTATGAGGAAAAGAGAGAGTGGTTTAGAGAGGTGTTAGAGAGACATTTTCAGTAAAAAAGGTGCCTGACCCCCGGTGCTTTAAAGCACCGGGGGTCAGGCACCTAATGAGGCACCTACTGTTTATTTTTCAGCTCATCAAGCAATTCAGCCAGGCTTGGATCGTTGATGTAATTGCTAATGGTGATAATTTCTTTGTCTTTATGGGCTAATTTGGCTCTATCATATAGGTCCTTGTGGACGACGATGATATCAGAGTCTTTTGGGACGTCTTCAATTCTGTAATGTTTCACTTCAATATCGCCAATGCCCTCTTTTTTCAATTTCTTTCTGAAGGTCGTGGCACCTAGCGCGCTGCTTCCGGCGCCGGCATCGCAAGCAAAAGAAATTTTGTTGATGCTCGTGTCTATTGCAGCAGCTCCTTCTTGAGAAGGTTTAACGATTACCTTTCCTTCAGATTTCATTGTTTTGGATTTTTCCACAGAGGCAGTGAAGTCAGTATCATCCTCCTCTGTACTCTTATCCATTTTCAAGATGATGGAAGTGACGATAAAGGATACGACGGCTGCAACCAGGACACCTGCGATGATGCCAAGGAAGTTTCCTTTAGGTGTTAAGGCAAGGTAAGCGAAAATGGAACCCGGGCTTGGCCCTGCAACAAGGCCGACGCCAAACATTTTGAAAACGGTAATACCTGACATCCCGCCGGCAATCATTGCGATAATTGTAAGTGGTTTCATTAATACGTATGGGAAATAGAGTTCATGGATACCGCCAAAGAAGTGGATGACAATAGCACCTGGAGCTGTTCGTTTTGCAGCTTTTTTACCAAAGAAGGTAAATGCCAGCAATAGGCCAAGGCCTGGTCCAGGATTCGAAGCGACAGTAAAGAATATGGACTTGCCTGCATCAAGAGACTCTTGCATGCCAAGCGGATAATAAATCCCCTGGTCAATGACGTTGTTCAAAAAGAGAACTTTCGCCGGTTCGTTGATCAGTGAGAGCAACGGCAGGAATCCTGTTTCAACTAATGCTTTAATGGCAACGGTTACACCATTGTTAGCGGATTCAATTACCGGGCCAATAACATAGAAGGAGAGAATCATTAGGAAAAAGCCAAGAATACCGATAGAGAAGTTATTGACGATCATTTCAAAGCCTGCTGGAATTTTCTCATCGATGGATTTGTCAAATTTCTTGATAACCCAACCGCCAAGCGGGCCGATAATCATAGCACCGAGGAACATCGGGATTTCGGAACCGACAATCAAACCGATTGCACCGATTGCACCCATGACAGCCCCACGTTGGCCGGCAACCATTCTTCCGCCAGTACTGGCTAAGAGGAGCGGTAACAGGTAAGTGATGGCTGGGCCGACGATTTCAGCCAATTGTTCATTCGGAATCCATCCTGTTGGAATGACGAGTGCTGTCAAAATACCCCAGGCAATAAATGCTCCAATGTTCGGAAGAACCATGTTGGTGAGGAACCCGCCAAAAGCCTGTACTCTGGCACGGGCATTCGGCTTCTTTGTTTCTGGCATTGTTTCTGTTAGTTTTTCAGCGGTGGCCATTTGTTTTCATCTCCTTTATAAATAAAATGAATCAGTTCCCCCGCACCTGCCGGTTGACAGGCACGGGAGGGTAATTTATTCCGCAGAATCAATAAGACGGATCACTTCTTCTTCGCTGGAGGCCTGCATAAATTGTGCCATGATATCTTCATCAATCAATATGGAGGATAAGTCCGAAATCAGTTCGAGATGGCCTGTTGAGTCTTCAGCAGCAAGCGTGAACAGAATGGTAACATCTTTTTCTTCCGGGAAAAACACCGGCTCCTTCAGCTTCAGAAAGGAAATCCCTGTTTTCAAGACCCCTCCTTCATTTTTAGCGTGAGGCATGGCAATCCCTGGTACGATGACGATATAAGGTCCGTTCGTGGTAACGTTTTCAATCATGGCCTGTACATATTGTTCGGTAATATTTCCTTTGTCCAGCAACGGTTGGGCAGAAATGCGGATTGCTTCTTCCCATGTTGCCACTGAATCTAAAAATTTGGTGTTTCCTTTGAGATGCTGACTTAACATGGAAACCCTCCTTCCAATTTAATAAGTACCAGTATATAATTTTTTCATCGACTCGAAATGGGATAGAATCTTGTTTTTTATGTCGGTTTCGGTAATTTTAGAGAAATGCATGATGGCCGCTTCAATCCCTTTTTCGGCAATATAGTCCTGGATCTCTACAGATTCCTCATCATCAGGGTTGTTGAAGAGATAGCCGGCTGCTATCGCAGCAGTCAAATTATCAACGGGAAGACCAAGGTTAAAAACTTCTCTGGCCGGTCTAACAAGCCGTTCATCAAATCCAAGCTTACGGATCGGCGCACGGCCAACGCGATAAATGTCATCGCTGATATTGCTGTTGCCAAACCGGCTCAAGGTTTTTTCTATAAACCTGTCCATTTCCTCCGGCTTTGATCCGTAGGTGTGGATGATATATTGGGATGCTTCTTCCATTGCACCTTTAACAACTGTTTTCACTTCCGGATTTCTCAATGCTGCCTGTATTGTCGGTTCTTCAACGACAAATCCCATGTACGCAGCAGCTGCGTGCCCCATATTCACGATGTAAATCTTTCTCTCGATATATGGTTGTAAGTCATCTACATAAATGGCGCCTGAAATAAGCGGAAGTTCGTGATTCTTCATTTCGGATTTATTGATGACCCATTCATAAAAAGGTTCGACCAGGGCTCTTTCCTCATCGCCGCTCTTTTTGGAAAGTGCCAGGCGGTCAATTGCAGAGTTTGGAAACCCGGTGAATGCCTCTATTTGCTGCATTTCTGTTTCGGTTACAGTTTTTCTGATTTCACTTTTTAATAGTGAAGATGCATTAATTGCATTTTCATTGGCGATCACATCAACCGGCTTTGGATTTTCTGCACTTCTTTGCAGAAGCCCTACACCCAATATTTTTGAAATACGGGTCAAATTTGGGGCCCCGACAGAAGTGGTGATCATATCAGCGGATTTGATGGCTTCAATTACTCTGTCTTCCTGCGTGATACTGTTTAAGGCTGAAACAGGAGAAATCGTTTCAACGGTATGCTCCTCATCAAGCAATTCAATGAAATAGCTGTGACGCCGGTTGATTGAGTCAATCGATTCCTGGTTAACGTCAACAAAGCAAACTTCATAACCGGACTTGTTCAGGAGGTTTCCAATGAATCCTTTTCCGATATTTCCTGCTCCAAAGTGCAGAGCTTTCATCGTCCCATCTCCTTTATTAGGCAAATCAGGGCTGTGTTCGAAAACGCCTATTCCAGATTGGCATGATGTTGCCATAAAGCGTCCATGTCGATATCTTTCTCCTTAATCAACATAAGTGCGATTGTATCGCCAAGCAAAAGCAGGCTCTGTTCAAATAAGCTTTTCATTGGCTGGATGGATGAGACTTCGCCGGGCAGCTGCAGCTTTGTGCTTACTGGAATCCGAACAAAGACGTCTGCATATTCACTCATCGGACTTTGTGGATTTGCGCCGATATGGGCAACAGTTGCGTTTAATTGCTTTGCTTTTTTTGCAATGATGAGCGGGAATGCTGTTCCACCACTGCCGGAACCGACGATAAGCAGATCGTTTTCAGTAATGGCCGGTTCTGTGATCTCGCCCACGATATGGGTTTGAATTCCCAGATGGGCCAAGCGTTTGGCGATTGATTGTAACGAAAGCATGACTCTGCCGACGCCGACGAAAAACACTTTATCTGCCTTTTCGATTTCTTTGATTAATTGAGTGACTTCTTTGTCGTCTATTGAATCCAACGTTTTCCCGAGCTCTTCTATGATTTCCTTCGCAGCGTTTGCCATTCATATCACCTCTTGTGTTAGTCCTTTTTCGATTGCTTCTTCGACCAAAATCTTATTTTCTTCCAAGCTTCGATTCGGGATAAATAAACTGGTCGAGCCTGCTACCAATTGATCAGCTCCAGCTGCCACGAGGTCCGGTATAGTCTCCAGTGATACCCTGCCGTCGACTTCGATTTGGACATTGTATCCTTTGCTTCTGATTAACTCATACAGGTCGGCTACTTTCTTCGTAGCATATGGAACTTGACTCTCGTTTTTATCAGTAGCAAAGCCTGGATTGATCAGCATCAGGAGAACAGTGTCAACCTGAGGCAGCACATATTCGAGGACCGATAGCGGTGTTGCGGGGTTAAGGGCGACCCCTACTTTTGCGCCCGCTTTTCTGATCATGCTGATATAGCGGTCAATATGAATGCCGGATTCAAGGTGGAAGGAAACCTGCTGAACACCTATTTTTAACATTTCCTTAATAAAGAATTCATTATCGTTTGCCATGATATGGACATCAAAATCCATATCCGTAACTTTCCGCAACTGCTTGACGGTGTCGATTCCAAGCGGCATGCTCGGGCTGAATACGCTGTCGATAAGGTCCACGTGCAAGGTCTTTAATCCTGCCCGTTCGATGTCTTGTACGCTTTTTTCTAAGTTGCAAAGATCCGCACACATGATCGATGGAGCAATAGTTATTGAATGTTTTTGCATGTTTGTGCCTCCTTTGGGTGCTTGTTTATGCCTGTATCCACATTGTATAGCGCTTTCACGAATATGTAAAGGGTTTTTTTGCGCTTTTTTGCGCTTTTATGCAATTATTTTTGCATGTTTATATTTGTTTGGTGGTCACCTTATGGTATACTTTAATATGTAAAGGAGGCTCAAACACAAAATGTTGAAGGAAGAACGCCAACAAACAATCCTGCAAATCCTTGATGAGGAACATAAGGTGATTGCAACGGATCTGAGCAAACGCCTCGGTGTTTCCGAAGATACAATAAGAAGAGATTTAAAAGATCTGGATAGCAGGGGTCTCGTCAAACGTGTCCACAGCGGGGCATTAAGGGTGGGTCCGCCTGTTACCGATTTTACAACCCGCCAGAACATATCCAATGAGAGTAAAATCCATTTGGCGATGAAAGCTGTCGAATATATAAAGGATGGAATGGTGCTGCTGATTGATGGAGGCACAACCAACCTTCATCTGGTGAATCAACTACCGATGGACTTAGAAGCAACCGTCATAACCAACAGCCCCCCGATTGCCATGGCATTGGGTAATCATAAATATATTGAAGTCTTGATGATTGGGGGAACGTTGTTCAAGGAATCCATGGTGAACCTGGGGATTGATACCGTTGAGGCATTAAACTCAATCAGAGCCGATTTCTACATCATGGGGGTTTATAATATCGACCCGCAAGTAGGAGTTAGTGTTCCGAGCATATCAGAAGCTTTGGTGAAGCGGAAAATGGCTTCTATCTCCAATAAAACACTTGGCATGGTGACAGCGGACAAGCTTGATACGATATCCAACCATATTATTTGCCCGTCAGATCATCTTACTTACCTCATTACAGAGCAGGTGCAGCCTGAAATCAAGGAACTGTATGAAAACCAGGGAATAATTGTAGTCGATTAATTTGAGAATAACATCCTGAACGCTCTTTCTATTTACTGTTCGGGATTTTTCTACACTAGCATTACCAAAACTTCAACAAGGGAGTATCGCCTATGAACAAACAGAACTTGGACGAATTAGCCATTTCCACGATTAGGACACTATCCATTGATGCAATCGAAGCTGCAAACTCCGGACATCCCGGACTGCCGATGGGGGCTGCCCCGATGGCCTACGTTTTATGGAGCCGTCACATGAACCACAATCCAAAAAATCCAGAATGGTTCAACAGGGACCGCTTCATCCTGTCAGCCGGACATGGTTCAATGCTGCTATACAGCTTGCTCCATTTGTCGGGGTATGACCTTCCGATGGAAGAAATCAAAAAGTTCCGCCAGTGGGGCAGCAAAACACCGGGACATCCGGAATACGGCCACACACCGGGTGTTGAAGCAACAACCGGCCCACTGGGTCAGGGGATTGCAATGGCTGTCGGAATGGCAATGGGAGAACGTCACCTTGCTGCTAAACATAACAGAGACCAGTACGAAGTTATTGACCATTATACGTACAGCATCTGCGGTGATGGTGATATCATGGAGGGCGTTTCTGGTGAGGCGGCATCATTGGCAGGCCATTTGAAACTCGGACGTCTTATTGTCTTGTACGATTCAAATGACATTTCCCTCGATGGCGATCTGGACCGCTCTTTTTCTGAAGATGCCGGAGAACGGTTCAAATCTTACGGCTGGCAGGTCATTCGCGTAGAGGATGGAAATGATCTTCTTGAGATTGACCAGGCGATTGAAGAAGCGAAAAAAGACTTGGATCGTCCAACTTTAATAGAAGTGAAAACAACCATCGGCTTCGGTTCCCCGAATCTCGCCGGGAAATCGGACGCACACGGAGCACCACTTGGAAAAGAAGAAATCAGGCTGACAAAAGAAGCTTACAAATGGACGTTTGAAGAAGATTTTCACGTGCCGGCTGAAGTGTATGAACACTTTCAGTCGTTGACAGTTACTGCTGGCGAGAAAAAGGAAGAAGACTGGAACCGGCTATTTGCTGACTATCACGAAGAATATCCGGAACTGGCGGAAACATTATCCGCGGCAATTAAAGGCAACCTTCCTGAAGGATGGACAAACTATCTTCCCGCCTATGAAACGGGGACGAACCTGGCATCTCGGGCTTCTTCGGGTGAAGCGCTCAATGCGATTGCCCAACATGTGCCCCAGTTCTTTGGCGGATCTGCAGACCTTGCCGGTTCAAACAAAACAGCGATCAAAGGTGCTGGAGATTATTCGGCAGAGAACTATAGCGGCCGCAATATCTGGTTCGGTGTCCGTGAATTTGCCATGGGTGCTGCACTTAACGGCATGGCACTCCATGGCGGATTGCGTGTATTTGGAGGAACATTCTTCGTATTTTCCGATTACATGCGTGGAGCAATGCGGATGGCAGCCTTGATGAAATTGCCAGTCACCTACGTGTTGACACATGACAGTATTGCGGTCGGCGAAGATGGACCGACCCATCAGCCAGTCGAACATTTGGCATCGCTGCGGGCAATGCCGAACATGAATGTCATCCGCCCTGCTGACGGAAATGAAACAGCTGCAGCCTGGCGTCTTGCCCTTGAATCTTCCGAGACGCCGACAGCACTTGTCCTGACCCGTCAAAATCTGCCGACTATAGAAGGAACAAAAGAACGGGCGTACGAAGGGGTCAGCAAAGGCGCCTATGTCGTTTCAAAAGCGAAAAGCGATACGATTCACGCATTGCTATTGGCTGCCGGTTCCGAAGTACAATTGGCATTAAAAGCCCAACAAAAACTGTCTGAGGAAAATATCCATGTTTCCGTCATCAGTTTTCCATCCTGGGATCGCTTCGAACAACAATCCAGGGAATACAAGCGCTCGATTCTGCCTTCGGATGTGAAAATCCGCCTGGCTATTGAGATGGGATCCCCGCTTGGCTGGCATCGCTACACCGGAGACGAAGGCGAAGTACTCGCAATTGATCAGTTTGGCGCGTCCGGTCCGGCGTCTGCAATTATGCAGGAGTATGGCTTCACTGCAGATCATGTCGTTAATAAAATGAAACAACTGTTAGGATCAACGAGTGAATTAAAGAGTCCTATGGTCTGATTGAATGCTTGAGTTAAGAATTGCAGATAATAAAAACACTATATAGAAAAGGGAGTGGCACGAAATGAAATTTTTTATTGATACTGCCAATTTACAGGATATCCAAAAAGCTTATAAGGTCGGCGTTTTGTCAGGTGTAACGACAAACCCTTCACTGGTTGCCAAAGAGGGAGTCAAGTTCGAAGACAGAATCGTTGAAATCTGCAAAGCCGTTCCGGATGTCGAATCTGTCTCGGCTGAAGTCACGCCGGATGCCGTAACGGCAGACCAGATGATTGAACAGGCCGAAGAATTGATCAAAATTTACGAGCCCAACGACCAAATCACGATCAAGCTGCCAATGACTCTGGACGGCCTGGAAGCATGCCGCTATCTTTCCAATAAAGGTGTCAAAACAAACGTGACACTGATTTTCACCGTTAACCAGGCACTGCTCGCTGCCCGTGCAGGCGCGACATACGTTTCACCCTTCCTCGGCAGGCTCGATGATATTTCGGAAGACGGTGTACAGCTGGTGGAAAAGATTGCGGAGCTTTTCCGCATTCAAAACTTGGATGCACAAATCATCGCCGCATCCGTACGCCATCCTGACCATGTAACCCGCGTCGCCATGGCAGGGGCACACATTGCCACAATTCCTTACAAAGTCATCGAACAACTCACAAAACACCCGCTGACCGACCAGGGGATTGAGAAATTCGCCAAGGATTGGGAGAAGGCGCAGAAGGAATAAGAGCCATCCGGGTGCTTCGATTTAGGTGCCTGACCCCCGCTGCTTTAACGCAGTGGGGGTCAGGCACCTTTTTTATGCCGCCACATCTTTTTCTTCATCTTCTCGGCAGAATCTGGTAATGGTACCTGGCCTCCTTATACTGGTGGACAAAAATTTCCGCCGCTTGTTCAATGTGCCCAACTTCCATTTTTTCGATGATCATCCTCATCACTCTCCACCCTCATTTCGTACCGATCAGTTCTGCCGCAAACTCTATCTTTTGCTTTATAACATTCCCTTTTTATGAGTGAATCCCTTTTTTAATATAACAATACTTGTCTTTGAACCAGAACCGTCCCCTGCTTCAAATCGATAAAAACCGGGAAGTGACAGGCACACTAAAAACAGGCTGTCGAGAAAATCTCGACAGCCTGTTTTATGTTCCCTTTGAAATAATCCCGGGAAATGGCACCTAATTTATAGGCACCTCATCTTCTATTCCAGCATGGCGTCAACTTTGCTGCGGTTTTCTTCAATCCATGCTTTAGCTGATTCTTCGAATGGAATGTCATTTTCTTCATATTGAAGCATCATTTCTTCAAGGTCCTCGACCTCGATGCTCCATTTGGACATGATGTCATACACTTCCGGGTGATCCTCTTCAAATCCTTTGTAGGATAGCACATATACGTTATCTGCTTTGAATATTTCCTTTTCGTCTTCAAGGAACTTCAGGTCATACTTGGAGAACATGGAATGCGGTCTCCATCCTGTGAACACGATCGGCTCTTTGTTCTTGATATGGGTTTCCACCTCTGCCATCATCGCTGATTCACTTGATGTCATGAGTTTGAATTTATCAAGACCATATTCGCTGATGACATCCTCCGATAGTGTTACGATTCCAGCACCCGGCGCAATCGTCACAACGCGATTTTCGTATTTTTCCGCATTTCCTTTCAGCTCAGCAATTGTGTTTTCTTCCACATATTCCGGCACTACCCAACCGAGCGGCACGTTCTCGTAGCTTGTCGCTACTTTTTGCAAGGAATCTTCGTATTTTGACCATAGGGTTGCTTCTGTATAAGGCAGCCATGCGTCCATGAAGAAATCAATTTCCTTCTCCTTCAATCCCTTAAAAATAAGCGGCTGATCCATAACGGTGAACTTCACATCATACCCAGCTTCCTCCAAAATCAACTTTGCAATATTTGTTGGCGCCTCCGTACTTGTCCAACCAGTCATCCCGAATGTGATAGTTTTATCTTCTGCTGATGCTTCAGAGTTATCTTCACTATTTGTTCCTTCTGAATTGCTGGAAGTTTCATTCCCACATGCAGCACCAATCAACAACAACAATGTCAACATGAAAAATAACAGCGTTTTTTTCATTTATCTTTCTCCTTTCGTTATCTTTTACTCTATAATTTCTTAAAAACCTCACGCATATTTTCCGGCGTAAATTGCACCGAATCAGGCCCGGGAGATTGCCAGGAATGATGTGGCTCTCCATTCAATTTTTTCACCAATTCTTCCGCATCAAAGATTTCAATTTCGTAGACCCAGTTTGCCATGATCAAGATTGATGCCATATGGGCACCTTCATTCGAAGTAGAACAAATGTCTTTGACCAGATTGATTTGATAGTCACGGAAAAATCCATCAAATACGGAAGTCATCAAGCAACCATCCGTGACAAATCCACCAATGATGACATGTTTCACCCCAATGCTTTTCAGCATCAAGTCCATGCTCGTTTCATAGAATGCACTCCAGCGGTACTTGTCAATCACGATATCACCATCATCTGGTGCGATCTCATCAATAATATGAAAGTCTTCTGTGTCCGTTGAGTAATAGACTGGAGTTCCGTCTTCTTTCCTCGGTTCACCAATCGACAGTCCGTGTCCATCCGCACGATTGAGTTGTCTTGTGTAAATAACCGGAATACCTTTTTCTCGGCAGGCCTCTATTAATGGCTTTGCACGTTTAACGGCTTGTTCCAATCCAGCAAGGCCAAAGTCACCTTCTTTTTGCATATCTATTAAAATTAATGCTGTCTTGTTTACATCCAATGTAATAGCCCCTTTATGTTTCTTTTGATTTTTTCGGATAATGGTCGAATATCTCGCCAGACTCCATAGAATTCGCCAGACGCATCGTCCAATCAAAGTATTCCAATGATTGGTTAAGATTTTCAATGTCCTCTTTCGCCATTTTCCTTACATGATCAACATCCGATTCTTCAGCTAATTCTTCAAGTATCGGCTTTGATTGTTCATTTGCCTTCATGATCAGATTGCGTTCCTGCCTTAACTTTTTGACAAAAAAATTGATGAAGTTTTTCAGGAAGTCCTTTTCGGCCATATAGAAGTCTTTTCGGTTTCCTTTCCGCCACACCTTGATGACCATATCAGTCTCAAGCAGTTCCCTCATTCCATTACTGACGCTTGCTTTGCTCATTGCAACCTGCTCTTTAATTTGATCGAGTGTCAATGGTTCGTTTGAAAAATAAAGAACACCATAAATTCTGCCGACTGATGGCGTGACGCCATATATTACCATTGTCTGGGCAATGGCACTTATCAAAATATCCCTTGCCTCCTGGACTCTTTTTAAATCATCCGACATTGATTGATCCCACCTTAAGCGGTATTGGCAAATCACTTTGCACAAAAAATTCAGTTTGTTTAATTTGTTTAGTTTTAATTGAACAATTTAAACATTACACAACAAAAGATATAAAGTCAAGTCGCCTGTCGCGGAAGTGGCCAAAGCCTTCCGCCTCTTTCACAACTTTTCCTCCAAATAAAAAATCCTTGCACAAATCAATGCAAGGATTTTTTATGGTGTATTTTAAAAATGCTATTACTTCATACTTGAATTAATGGAATGTTGTCATTCAGCTATCCCATCAGCCAGGATCGCATTAATCCTGTTCAATTCAAACTCACTAAACTCCAGATTTTCCAACGCAGCAACATTCTCTTCAATTTGGCTGGTCTTGCTCGCTCCAATAAGGGCAGAGGTGATTTTCCCTTCTCTCAGCACCCAGGCAAGAGCCATTTGCGCCAGTGATTGGCCGCGGCCGCTGGCTATTTCATTTAGCTGGCCAACCTTTTTGATGACATCCTCTGTCACATCGCTTTTATTTAAAAAGCTGTTTGGCTTCAATGCCCTGGAATCTTCCGGCACCCCATTTAAGTACCTGTTTGTAAGCAAGCCCTGTGCAAGAGGTACAAATGCAATCGAGCCAACTCCCTTTTCCTGAAGGAGGTCCGTCAAGCCATCCTCCACCCACCTGTTGAACATGGAATACGCAGGCTGATGAATCAGAAGCGGAGTTCCCAGCTCGTTCAATATGTCGATTGCCCTTCCTGCTTCCTCGGTTCCATAATTTGAAATACCAACATAAAGAGCCTTTCCCTGCCTCACCACGTGATCAAGGGCCATCATTGTTTCTTCCAGAGGGGTTTCCGGATCTGGCCGGTGGTGATAAAAGATGTCAACATAGTCGAGGCCCATTCGCTTCAGGCTCTGATCCAGGCTGGAGATAAGGTACTTTCTCGAGCCCCAGTCACCATAAGGACCCGGCCACATTCCATACCCGGCCTTGGTCGAAATGATCATTTCATCACGATAGCCTGAAAAATCCTGTTTTAAAATCTTCCCGAAATTCTCCTCGGCTGAACCTGGCGGCGGACCATAGTTGTTGGCAAGATCAAAGTGGGTGATCCCCAAATCAAATGCTTTTCGGATCAGATTCCTGCCATTTTCAAACTTGTCCTCCCCGCCAAAATTATGCCAGAGCCCCAGGGAAATCGCCGGAAGCTTGATGCCTGATTTTCCACAGCGATTGTAAAGCATGCTGTCATAGCGTTCGTTACTTGGCTGATAAGCCATATGTAAAACCTCCCAAATTATGTGCCAGCTTGGACATCTACCATCCAAGCGGCTGGTTTTCGAGTTCTTCCTTCCAAAGCTCCTCCAACTTTTCAACTGTTGCCTCAGGCATCTGTTTTTCCGCTGAAGAGAGGTTCCCAATTAATTGATCCAGATTCTTGGCACCGGGAATAACGGTCGAAACCTCTTTAAAATGTAGAATGAAACGGAGGGCTGCCTGTGCCATTGATTCACCCGGTTTAAGCAGCTCCCTGATAACCGGAAGCAGTTCAGCTCTTTTATTCAGCTGCTCCTTACTCCAGCGGCTGCGGATGTCCGAAAACTCACTGTTGGCATCATATTTGCCGGAAAGCCAACCCGAATCGAGCGGCACCTTGATAATCAGGCCAGCTCCCGCTTCTTCCGCTTTCTTAAAGGCCTGCTTGGGTTCCTGGTGAAAAATATTGAACATAACTTCAATCACCTGGCTGCCAGTTGATTCAAGCAATTTCTCCATTTCCTTCGATGTATCAACGGAAGCCCCATACGCACGGATTTTCCCTTCGTTTTTCAGTTGTTCCAGCTCCTCAAAATGGCCTTCCTCCCCTGATAGCGTCTCAAAAGGAGGATTATGAAGGAGGACGGAATCGAGATAATCCGTTTCCAGCCTGCTTAAGCTCGACTCCACAGATTGACGAATCAGCTTAGGATCAAAGTTGACGATTCCATCTGAATGATGGCCGAATTTGGAACTGATGACCGCTTCACTTCTCTTCCCTTTCAGCGCCTTACCAAGTATGATCTCACTGTTTCCCAACCCATAATTAGGTGCCGTATCAAAAAAGGTACAGCCCTGTTCCAGCGCTTCATGAACAAGCCTGATTCCTTCTGTTTCCGTTGTTCCGGACCAGTCCTGTGCATTGCCCAACTGCCATGCCCCAAAACCTACTTCGGATACCTCAATTCCCGTTTTTCCAAGTTGCCGTCGTTTCATTTTTTCGTCTCCTTTCTTATCAATATCCTAACAGTAATCTTATAAGCTTTATAATTTCTTCGATAAATGATAAAGCTTATGATCTTTAGGGCAGTTCTCTAATACGCCAAAAATTTCATAGCCATTTTTCAAATAAAAATCTTTTGCCTGAAAATCGTATGTACTCAAATATGCAAGATGACAACCCATATCTCTCGCCTTGGTTTCTACAACATGTAATAGTTGTTTCGCAACTCCTTGATTACGATATTCTTCTTTCACCCATAATGTATCAATGCTTAGAATTTGCCATAATGCTGAACATGCCAGTATTCCGCCGATAATATCCCCATTCTCATCTTTCATACATCTGTTAATGTCAATAAACGGTCTTTCCTGGGTAAGCGGTATCGATTCAAGATTGTATGCTAGCAACCTGTTTCCGATATACTCAGTTTCTTCCTCCTTTGGAATTGTTATTTCATATCCTGAGTCCATTTCCATCACACCTCTATAAATGTATATACCATTTAACAAAGATAACTCAATACCTGGGCATTAATACGAGGAACAGAGGGACAGGTCACTGTCCTATAAAAATCAGACGGGATAAAGTACCTGTCCCCTTGTATCCATAGGCAGCTCATCTTCCCTCATCGTTTATATCTTCTAGTTTATCGGCCGAATTCCTTTTTTAGAATAATAATGCTGATTGCAGTGATCGACATAAAAGGAAGCAGGGGACGGTTCTGCATCTGCAAACCCATCCCCTGCTCCCTTCCAGTTAATCCTCTTCAACAACCCGTGCAACATCTTGGCCACAGGTTTTACACTTGCCTTTTAGTACAATGCCTATTTCACTGTCCTCTATTATAAAGCCAGTGATAGATGTTACATCTGAACAATTTCCACACCAAACATTGTTTAGCAACTCATATCGAACGTCTTTTGGTATTGACACCCATTTTTTATTTGCATCCATTATTATCCCTCTTTCTTTCGGGTTCTCTTCTGCCTATTGAAAACTATCAATTTAAACTAACTCCAATTTGACCACATGCTCATCAAAGGTTTCAAATTAACTCTTATCTTATTTGTGATGTTATCTATTTTTTAAGGTGGGATGAAATCAGGGGAAATAAAGCAGGGGACGGTGCGGTATTGCCGCTTCCTTTCTGAAAGAAACAAAAGGGGGATGGTTTGGGCTTTGGGTAAAAAACATCGACTTCTTCTTAGTTATTCTCTAATGTTATAAATGATATCATCTATTTCTCCTTTAAAATATTCATAATCTTCATTCTCTAGATGCCATATAATTCTAACCTTGTTTGGAATCTTCAACCCATCTTTTTCTTTGTAACTATCAACAATTGCTGAAAATCGTTTTTTTAAGAACTTTCCGCCTTTTTCATTATAAAAACGGTCATTGGTTTCAAAACGAATAAACTTACCTGTATCGTCAAAATGAAAAGTACCAGTCACATCTATACCCTTATGAATAAATCTAGCTTTGGCAGTTAATGAATCTATTGGTTCCCACTTAATATAACTTTGTAAACTATAACTAGGGATAAACAAAATTTCAGTAAATAGAGTAATTAAAGCTGATTGGCTTGTTTCTTTTCCTTTGGCGTTCACAACAGGAATAAGGTTAAATAGCTTACCATACACTTGTCCCTGTCCATCTCGATATATGTCTCTAACTTGGAGTGGCATTGATAAAGCTTTCATAAAAGCTATTCTTACGGGTTCAGTTACAGAATTAAATTGTTTTGTTTCTAACTCTGTCCAGCCTTTTTTGGGTGACAATTTTATAAAACTTTCTTTCCAAATTACATCGGCATTGAATATCTTAGGTTTTCCAATATAACCACAAACTTTGAAGTACTTTTGAACTGGTTCAGGAAGGGAAGCAATATCATTCTCCGAAAAAATCTCGGAGTTTATTCTATTTGAGTTTTTATTTATTTCTCTAGCCCTCTCTTTTTCAAACAATCTTTGCATTGATATGTCATCTCCTTATCAATTCAACGTCCATTTTCATAAAACTTGTGCCCCCTTTTATTTAAGTTCTTGTTCATTTTTCCATTTGAGAAACTTATCAAGATCACTCTTTACCTGTTTTATTGTAAACGCAATGACAGCTGCATCATCAGTGAACCCTAATGCCGGTATAACATCAGGAATTGCATCTGCAGGCATCACAAAGTAAAGAATTGCACCAACTATCAAAACTAAAGACCCATACGGAATGTTTCTATAATCTCCGTTTATATATGCTTTTACAAGATCGAACATTGTTTTTAGGCTATCCCATGTATCCTGAACAAAACCCTTTTTATCATCCTTTTTCTTTGCCTTTTTTTCAGCATCATTTATTAATTTTCTCAGTTTATCCTTATCCTTTAAATAATCCTTCGCCTTACTATTCGCTTCCTCACTTTTTTCTTTTACATCCTTATAACTTACTTTATTGTATTGCTTTTCCATTGAAATCTCTGAATCAATATCTTTCTTTTTTCTTTTCAAAAACATATTAATCAACCTCCCCATCTTAATATTCTTAATTAATAAAGCGGTTATCAAACTCTAATCATCATAATCCTATGCTTCATGAGGGCATCTATCAAAGTTTGAATCAAGTATTATATCCCTCTTTTTCAAATGGGAATAATTAACATAGGTTATAATTCGACATTTCACCATACATTTCCTGTATGTATCTTATCTGTTAAATAAATATCGTAAAGCCAGTAGGTTTTTTTCGCATACAAAAATGAATGCTGATACTGCCGATATTCCGATTCAAAAATAACGACCCTTTGCATTTAAAACTGTTTCCCCTATACACAAGAAATAAGACCGAATAGACAGAGGGGACACGTCCAACATCTCACAAAAATAAATCGGAACGAGGTACCTGTCCCCTTTCCCTCAACTACCGTTTATCTTCAAACAGGGTAAAAAGAGCTTACAAATAGATTTTTGGAATGATTAACAATATTATTTATTACAAAAAGTAGAGGACGGTTCTACTGCTGTGGCAGCCTACCGTCCCCTACTTCACTTTCTTTAATTTCCTTAGAGCTAAGATAAATGTAATTTAGCTATAAATTCGACAGTGCCTGTCACTTCCCGAAGTTTGTCGGAATTCGACATATAACGGGAAGTGACAGGAACTTTACTTTAAAGCAACAACTATTATAAAGTGCTTTTCGGCTTCTTAATTGATAATTTTTTTAATATGTTCCTTCCAGCTAACAACGCAAAATATAAAGAAATTGTGACTAGTAATATTGCATAAAAGTCTCGTCCAGCAAGGTAAGTTGTAGAGTGAAGACCTTTTATAAGTAAGTGAGCAAACAGGTAGGAGATAGGCAATAGAATAATTTTTTCTAGTCCATTTCTTATTTTTTCGTTCTTACGGAATATGACCAATCCAATTCCACAAATAAGTAAAAATCCTATAGCAAACAACACATAGTAGCTTAAAACTAGCCGAGGTAACGTAATGACAGAACCATCCGTTATTGGATCTCCATAAATTAAAATATTTTCACTTCCATCGGTATTGTAATAATAGATTGAAGCGACCGTTTCCCCATTCGGGTTTATGACAGTATTTTCTAGGTTGTTTTTGCTTATTTTCTGGTGCCAAATCGTTTCCCATGTAGTTATATCATAGACATAACCTGAATTGTCTGCTGCTGGATATTGTTTTACATGGAATCCAGAGACTCCTTCACTAAAATTCAAAAGTACAGTTCCGTCATCCTTTTCAATGATTGAAACCGCATCTTCATTATAAGAAATGTATGCTGGCGCTGTCAGATAAGCCATTGTAACCACTGCAAAAACCAATGTTACCATGACTGAAAGAATAATCGTTTGCAGCTTTTCCCTTCGCAATGTATTTTGTATGTTTCTTAAGGGAGCTATATCGGTATCTACTGGCAGTTCTTCAAAAGTCCTCATTTCTTCAAGTCGCTTTTTGCAGTTTTCACAAGAAGCTATATGTTCTTCAACTATATCTCTAGTATCTTGACTTGCCATATTCTCGACATATAACGGCAGTATATCCCTAATCATATTACAGCTAATTTTCATCGATAATCCCCCAATCGCGCTTTAATCTTTTCTCTAGCACGGTGATAAGTAACACAAGCCCAGTTATCACTTTTTGCAAACAATTTGCCAATTTGCTTAAATGACAGTTCTCCAAATACACGGAGCGTAAAGACCTTTTTGTATGGCTCTTTTAAATTCTGGATAATTTCATGTACATTCATAGACGCTTCTGAAGTGGCTATTTCTTGTTCTACATTGTCTCCACTAGCTGTTTCTGGAACCGACTCAAAATCTACAAAGCTTTTTTTCTTACGCAAATAAGAGTAATAACTGTTTTTGGCAATTTGGCATAACCAAACACGTATATCACTATCCCCTCTGAAACTGTCTAGCGATGTTAATGCCTTCATAAAAGTTTCCGAAGTGATATCTTCAGTGATATGTTTATCGCCAGATAAACTATACACATATAAAAACACATCTTTAAAGTATGTATTATAAATATCCTCAAGCTGTGTCACCATCTCACCTCCTTACATATAAGACGCGATAAACTCAAATATCTTACAAAAATATAAGAAAAACCGCACAAAGTACGCCCGGTCCTTTTTTCTTCTACCATAATTATTGGGTACTATAGTCGATACTTCTTCCCATGTATCCCTTTATAATATTCAGGGACCATTTCTCCTCGGCATTGTTCACAATGAAATCGGTTTAGTTTATGTGAAATATATACAATCTTTACACTAACTAATATCTTATTACCAAGCGTTTTTCAAAAATCTGGCCCGTTTGTCGCAGATCTTCACCCTAAAGTTTTTCAAAGTAATCATCTGCCAGAACTTACCAAATAAAATACCAGCCCTATGTCGAATCCCTTTACTGCTACGATCTCAACGCCGTACACCTTATTCGCCTTCTGGGCGAAGAACAGCGAGATTGATTCAACAGTGTCCGGCACTTCCCGGAATTTATCGATGGGGACAGAGGGATAGGTCCACTGTTCCCAAAAAAAGACGGGACAAGGTGCCTGTCCCCTTGTCCCATGCCTCACTTTCACATACAGTAACGTCTTTTGTATCTTGGCCACAAGCTGCCAGAATAGAAACTACCAAGGAATCCAATTATCATTAACCCAAACAGTTTTTGATATCCATGATTTTACCCCCCTCTTATCTATGTGTCACTCTTGCTCCTCTAAAGCATCTGGGTACACAACTTCATCAAAGACCTCTTGAGTGGCTTCATCTGCGATAGATATGGATACCTTGTATTCATCCGGATCAGCACCATCAAAAAGCTGATACATCATACCCGAAAAACCTAATCCCATAGCAGCAAAACCATCAAAACTATTCTCAAATGCTTCTTTGTCAACTATAACGGTGAACTCAGTAAACGAGTCGTTAAACGTGATATCCTTGATTGAGGCATAATCCCCGCTGGTCTTCATTTCATTTACTGATTGAGATATGCTAGTCTTCATTTCTTTCATCATTTCTTTATGCTTTGATTTGGACATTTTGTAAGTCAGGGAACCATCATCGTTTTTTGTGACTTCTTTTACACCATCTGCTTTTGCTTCAGCTATTGCCGCATCTATGTCTTCGCCTTCAAACATAGAAGGTGGTAATGTAACTTCCACATTCAAAAGACCTTTATCAACTTCAACACCTTTTTCCTTTGCATCTTTTTCTTTTGGCTCTTCTTCATTTTCTTCTGCTTGTTCCACAGTTTTGTCGTCACTCTTTTCCACTTTATTCGCAGTTTCATCACTAGACGAACAAGCTGCAAGCGGTATAAACACCAAGATGAGGAATAAGTACAACATTCTTTTCATAAAAAATCCTCCTGCAAAAATATTTATATTCCATGACTAAGTATACAACTATTTAAGTGTTTTTTGGTTTTTTTTGGAATAAAAATATCAGCACTATTACTTAAAAAGTATTTCTACATAATACTCTGAAGTTAAGCAAGGCACTTTTTTATGGGGATATTGGTAGATCAGTAAACAACATTTACAGGTAACCTAGGCAAAAAGCAACGAACAAAAAGAACCTTCCATAAATAAAACAGCATTTTTGAAAAAACTTTGTTCCTATACAAAGCAAGGGACGGTTCTGCTGATGTAGCAGCAGAACCGTCCCTTATTTTGACTTTGATTTTTTAAATCACATAACCTTTTCCAACACAGCAACATTTTCAACATGCACAGTATGTGGAAACATATCCACCGGCTGCACTTCCCTAGTCTCATACCCGCCCTCTTCCAAAATCTTAAGGTCACGAGCCAACGTAGCCGGATTACAAGACACATAAACAATACGCTCCGGCTTCATCTCAAGCATCGTCTCCAAGAGCGTCTCATCACAGCCCTTCCTTGGCGGATCCACCACAATCACATCTGCCTCGACGCCCTCCTTTTTCCACGCCGGCATGACCTCTTCAGCCTTCCCGACTTCAAACTCCACATTCCCAATCTCATTCAGCTCTGCATTCCGCTTCGCATCCTCAATCGCTTCCGGCACAATCTCAACGCCGTACACTTTCTTCGCCTTCTGGGCGAGAAAGAGCGAAATCGTCCCGATGCCGCAGTAAGCATCAATGACAGATTCCGTTCCCGTCAGCTCTGCATATTCCAGCGCCTTATCATACAACACCTTCGTCTGCTGCGGGTTCACCTGATAGAACGACCGGGCCGAGATTGCAAATTTGATGTCGCCGATTGTGTCGTAGATATACTCATTCCCCCACAGCACTTTCGTCTTTTCGCCGAAGATGACGTTCGTGCGTTTCGGGTTGATGTTCTGCACCACCGATTTGACGGACGGGAACCGCTCCGTGATGTCCCGGACGATGTTTTTCCGGTTTGGCAGGTTTTCGTCCTTGGTGATGAGGACGACCATGGCCTGGCCGGTTTGTTTGCCGTAGCGGGTGACGACGTGGCGCAGGGTGCCTTTGTGTTTTTTCTCATCGTAGGCGCGGATGCCGTAGCTGCCCGCGATCTCTTTGACGGCCTGGACGAGGTCGTCGTTGGCCTGTTCCTGGATGAGGCAGGCGTTCATGTCGATGATGTCGTGGCTGCGCTGCTGGTAGAAGCCGGCGACGAGGCCGCCTTCGCGTTCGCCGACCGGGACCTGGGCTTTGTTGCGGTAGCGCCATGGGTCGTCCATGCCGAGGGTGTCGTGAACGGTGACTTTGTCAAGGTCGAGGCCGCCGATGCGCTGGAGGACGTCTTCGACCTGCTTTTTCTTTACGTTCAGCTGGCCTTGATAGCTCAGATGCTGGAGCTGGCAGCCGCCGCATTGCTTGTAGATCGGGCAAGACGGTTCGATCCGGTAGATGCTTTCTTCCTCGAGGTCCAGCATCTTGCCGAAGCCGTAGCCTTTTTTCACTTTGACGACTTTTACCTTGCCGGTTTCGCCAGGCAGGGCGTTCGGGACGAACAGCGGGAAGCCGTCGACTTTGGCGACGCCGGCGCCGTCGTGGGTCATATCTTCAAAGGTCACGCGGACCGTTTCATTTTTTTGGACTGGCGGTGTTTGATTGGCCATGTTTTTTTCTTCCTTTACCGTGAAATTGCTTTACTGATTGTATCACAAACGGCCGGGGCATCAAAACGGCCGGCATGAAAAAAGGCAAACCCGTTTAAGGATTTACCTTCTCTTCTTTTATGTTCGTTTGTTCTTTGGCTTTGCTTTCTTCGTATTGGCGGGCGATTTTATCCGGCACGATGACCTCCAGGTGGTGATAAAGGTTGACGAATTCGGCCGGAGCCAGTCCGCCGTACTCGCCGTCGAGGTTCAGCTGGATTTTGTCATCGGTCTTCACTTTGATGCGGTTCGCCTTTGTATAGATGATGTTCTGGTCTTTCAGGTGATCGCCTCTTAGTGCCTGGGAAGCGATTCTGACAAAGTCGGCCAGGTTGATTTTTTTCAAAATGAGCAGGTCGAACATGCCGTCATAGTAGGACGCGTCCGGTGCCAGCTTTTCAAAGCCGCCGACGGAATTCGTGTTGGAGACGAGGAACAGCATCACTTCGCCGTCATACATCTTTCCGTCGTATTCGATGCTGACTCTCGTCGGGCGCAGGGACGGCAGCATTTCGATGCCTTTCAAGTAATAGGCGAGCTGTCCTAGCACGGTTTTGAGCTTGCTTGGCACTTCATAGGAAAGCTCGGTGATCCGGCCGCCGCCGGCGATGTTCATGAAATATTTGTCGTTCACTTTGCCGATATCAAGCGGCATTGTATGGCCTTCAACGAGGATGTCGCATGCTTTATCAATGGAGCGGGGCACATGGATGGCCCTGGCGAAATCGTTCGTCGTCCCAACCGGGATGATGCCAAGCTTCGGGCGTTCCGGCATTTCGGCAAGCCCGTTGATAACCTCGTTGATTGTGCCGTCCCCGCCGGCTGCAACGACAAGGTCATAGCCGCGTTCCGCCGCTTTGCGGGCTGCATTAATGGCATCGCCTTCACATTTCGTCGCATGTGCTGATGCCTCATAGCCCGCTTCCTCCAGCTTGATCAAGATGTCCGGAAGGGCGCGTTTGACCGCTTCACGGCCGGAGGTTGGATTGTATATGATTCTCGCTTTTTTTGTTTCCATTTCCCTCATCCTTCTCAGGAAAGCGGGCCAGGCCCGTTTCCACCCCAAAATTCTCAGGTAGTTCCTGTCATTTGTCCATATCACAGTATAGTCCTTTCGGATATGAATGTCCATTTTTATTAGTTTACTGTAAAATAACGGGAAACATTCATATTGGTTCCCGTTTGAATTGCTGCTGGACGAGAAGCTGGTAAAACGCATGGTTTTCCATCAGCTCGGCATGTGTGCCGGTGCCGGTCACCCTGCCGTCCTGCAAAACGACGATCTGGTCAGCATCGATGACGGTCGATAGCCGGTGGGCGATAACAAATGCAGTCCGCCCTTTCAGCAGTTCATGAAGCGCTTCCTGAATCATCCGTTCCGATTCTGAATCAAGGCTCGATGTCGCTTCATCAAGCAACAGGAATGCGGGATTCCGCAAAAAAGCGCGGGCGATGGCGATCCGCTGCCGCTGCCCGCCTGACAGCTTGTGACCCCGTTCACCGACTTCCGTCATATATTGATTCGGCAGGCCGGCAATGAATTCGTGGGCATTCGCCTTCTTGGCCGCTTCCATCATTTCCCCGTCGCTCACATCATGCCCGACACCGTATAGGATGTTTTCCTTGATCGTGCCGGCTAACAGCGGGCTTTCCTGCGGCACATAGCCGAAGAAACGGCGCCACTGCGACAGGTTGAATTGATCGTGCGGTATATCTCCAAGCTTCATTTCCCCTTTATCAGGCTCATAAAACCGTTCCATCAGCGCGAAGATCGTCGTCTTCCCGGCGCCGCTCGGACCGACAAACGCGGTCAGTGTGCCGCGTTCAGCTGTAAACGAGACATCTTTTAGCACCTGATGGTCTTCATAGCCGAACGACACGTTTTCAAATACGAGCCGGTCAGGCTTTGGCTCATGCTGGACGTCCAGTTCCGGCTCGATATCCTCATGCAGAATCTGGAACAGCCGCTCACCCGCCCCCTTGGCGTCCTGGAAGCTGGTAATGAACCTGCTCATCGTGCTGAACGGGACAATGATCTGGAACAGGTACAGGATGAAGGCCACGAGTTCGCCTGAAGTGATCGAGCCCTGGCTGACGCGGTAGGCGCCGAAACCGACGACACCGATGAAAATCGCCATCATCAGCGTTCCCATGAGCGGCTGCAAAATCGATTCGATTTTCGCCTTGGCGACACCATAGTCATAGAGCGACAGGAACGTCCCCTTGCCCCGCTCCATTTCCTTCGCTTCGGTGTTATACGCTTTGATCAGACGGATTTCCGCCAGCATCCCGGTGAGGAATCCGGTCAGCTCCGACATTTTTTCCTGCTTGCCGTACGAAATTTTATAAATCCTGCGGCCGATCGGGATGACAATCAGCAGCATAAGCGGCACCGCCGACAGCATGACAGCGGTCATCGGCACATCCAGGCTGAACAGGATGAACACCGATACGATGACGGTGATGACACTTGTAGCGAACTGGACGATTTCCGACGACAGCAAATTCATGACGGCGGTCGTATCATTCGTCACCCGGCTGATCATTTTCCCGGACTCATGCTCGTCATAGTACTTGACCGGCAAAAACAATAGTTTTTCCCACAGCCGGTCGCGCAGCCTGCGGATGATTTTTTCACCGGCCCGTGTCAGTAAAAACAGCGACAGTGCGCTCGACAGCACCTGCAGGCCGAACAAAAGCAGCACGAAACCGCCGGTTGCGAGCGGCACTTCTTCCGGCAGGCTGTCGATCACGTTTTTGACGAGAAGCGGGATCGCAAGCGATGCACCGGTCTGGAAGATCGACAGTACAAGCGCCAGGATGAGCTGTCCCGCCGGAGGATCAGTCAGCTGCCAGAGCCGTTTGAATGTGAAGGATGTTTTTTGTTTTCGTTTTTTCATGTTTTCACCTGGTTTCATATAAAAGCCCCTCATTGCGAGAGGGACTAAGGGCCAACGGTTACATACCATTTAATGTTGATTATAGGATAATTTTAGTAAATCCCGTGGAGGATGTCCAGAAAGTGGTGAGGCTTCATTGCTGATCCCAGGATTATTGGCTTCCGAATGCAGTCCTGCTCCTGTATAGGTAAGGCACAATCTTAGATTTATATTGCCTGTTATGATATACATTATTTACCGCATCGTTTGAAAATTGGTACTAGTTTAAGCCGCAATCAATTCCGTCATAAACAGGAGGGATAACGATGAACAAAGTGAAACCGGATTATGAAGATTTTCCGTTAAAGACGTACGATAAGCTCCGTTACAAAGATACCGATCGGCAGGGGCATGTGAATAACGCATTGTTTTCGACATTCCTGGAAACCGGCCGGACAGAGCTCCTCTATGCCAGTGAGCCACTCCATGCCGAAAATACGTCATTTGTCATCGCGAATCAAAACCTGAATTTGTTATCTGAAATCCGCTGGCCTGGAACCGTAGAGATCGGTTCAGCTGTCAAAAGGATCGGCAACAGTTCCCTGACTTTGTTTCAAGGGATTTATCAGAACGGCACGCTTGCGGCAACGGCCGAAACCGTCATTGTGCAGATGGATGATGCCACGCGCAAATCGAAGCCGCTTGCAGATAAAACAAGAGAGATCCTAAATCAATATCTGGTTGAAGACTAAAGAACAGCAGATAACGCAGTCAAACATAAGGTGGTGCTCAGCATCGATCCACAAGTCAGCATTTTCGGTGTAGTTGCAGCAATGGCTATAACAATTACGTTGATCTTCAGAAAGGTTAATCCTACATATGCAATGATGGTTGGCGCTGGTGCCGGAGGGATCATCGGCGGGCTGGATTTGCTTGCAACCGTAGATTATATGATGGGCGGGGCCAGGCTGTTGACTCCGGCAATCATGCGCGTTTTAGCGGCGGGTATTTTAGTGGGCGTGTTAATCGAATCAGGCGCAGCCAGCGTCATCGCAAATACAATCGTTCAAAAAATGGGTGAAGCAAGAGCACTGCTTGCCATTACGTTATCAACGTTAATTTTGACGGCATCTGGCGTGTTCATTGCCGCCGCTGTCATCACGGTGTCACCGATTGCGCTAATGATTGCCAAACGCACCGGCGTTTCACGGCTCAGTATTGTAATCGCGGTTGTTTGCGGAGCAAGAGCGGGGAATATCATGTCCCCCAATCCGAACACGATTGCCGCAGCTGACAGCTTTTCAGTGCCGCTTACGAGCGTGATGGCAGCTGGCATTATCCCGGCTGCCGTTGGAGCGGCGTTAATCTATTTTATTGCCAAAAAGTTAAGCAATACGGGCTCAAAGGTTACCGGAAGCAAAAAAGAAAAGACAGAAGCGCAAGACCAGCCTTCCTTCCCGACAGCAATCTCAGGGCCCTTATTTGCCATCTTCCTGCTTTCCCTGCAGCCGTTAGTTGGCCTTAAAATCGATTCGTTAATCGCACTGCCGGCCGGCGGCATCTTCGGCCTGATCGTCATGGGGAAAATAACAGAATTGAAGGATCATATGACGAGCGGCCTTCAAAAAATGTCCGGAATCGCCATTGTCATCCTTGGAACAGGGACACTCGCAGGCATCATTGTCCATTCCTCACTGAATGACATCATCATGAGCGGCTTAAACGCATTCAACTTGCCTGTTTCGCTCATCGCCCCACTGTCCGGTTCATTCATGTCCATGGCAACCGCATCGGCAACATCATCCGCCGCGATCTCAAGTAACGTCTTCGGGGAAACGCTGCTCGCAAACGGCGTCAGCGCTATGGCAAGCGCGGCGATGATCAACGCAGGGGCCGCGGCATTCGACCACTTGCCTCATGGCCCGCTATTCCATATTTCAAGGGAGAGCCTCTTTGTGTCCATGAAAGAAAGGCTGCAGGCACTGCCCTATGAAACGTTGATTGGCGCGGTGATGGTCATTGTTTCGGCGATTATTCACGGGGGCTTGCTGTAGGGAGTCCTGCTGGTTTTAGCGGACCGGAACAAACGGAAGGTGCGTATCTGCCGATTTCAGAGACGCACCTGTTTGTTCATGCTTTACTTTCGTTTAATTCTAAAATGGTTGTTTTTCCAGAGAAGCCTTTACTTTTATAATTCTTTTTTCATCCGCTTCCTCTACAGTAAATCGAATATGATTGTATGTCATTTCCGGATGGTCATCTCCCTGTGGAATATAACCAAGCATATCGATGATAAAGCCGCTTAATGTTTCATAATCATCGACAGGCAGTTCCGTTTTTAACAGGTCTTCCACTTCATGAAGATTGATTATGCCGGAAATAAGAAAGGTATTTTCATCTATCGGAATGATTGAATCTTCCTCATGTTCAGGTTCATCATGTTCAGCTGTGATGGCACCGACGATTTCTTCCATAATATCTTCAATCGTGACAATGCCGTCCGTTCCGCCGTACTCATCGATCACAATGGCCATATGTGTATGGCTCATTTGAAATTCCCTAAAGAAATCATCAATTTTTTTCGACCCTATCACATATAAAGGCTCTCTCGAAAGTTCCTTTAAATTGAATTTGCCGATGTCGCCATTCTCCATAAATTGCACAAGATCTTTTACATGAAAAATGCCGATAATATTATCGAGGCTATCCTGATAAACAGGGAAGCGGGTATATTTTTCAACACTAACGATATGGACAACTTCTTCAAAATTAAAATGAGCAGGCAAGGCGACAATGTTTGTCCGGTGAGTCATCACGTCTTCTACATCTTTGTTATCAAGTTCAAAAATATTGTTGATCATCATTTTCTCATTTTCTTGTATCGTGCCTTTTTCTTCCCCGACATCAACCATCATCCTGATTTCTTCTTCTGTCACATTGTCATCCGGTGCATTCGGATCCACTCCAAAAAGCCTTACAATCGCATTCGTTGAGACGGTTAAGAGCTTAACAAAAGGTGATGAGATTTTTGATAACGCGGTAAGGGGCACCACAGCAAGGTTGGAAATGGCCTCCGCTTTGGTCAATGCCAGCCGTTTTGGAACTAACTCCCCCAACACTAACGTGAAGTAGGAAAGAATAAGCGTGATCACAATGACCGATACAGCCTCAAGCACTTCCTGCGTCCCCGGCACTCCCAATGCCACTAGCCAATCGGCGAAACGTGCAGCAAAGCTCTCAGCCGCAAAGGCACTGGCTAAAAATCCGGCCAGGGTGATGCCGATTTGGATCGTCGCCAAAAAGCGGCTCGGCTCCATTAAAAGCTGATGAAGCAGGATTGCCTTCTTATCTCCTTTTTCAGCCAGCTTTTTGACCTTATTATCATTTAGAGAAATTAGTGCAATTTCTGACGCTGCAAAAAAAGCATTTAATAAAATGAGAATCACTAAGATAGGTATTTCTATACCCAAGAACTTCAGCCTCCACAAAAAACATTTTGTAGTCAACATTGATAACTGATATAGGATCTTGGCGCCGCAGCAATCAATTCAGTATGTACTCTTTGAACAAGAGAATTCCCTTTTATTATGCACCACTTCATTTGCTTTTTACATATTTTATCCTTTTTCACCTGTTTATCTGTATGAATACGGCGGTAAGAGATGAGCTTCCATATAAAAAACCCGCCGATTGGCGAGCCTTTATGTTAAAATTGGCAGCCGCGTCGAATTGCTCCTTTGCTGACAATTTCCTGTATAGAAAAAAGCCCCTCCATTCAGAGGGGCTTTTCCGTTATCTATCAGCGCTTATCCATTTCTTCAACAAGAAGCTTGTTGACCATCGGCGGATTCGCTTTTCCTTTGGTCGCTTTCATGACCTGGCCGACGAGGAAGCCGAGGGCGCGGTCTTTGCCGTTTTTGTAGTCTTCGATGGACTGCTCGTTTTCATCAAGAATGCCGGTGACAATCTTGCGGAGCTCGCCTTCATCGGAGATTTGCACAAGGCCTTTTTCTTTGACGATCGCTTCCGGGTCGCCGCCTTTTTCGATCAGGTCCTTGAAGACTTTCTTGGCGATTTTGGAAGAGATTGTGCCTTTTTCGATCAGGCCGACGAGTTTTGCCAGGCCTTCCGGCGTTAGCTCGACATCGTGCAGCTCTTTGCCGTTCTGGTTCAGGTAGCCGGACACTTCGCCCATGAGCCAGTTGCCCGCCTGTTTGGCATCGGCGCCCTGCTGGATGGTCGCTTCGAAGAAATCGGACATTTCTTTTGTGAGCGTCAGCACGTTGGCATCATATGCCGGCAGGCCGAGTTCGTCGACGTAGCGGGCGCGGCGTTCATCCGGCAGCTCCGGAATCTGGGCGCGGACTTTTTCCTTCCACTCGTCATCGATGTAAAAGTCGACAAGATCCGGTTCCGGGAAGTAGCGGTAATCGTCGGATCCCTCTTTTACACGCATGAGGATCGTCTTCTTCGACTGCTCGTCATAGCGGCGGGTTTCCTGAAGGATTTCACCGCCGGCGAGCAATTCTTTTTCCTGGCGCTTTTCTTCATATTCGAGTCCTTTTTGTACAAAAGAAAACGAGTTCAAGTTTTTCAGCTCGGTTTTCGTGCCGAATTCCTCCTGGCCGATCGGGCGGATCGACAGGTTGGCGTCACAGCGCAGCGAGCCTTCTTCCATTTTACAGTCGGATACGCCTGTGTACTGGATGATCGACTTCAGTTTTTCCAAATAGGCATACGCTTCTTCCGGCGTGCGCATATCCGGCTCGGATACGATTTCGACAAGCGGCGTACCGACACGGTTGAAGTCGACGAGCGATCCGTCATCCGTATGGGTCAGCTTGCCGGCATCCTCCTCAAGGTGGAGGCGGGTGATGCCGATTCTCTTCTTCTCGCCGTTCACTTCGATTTCAATCCAGCCGTTTTCGCCGATTGGCTTGTCAAACTGGGAAATCTGGTACGCTTTCGGGTTGTCCGGATAAAAGTAGTTCTTCCGGTCAAACTTTGTGTCGGTGGCAATTTCGCAGTTAAGCGCCATCGCAGCGCGCATCGCGAATTCGACGGCCTGCTTGTTCATGACCGGCAGCACTCCCGGGTGGCCCAGGCAAATCGGGCACGTTTGCGTGTTCGGGGGTGCACCGAAATTCGTTGAACAGCCGCAGAAAATCTTTGAGTTCGTTTTCAGTTCGACGTGGACTTCAAGTCCGATAATCGTTTCAAAGTTCATCTCTCGTTCCCCCCTTTACAGTTCCGGTTTCGCTTTATGATGGTCTGTTGCCTGTTCGTAAGCATGGGCAACACGGTAAACAGTGCTTTCGTCGAAATGCTTGCCAATGATCTGCAATCCGAGCGGCAAGCCGTTTGAGAATCCGCACGGCACGGAGATTCCCGGTACGCCGGCGAGGTTGACCGGAATGGTTAGAATGTCGTTTGCATACATCGTAAGCGGATCATCGATTTTTTCGCCGATTTTGAATGCCGGCGTCGGTGTTGTCGGCCCGATGATGACATCGTAGTCTTCGAACACTTTGTCAAAGTCGTTTTTGATGAGTGTCCGGACTTTCTGGGCCTTTTTATAATACGCGTCGTAATAGCCGGAGCTGAGGGCGAATGTGCCGAGCATGATGCGGCGCTTCACCTCATCGCCGAAGCCTTCGCTGCGCGTCTTTTTGTACATGTCAATCAGGTTGTCCGCACCTGTCGCGCGGACGCCGTAACGGACGCCGTCGAAGCGGGCCAGGTTGGCGGATGCTTCGGATGAGGCGAGCAGGTAGTACGTCGCGACCGCATATTTGGAGTGCGGCAGCGATACTTCCTCCCAGGTTGCGCCCATGCCTTCCAGCACTTTCAGGGCATCAAGGACGGAGTTGCGGACGTCTTCGTCGACGCCTTCGCCGAGGTATTCCTTTGGCACTGCGATCTTCAGGCCTTTCACGTCTCCAGTCAGGGATGAGAGATAGTCTTTTACATCAACATTCGCTGACGTGGAATCCAAATCATCATGGCCTGCGATCGTCTGCAGGATATAGGCGTTGTCCTCGACGGTGCGGGTGATCGGTCCGATCTGGTCAAGTGATGATGCAAACGCGACCAATCCGAAACGGGACACGCGGCCGTATGTAGGCTTGAGGCCAACGACGCCGCAAAAAGCTGCCGGCTGGCGGATCGATCCGCCTGTGTCCGATCCGAGTGAGAAAAAGACTTCGCCTGCTGCGACGGATGCAGCGGAACCGCCGCTGGAGCCGCCCGGGACATACTCGGTGTTCCACGGGTTGCGCGTCCGGAAGAAGCCGGAGTTCTCGTTGGAAGAGCCCATCGCGAATTCGTCCATGTTCAGTTTTCCGATTGTGACCGTTTCAGCCATGCCGAGTTTCGCAACAACAGTTGCGTTGTGAAGTGGGTTGAAGTTGGCAAGCAGCTGGCTTGAGCACGTGGTGCGCAGCCCTTTGGTCGTGATGTTGTCCTTGATGCCGGCCGGCAAACCATAAAGGAGGCCGAACTCCTTTTTCTCGCCGATTGCTTCGTCCAGTTCGCGCGCATATGAGCGGGCGTTTTCTTCATTTAACGTAAGAAATGCTTTCACCTTGTCATCGACCTGCTTGATCCGGTTGTACGATTCGTTCACCAGGTCGGTTACATTGATTTCTTTTTTATGTAACAGATCGTGTATTTCGCCGATGCGTTTATCGAATAACGACATGCGTATACCCTCCTATTCCAGAACAGACGGAACCTTGACCTGGCCGTCCTGTTTGTCCGGTGCGTTTAACAGCGCTTCTTCCTGCGTAAGCCATAACCGTGACTTATCCTCGCGAAGCACGTTTTTCATATCAAGAACGTGGGTGGTCGGTTCCACATCTGTTGTATCCAGTTCGTTCAGCTGCTCTGCAAATGAAATGATGTTATCGAGTTGCTTCGTGAACACTTCCGCTTCATCTTCCGTAATCGACAGGCGGGCAAGATGCGCGACATGCTTCACCTGATCCTTATCAATACGAGACATTCCTCTTCACCTCCGCGGTTATTTCGAACCTTGTGCAATGCTATTATCATACCAAAAATGCCGGGTGTGAAGCAAGATTGGCGGCTGATGCGGGGCGGGAGTTTGTGAAGGGGTGTGCAATAGTGTGGCGCGGGGATGACAATTGCGGGGGGATTGCCTGGGAATTGCCAGGCAATTCCCAGGCAATTTGGTGAGAAAATGATAAAGCGGGGGTTTTGGATGAAAAATGCAGAAAGTTGATGATAAATCAGTCAAAGAAAAAGAAAAATTGTTTTTTGGATTAAAAAGCTTGGGGGGTGGGCTTCGGAAGAGGGTGGTGTGCTGGTGTTTGTGGGTCTTTTGGCTTATGATTGCCTGGCAATTGCGAGGCAATTGCCAGGCAATCACACAGGCAACAGCCCACCCCACAAAAAAAGGCCCTCTCTCCAAGAGAAAGGGCCTCCCAACCTGCACAAACACACAGGTTCTTCTTACAATTTCTTCGCCTTATCAAATTCTGCAAGCATGTCATCAGTAGGCTGCGGGCCGACTTTGCTGAAAATCATGACCGCAATCCACGCCAGGATGAAGCCCGGCACGATTTCATATAGGTCGAAAATTCCGCCTTCAAGCGGCTTCCAGATAACGACGGTGAGGGCACCGATGATGATACCGGCAAGCGCACCGTTGCGGGTCATGCCTTTCCAGAACAGGGACAGGATGATGACCGGGCCGAATGCGGCACCGAATCCGCCCCATGCGTAACTTACAAGTTCAAGAACTTTGCTGTCCTGGTCGCTCGCAAGCAGGATCGCGATAAGTGCGATCACCAATACGGAAATACGGCCTACCCAGACAAGCTCGCGTTCGCTCGCATTTTTGCGCAGGATCGCTTTGTAAAAGTCCTCGGCCACAGCACTTGAAGATACAAGCAGCTGGGAGTCAATCGTACTCATGATGGCAGCCAGGATTGCGGCAAGCAGGAAGCCGGCTACCCACGGGTTGAACAGAATTTGCGTAAATTCGATAAATACTGTTTCGCTGTCCGGAAGCGGGTTATCCGCAAAGAAGGCGATACCGGCAAAACCGGTGAAAATCGCGCCGAACAGGGAAAGCACCATCCAGCCCATGCCGATCAGGCGTGCTGTCGGGATGTCCTTGATGGAACGGACCGCCATAAAGCGGACAAGGATATGCGGTTGGCCGAAATAGCCAAGTCCCCAGGCAAGCAGGGAAATGATGCCGAGTGTCGTCATATCCCTGAAGACATCAAGTGTTGCCGGATCAACCGCACCGGCGGCATTCACCGTATCGCGCCATCCGCCGAGATTAGAAATAGCCACAATCGGCACGACGATGAGCGCGAGGAACATTAATATCCCCTGGACAAAGTCCGTCCAGCTGACGGCCAAAAACCCGCCGAGGAACGTATATGAGATTATGACGATGGCGCCGATCCAGAGGGCCTGGTTGTAGGTTAATCCGAAGGAGCTGACAAATAATTTCGCGCCACCTACGAGTCCTGATGAAGTGTAAAACGTGAAGAAAAGTAAAATGACTAAAGCAGAAATCACGCGTAAGAACTTTGATCCGTCACGGAAACGGTTTTCAAGATAATCAGGAATCGTGATGGAATCATTGGCGACTTCCGTGTAGCTGCGCAGACGCCTTGCGACAAACTGCCAGTTCAGGTAAGCACCGATTGCAAGTCCGACTGCGATCCAGATTTGGTTCATCCCGCCTGCGTACATTGCGCCGGGAAGTCCGAGCAAGAGCCAGCTGGACATATCTGAAGCACCGGCACTAAGTGCGGCGACACCAGGTCCAAGTCGTCTTCCCCCAAGAACATAATCAGATAAATTGCTTGTTAGTCTATAAGCCGCAAAGCCGATTCCCAGCATTCCGACTAGATATACGATAAAGGTAATTAACGTAGCTGTATTCATGTGTCCTATTCTCTCCTCTCAGTGAAATAAGTGATAATCGATAGTATGACCAGTAGCGGCATTGGAACCAAAAGCCAAAACCATGTAGCAGCTGTTAACGTCATTTCGTCACCCCCGTTAAAAATTTGAATACTATATGCAATCACATGCAATTTTCTTATTTTTTATTTTTCCAGAATATCACATGCGAGTTGCCGGCGTCTGTTGAAAAACCATTATCCATCGTAACACAATGCAGATATTTTACCAGTGAGACGATTTGACAGAATGTACACCATCGCATAATTATGCAAATTACACACTTATTTAGTATAATATTTGATATATAGTAAATATCTATTCACCAAAAAGAATAAAATTAAATCAGTGCCTGTAACAAAAATGACACACTTGTAATGTTTTCATCTAAAATACTACACTATTCTGAAAGGAAAGTCATTTTAAAATCTTCAGACATTATTTGTCAAAAGTAATTATGATGCTTACATCGTTTGCAAGCCAGCAAAAAGAGCCCTGCAGTGAGGGCTCTTTCCTTTTTAATAGAGTTCAGATACGGTTTTCGGCTGCATATGGAGCAGCAGGTAGTCCGGCCCGCCGGCTTTCGAATCGGTGCCGGACAGGTTGAAGCCGCCGAATGGCTGGTAGCCGACGACAGCGCCTGTGCATCCCCTGTTGAAATAGAGGTTTCCGACCATAAAGTCTTCGCGCGCCTGCTCGAGATGAAGGCGGTTATCGGAAATGACGGCGCCTGTCAGGCCGTAAACGGTGTTGTTCGCAATCTTGAGCGCTTCATCATAATCTTTCGCTTTCGTGAAGGCGACAACCGGTCCGAAGATTTCTTCCTGCATGATGACAGCTTCCGGATCGACGTCCGCGAACACGGTCGGCTTGATGAAGAAGCCTTTGGACGTATCACCTTCGCCGCCTGTCATCAGCTTGCCTTCTTTTTTGCCCTGGTCGATATAGCCCATGATTTTATCGTAAGCGCCCTGGTCGATGACCGGTCCCATGAAGTTGTTGTCGTCTGACGGGTCGCCCTGTGTCAGTTCATTTGTCAGTTCAACGACGCGGTCAAGCACCTGGTCGTATACATCTTCGTGTGCAACGACGCGTGAGCAGGCGGAACATTTCTGGCCGGAGAAGCCGAATGCCGACTTCACGATCGACTGGGCCGCAAGCTCAAGATCCGCTTCACCGTCGACGACAATTGTATCTTTTCCACCCATTTCGGCAAGGACGCGCTTCAGCCATTTCTGGCCGTCCTGCACGATCGCCGCGCGTTCGTAAATGCGCTTGCCGACCTCAAGGGAGCCGGTGAAGCTGATGAACCGGGTGCGCGGATGGTCAACAAGGTAATCGCCGACTTCCGCTCCGCTGCCCGGAATGAAGTTGAAGACGCCTTTCGGTATGCCCGCTTCCACTGACACTTCCGCAAACTTAGCCGCAACGACCGGTGTCGCACTCGCCGGCTTCAATAGGACCGTGTTGCCGGAAACGAGCGGGGCAACCGCCGTGCCGCACATAATCGCAAACGGGAAGTTCCACGGTGAAATCGTGACGCCGACGCCGAGCGGAATATAGTTGAAGCGGTTTTCTTCCGCCGGGTGCGAATTGATCAAGTGTCCTTCTTTGATGCGCATCATCTGGCGTGCGTAGTATTCCATGAAATCGATCGCTTCCGCCGTATCGGCATCTGCTTCGATCCACGGTTTTCCGGCTTCTTTAACCATCCAGGCGGAAAACTCATGCTTGCGGCGGCGCACAATGCCCGCTGCCCGGAATAAAATGTCCGCCCGTGCGTCGGGACTTACCTTGCGCCACATTTCAAATGCGGCATCGGCAGCTTTATGGGCTTTTTCAGCAAGGTCTTTATTCGCTTTTGATACATAGCCGACCACTTCTTCTTTGTTGGCAGGGTTGTGTGAAACGATTTTGTCATCCGTTTTCACCCACTCGCCGTCAATCAGAAGATCATATTCTTTGCCAAGCTCGGACTCAACCTTTTTGAGGGCTTCCTGAAAGGCCTTCTTGTTCTCTTCCACTTTGAAATCCGTCAGTGGTTCACGTGAATAAGCCATTACCATTGTTGACCCATCCTCCTTTTATGTATGCGTTTTCATACCACATCTACCATTTTACCTGATACCGGAAAAAGGTTCAATCCATTGTCCTCCCGCTGCGCCTGCCTATTCAATCTTCCAGGACAGGACAAAACGGCCTTTGTGCTTTTTTCCTTCCACCTGCATCTTATACTTGCCAGGTTGGCTGATTTTAACCGAATCTCCGGATTTTATCGTTTTATACGTCTGCCCGTCTGCATCCAGCACCTTTGCAGCCAACTCCCCGTTTTCGGTTGTCGCCTTGAAAGTGGCGGTGAGCGCCTCCCCATCCGCGATCGTCACTTTTTTAAAATAATGGCCTGAAAAACGGTTGTATTCCCCGCTGATTTCATTTTTCGATGCATCGACCCCGCCGACTGTTATCCCGTATGAACCGCCAGTGCAGCCGGCCAGGATTGCCAGCAGCAAAACAAACACGAGCGTCCACAGCTTGTTGAGCATATCGTCCCTCTCCTTCACTGCATTTAACCACTATACGTTTCACCCTTTTGAAAAGTTTAACTGTTCACCAAATTGCCACAGGCTTTCATTTTAATTTTTCCGGTGACGTTTCCGGACAGGAGTATGGTAAACTTAACTTTTGGCGGTACCGGAAAAGCGCCGCTATTAACCATCCAGGGAGTGACTTCCGATGAACAAAAAAGACATCGCCAACATCCGCAAGCAATTCAAGCCGGATAACGATTTATTGAAAATAAAAGATATTTTTAACGTCTATGTGATGAAAGAAAGCAGCGATATCTACCACCAGGAAAGCCAGCCGTTTCCGATGCTCGAACAGGAACAACAGGAGCTTTTTCTGAGCAACTTCAAAAAAGTGCTGACCGGCCAGCTCGATACGAAGCTGTTCGAATTGAAGTTCCAGCGGGAAGCCGACGAGCACAGCCAGCTTATCCTTTATGAAGGGCTGCAGGCTGATGATGTCGATGACTGGAAAGATCAGATGCTCCTCATCGTGGAAAAGATGCTGGCGGACAGGCAGTATGAAATGGACGTTGTCATCACCTTCATCCGCGGCGAATATTTCAAGCCGACGAAAAAGCGGAACGAGGAAGCGGAAACGAGTGAGCGGGACCAAGTGTTCACGCACCCCTTCATCCTGTGCAGCATCAATAAAACGGAAGAATCAAAGAAATCATTGCTGTTTGATTATATCGAAAAGCAATTCAAGTATAGCTTTGCGGTCGACCCGATCATCAACCTGAAAGCGCCCGTCGCCGGATTTTTGTTCCCCGCCTTCAGCGAAAACGCGGCTGATGTCAATCATGTGCTTTACTCGACCGGCAAAGCGAATGAACTGGATCCCTATTTCGTGGAGACCGTGCTCAACAGTGAGGCATCGCTCACTGCCGTGGAAGATAAAGTCGTTTTTGAAGAAATCGTAAAACAAGTGACCGGCGACCAGCTTGAAACCGGCACCCTTTCCAATGTCTATGAAGAAATCAATCGGGTGATGGATGAAAACGAAGAGGAAGATACGCCGAAATTGGACTATAAAGATGTGGAACGCGTCCTGAAAGTAAGCGGCGTCGAAGATGTGGATACGGAAAAAGTCGAAACGGCCTTCAAAACCGTCATCGATGATGAAAAGTACGAGTTCAAGGCGAGCAGCATCGTTCCGAAATATAATTCGAAGTCCATCAAAATTAACACCAAAGTCGCCAACATCTCCATCAGCCCGCAGGATTTAAAATTCGTCAAACAGGTAAGCCGCAACGGCAAACGCTATTTGATGATCGAGGTCGATGAGGATACGGAAATCGAAGGCTTTAAAATGATTTCGGAAACTTTTCTTGATTGATAAAAGGACATCAAGTTGCTCTTGTTTATATGTAAAAAAGCAGGATGCTCCCAGCTCATGGGGTCATCCTGCTTTTCCGTTATTGATAAATATGGACGAACGGCTTGTTTGCGCCGGCTTCGCGTTTGACGATGCTTTCTTCACGGGTCGCTGATGAAATGTTCACTTTGACGGTAACGTCTTTTGGAAAGTACTCCATCACCTGTGCTGCTGTAAACTCCGTAAAGCCGATGACTTCGGCTTTGCCGTTAAATTCGACCGGAATCTGGATGTCGAGGCTCTGCAGTTTGCCGCCTTGATAAAATCCTGTACCCGTCACCCCTGTGTAATCAGGGAAATAGCCATCGATTTTTTTCTTGAATGCTTTCATCGTTTTCGAAGCCTGCTCATGGTTTTCTTCCGCTTCTTCCGATGGGAAGAAAACATAGTTTTCATCAAGCGGCTGCCATTGGTCCGTTTTGGCCTGGCCGCTTTTGAATTCAGCCTTCGCGAAAAAGCTGCCGGGGACGACCGCTTCCCGCGGCTCTTCACGGAAAAGCGCGACCGTCACCGGAACATTTTTGGCATCCGGATGCTTTCTGAGCTGCTGCACCAGCTCGGCGGCAATCTTTTTGCCCTCCGCTTCCATTTCGTTGAACGGAATCGGCTCCATAACGGGCGGGCCTTCCTCCTGTTTATAATAATGGACGGAATTCATCGACAGCCCGATCACAATGCCGGCGAGCTCGACTTCTTCATCGCCGTTTTTTTGATAGTACGTGTGTTCAAGAATATAAGACAGGTATTCGGGGCTTTTGCTGTCGCTGACGCCTTCATCTTCAGGGGAAGCAGGCGCATCATTTTCAATCTCCGACTGCTTTTCGGCATTTTCCCCTTCGCCTTCCTGCCCGTCTTCACTTTCCCCTTCGCCTTCCTGCTCGTCTTCATTTTCGCCTTCTGTCTCCTCCGGCTTGTCTTCTTCAGGAGGCTGTTCCTCGGTGACATCCCGCTTAATCCATTTATTGATGTCGTTTTCTTTCAGGAAATGGCCTTCCTTGAAAAAATAGTCGTCGATCGGATAGGAGCTTCTGGCGATACGGAAGAGGCCGCGCTCCAATTCTTCCATATCAAGGCGGTTATAAACATACTGGTTGACGAGCCCCCTCGTTTCGGACGGCTCAAACGGCAAAATCGTCTGATACGTATCTCCCGGGAGCTTGTACTTCGGAATGATCGCTTTTTCCTGTTCATCTTTGGTATCCTGGACAACTTCTTCTTCTTTTTCAAAGACCGGTCCGCAGGCGCTTAACAAAAGCAGCGCCGCCAGAGCCGCCACTCCGATTTTATTAAACATTGAGCCACCTCATGATTGCGTTATCGATTAGCAAGAATCAGGAATGAGGCTGCCGTGCCGCCGCGCGGCCCCCTCTCCAGGAATGCCGCACCGGCAGGCGGGTCAGCCTCATTATTTATCTCACTACCGGTTATTATAGCTTATTTGTCAAGTTCTTCAATAAGCCTGTTTTCATCCCATACTTCAATGCCGAGCTCATTCGCCTTATCAAGCTTCGAGCCGGCTGCTTCCCCGGCGATGACCAGGTTGGTGCTTTTGCTGACGCTTCCGGTCACTTTCCCGCCGAGCGCCTCCACCCTGCTCTTCGCTTCATTACGGGTCAGCTGCTCGAGTTTTCCGGTCAGGACGACCGTTTTGCCGGCAAAATAGGAATCGATTTCATCGGCAACGACCGGCTTTGGCCCAGTGTATTCCATGTTTACGCCGTTGCTCCGCAGCTCTTCGACCACCTGTTTCGCTTCAGGATTATCGAAAAAGAGGACGACAGAGTCGGCCATTTTTTCCCCGACTTCATTAATGGCTTCCAGCTCTTCTTTTGAGGCTGCCATCAGGTTATCGATTGTGCCGAATTGCCGGGCGAGTGTCTGAGCTGCTTTGGAGCCGACATGACGGATGCCTAGGCCGAACAGCAGCTTTTCAAGGGAGCGGCCTTTCGATTCTTCAATCGCCTGGAGCAGGTTTTGAACCGATTTCTCGCCCATCCGCTCCAGCTGGATCAAATCATCATATTTGAGCTCATATAAGTCGGCGACATCGACGATCAGCTGCTCCCGGAACAGCTGGGTGATCACTTTTTCGCCGAGGCCGTCGATGTTCATCGCATTGCGTGAGACAAAGTGGATAAGACCTTCACGGATTTGCGCCGGGCACTTCGGGTTGATGCAGCGCAGCGCCACTTCTTCATCAATCCGGACGAGTTCACTCCCGCATTCCGGGCATTCGGTCGGCATATGGAAGTCTTCTTCACTGCCATCACGCTGTTCCTCAAGAACGTTGACGACTTCGGGAATGATGTCGCCCGCTTTTTTTACTACGACCATATCGCCGATTTTGATATCTTTTTCACGGATCAAATCTTCATTGTGAAGGGATGCCCGCTTGACGGTCGTGCCGGCGACTTTCACCGGTTCAAGGTACGCCGTCGGGGTCACGACACCGGTGCGGCCGACGCTGAGCTCGATGCCGATCAGCTTTGTGACGACTTCTTCGGCCGGGAACTTGTAGGCGATCGCCCAGCGCGGGCTTTTCGCCGTGAAGCCGAGCTGTTCCTGCTGCTCATAGTTATCGACTTTCACAACGATTCCGTCGATTTCATATGGAAGGTCTGGCCGCTTTTCATGCCAGCCTTCCACATATGCGATCACTTCATCGATATTGGCGCACGCTTGCCGTTCCGGATTGGTCCGGAAACCGAGGCCATCCAGGTAATCAAGGGCTTCACTGTGGCTTTCGATGCCGGTTCCTTCCGGGTCGGCCAGGCTGTAGACGAAAATATCCAGATTCCGTTTCGCCGCGATTTTCGGGTCGAGCTGGCGAAGGGAGCCCGCTGCCGCATTGCGCGGATTCGCAAACGTCTCTTCCCCGTTTTCCTCACGGAGCCTGTTCATCCGCTCAAACGACCTTTTCGGCATATACGCCTCACCGCGGACCTCGATGTTGACGCCATCTTTCAGCTTCAGCGGAATCGTGTGGATCGTTTTCAGATTGTTGGTGATGTTTTCACCTGTCGTGCCGTCGCCGCGGGTGGCGCCGCGCACAAATTTGCCGCCTTCATACAAAAGCGCCACAGCAAGGCCGTCGATTTTCAGTTCACATACGTAGCTGACTTCATCGCCGACCGACTGGCGGACGCGGCGGTCGAAATCTTTCAGCTCCTCCGCATTCATCGCATTGGCAAGGCTGAGCATCGGCACCTTGTGCTGGACCTTTTCGAACGCCTCAAGCGGTTCGCCGCCAATGCGCTGGGTCGGCGAATCGGCCGTGATCAATCCCGGAAACAGGTTTTCCAGATCGATCAAGTCCTGCATGAGCCGGTCGTATTCGGCATCCGGCACACTCGGCTTATCTAATGTGTAGTATTCATGCGCGTACTGATTCAGCAGTTCGCGGATACTGTCTATTTTTTCACTGGCCTGTTGTTTGTCCATGCGTCCACTACAACCTTTCTATCCTTTTGTGATCGGTGCGAACTTCGCGAGCAGGCGCTTGATGCCCACCGGTTTCGGGAAAGCGATGTCGAGCTCCATGCTTTCCCCTTCCCCTTTCACGCTCACAACCGTTCCTGTGCCCCATTTTTGATGGGACGCTTTATCGCCGACTTTCCAGCCGTGTGACTCGCCCCCTGTTGAGGTGAGTCCGGGGCGGGCAGCCGGTTTGCGCAGCGGCCGGTTCGTGTTCATGCCGCGCGGGGTTGAGGATCCCGAACCGAACGGCGAAGGTTTTTCCGTGTCTTTTTGCATATCTTCGAGCAGCTCTTCCGGGATTTCGCTGATGAAGCGCGAAACCGGGTTCATGTTGGTGCGCCCGAACAGTGTCCGCATTTGCGCATTTGTGATGAACAACTCTTTTTCGGCGCGCGTGATCCCAACGTAGGCAAGGCGGCGCTCCTCTTCCATCTCGTCTTCTTCCATAAGCGAGCGGCTGTGCGGGAATACGCCTTCTTCAAGCCCCATCAGGAATACAACCGGGAACTCGAGCCCCTTTGCGGAGTGGAGGGTCATCAGCGTGACCGCATCCTGCTCCTTCGCCTCGTCTTCGTCCAGCTGGTCGATATCGGCGATGAGCGCAAGATCGGTCAAAAACGCGACAAGGCTTTTATCTTCATTACTCTTTTCGAAATTCTGGGTGACGGATAAAAATTCCTCGATGTTTTCGAGGCGGCCTTCGGATTCAAGTGTCTTCTCGTTCTTCAGCATGTCCCTATAGCCTGTTTTATCCAATACTTCATCAACCAATTCAGTCACAGACAAATATTCCTGCATATTCGTCCAGTTGTTCAATTGCGTTGTGAATTCGCTCAGCGTCTTCACAAACCGTGCGCTCAGGCCGATCTGTTCGACTTCCTGCAGGGCCGAGTACATGGAGATGCCCTGGGCGGCGGCAAAATTAGCGATTTTATCCACCGTTGTCGCCCCGATGCCGCGCTTCGGCACATTGATGATGCGGGTCAGGCTGATGTCATCATCCGGATTGGCGATCAAGCGCAAATACGCGAGCAGGTCTTTGATCTCTTTGCGGTCATAGAACTTTGTGCCGCCGACGATCGAGTAGCTGATGTTCGATTTCAGCAAAACTTCCTCCATCACCCGCGACTGGGCGTTCGTCCGGTACAGGACGGCGATATCGGAAAGCTTGTACTTGCCGCTTTCAGCAAGGTCTTTCATCCGGCCCGCGACAAAATAGGCTTCATCCCGCTCATCGCCGCCGCGGTAGTAAAGTATGTTTTTCCCCTCGTCGTTTTCGGTCCAGAGGTTTTTCGGCTTGCGGTTCGCATTTTTTTCGATGACATTGTTGGCCGCTTGCAGGATTTTTTTCGTCGAGCGGTAGTTTTGCTCAAGGAATACGGTATTCGCCTTCGGATAGTCTTTTTCAAACGAAAGGATATTGCCGATGTCCGCGCCGCGCCATCTGTAAATGGACTGGTCGGAATCACCGACGACGCACAAGTTCTCGAATCTTGATGCCATCAATTTCACAAGCAGATACTGGGCATGGTTCGTATCCTGGTACTCATCGACGTGGATGTACTGGAATTTGCGCTGATAGAACTCAAGCACTTCAGGCACGCGCTTGAACAGGTGGATTGTTGTCATAATGAGATCGTCGAAATCGAGGGCATGATTTTTGCGCAGCCGTTTCTGGTAAGCCTCGTAGATGTCGCTGACTGCCTGTTCATATGGGCCGGTGGCGCTTTTCGCGTATTCATCCGCTGTTTTCAATTCATTCTTTGCACTGCTGATCGTGCCGAGAATCGAGCGCGGGTCGAATTTTTTCGGATCGAGATTTTGCTCCTTCACGAGCTTCTTGATGACTGACAGCTGGTCGGAGGAATCGAGGATCGAAAAGTTGCGGTTGATGCCGATCCGGTCGATGTCCCTCCGCAGAATCCGTACACACATGGAGTGGAACGTGGAAATCCAGATGTCTTCGGCAACCGGGCCGACCAGTTCACCGACACGCTCCTTCATTTCGCGGGCCGCTTTATTCGTGAACGTGATCGCGAGGATGTTCCACGGCGCCACTTCTTTCTCACTCATCAAATAGGCGATGCGGTGGGTCAGCACTCTCGTTTTTCCGCTTCCGGCACCGGCCATGATCAGAAGCGGCCCGTCTGTTGTTTTGACGGCATCCTGCTGGACCGGATTCAGGCCGGCAAGCAGCCGTTGACTTATATATTGCATGTTGTTTTACACTCCTCCGAACGTTTGTTCTTATTTAATCGTATCCCATTGCTGCCGTTTCGGCAAGCGGAATCTTCAGTTATTTTTTACCGCTTTGACGGTTTTGAGCGCGGTTTGTACATTTTCATAAAGAATGTTCCCGACGACGATCGTATCGGCAATGGCGGCCATCTCCGCTGCCTGTTCTGCTGAGCTGATGCCGCCGCCGTAGAAAAGGCGGGCATGCTCCAGTTTATTTTTGGCGGATTGCACAACTTCCGGATCGCCGTATGTACCGCTGTATTCCAGGTAAAAAATCGGCATCCGGAACAGTTTATCGGCCATCATCGCATACGCGCCGACATCTTCAAGCGTAAGATCCGTACGGGCATCGGTCAACCGGGCGGCTTTCGCATCACCATTAAGGATGCAATACCCTTCCACAAAAATCTCATCCCAGTTCATGATTTCACCGTATTCCTTCAGCGCCTCATGATGGAGGCCTGTGATCCATTCCGGCTTCCCGCTGTTCAGCACTGCCGGGATGAAATAAAAATCATAGCCGGGTGTGAGCGATTCGATATTTGATACCTCAAGCACACACGGCAGCGGATAGCGGCGCACGCGGGCCAGCATATTCAGGGTGTTATCGAGCGTCACCCCGTCGGTCCCGCCGACGATGATCGCATCGGTTCCCGATTCGCACACTGCCTCCAGGTCTTCATCGGAAATCTCTTTATTCGGATCTATTTTAAACACATGCCGCCATTCTTTCACATCATACATGCTTCTTCCCCCCAGGTTGTTCTGAGGGAATTATACCATATGTTGCACAGAGGGTGCCTGACCCCCGGCGCGTTAACGCGCCGGGGGTCAGGCACCCTCCTATGCAAAAAAAATAAGCCGACCACACACTCAATCGGCTTGTCTTTCCATACCTTATTTCTGTTCCACTTCTTTTTTCCCGCCATACAGCCGCTCAAGCGTCAGCGCATAGGCGTCGTTGCCGTAGTTCAGGCAGCGCTTGACGCGTGAGATGGTGGCGGTGCTTGCGCCTGTTTCGGTTTCGATTTTGTGATAGGTGAAGTTTTCGCGCAGCATCCGGGCCACTTCGTAGCGCTGTGCCAGTGACTGGATTTCGTTAATGGTTGCGAGATCATCGAAGAAGCGGTAGCATTCTTCAACATCTTCAAGTGACAGGATGGCTTTAAACAGCTGGTCGAGTTCTTTTCCACGCAATTTATCGATTTGCATTCGTATCGTCCTCCTTATTTAATCGTCACGTTTTGTTCCAGGCCCGGTGACTCGGGGATGATGCTTATCCATGTTTTTCCCGGAACAAGGCCGGCCGGCTCTCCGTTTTCAACCGGGATGATGCGGCCGTTTTCGTTTTTCCATTCGACTTTGCGGAGCTTGCCCTGCTGGATCAAGTAGGCATTGCCGCCTGATTTCAGGTCGACTTCGCGCCTGCCCGCGCTGTCGATGACACGGTGGCCGGTTTCGACGATGAACAGGTTGTCGATCAAGACAGGCGTTTCGGTTTCCCGGTCGATCGTTTGTTCATCCATGCTGAAGCGTTCGTATTTCTTCTCGGTTTCGTTGTATTTGTATTGGGCTGTTGCGTAAGAACGGTCCGCGTGTACAACGGTGACGTCGGTGGCTTCACTTCCGTTTCCATCAGCCAGGCTGCCCAGTTCCTCTTCGGAAAGGAACGTGTACGGTGCCGGTTCCTTCTCCATATCGACGCCTTTTTGGTCAGCGCCTTTCAGCACGTTTTCATACGTGATGTAGGAATTATGGGGCGCCTTGCGGAAATCGGCCCGTTTGAACAGCGTGCCGTCGTAAAACAGGCCATTGATGCTCGGCACATAGCCTGAATCGAGCATTTGCTTTGCTTCAGGGCTGTAGCCGTGAACCACATAAAAAGCATTGAAGCCTTTACTCAGTTCAATGTAATAATCCCTTGCGCTTCGGACGGGGCCGATTTTATCAGGCTGTTCACTATGGAATACGGCAAGCAGCCTTGTGATGTCCCCTTCCGCGAGCACCTCATATATGACGTCGGCTTTATGGAGGCCGGACTGCGGGCGGGCTTTCGGATGATTATTCACCATGGCGGCGACCGGGCGGTTGTTGATCTCTTCGTCCGTTCCGATTCCGGTCAGCGGGAATGTATGCTTATATTCTGGTTCATCGGGCTCTACAGGTTCTGGCTGCTTCTCTCCTTTGTTCTCTTCTTGCTGTTTCGGTTCCTGCTGTGACGTTTTGTCTTCTTTGCTGCACCCGGCTGCGATCAATAAAACAACCAGCAGGGCCGCAAAAACTTTCACATATTTGGACAAGACAATCCAACCCTTCGTACGTCTATTCCTGCACTTACTTTCATACTATAACAGTTTACCGCATAATCGAAGGAAAGAGTACCGTTTTTTTCATGACATCATAGATGCCATGGGGCGTGATCCGGATATACGGCAGATGGGTCGATGACAGGAACAGGCATGTGTAGACCGGATCGCTGAACGGAAATCCCCTTTTTTCCAGTTCATCTGTCAGTTTTTGATGCTGCTTGATCAATTCAGGCATCTTTTCCGTGCTCATGCCGCCAAGAAGCGGCAGCGGGATTTCGGCGGCGATTCCGCCGTTTTCAGCCAGCACCATGCCGCCGCCAAGTTCTTTCATGCGGTTGAATGCTGTAATCATAGCCTCTTTATCCTTCCCGATGACGATGATGTCACCGGAATTTGAATAGGAGCTCGCAAATCCTTTTATGCTTGTTCCGAAGCCTTTCAGGATCGTATTGACACGCCAATGCCCGTTCCGGTCAATCAGCAGCAGGAAATTCTCATCGCTGCCGTCCGGAAGCTCGTCGGCCGATACATCAAAGTTGACGGAATACGGCCTCATGATGACCGAGTTCTGCATTTCCATCCCGAGCGGCATTGAAAATTGGAAGTCGTCTTCAAGGTCGATTCCCCAGTTGATTTCAAGCGGCTCAAACCCATATGGCGATAAATCCATGTCATACAATTCTTCATTGACGGGTTCCCCATCTTTCAGCACCCATTTGCCGCCGGCGACTACTGCAGCCGGTACTGGATCGTTTTTATCCTTAAGAATGTTCAAATGGGCGATCCGGCCGGGTGCAATCATGCCATGGCTGTTTTCGATCCCGTAATGGCGGGCCGGATAGTACGATGCCATCAAATAGGCCTCTTCAGCAGGAATCCCTTTTTCTATCGCGACTTTGATCATGTAATCGATAAGGCCCTGTTCATAAAACGCCGGTGTCGAGCCGTCGGTTGTAAACATGAGCTTTTCGTATTGGTCGATGCCGAGTTCATTAATGCCGTCCAGCAAATCCGGCAGGTCCGGCCTGATTGAAGAATGCCGGAGCGGCACGGTATAGCCAAGGCTCAGCCGCTTTAACACGTCTTCCCCGGTCATTGACTCATGATCGCAATCGATGCCGAGCAGTTTCATATTTACAAGCGTTTTTTCGGAAGCGCCCGGCAGATGGCCTTCAATCGGCTTACGGAGCCGTTTTGTTTCCTGCATCCAGTGCAGAATCAAGTCGTCGCCTTCGTGCAGAACCTTCGGCCAGGCCGTCAGCTCGCCGCCCTGCAAGACGCATTCATGTTCAAGCCACGCTTTGATGCGGTGGTTTGAAAATACGTCATCTTCATTCTGTAGTTCAGTCTGCGAATCATACCTGCACCACCAATAAAGGCTCGCCGGCAGTTCCCGTATGTCTTCGATGAATGTAAACGCTTTCTTTTCTGGCAATTGCAAAGCGAGTACAAGGTTATCATTGATGATCGTTGTCGTCCCCTTCATGGACGCATAATGCGCAAGTGTGAGGGGATTATATAACTGAAACGGATGGGAGTGCGGCTCAATATAGCCGGGCACGACATAACTGCCGCTGCAGTCTGTGATTTCTGCTGAATCGCTGTTTTCCGGAAGCCTTTCGCCGACATAAACGATGCGGTCCTCATAAATCCAGATGTTCGCTGTCATCCATTTTTTCAAGACGCTATTTAAATACGTTGCATTTTTCAGTACAAGGTCTGGTGATTTTTTTCCGTCCACTACTGCTATTTGTTCACGGATTTGTTTGTTTTTCCAATGGTAACGCTGGCGAGGCATCTCTCTTCCCCCAATTTTTGAAAGCCTTTTCTTTATACTAGCATACCTTACTTTTTAAAGCACTAAAGGGATAGTGAAAATCATGTGAAGATTTCTCAAAGTTCCTCAGCATCCCACTGGCTTTTGTCCAGTTAGCGACCAAAAGCAAGGATATCAGGCGTGCTTTCAGATACAGGATCAAGGCTTTACTTTTTCACGAAGGAGGTGGATTGAAAATGATCAGGCCAAATATCGGCATATTGAATGCGCTGCTCAGAATCACAATGGGGCTGACGATTTTGTCATGGGTCACGGCCAGGTTTATCAGGAAGCCGTATATGCAAAATTCGAATATCTGCCTGGCGATGGCCGGCGCGATGAAAGTGGCAGAAGGCATCACCCGCTACTGCCCGGTGACGGATGCCGCCGAACGGTTTATGTCGCGCGGTGATGACTACGCTTATGAGTTTGATTACGAAGATCAGGAAGAAACCTATAACCCATCATAAAAAAAACCGGCTTGCAGGGCTGGGAGCCTCGTTATTGAGGATTCCCAGCCCATTGTTGCAAGCCGGCCAAGAAAGGAGATGCTTTTATGGAATTCATTTCAACGGACTTATATAAAGAATATGTGACTGATTATGCGTTTATTTATGCGACGATCATTGGCAGCATCGTTGCCATTTTGTTTGTGTATGTCAGGAAGAGGCGTGCGAAATAGCTTTTTGGCCGATATCGGTCCGGTAAAAGACGGCGTCGGAATCAAGCTTTTTCATTTCTTCATAAACGAGCTCTTTAGCCTGCTGAAGGCCCGGGTGCCGCGCAGCGACAAGGAGGAGCCTGCCTCCGTTTGTCGTGAACGTGTCGCCGGTTTTTTTTGTTCCGGCGTGAAACACAAGCGCTTCTTCCGATACGTTTTCAACACCCGGGATCGGGTTGCCTTTTTCATAGCTGCCCGGATAGCCTTTGGAGGCAAGAACGACGCCGAGTACGGCATCAGGCGACCAGCTGAGCTCGACCGGCTTTCCGGCGAGGACGGCGAGCATCACATCGACGAGGTCATTTTCAAGGCGCGGCAGGACGACCTGTGTTTCCGGGTCGCCGAAGCGGGCGTTGAACTCGATGACCTTCGGGCCGTTTGCTGTCTGCATAAGCCCCGCATATAGAATGCCGGTGAAGGAGGCCCCTTCTTTGACAAGGGCGTCTGCCATCGGCTTGAGAACCGTTTCGACGGCTTCTTCCACAGCGGCTTCCGTAATTTGCGGGACCGGAGAATAAGCTCCCATGCCGCCGGTGTTCGGGCCTTCGTCATTGTCATATGCCCGTTTGTGATCTTGGGAGATGACCATCGGGTAGACGGTGCTGCCGTTGACGAACGCCATCAGCGAAAACTCCTCGCCCTGCAAAAACTCCTCGATGACGACCTTCCGGCTCGCTTCGCCGAACTTTTCATCCTTCAGCATACCAGCCAGCGAATCGAGTGCTTCTGCTTCCGTCATCGCGACAGTCACGCCTTTTCCGGCGGCAAGCCCGTCCGCCTTGATGACGATCGGCGCCCCTTTTTCTTCCACATAAGCCCGGGCTTCTGCGTAATCGGTGAACGAACGGTATGCCGCTGTCGGGATGTCGTACTTTTCCATCAGTTCTTTCGCGAACGTTTTGCTGCCTTCGATCAGCGCTGCCGCTTTTGATGGGCCGAAAACGGCAAGGCCGGCCTGCTCGAACCGGTCCACGATGCCGTTGATCAGCGGATCTTCAGGACCGATAATCGTAAGGCCCACGTCGTTTTCCTTGGCAAACTGGACCAGTGCTTCCGTATCGGTTTCCGGAATCGGGACAAGCGTGGCCACATCCGCCATGCCGTCATTGCCCGGTGCCACATACACCTCTTCAACGTTGCCGCTCTGGGCCGCTTTCCAGGCGATCGCATGCTCGCGGCCGCCTTTTCCCACTACTAAAATGTTCATCCGTCTGCCTCCTTTCCGTACTTAATGCTTGAAATGGCGTACGCCGGTAAAGACCATTGCGATTCCGTACTCATCCGCTTTTTTAATCGAGTCTTCATCGCGGATTGAACCGCCCGGCTGGATGATGGCAGTAACACCCGCTTTGGCCGCCGCTTCGACGGTGTCATCCATCGGGAAGAACGCATCGGATGCAAGCGCGGAACCGTCCGCTTTTTCTCCGGCCTGCTTCAGGGCGATTTCGGCGGCGCCGACACGGTTCATCTGGCCGGCCCCGACCCCGATCGTCATTTTATCCTTCGCGAGCACGATGGCGTTTGATTTCACATGCTTGACGACTTGCCAGGCAAGCTGCAAGTCATTCCACTCATCTTCGGTCGGCTCGCGTTTTGTCGGAACGGAAATTTCCGTATCTTCAAAGTCGTAGCTGTCTTCCTCCTGGATAAGGAGGCCGCCGTGGATGGCGTTGAGCCTTTTTTCGAACTGATCTTCGCTGTTAAGGTCGATTGTGAGCAGGCGCAGGTTTTTCTTCGCTGTCAGGATTTCGAGCGCTTTTTCACTGAAGGACGGCGCGATGATGATCTCCAGGAAAATCTCCTTCATTTTCAGGGCCGTTTCCGCGTCGATTTCGCGGTTGGCTGCCACAATGCCGCCGAAAATGGAGACAGGATCTCCCTCGTATGCTCTTCTGTATGCCTCATTGATCGTATTGCCGACACCCGTTCCGCACGGGTTTGTATGCTTGATCGCCACAACGGCAGGATCGGAAAATTCACGGATAATCGCAAGCGCAGCGTCCGCATCATTGATATTGTTATAGGAAAGTTCTTTGCCGTGCAGCTGCTTCGCGGCCGCAATCGACACTTCGGAACCGAGCGGCGGTGCATAGAAGGCCGCATTCTGGTGCGGATTTTCGCCGTAGCGCAGCGGCTGCTTTTTCTCATAAGTGAATGTCATGGTTTCCGGGAATTCTTCCCCGAGCTGTTCGGTTAAGTATTGGGAGATGAGGGCGTCGTATGCCGCTGTGTGCCGGAATGCTTTGGCGGCAAGTTCTTTCCTCAGTCCGTCGGAAAGGCTGCCGTTTTGTTTCACTTCTTCAAGCACTTTGCCGTAGTCGGCCGGATCGACGACCACGCCGACATCAGCATGGTTCTTCGCTGCGGAACGGAGCATGGACGGGCCGCCGATATCGATGTTTTCGATGGCATCTTCAAATGAGGCATCCTTGTTCGCGATTGTTTGCTTGAAAGGATAGAGGTTGACGACGACCAGATCGATCGGCGTGATGTTATGTTCCTGGAGCTGATTCATATGTTCCGGCTTGTCCCGCCGCGCGAGCAACCCGCCGTGGATGTTCGGATGCAGAGTCTTGACGCGGCCATCCATGATTTCCTGAAAACCGGTCACATCGGAAATGCCGATGACCTCGACGCCGTTTTCTTCGAGTATTTTTTTCGTGCCGCCGGTCGAAACGACTTCAACCCCCGCCTCGGTCAACTCTTTTACAAATTCTACGATTCCGTTCTTATCCGATACGCTTACCAGCGCCCGTTTTACCGCCATTGTTTTCTCCTCCTTCAGATGTTTGGAACAATGTATTCAATGTCGCCGGGTAGAGGCGATGTTCGACTTGCTGAATCTTTTTTTGCAGCGATTCCTTCGTATCCTCGCCGGTGATGTAAACCGCTTCCTGGGCGATGACCGGGCCGGTGTCCATCCCCTCATCGACAAAGTGGATCGTCACGCCGCTCACCTTCACGCCGGCATCAAACGCCTGCCCGATTGCATCCAGGCCCGGAAACGCCGGCAGCAACGATGGATGGATGTTGACGATCCGCCCTTCGTACGCTTGCAGCAGCGTTGAACCAACGAGGCGCATATAGCCCGCAAGCACAATCCAGTCCGCTTCATAGTGACGGAGCTTCTCCAGCACCGCCGTTTCATAAGCAGCTTTGTTTGCAAAATCCTTCGGTTTAACCTCGTAAATAGGAATGCCTGCGGCTTCTGCCCTGTCCACGACTTTTGCCCCCGGCCTGTCGCAAACGAGGAGAACCGGTTCGCCGTCAAGGCGCCCGGCTCTTGCTTCATCGATGATCGCCTGGACATTTGTGCCGCTGCCCGATGCGAATAGTGCCATTTTAGTCATGATTTCTTGCCCCCGTCAAAAACAAGCTGATCCCCTTTGATGACTTCGCCGATCACATAAGGCTTTTCGCCGAGCTCCTTGAAAAAAGCTGCTGCCGCTTCGGCCTCTTCTTTGCTGACGGCAACCGCCATGCCGATGCCCATGTTGAAAATCGTATACATATCGCTTTGTTCGACATTGCCGTATTTCCCGACCATGCCAAAAATCGGCGGTATCGGCCAGCTGTCTTCCTTGATTGCTGCTGTCAGTCCGTCCGGCAGCATGCGCGGAATGTTTTCCACAAAGCCGCCGCCGGTAATATGGGCGATTCCTTTGATGTCAAACTTCTTCAGCGCTTCCAGGAGCGGTTTCACATAAATCCGGGTCGGCTCAAGCAGCTCGTCGCCGAGCACCCGCCCGATTTCATCGTAATGCTTGTGCAGGTCAAGCCCTCCCTCTTCAAGAAGAGCCTTGCGGACAAGCGAGTAGCCGTTCGAATGGATGCCGTTTGAGGCAAGGCCGATGATCACGTCGCCTTCTTTCACGTTTTCCCCGGTGACGAGCTGCGACTTTTCGGCGGCACCGACCGTAAAGCCGGCCAGGTCGTACTCTTCGATGTGGTACATGCCCGGCATTTCCGCCGTTTCACCGCCAACAAGTGCACAGCCGGCCTGCTCGCAGCCATCCGCAATCCCTTTTACGATCGCCTCGATTTTTTCAGGAGCCGCTTTGCCGCAGGCGATGTAGTCAAGAAAAAACAGCGGCTCGGCCCCCTGTGCAGCAATATCGTTCACACACATGGCAACAGCGTCGATGCCGATCGTGTCATGCTTATCCATCTGGAATGCGAGCATCAGCTTCGTGCCGACGCCGTCTGTGCCAGATACAAGCACCGGCTCTTTATAGCCGAGCGCTGAAATGTCAAACATGCCGCCAAAGCCGCCGAGCCCGCCGATGACTTCACTGCGCATCGTCCGCTGCACGTGTTTTTTCATCCGTTTCACAGACTCATAGCCTGCTTCGATATCAACTCCGGCCTGTTTATATGCATTTGCCATCAACTGTGCCCCGCTTTCTGTTTTTAAACAAACGTTTATTTACACTGTTTCTTTTTCATGAGGTAAAACGGTGTCGGCAAAAATATCAGTCGGATACTTGCCGTTGAAGCATGCCAGGCATTGCCCTTTATATTCGCCTTCATCCTGGCGCCCGATCGCGTTGACCATCCCTTCCGGACTCAAAAACGAAAGGGTGTCCGCACCGATTTCTTCCCGCATCTGTTCAAGCGTGTGGGTGGCGGCGATCAATTCAGACGACGTCGATGTATCGATGCCGTAGAAGCACGGGTTCTTGATCGGCGGCGAACTGATGCGGACATGCACTTCAGTCGCACCCGCCTCGCGCAGCATTTTGACGATCCGGCGGCTTGTTGTGCCGCGCACGATTGAATCATCGACCATGACGACTCGTTTCCCTTCCACAATTCCCCGGACTGGCGACAATTTCATCTTGACGCCCTGTTCGCGCATTTCCTGGGTCGGCTGAATGAACGTCCTGCCGACGTAGCGGTTTTTGATCAAACCGAGTTCGTACGGAATGCCAGCTTCCTCCGCATAGCCGATGGCAGCGGAAATGCTGGAATCCGGAACGCCTGTCACAACATCCGCTTCAATCGGCGCTTCCTTCGCCAGCTCTTTGCCGAGATTTTTACGGGCACTGTGGACGTTGATGCCGTTGATATTGCTGTCAGGCCTGGAAAAATAAATGTATTCCATGCTGCAGATGGCACGGTTGGCCGTTGAGAACCGCTCGGATGTCATGCCGTCATCATTGATGATCAGCAGTTCGCCGGGCTCGACATCACGGATATATTCGGCGCCGACGACATCAAACGCGCACGTTTCCGATGCCACGACAACCGCATCGCCGATCCTGCCGATCGACAGCGGACGCAGGCCGTGCGGGTCAAGCGCAACCATCAATCCCTTCTCGGTCATGATCAAAAATGCGTACGCTCCCTTCAGCATCTGCAGCGCATTGATGACCTGGTCCTTCAGTGTGATGAAACCGCTGCGCTTGATCAGATGGGCAAGCACTTCCGTATCGGAAGTCGTCTGGAAAATGCTGCCCTGGCTTTCAAGCTGATGCCTGAGCGCATTGGCATTGACAAGGTTGCCGTTATGGGCGAGGGCCAGCCCGCCTTTTTGCGAACGGAACACGAGCGGCTGCACGTTGGCAAAACCGCCGCCCCCCGCTGTCGAATACCTGACATGCCCGATCGCCGCATCACCGGCAAGGCCCTTCAGTTTTTCATCATTGAATACTTCCGTTACAAGCCCGAGCCCTTTTTCGTAATGGAGCTGGTCACCGTCTGTCGATACGATGCCGGTTCCTTCCTGGCCGCGGTGCTGAAGGCTGTGCAGGCCGTAATATGTCATACGGGCCGCGTCCGGATGCCCCCACACGCCGAAAACGCCGCATTCTTCGTTTAACCCTTTGATTTCAGCAACCATGGGATCGCTCCTTTCCAGGCTTCCCGCATTTCCTTCACTTCGATGTCGATGAGCGGCTCAGGGCCGTCCCCTTTGATGGTAAAATGGCTGTCATCTGTCACGTGTCCGATCAGCTTCGCATCATCAACCATAAGCTCAAATTCCCCCCGGCTTTCCGGCTTGACCGATACGATGAAACGGGATTGGCTTTCACTGAAAAGCTCAGTTACCGCTTCCCCGCTCACTTCAAGGTCGGCACCGAGTGTATCCTCACCATGCATCAGGCATTCGGCCGCACCAACCGCCAGGCCGCCTTCTGCCAAATCGTGCGCGGATTGGACAAGCCCTGACTTGATGGCCTGCAGCAACTGCTGCTGGCGCTCTTTTTCAACCTCAATATCAAGCGCCGGTGCTTTGCCGGAAATGTCGCCTTCGATTAGTTTCTGCAATTCGCTTCCGCCGAATTCAGGCGTCGTTTCTCCGATTATATAAATCAAGTCACCGCTCTGTTTGAAATTCTGGGTGGTGATATGCTTCGTATCTTCAATGAGTCCGACCATGCCGATGACCGGTGTCGGGTAAACTGCGCCCCCGTTTGTTTCGTTGTAAAGGGAGACGTTTCCGCCGATGACCGGGGCATTGAGGGCGCTGCATGCTTCACTGATGCCGTCGGCTGATTTTTCAAGCTGCCAGTAAATTTCCGGCTTTTCCGGGCTGCCGTAGTTCAGGCAGTCGGTGATGGCAAGCGGATTGCCGCCTGAGCAGACGATGTTGCGCGCCGCTTCCGCGACCGCAATTTTTCCGCCTGCCTCCGGATCGAGATAGATATAGCGGCTGTTGCAGTCTGTCGTCATGGCAAGCGCCTTGTTTGTGCCGCGGACGCGCAGGACAGCGGCATCCGAGCCCGGGGCCACGACAGTGTTCGTGCGCACCATGTAATCATACTGATCATAAACCCATTCCTTGCTTGCAATAGTCGGCTGTTTAAGCAGCCGGACGAATGTATCCTGAAGGTCATCAACCTTCGGCACCTTCTGCTCCATCGCCTGGAACGTCTTAAAATATTCCGGCTCGGTGGAAGGCGGGTAATATACCGGTGCTTCTTCAGCGAGAGCATCAACCGGTGTTTCTGCGACCAGCTCGCCTTTATGCAAGAGGCGCAGAACTTTTTCTTCGATGACCTGGCCGATGGCGACCGCTTCAAGATCATACTTTTTGAAAATATCGATGATTTCCTGTTCCTGGCCTTTTTTCACGACAAGAAGCATGCGTTCCTGCGACTCGGACAGCATCATTTCATACGCGGTCATGCCTGGTTCGCGCTGCGGGACGTCGTCAAGGTTCATCTCGATGCCCATGCCGGCTTTGCTCGCCATTTCGCTTGATGATGAGGCGAGTCCCGCCGCACCCATGTCTTGAATGCCGACGAGCGCATCCGATTTTACGACTTCAAGCGTCGCTTCAAGAAGCAGTTTTTCCATGAACGGATCGCCGACCTGGACAGCCGGGCGTTTCTCTTCGGACGCTTCGCTCAGTTCCTCGGAAGCGAACGTTGCGCCGTGGATGCCGTCACGCCCTGTTGAGGCCCCGACATACATGACCGTGTTGCCAGCACCACTAGCCAGGCCTTTCTGGATATCCTTATGATCGATCAATCCGACACACATCGCATTGACAAGCGGGTTGCCTTCGTATGCCCTGTCAAACTGCACTTCACCGCCGACAGTCGGGATGCCGATGCAGTTGCCGTACCCGGCGATGCCGTGGACGACTTCTTCGAACAGATACTTGACTTTCGGGCTTGTCAATTCGCCGAAACGGAGTGAATTCAACAGCGCAATCGGGCGGGCCCCCATCGAAAATACGTCACGGATGATGCCGCCGACACCTGTTGCGGCGCCCTGATACGGCTCTATTGCGGACGGATGATTATGGCTTTCGATTTTGAAAGCGACGGCCTGGTTGTCGCCGATGTCGACGATGCCGGCGCCTTCGCCCGGTCCCTGCAGGACTTGCTTGCCTGTTGTCGGGAACTTTTTCAGGACCGCTTTCGAATTTTTATAAGAACAGTGCTCCGACCACATGACGGAAAACAGTCCAAGTTCGGTATAGTTCGGGAGGCGGCCGAGGATGTTTTCAACCATCGCAAACTCGGCATCTGACAATCCCATTTCTTTATAGACTTTTTCTTCTTTGATCTGATTGGCGTTCGGTTCAAGAAGTAACGACATGGGATTCCCTCCAGTTTTTCAGGATAGATTGGAAAAGGGCCAGTCCGTCGGCGCTGCCGAGCAGAGCGTCCGTCGCCCGTTCCGGATGCGGCATCATGCCGAGCACGTTGCCTTTTTCATTGATGATGCCGGCAATGTCGGCCAGCGAGCCGTTCGGGTTTTCCCCGCTGTATTTGAACACGATGCGATTTTCTTCTTCAAGCTGTTTCAGCGTCTCGTTATCGCAATAATAGTTTCCTTCACCGTGAGCGACCGGGATGGTGATGACTTCATTCTCTCCATATTGGCTGGTGAACATCGTCTTATGATTGGTGACTTCCAGTTTAACCGGCCTGCAGATGAACTTCAGGTCGCGGTTGCGCTTCATCGCACCTGGCAAAAGACCGGACTCGAGCAATATCTGGAAGCCATTGCACACGCCGAGAACCGGCTTGCCTTCATCCGCCGCCTGCTTGACCGCTTCCATCACTTTCGAAAAGTGGGCGATTGCTCCGGAGCGCAAATAGTCACCGTATGAAAAACCGCCCGGAAGCAGCACAGCATCATATTCAGACAGGTCGTCCGCATCATGCCAAACGTACTCCACTTCTTCACCAAGGCTGTCTTTAATCGCATGATACATGTCAATATCGCAATTGGAGCCCGGAAACACAATCACCGCAAATTTCATTGTGAGACAACCTCCTCGATTTCATATCGGTAATCTTCAATGACCGGATTGGCGAGCAGCTTGTCACAGATTTCCTGAATGCGTCCCTCAATATTTGCTGTATCATTCACTGTCAGTTCCATATATTTGCCGATCCTGACATCCTCGACTTCATCATAGCCCAGCTTATGAAGCGAGTTGTTCACAGCTTTTCCCTGCGGATCGAGGACTCCCTGTTTGAGTGTTACATAAACTTTTACCTTGTACATGCGATTCTCCCCCTCTTTTTTGAGAACATGGCTAGTTGCAAATAATGCCTGGCAATTGCCAGGGACTTCAGATCCAAAGGACTGAATGTCCTGTCCATGAAGCAGATGATGGTTTGGTTAGTCGGTTTTTATAAAAAACAATCATTTGATGTTTGGCCAGTGGTAGTTAGTGTGTGGGTAGGCCGTGTTGGGTTTCGGAATCGGCGAATTTGCGCCGTTTGTTCCGGATTTTCATGCAAATTGTGTTAGCGCGCGGACTGGGCGGGACCTTTTCGCGCGGGTACTTCGCTGTTTCCCGCCAAACTTGCCGGCTTTCACGCCGTTCGTTCCGGTTATCGCGCCAATTGGTGGCGGGCGGTCTGCCGGGGCCGGGTATCACGCGGTAACTCCGGCTTTTCACGCCAAACTTGCCGAGTTTCACGCCAAAGTGCCCGCTTTTCACGCCGAACTCCCGGCCTTTCGCACCATACCGGCCGTTTCACGCCATAACCAGCCAGGTTCACGCCGTTGGCCACGGCTTCCACGCCAACTCCTGCCGGCCGGTCAAAAAGGCTGTTTCACACAATATCCCGTCTTCCCGTCAGCTCAGCTGCCCATTCTGCATAATCCTGCCGAGCAGCTTCTCATAAGCGTCCGTCAGGCTGCCGAGGTCGCGGCGGAATACGTCCTTGTCGAGCTTTTCGTTCGTGTTTTTATCCCAGAGCCGGCACGTGTCCGGAGAGATTTCGTCGGCAAGCAGCAGTGAGCCGTCAGCCGTTTTGCCGAATTCAAGCTTGAAGTCGACCAATTTAATATCTCGTTCGATGAAATAAGCCTGGAGGATTTCGTTCACTTTCAGTGCTGTTTCCTTGATCGCCTGCAGCTCCTCTTCTGAAGCAAGATCGAGCACTTTGATATGGTCAAGTGTGATCAGCGGATCGCCGAGATCGTCATCTTTGTAGTAGAATTCAACGACCGGAAATGGCAGCTCGGTTCCTTCCGCAAAGCCGAGGCGTTTGGCCAGGCTGCCGGCTGCGATGTTGCGGACGACAACTTCAAGCGGGACGATGCTGACTTTCCGGACCGTTTGTTCGGTGGCGGATTTTTTCTCGATAAAATGGTTTTCGATGCCTTTTTCCGAGAGCATCGCAAACAGTGCGGAAGTGATTTCGTTGTTGAGGCGGCCCTTGCCGGTTATTTGCGCTTTTTTGCCGCCGTTGAAAGCTGTTGCATCATCTTTATATTCAACCCAGACAACTTCCGGATTATCGGTTTTGTAAATGCGTTTCGCTTTTCCTTCGTACAGCTGCTCGAGCTTTTCCATTTTTCTCCCTCCAGGTGATCAGTAACTCCCGGTCGCTTACAGGCCGAGGCGGTCAAAAATCATATCGACATGTTTGATGTGGTAGTTATAGTCAAAGCAGTCATCAATTTCAGCAGGGGACAGCTTATCGGTGATCTGCTCTTCGCCTTCGACAAGCTGGCGGAATGGCACTTGCTTTTCCCATGCCTCCATCGCTTTCGGCTGCACGATATCGTATGCTTCCTCGCGGGCCATCCCCTTATCGATTAGGGCAAGCAGCACGCGCTGGGAGTAGATTAACCCGAGGGTCCTGTCCATGTTCCGTTTCATGTTTTCCGGGAATACCGTAAGATTTTTCACGATGTTGCCGAAGCGGTTCAGCATGTAATTGAGCGCAATCGTCGCATCCGGCAGGATGACCCGCTCGGCGGACGAATGCGAGATGTCGCGTTCATGCCAGAGCGGCACGTTTTCGTAAGCTGTCATCATATAGCCGCGGATGACACGGGCCATGCCGGTCATATTCTCCGAACCGATCGGATTGCGTTTGTGCGGCATTGCCGAGGATCCTTTTTGCCCTTTAGCGAAAAACTCCTCAACTTCGCGGGTTTCACTCTTTTGCAGGCCGCGGATTTCAACGGCGAATTTTTCGATGGAGGTGGCGATCAGCGCCAGTGTGCCCATGTAATCGGCATGGCGGTCACGCTGCAATGTCTGGGTGGATATCGGCGCCGGTTTGAGGCCGAGCTTCTTGCATACATACTCTTCCACGAACGGGTCGATGTTGGCATAAGTGCCGACGGCTCCAGACAGTTTGCCGTAGCTGATGCCTTCGACTGCACGCTTGAAGCGGTCGAGGTTGCGTTTCATCTCTTCATGCCAGAGCGCCAGCTTCAGCCCGAATGTCGTCGGTTCGGCATGGACACCGTGGGTGCGGCCCATCATGACGGTATATTTATGTTCTTTCGCCTTGTCACCGAGAATCTCAACAAAGCGTTCAAGATCGTTCAGCAGGATGTCATTCGCCTGTTTCAGCAGGTAAGATAAGGCGGTGTCAACGACATCCGTTGACGTGAGGCCGTAGTGGACCCATTTCCGTTCCTCACCGAGCGTTTCCGAGACCGCTCTTGTAAAAGCGACCACATCATGCCGTGTCTCTTCTTCGATTTTGTGGATGCGGCTGATGTCAAAGGAGGCGTTCTCGCGGATTTTGGCTACGTCTTCTTTCGGGATATCCCCAAGCTCCGCCCATGCTTCACAGGCGAGAATCTCCACTTCAAGCCATGCCTTGTACCTGTTTTCCTCCGTCCAAATGGCTCCCATTTCCGGCCGTGTATAACGTTCGATCATTATGCGTTACCTCCAATTTTTTGCGTATCCTGTCCGATTGTTTTGCCGATCAAATCACTGGCTTTTTCAATTGCTTTTGCAAGATCTGTATTAAGAATGGTGTAATGGCCCATTTTGCGTTTATGTTTCGCTTCTGCTTTTCCGTATAAATGGAACTTGATGTCTGCGAACTCGTTCAGATGTCCGATAACGTTTTCAAGATCTTCGCCGAGAATGTTCACCATGACAGCCGGCTTCAGCAGATTTGTCGGTCCGAGCGGCCAGCCGCAGATGGCGCGCATATGCTGCTCGAACTGTGATGTTTCACAGGCATCGATCGTATAGTGCCCTGAATTGTGCGGGCGCGGCGCCAGTTCGTTGATGTATACCTCGCCGTCTTTTCCGATGAACATTTCGACGCCGAGCGTGCCGACCATATCAAGGGATGCTGCGATATGAAAAGCGGCACTTGCGGCTTTTTCTTTTATATCATCCGGAACTCGTGCCGGTACGATGCTTTCAAACAGAATATTGTCGCGGTGGATGTTTTCAGCGGGCGGGAATGTCTTCACTTCCCCGCACACGCCGCGCGAAACGATGACACTCATTTCAAGGCTGAAGTCGACCCAGCTTTCAAGGACGCATTCTCCCTGATCAAGAAGGCGGACAACTTCACTGTCTTCCAGGTCATTTTCCGTTTTCATGACAAACTGGCCTTTGCCGTCATAGCCGCCGCGGCACGTCTTCAACACCGAAGGAAAACCGATGTCCTTTGCGGCTTCCTCCAATTGGCCTAACGTACTGATAAGACGGTACGGTGCCACTTTTACCCCCAGCTTTGTCAGTGCTTCTTTCTCGCGGCCGCGATGCTGCGTGATTTCGAGAAGGGCATGGCCCTGCGGCACATATGATTTTTCTTCAAGGAACTTAACGGTCTCAACCGGAATATTTTCAAATTCATACGTAATGACGTCACTCACTTCGGCAAGACGCGCCGCCGCCTCCAAATCGTCATATGCCCCGACGATTTCATAGTCGGCAACCTGAGCACACGGCGAATCTTCCTGCGCTTCGAGCACAGCGACCCTGTAACCCATTTCCTTCGCTGAAATGGCCATCATCCGGCCGAGCTGCCCGCCGCCAAGAATGCCGATCGTTGCGCCTGGTGCTATCATGTTTTCATTCATAACGTATCACTGCTTTCCAGAACTTTTTGCTTCAAATTCTCGCGCCTGGTTTCAAGACGGCGCTCCACCTCTTCATCCGTCACCGATAAAATCTGGGCAGCGAGCAGGCCTGCATTCGTTGCTCCCGCTTTTCCGATCGCGACGGTTGCGACCGGAACACCGCCCGGCATCTGCACGATCGACAAAAGCGAGTCAAGCCCCTTTAATGACCGGGACTCGACCGGAACCCCGATGACCGGCAATGTCGTTTTGGCGGCGACCATGCCCGGAAGATGGGCGGCCCCGCCGGCACCGGCGATGATGACCTTCAACCCGCGTCCCCGCGCCTCTTCCGCATACGTAAACATCAAATCAGGCGTCCGATGAGCGGATACCACTTTCTTTTCATAAGGAATTTCCAATTCGTCCAACATGTCACATGCATGCTTCATCGTTTCCCAGTCGGATGTGCTTCCCATAATAATCCCGACTTTCGCAGCCATGGGCCTCTCCCCTTTCACCATTTATGATTTGCATTTCCTTAATAATCCATCCAAAGAAAAAAAGCCCGTGACAAAATGCTTCTCACTATGCGAGAAAGCAATCTATCACAGGCTTCACCACCTTCAGACCCTAAAATAGGGCATAATAGACCCTCTCCCCCATAGTCCAGCTATTTACGGCAGCCGGGTAGAAACGTTTGGGCCATATTCCCAAATTTATATGAGGTAGAACCATGTATTCCGTTCAGTTGTCATCACAATAGTAACAACTTGAGCCTATTTCTGTCAACCAATAAATCGAACGTTAAAGGTCTGACGAAAGGTAATGTTCGGTTTTTACTGTAATTTTCCTTCAAAAACAATCTTTTGTCCGCACGGAACGACTTTTGTTTCGTTTCCTTCCGTCACTTCTTTGAAAATCGGTTCCTCCATCCGCCGCACCGGCATGTAGCCTTCCCGCTGCATCCGGTCGAGGCAGTCCGCGATTGTCTCGTTTTCCTGCACTTCAAACTTCATTTTCTTTCGCTTTTTGCTGCTCACGTTTCAATCTGCCCTTTCGTACATTTTTTACCCAGAACCCGCCGTAGATCGTTTTCGGTTCATAGGCGATGATAAACGCTTTCGGATCGATTTCCTTGATCGTATGATACAGCTGGAGTTCGTATTTGCGCGGTGTTAAAATCTGCATCGCCAGCCGGTCCCCTTCAAGGCCGCTCGCCTGCCAGCTCGTCACCCCATATCCTTTATCCCGGATTACTTTGGCAATATCAGCATCATACCCTTTACTGATCACATTAACCGTAATATAACCGAGCGCAAGCTTCTCTTCAATCTTCATTCCAACCACTACACCAAGCCCGTAACCGACCGCATACGCAACCAGGTTCTGGATCTGGTCAATATTATCCAGCACAAGCCCGAGCCCGAGGACATAAATGACTACTTCAAACATACTGATGAAAGCCGCCAAATACCGCTGGCCCTTCAGCGTCAAAATCATCCGTATCGTAAAAAACGAAACATATACAATATTTACGACCAGAATGATCGCAATCATAACCAAACTATTATCTAACAAAACATTACCTCCCACATTGGCAATACGCTTTAAAATTATACAACGATTTTACCATAATACAATACCGGCTATTTTTTTCAAAGGTTCAGCCTCTGGGCGGGCACACACCGGGCCCATTTTTCATAAAATAGATGACTGAAGGAGATGATGCGGATGAAAGGAATGGAAAATTCACGTGACTTGCAGAAATACATGAACACCTTTTTCGGAGACGATTTTTTCGCCCAATTCCAGGGCATGTTTAATGACAAGTACCCGCCTGTCAATCTCTACAAAACCGAAAATGAAATTCTGTGCCTATTCAGTGTGCCCGGCCTAAAAAGCATCAAAGACATTGAAGCCATAACCGATTACCGCACCCTTGAAATCAGGGGCAAAGTCGAGTACGACTACCCCGGTTTCCATCTGTACCATGATGAACTGTTCCAGGGCTACTTTGAACGGACAATCGACCTGCCTTACCCCGTCCGCGACGACCGCGTCAACGCGACCTACCACAATGGGATGCTTATCGTTCAGCTTTACCGGCGGATAAACGGCCAAAAAGAAAAAAACCAAGTCGAAATCATCGGAGAAATCGATGACTGAAGGCCTGCACAGACAGGGCCTTATTTTTTTGGTGTGAAGAATTGTAATGAAGTGCCTGATACGCTGTGCGAGAATAGTTTATTCCAACAAGTTCTTCCGGTTGCCTGTTCATTGCCCCCGCGAACAGCGGCCCACGAGAAAACCGCTCTGCCGCAAAGTGAATACAGCGAGTATATCTATTTTAAACAAACGTTTATTTAAAACGTATCCGGGAACTTCCCATATGCAACTACTTTATGGAGGTGTTCATCATGGCAGAAGAAAATCGTTTCAAAACTGGTGAAGAAGCTCCGGAAAGTGGTCAATATAAGTTTGACGGCTTTACAGAAGGCGGCACTTCAGATGCGAACTTGACTGAAGACGAGAAGAAGCTTGACATGGAAAAAGGGGACCGTTTCCCTCCTGTTCCATCCGTCAACAAAGGTGCATATTACGTAAAAGCGTAACGAATGAAGGCTCCGCATACAGTGTATGCGGAGCCTTTTTACTGTTTAGAAAAGGATAAAGCATGTAATACGGCGGAGACTGGAGCTGTTTATTAAAATAGCATGATTGTGTTAGAGCCGTAAGACCGTTTGGTGGGGTTACTTTTTAACTTTAGGAATTTATCTTTTATATGTAGGATTTATCGTTTTATATTCGGCTTTTTTCTTTTAAAACAGGCAATTTCTCTTTAAGTTCGGCTGTTTCTCTTTTATTGGAAAGGCTCTGTTAAACGCTAGTGTTGATTTCCGTTGCAGGTACTCGCTTTCCGCGGGGCGGGCGGTGAGCCTCCTCATCGCTATCGCTCTTGCGGGGTCTCACCTGTCCCGCTAGTCCCGCCGGAGTCTCGCACCTTCCACTCCAATCAACTAATGTAAAAATCAGCATTGAGCTTTAACATAGCCATTGGAAAAAATCCGCATTCAACAGACCGGCCCTCCCGCCAAATAAAAACAGGCCAGCACCACCTTACTGCTCGGCAATGCTAGCCTCTTTTCTTAAAAATCACTCTTTAATGAATAGCTGTGTCCAGTGGTAGCCGCGGCCGTCGCCCTCTACCGCACCGACGCCGATACGAGTGATATCCTTATTCAGGATATTGCGGCGATGCCCTTCGCTCTTCATCCAGGCATTCACCACTTCTTCTGCAGACGTCTGGCCGGCAGCAATATTTTCAGCTGCGACCGAATAATCGATGCCAAATTGGTTCAACATTTGAAACGGCGTCCCGTAAGTCGGTGAATTATGGGAAAAATAATTGTTCTGCACCATATCCTGCGATTTTTTCTCGGCAGCATCCGTCAGGCGCGAATCCGCTTTAAGCGGCGGCAGTCCATTCTGTTGCCGCTGCTTGTTCGTCAGCGTAATCACCTGCCGTTCCACCTCACTCATGCCGGCCGATTGCTGTTGTGTTCCGCGGTCCGTTTCAGGCTGTTGCTGCTGTTCCTGTGTACCTGGAGCCGGCTGTTGTGGCTGTTCCTGTGTATCTGGACCGGGCTGGACCGGTTGTTGACGTTCCTGAGCTGACTCTTCACTCCAATTTCGGTTCGGCGCTGCAATTTGATTTCTATCCGGGCGAGGTATCGGAGTCACCTGCGGATTATATCTTCCATCATAATCAGTCGGATACTTTCCGATCGTTCCCCACCTCATCATTCCGTCATCCCATTGCCGTGTTCCGACATCCCGGCGGCCGCCATCGCCGTCCCGGTCATAAGTGACATCAAGATAATCGGAATCTTGCGGCCCCATCGACGTGTTATTGTTACATGCTGTGACTACCATCGACAACATAAGTGCGAACAGTCCAATCATTATTCTTCTTTCCATTATAGTGTGCCTCCCTGAAAATTCATTTTGCAACGTTACTATTTGCAAAAATGCATTTCAATATGCAAAATCTTGGGATGGGTTAAAAAGGATATATAGAAATTGGGGGGCGGCAAAATAAGCGTAAATTGCTTATTCGGTTTTAATGAAACGAACAGCCCGGGGTTGGCTGTTCTGGACAATTTTTGGTTTTACGGGTTTGGGTGAAAATCTTTGAGAAGTCATGTTGTTTGGTGAAGGGGGAGTGCCAGGTATTCTCTGAAGGTCATCCAGTGGGTCAATTCCTGGCACTATTTGCGATGCTGGAATGGTTTTGCGGGTGATGTTTATGCGGCACGATGAACGCAAAAAAACCAGCTGAGCGATTCAGCTGGTCTTTTGTTTGCCCGGCGGCGTCCTACTCTCACAGGGGGACGGCCCCCAACTACCATCGGCGCTGGAGAGCTTAACTTCCGTGTTCGGGATGGGAACGGGTGTATCCTCTCCGCCGTTGCCACCGGACAAGTATTTGGTTTGAGTGTAACCCAAACCTTTTCAGGTGTTATTCCCTGAAAACTGGATAACGTTGATGCAAGCAAGTAATGCGTTGATATGCCAG
>JAENYN010000053.1 GCA_016841765.1 Guptibacillus hwajinpoensis
TTATACCCGAAATGAAACATATTGACACTAGGTCCAAGGAACAGACTGACTATCGGGCTAATGACTGAACCGCATCTATTTTACTATAATCCCCACCGGTCTATTTACCTGTTTTTTACAATTTTTGATAGAGTGATATAACCGGCCTTCAAAATATTTTATACTGAATTTGGAAAGCGGATAATTCCAAAATTTGTTGAAATGGAGGTTGGTTGGATGAAATTTGTAAGAGATATTCGAAAAATCAGTTTTGCATTAACTGTCTTACTCTTATTCAGTACCTTCGCAGGTCCACTTGTTCCGCTTTATGCTGAAGAATCACTTGAAGAACTTATTTTTTCTGAATATGTAGAGGGCAGCAGCTATAATAAGGCGATTGAAATTTATAATGGAACTGGCCATCCTGTAGAGCTGGCAGGTTATTCAATTGAACTTTATGCAAATGGGAGCACCGAGCCGACCAGTACATATGACCTTTCAGGTACATTGGATACAGGAGGCGTCCATGTCATTGCCAACAGCCAGGCTGGCGAAGCGATTACATCCGTAGCTAATGCTGAAAGCGGTGTCACCAATTTTAATGGTGATGATGCTCTTGTACTGAAAAAGCAGGGTGACGTAATTGATTCGATAGGTCAAATCGGAGTCAGGGATTCTTTTGGGACCGATGTTACGCTTGTTCGGAAAGGGAATATCTCTGCAGGTGACACGAACCCTTCCGATCCATATGATAGGGCCACGGAATGGGATCTTTATCCAAAGGACACGTTTGAATACCTCGGTTCTTATGAGGTGCCTGAGGTTAAGCCTGTAGAACTTAAATCCATTGCGGAAGCCCGCCAGGATGACAGTGGCACACTTGTGAAAGTGCAGGGGACCGTTACCGGCCTTTTTGAAGCAGGCGGACAAATGAATGTTTATGTACAGGATGACACAGCAGGAATCATCGTGCGCGGACCTGGTTTAACACCAAAAGTTGGCGATAAAATTGCTGTTCAAGGTGAAATGTCCAGCTATTATGGCATGCAGCAAATCCTGACCTCTTCGGCTAATGTTGAAGTTATACAGGCAGGAGCAGGAGAGCCGGCAGCAAAACCAGTCACCTCGGCTGATTTCTCATTAGAAAATGGAGAAGCAATTGAGGGAGAGCTGGTAGAAGCAAGGAATGTTGAAGTTGTATCTGTCAATGAGCATGGTGACTATACAGCCAGAGACAAAAACGGCACTTTCATCATCGCTCCTGAAGCAGATGGTCTCTTAAAGGTGGGAGACACATTTGAATTGATCCGGGGTGTTGTGAATTACAGCTTTGGAGAGTATAAACTGTTACCCCGAAATCAGTTTGATGTTGTCGAGGTCATTTTTTCTGTGCAGGCGAGCCCTGCAAGCGGTACGATTTTCGCAGGCACTCCTGTTGAATTGATGACTGCTGAGGAAGGTGCATCCATTCACTACACACTTAATGGGACAACCCCGACTGCTTCTAGCAAGCAATATGTGGAACCGATTGAACTGACAGAAGATACGGTCATAAAAGCGATTGTTGTACGGGAGAATGGAGAAACCAGTGAAGTAGCCGAATTCGCATATACGATACTGCCTCCAATCGAAGAAGCAAAAATCCACGATATCCAGGGGGCCGGACATACGTCTCCGTATGAAGGGTTCAAAGTGGAAGATGTAGAAGGAATCGTCACCGCAACAGACGGTAACAATGGATTTTATATGCAAGAGCCTGAACCGGATCAGGATATTGCTACTTCTGAAGGAATCTATGTCTACAAGCGAGGTTCAGGTGCTGAAGTTGGCGATCTCGTTACAGTGACAGGAGAAGTAAAGGAATGGCGAGAAGAAGGCTACAGTGATGCAAAAGACTTGCTGACGACCCAGATTACAGCTTATGAAGTAAAGGAACTTCAATCGGGTGCAGCAGTCCCTGCACCAGTCGCTATCGGTGAAGACCGAATGCCTCCAACCGAAGTTATTGAAGATGATGGCATGGAATCGTTTGATCCGCAAACCGACGGGCTTGATTTTTACGAGAGCCTTGAGGGCATGCTGATTCAGCTGAATGATCCGGCGATCACCGGTCCGGAAAAATATGATGAAGTGCCGGTTTTTGTTGAGACGAGCAGGCAACAGCTGCGTACCGATGTCGGCGGTCTGTTGATTTCACCGAACGATTACAATCCGGAACGTATGCTGATTGATGTAGACGGATTTAATTTGAATGTGAAAACAGGTGACTATTTCGATGGTGCTCTTATCGGTGTTGTAAGCTATGACTACAGCAACTTCAAGATCCGCCCGGCCGGTATGCTTCCAGAAGTAGTAAACGGCGGCACAACCCGGGAAGTGACAAAGCTGAAAGGCTTAAAGCCGAAGCTGACCGTCGCAAGTTACAATGTTGAGAACTTTTCAGCTAAAACAGACCCGGCAAAAACTGCGAAAATTGCAGATTCGATTGTCAATAATCTGAATAAGCCGGACATCGTCGGTCTGGTGGAAATGCAGGACAACAATGGGCCGATAGATGATGGGACTGTTTCTGCAGATGAAAGTTACAAGGTTTTGATTGAAGCAATCAAAGCAGCAGGAGGGCCGGAATATGCCTTCACCGATATTGCTCCGCTTGACAAGATGGACGGCGGACAGCCTGGCGGCAACATCCGTGTCGGCTTCCTTTATAATCCTGATCGAATTTCGATGCCTGATAAGCCGAAAGGCGATGCGGAAACGGCTGTAGCGGTGGATGAAGATGGTTTGACACTGAATCCAGGCCGCATCGATCCGATGAACGAAGCCTTCGACGATTCCCGTAAATCGCTTGCTGCCGAATTCGAATTTAATGGAGAAAAAGTGATTGTCATCGCCAATCACCTCAATTCCAAAGGCGGAGACGGATCACTGTTCGGAGCCGAACATCCTGTTGTTCTTGGCAGTGAAGTCCAGCGGCTGAAGCAGGCAAAAGTCATCAACGGCTTTGTCAACGATATTCTAGCGGAAGATCCGAATGCAAATGTCGTTGTGCTCGGTGACTTGAATGACTTTGAATTCTCGGCTCCTGTCAATTTGCTAGAAGGCGATATTCTGACAAACATGATGGAACAGCTGCCGGCTGAAGAGCGTTATACGTACATTTACCAGGGGAATTCTCAGGTGCTCGACCATATTCTTGTCAGTAACAACATCGCCCACAGGGCGAAGATTGACACAGTGAACATCAATGCCGATTTCTCATACGAAGATGGCCGGGCGAGCGACCATGATCCGGTTCTGGCACAGATTCACTTGAAAAAGACAAAGAAGCCGAAGAAGTGATAGCTCAAATATCTTGAGAAACACCCGAATTTCAAAGCCCTGATTCTTGAAAGGATCAGGGCTTTTAAGTTTATGTTGAGACAGGCGGGAAATAATCCGGGAAATAGTTGCATGGCAATTGCCAGGCAACATACCTCCACACTAGTACAACCCACTGAACTTCGGTACAATGTTGGTATATAAATCTTTACTTGCACTTATAGATATCATGAAGCACAACATTACAGAAAAAAGGCAGGTTATTGAATGAGAACAGCGGTTGTAACGGACAGTACTGCTTATTTGCCGGAAGAGGTCAGGAAAGAGTATAACATCCATATGATTCCGCTGAATGTCATTTTTGGCAATGAATCATATCAAGAAGAAGTCGAAATGAAGACCGAGGACTTTTACGATAAAATCAAGCATTCGGGAGAACTTCCGAAAACGTCGCAGCCGGCGATCGGCCAGTTTGTCGATTTGTTTGAAAAGCTTGCAAAGGACTATGATGCCATCATTTCGATTCATTTATCGAGCGGAATCAGCGGCACATATCAGACGGCGCTGTCTGCCGGCACGATGGTGGAAGGGGCCGAAGTGTACGCCTATGACTCGGAAATTAGCTGTGAAGTGCAGGGGTTTTATGTGCTCGAAGCAGCCGGGCTTGCAAACGAGGGTGTGGCCCCGCAGGAGATCATTGTGCGATTGAACGAAATGAAAAAATCGATCCGCGCTTATTTCATGGTGGACAATCTCCAGCATCTCCAGCGCGGTGGCCGGCTTTCCGGCACCCAGGCGTTCGTCGGAAGCCTGCTGCAGGTGAAACCGATCCTTGTGTTTGAGGATACGAAAATTGTGCCATATGAAAAAATCCGCACTGAAAAGAAGGCGGTTAAAAGGATTAAAGAGTTTTTCCACGAAGATGCTAAGGACGGTGCTAAAATCATAGCAACCGCCATCCACGCTAACCGCCCGGAGAAAGCGGAAGCCTTGAAAAAGGAACTGGAAGAGCAGTACCCGAATGCGGAAGTGAACATCAGCTACTTCGGCCCGGTCATCGGGACGCATCTCGGCGAAGGCTCGCTCGGGCTCGGATGGTATAAAAAATAGGAGTGACTTCATTGATAGGAAGATTTGCAGGGGAGGCGGCTTTATGAAGTTTGCCTCTCTTTCTTTGTCAGGAAAACAGCAGCTTGTCCCACAGATTTTCGCCCCGGAAAATACGGAACTAAGCCCGATTTCAGCTTTCGATGAACTTCCGCAGAATCCACTCAATCCCCATTTCAATTTCAGTAAAATCCTTCAGGAACCCCTTGCCGGCAAAAAAATTCTTCTTGACGAACTCCCTTTTGATTTGGAAACACTGCACGAGCACTACGAAAACGGATATCTTGCATACGGGCACGGTGTCAGCAAGCGCAAAGCCGGACCGTTTTGCAATCGCTGCGGCAATCAGAAGCCGCAACTGTTTGCGTCGTTCCAGTGTGCCAGGTGCGGTGAAGCGTGTGTATATTGCCGAAATTGCATCATGAGCGGGCGGGTGAGTGAATGTACACCACTTATCAGGTGGACAGGCCCTCCACTTGCTTATAGTCTTCAGGAAAGTCCGCTCTGTTGGCAGGGAGAACTGTCAGCTGGGCAGCAGGCAGCCTCCAGCCAGGTCGTTGAAGCGGTACAACGTCATTCAAGCCTGCTTGTCTGGGCGGTGTGCGGAGCCGGGAAAACGGAAGTCCTTTTCCATGGGATTGCGGAAGCGCTCAAAGCAGGATTGAAGGTGTGCCTGGCCGCTCCAAGGACAGATGTTGTGCTGGAACTCGCACCGAGGCTCAGGAACGTCTTTCCCGATACTGAAATGATCGCGCTGTATGGCGGCAGCGAAGACCGCACCAAACAGGGACAACTCGTCATTTCGACCACCCACCAGCTGCTCCGTTATCACCGGGCATTCGATGTCATGATCATCGATGAAGTTGATGCTTTTCCTTACAACCTCGATTCCTCCCTCCAATACGCCGCAGACCAGGCCGCAAAAGAGGAAGCAGCCCGGATCATCCTTACAGCCACGCCTTCAAGCCGGTTAAAAAAGGAAGTGGAAAAGGGGAAGCTTCCGGCCGTGCGCATTCCGGTCCGCTATCATGGAAAGCCGTTACCGCTGCCGGAATTCAAGTGGTGCGGGAACTGGCGGAAACGCCTTGAAAAAGGAAGGCTTCCGCCGCGGTTGGAGGAGTGGATCCATCATCGCCTGCAAAATAAAATCCCCGCGTTTTTATTTGTCCCCGATATTGAGACCCTCCAGCATGCGGTTAAAATCCTCAAGAAATCCTCCCCTGTGATAGAAGGCGTTCACGCCGAAGATCCGGATCGAAAAGAAAAAGTGGCGACGTTCAGACGCCACGAAGTTCTGCTGCTCGTCACGACAACAATCCTGGAGCGCGGGGTGACTGTTGCCGGCCTTGATGTGGCAGTGCTCGGCAGTGAAGCGCCGATTTTTACAGAAAGCGCCCTTGTGCAGATTGCCGGAAGGGTCGGGCGCAGTGCCGGACAGCCGCACGGGGATGTTGTGTTTTTTCATTTTGGCACAACTGAAGCGATGCAGAATGCTTACCATCATATTAATAAAATGAATAAAGAAGCGGACGGAAAGGGGCTGCTGAAATGAGCCACTGCCTGTGCTGCCATCAGCCGATCGTTTCAACATTCACGTGGGCCAGTTTTATAAAAAGAGGGGATGACCCGCTTTGTGAGGTTTGTGATGCTTTGCTGGAGCCGAATAGACACGACACCCCTTGTACAATTTGCGGGCGTGATTTAGATGGTCTGGACTCTGCCTATGTTGAGGGAGACCGTTGCCTTGACTGTGTCCGCTGGGAAGAGCAGCCTGAGTGGGCAGGTGTCTTGACCAGGAACATGTCTCTTTTTCATTATAATGAAGGAATGAAGGAAATCATGGCCCGGTTCAAGTACAGGGGCGATCACCAATTGCGGGAGATTTTTGCCTCACAACTGAAACGAAAGGTTAAACAAACGTTTGATCAATATGTACTGGTGCCGATTCCACTGAGTGCCGAGCGTTTATATGAACGGGGATTCAACCAGGCGGAGGCGCTTGCTGTCCTATCCGGCCGCCCGGTTGCCGGACTGCTTGAACGGAAACACGGTGAAAAGCAGAGCAAGAAAGACCGGAAAGCGAGAATGGCACAGCCCAATCCTTTTTACGTGAAAAAAGATACGGAAATGCCTGCCGAAAAAATTCTGCTTATCGATGATATTTACACGACCGGATCGACCCTCCGCTTTGCCGCCAGAACCCTGAAAGAACAGGGTGTAAACGAAATATCCTCCCTCACGATTGCACGTGGATGAAGAAAATTAAACCTTGCCGAAAAGATGCCGATATAAAGAATAGAATAACGAACGGTGGAGGAATTGATATGGCAGAATTGGCAAACTGTGCACAGTGCGGCACCCTTTTTGTAAAAAACTACCGCGACATTTGCCCGGCTTGTAAAAAGGAAGAAGATAAAAAGTTTGAAACCGTCTACCAGTTCATTCGCAGGCGGGAAAACCGGATGGCGACACTCCAACAAGTGACAGAAAGCACCGGTGTGGATGAGAAGCTTATTCTCAGGTTTATTAAAGAAGGAAGGCTGCAGCTGTCAAAATTCCCGAACCTGGGATATCCATGTGCGAAATGCGGCCAAAAGATCCGGGAAGGAAAGCTGTGTGATGATTGCACGAAGTCGCTCCGGGCCGATATAATGAATGAGGATGAAGAACAAAAACGGGCAGAAGCCCGCAAACTGAAAGAAAAAACTGCGACTTATTACTCAGTCGATAAATAATCCTGCAGTCACTGAAAAAGTGTAAGGGAAAAACCGATAATAAGAAGAGACCTTAATGAATTTCCGAAAGAGGTGAAGCGTCATGAAGGTAAACGGCAACCAATACGGCAATATGAATGTCAACCCATATAAAAAGCAGCTCGAACAAGTCGAGCAGGCCAAGCAGATGAATAGCAAGCAGACTGATAAAATTGAAATTTCCAAAGAGGCGCAGCAGCTCCAGCAGAAATCACCGCTCGAAGCGGCCCGCCAGGAAAAAGTCGAGGCGATCAAGCAGCAGGTCGAGTCCGGTACGTATAAAGTCGATCCACAGGCAGCTGCAAAGAAAATGGTGGATTTCTGGTTTAAAAAGTAATGAAACGGAGGGTTTCCATTGACGCAAAGCACCACAGCACTCATCCAGCCGCTCGCCAAGCTGTTGAAGCTCCATCGCAGCCTGGCCGACCTGGCTGACAGGAAAACGGATATCATCAAGAAAGGCGATATGGAAGCCCTGAATCTGCTTGTAAAAGAAGAAGCGAAAGCGGTTCAGGCCATCAAGTCGGCAGATGCTGAACGCGAGCAGGCTGCCGCCGCTTTTTCAGCTGGGGAGAATCTATCACTGAATGACATCCTCGGCAGGGCATCCGGCAAAGAGCGGGAACAGCTTGAAGGGCTGCATGCGGCCCTTTCGGAAACGCTGCACATGTTGAAGCTGAAAAATGACCTGAACCAGGAACTTGTCCAGAGCTCGCTTGATTACGTCCATTTATCGCTCGATTTGCTGAGGCCGCAGCCGGAACAGACGGTATACGGCCGTCCGGACGGCAAGCCGCAGCAGAACAGCCAGTCAGGACACTCGATTTTTGATTCCAAAGCATAACCGAGATCGGAGGCACCCTTTATGAGTTCGACTTTTTCAGGATTGGAAACAGCCCGCCGCGGCATGTTCACCCAGCAATCCGCTTTACATACAACCGGGCAGAATATATCGAATGCCAACACGCCGGGCTACTCGCGCCAGCGCATCAACTTCGAAGAGACCGAGCCGTATCCGCCTGCAAGCAGGAACCGGCCGCAAATTCCGGGCCAGGTCGGGACCGGTGTGAAAGCTGGTTCGGTGCAGCGTGTGCGGGAGGGTTTCATTGATGTGCAATACCGCTCGGAAAACACGAAGCTGGGCTACTGGGACTCACGGAGTTCCGCCCTTGCCAATATGGAAGAGATTATGAATGAGCCGTCCGAAAACGGTTTGGCCAAGACGATGGACCGCTTCTGGCAGTCACTGCAGGACCTCGCTGTGAATCCGAATGATTCCGGTGCCAGGTCGGTCGTCCGCCAGCGCGGAGTGGCTGTTGCGGAGACGTTCCACTATTTGAGCAACTCCCTGACGTCAATCCAAAACGACCTCGGTTCGCAGATTGATATAACGGTGAAAGAAATCAATTCGATTGCGACCCAGATCAGCAATATCAATAGGCAGATTTCGGAGATCGAGCCGCATGGCTATCTGGCGAATGACTTATATGATAATCGCGATGTCTTGCTTGACAGGCTTTCGGAGCTGGTGCCAGTTGAGACCGAACGTGTTAAAACGGGCGGGAATGCGCTAGATATTGCGGAAGGCATGCTTGATGTTTATGTGATGGACAAGGAAGGGAACAGGGTTCAGCTTGTGGATGGGACAGGGACATCTGTACTGTCTGTAACACCCGCTGATATTGGTGTCACTTCCACTAGTCCGCAGCCAGTGACAGGGATTTCTATTGGTGGAACGGCGCTTAATCTGGCACAGCAGGGCAAGCTCAAGGGTCTTGTTGATTCGTACGGTTATGAGGAAGGCGGCACGACAAAGGGCACGTATCCGGAAATGCTGGAAAACCTGGACAAAATGGCATTTGATTTTGCCAAACGGTTTAATGAAGTCCATAAAGCCGGTTTCACGATTGAAAACCCATCAGCACCAGGAGGACTCTTTTTTGATGAAATGGCTGATGCGAAAGGTGCAGCAAAGCTGATTTCCCTCAGTGATAACATCATGGCCGACTTGAATAAAATTGCCGCCTCAAATGCAAGCGGCCAGGCCGGCAATGGGGAAAATGCCCAGGCACTTGCCGGTGTACAAAATGAAAACTTCACGAATCTGACGGGCTACAATGTAAAAGGGACAATCCAGTCATTTTACCAGGGCTTGATTGGAAAAATGGCGGTCGATGCCCAGGAAGCGACCCGGCTGGAAAGCAATTCGGAAATTTTGCGTGACTCTGTTGAAGAACGGCGCCAGTCAGTCAGCGGCGTTTCTCTCGATGAAGAAATGACGAACATGATCAAGTTCCAGCATGCCTATAACGCATCGGCACGGAACATAACAGCAATTGACGAAATGCTCGATAAAATCATCAACGGCATGGGCCGTGTCGGAAGGTAGGTGTGACGAATGCGTGTAACGCAAAGCATGCTCGCGAATAATATGCTCCGCAATCTGAGCAACAGCTACAGCCGGATGGGCAAGTACCAGGACCAGCTGGCGACGGGAAAGAAAATCACGAAGCCGTCCGACGATCCGGTCGTTGCGATGAAAGGGATAAGCTACCGGACGAACCTGACCGAAGTGGAGCAGTATAAGCGGAATCTTTCAGAGGTGTACAACTGGATGGAAAACTCCGATGCGGCGATGGATAAGGCGACACAGGTGATGCAGCGTCTGCGGGAATTGACGGTGCAGGCGAGCAACGGCACGTATGAGGAAGGGCAGAAGGCTGCGATCGCTGAAGAGGTCGGCCAGCTGAAGGATCATCTTGTTTCCATTGCCAACTCGCAGGTTGCCGGCAAGTATATTTTTAATGGGACCAATACGGCTGAGAAGCCGTTTAGTGAATATGGCACCCGTAGTTCGGTAAAGGGTTCGGATGTGAATATTGAGGTTTCGAAAGGTGTGCGCATTCCTGTGAATATGGATGCGGATGATGTGTTTCCAGGAGCTATGTTTTCGGATATTGAAAACTTGGAGCAGACATTGAAAGGAAATATGACGGGCGAGGTCGGCAGTTTCCTCGGTACGCTCGATGGCCACATTGACAGCATTGTTGCCGGCCGGGCTGAAATGGGTGCCCGCTATAACAGGGTCGAGCTGATCGAAGCCCGGGTTGATGAACAGGAAGTCATCGCCAACCGGATTCTTTCGGATAATGAGGATGCTGATATCGAGCGGGTCATTACTGAGTTGAAGACACAGGAGAGTATCCATCGGGCCGCGCTTGGTGTTGGTTCGCGGATCATTCAACCGACGTTGTTGGACTTTTTGCGATAAGCTATCAATTCGTTGATAGCTTTTTTTCTTAAGAAATGGGTGAGAGAGATGCAAGTACCGCAAATCAGGCTGCAGTCAACCCCTGCTGTTCTAGGTATAAGGACAGAAAAGGCCGTTCAGCAGATTGAGCAGCCAAAGGCTGATATGTCCATAAGGCAGCAGCCTGCTGATTTGGAAATTAATACGACACCAGGCCGGCTTTCGATTGACCAGACGGAAGCATGGGCCGACATGGATTTGAAGTCGGTGTTCCGGCGGACAGAGGATTTCGCCCGGCAAGGGTATGAAGACTGGCTTGCCGGTATGGCGCGGATGGCACGGCAGGGTGATGAGCTGATGCAGATTGAAAATGGCGGAAACCCGATTGCGAGCCAGGCGAAGGAAAATAGTGAAGATCCTATTTACGATTTTAATATTGGGTGGATTCCGTCTGCCGGGAGTGTAAAAATTGATTATGAGCCAGGTGATGTGATGATTGATTGGAAGCCGAATCGGCCGGAGATTGATGTGAAGGCCAATAAGCCAGTTCATCAGTATACGCCAGGTTCTGTCGATTTTTATATGGAACAATGGAATTCGTTGAAGATTGATTTCGAAGGGTTGAATGTTGACCAAAAACTTTAAAGAAGGTAAGTGATAGGTGTGAAGGTAGAAACGAGGTATCACGGAACGGTTGATGCGGCTGAACAGGATGTCCTTTCGTTTCCGAGTGGGCTGCCGGGCTTTACGGATGAACGGCAATTTATTGTGCTGCCGCTCGGTGATGACAGCCCGTTTTTTATTTTGCAATCTGTTGAAACGGAAGGGCTGGCGTTTGTGCTGGCGGTTCCGTTTCAGTTTTTTGCGGATTATGAATTCAATCTGTCTGACGATGTGATAGAAAAGCTAGAGATAGAATCGGAGAATGATGTTGCCGTTTTTATGATTTTGACGGTTCAGGATCCTTTTGAAAAGACGACCGCGAATCTACAGGCCCCGGTCGTCATCAATCAAAAGAAGCAGGTCGCTCGGCAGCTGGTGCTGAATGAAAAAGGGTATGGGACCCGGCATTTGCTGTTTGGAAAAACTTCAGCCGCAGGACAGGAGGGGTAAGGCATGCTGATTCTGTCCAGGAAAGTGAATGAAGCGATTCAAATCGGTGATGATATAGAGCTCGTTGTGGTGGCGGTTGATGGTGATCAGGTGAAGCTTGGCATCAATGCGCCGCAAAATGTAGATATTCACCGCAAGGAGATCTATTTGGAAATCCAGAAGGAAAACAGCAATGCGGCGAAACTTCCAGAAAATGTTCTTTCACAAATAAAAAATCTAAAAAACAATTAAACTCTCTGAAAGAAAGGCCGATATAAAAAGTGAGAAACAGAAACACTGTTGGCGGCCGACAATGGTGGGGCTGTTTAATCACAACTTTATGCTGCCACAAGGATGTGGGAAAGCAGATTTCAGGGAGGAAATTGAATAATGAGGATTAATCATAATATTGCTGCGTTGAATACTTATCGTCAGCTGTCTAGTGCTAACAATGCACAGAGTAAATCAATGGAGAAGTTGTCTTCTGGCCTTCGTATTAACCGAGCTGGTGATGATGCAGCTGGTCTAGCGATTTCTGAAAAGATGCGTGGTCAAATTCGTGGTTTAGATCAAGCTACACGAAATTCACAAGATGGAATTTCTATGATTCAAACTGCTGAAGGTGCATTAAATGAAACCCACAGTATTCTTCAGCGCATGCGCGAGCTAGCAGTACAGTCTGCAAACGATACAAATACAGCATCTGACCGTAAAGAATTACAAAAAGAGGTTGATGAGCTAGCTAAGGAAATTACTCGTATTGGAGAAACAACAGAATTTAATACACAAAATCTTTTGGATGGTACCTTCCAAGGCACTTTCCAAATCGGAGCTAATGAAGGACAAAACATTACACTTGATATCAATGATATGAAGGCCTTTTCTTTAGGAGTATTGAGTGAAGCTCAAACTACTTTTACACCAGCTACACCAGTTACTATAACTGATACATCAAGTGATGGAATTAATGGTGGTGTTGTTAGTTCAGGTGTAGTAGAATATACTGTCAGCCAGAATAATAATACAGACAAATATGAAATTAAGAACTCAGATGGTATTGTAATCGCAAATAGTGATGATGGTAAAGCGTGGACAAGTTCTACTGGTGATGATACTTTCAGCTTAAATAACGCAGCTACAGCAGGAGACTCCATAACAATCGACTACGATAATAGTACTGTAGATTCTTATAGCTCACATATTGAAAATAAAGGTCTGGGATCTGGTGACTATACATTGTCATTTACGTCAGGAGCTTCTACAATAGTAGACTCAGAAGGCAACACAATAGCAACTGCATCTGATGATACTACTTTTAAAAGTGAAAATGGGGATACGGTTTTAGTGTTAGGAAGTGCATTGACTGCTGATGCTCAAGTAAGTGTTGGTGGCATTGACATTTCTTCACAAACTAAAGCTGACCAAGCAATTACTACTATTAATAATGCAATTGAGTCAGTATCAGCTGAACGATCAAAGATGGGTGCATACCAAAATCGTTTAGAACATACAATCAATAACTTAGGGACATCTGCTGAGAACTTAACAGCAGCAGAATCTCGTATAAGGGACGTTGATATGGCCTCTGAGATGATGAGCCAAACAAAGAATTCAATTCTTGCACAAGCGGCACAAGCAATGCTAGCTCAATCAAATCAAATTCCTCAAGGAGTATTACAACTTCTTAGATAATGGATTTAGAGGGCGTCTAACTTGGTAACGGGTTAGAGAATAACTGGGTGAATTGCTGGAACTTCCTAAAGCTTCATCGACCACAACGTAACTGGAAACGGTCTGCGTGAAGGTTTAAAAAAAATGAAGATGGAACAATGGATAATCAGCAGCCAAGCTCCTGTGAGGAAACTCTGGAGAAGGTTCAACGACTAGGGAACACGGTCTAAAGTAAAGCTATGACTATGAATCTCGTAGGGCAGCAAAAGCTGTTCGAAGTGCCCGGCCCCTGATTTGACAGGGTGAAGATATAGTCTATTCTATGACCGAAAGGCATAGCGGCAAAGCAAGCCAACCAACAACCACAGGGAGTTCTTCAACTTCTTCGGTAAACAAATATCTGAAAAGTGGCCGCCGGTTTTGGTGGCCTCTTTTTTAATTATAGGTCCCCTTTGTTTCTTAACTCCCTTAACTTATAAACAATTGACCAATAGGATCTTTTTAATTCATCCGCTATTTCCCTATCTGTCATTCCTTTTTGTTTTAGATTTTTTAATCTATTGATTTCGAAATCAGAATAATTTACAAATCGATCTGACGAAGAGCTGTGGACTTCATAGCCAGGGAATTTTGTTTTAAGTGTTTGTGTTTCATATTTCAATCTCCATTCCCAGGAGGTTTTATAGTCCATTGAAGGGCAACTGGAAGTGACTGGCCGGATCAACTTAAGAAAATTTATCGTCTCTTTGACTTTTGTACACCGTAAAATATACCCGCAGCCATCTCGTCTTTTGGAAGTTCTAAAATTTTGGTTGAACGTTGTATTTATATGTAATTGGAGCTGTTCTAATTGTTCAAGTGGATAGTTTTGGAGATATAGATAGATTTGTGGGGTTAAATAAATAGATTTACGTTTATGATTGATTCGTCTATTGATACATAAAGAACCGTCATCCATGTAAAGGACTGCAAGAAAGTGGGGGAGGGTACACATTTGTAGCAGCTCGCCAGGTATTTTCTTTGACCCGCCAAGATAAAAATGGTCGAATAAATCAGTAAAAAGTGGGATGGATTTAGAAGAGATGACGTTATCATTTGGTCTCATATAAAGCAATTCAGAGAGAAAAGATATTTTCCAGTCCCTGTATTCTTTTTGGTTTATGCCAAAGTGCTCACGATAGCTGTTGTTTTTTCTTCTACTTCCAGCGTATCGTTTAGTTATCTCTCCATCACCAATTATACTGGCTGTTAAGACATTCTGTTGAATGGCGTTCAAATCCAGAAAGTTCAATAAAGCTCCCTCCTTTTTGCGAACACACGTTCCTGGACTTATTATAACAAAGAAAACAGCCAAGTAAGTGCTAAATGCCTGTAAAAGCTCTAATTACTAAATGTGTCGCTTGCGAAGGTACATAAAATAATAAAAAACCGCCCCCAGCCCAAAACAGGAACGGCTTCCAAATCAATATACCCTAACACTTTCCTCACCCAACAAAACCCTCCCAGCCCCAGCATCCAGAGCCTCCAACTCCGCCTCGCCAGGCACCACAAAAACTTCACCCAAAAACCCAACCTTCTCCTTAATCCGTCCAACAATGTAATCCGAATAACAAATCCCCCCGGTCAAAATGACCCCGTCAATCCTGCCTTCCAGCACTGTAGTCATCGCACCGATCTCTTTCCCGATCTGATGCACCATCGCTTTCAGCACCAGCCCGGCCTTCTCATCCCCGGCCAGAGCCTTTTCCTCAACCTCCAGCGCACTTTTCGTCCCCACATACGAATACATGCCCCCTTGCTTTGTAAGCTTCTGCAGCATCTCTTTCTCTGTATACTTCCCTGAATAACAAAGCTGCACAAGCTGTTTGGCCGGAAGTCCGCCAGCCCGCTCAGGTGAAAACGGCCCTTCGTTATCCGCATTGTTCACATCAATGATCCGCCCGCTACGGTGGGCGACAACCGAAATCCCTCCGCCGATGTGGGCAACAACAAAATTCAATTCATCCAGTGGCTTGCCGAGCTCCTCAGCAACCTTCCGGGAAACTGCCTTAATATTCAGTGCATGCACATGGCTCTTCCGTTCAATATCAGCCAACCCGGAAAGCCGCGCTTCATCAACGAGCTCATCAACGCCAACCGGATCAACAATATAAGCAGGAACACCAACCTGCTGAGCCAGCTCGTAAGCGATGATGCTGCCGAGATTGGAGGCGTGGTCTCCGTACCTACCCGACCGCGCATCTGCCAGCATCTCTTCATTCACCTCATACGTACCGCTCTCCAGCGGTTTCAACAGCCCTCCGCGTCCGACAACACCGTCCAGCCAGCCCAGGTCAAATTTCCTCTCCTGCAGGCTCCTCATAATCGTCTCCAGCCTGAAAGGCAGTTGATCGGCGGTGGAAGAGTACTTCATGATGTCTTCGTCCCGGTGCCTAATCGTCTCAGAAAACACCATTTCCTTGCCCTCAAAAACCGCAAACTTAGTGGAAGTGGAACCAGGATTAATTGTAAGTATCGTTTTAGGCATGGTGTATCATCAAATCCTTCCAGTCGTAGCCGAGTCGAATCGCTTTTTTATTGTTTTCAATCAGCTCAGGCCGTTTGGAGCTGAGCATTTCGTCAAGCCCTTTATCGATATCTTCCAGGGTGATCGTCTCGTTTTCTTTAATAAAAGCGCCCAGCATAATCATATTCATTGAGCCCGGTATTCCGAGCTTATCAATCATTTCCTTTGTCGGAATCGGAGTCCAATCCGACTCCAGACCTGCAGGCTTTACCTTTTTGATCTGCGAGCCGTCAAATAAAATCCGGCCGCCCTCTGCAACTTGCTCTGCAAACTTATCTATTGAAGGCTCATTAAACGCCAGCAGTGTCGTGCACCGGTCAATAATCGGCGACGTAATCTCTTTTTCTGAAATAATGACCGAGCAGTTCGCGGTGCCGCCCCGCATTTCCGGCCCGTAGGACGGAATCCAGGATACATGCTTTCCGGTGACCATGCCAGTATAGGCGAGGAGCTTGCCAACAAACAACACACCCTGGCCTCCGAATCCGGAGATGATGATTTTTTCCATTTGGCTCACTCCTTTTATGCTTTTGCCGTTTCCGGTGCTTTCAGTTCACCGAGTGTGTAGTGGGTTGCCAGGTTGTCCTGCAGCCATGTCAGTGCTTCGGTCGGTGACATGCCCCAGTTCGTCGGGCAGGTGGACAGGACGCTGACAAACGAGTAGCCAAGGCCTTCAAGCTGGATTTTGAACGCTTTTTTGATGGCCTTTTTCGCTTTGATGACGTTTTGCGGTGTGTCGACCGAAACGGAAGCGACATACGCGGCACCCGGAATGTTGCTCATCAACAGCGGCAGGTCGAGCGGATAGCCGGCGGTTGCGGCATCACGCCCGAATGGTGATGTCGATGTTTTCTGGCCGATAAGGGATGTCGGTGCCATCTGGCCGCCGGTCATGCCGTAGATGCCGTTGTTCACGAAAATGGACGTGAATTTTTCCCCGCGGGCGGCCGCGTGGATGGCTTCCGCTGTACCGATCGATGCCATGTCACCGTCGCCCTGGTAGGTGAACACGACTTTATCCGGCAGGGACCGCTTGATGCCGGTAGCGATTGCAGGCGCACGGCCGTGGGCTCCTCCCTGAAAGTCGATGTTGAAATATTGTTCCATAAAACCGGAGCAACCGACAGGTGCCACGCCGATCGTTTTTTTCAGCAAGTCCAGTTCCTCCAGCACCTCGCCGAGAATGCGGTGGATGATGCCGTGAGTGCAGCCGGGGCAGTAGTGGAATGGCTTATCGTTCAATGCTTTTGTCTTTGTGAATGTCTGCTTCAAACGGTTACACCCCCTGTTGCAAAGGCGTTGTTGAATTTTTCGACGATCTCATTGTGCTGCGGCGTAATGCCGCCCTGGCGCGAGTAAAACTCAACCGGTGCCCGTCCGTTTACGTTCAGTTTTACGTCTTCGACCATCTGGCCGGTGCTCATTTCAACAACCATGTAGCCTTTGATTTTATCGATAACTTCTTCAAATGCTTTTTCCGGGAACGGCCACAAGGTAATCGGCCGAATCAACCCGACTTTATGCCCCTGTTCCCGCAGTTCATCGACAGCGCCTTTTACAATCCGTGCGCTAGTTCCATAAGCGACAAACGCATACTCGGCATCGTCCATGAGATAATTTTCCCAGCGCTGTTCTGTAGCGGCGATGCCTTTATATTTTCCCTCCAGGTACAACGCCTTTTTTTCACCCGCCTCATTCTGCAGGTTGTAAGATGTGATCAAGTTGCGCTCTCGGCCTTCCGCGCCGGTTGTCGCCCAATCCTTATTGACAGCGACAGGTTCACGGTCCGTGAAAGTGACCGGTTCCATCATCTGCCCGAGCACGCCGTCGGCCAGGATCATGACCGGGTTGCGGTGGACATCGGCAAGGTCGAAGCCGTCGATGATAAGGTCGGCCATTTCCTGGACGGAGCTAGGTGCAAGGACAATCAGGCGGTAATCGCCATGCCCGCCGCCTTTGGTCGCCTGGAAGTAGTCGGCCTGGGATGGTCCGAGTCCGCCGAGACCCGGGCCGGTGCGCATGATGTTGACGATGACGGCCGGCAGTTCATTGGCGGCGATGAAGGAGATTCCTTCCTGTTTCAGGCTGATGCCGGTGCTTGATGATGCGGTCATGACGCGTTTGCCGCTGCCGGCCGCGCCGAAGACCATGTAGATGGCGGCGACTTCGCTTTCGGCCTGGACGAAGGTGCCGCCGGCTTTGTTCATTTTTGCGGCCATATATTCGATGATTTCGGTGGAAGGCGTGATCGGGTAGCCGAAAAAATGGCGGCAGTTCGCCCGGATGGCGGCTTCCGCGATCGCTTCATTCCCCTTCATTAAGTATTGTTTCATGTTCATCCCCCTTACGGCTGTTAGTCGGCGAAAACTTCAATGGCCACTTCCGGGCACATCGTTGCGCATTTGTTGCAGGCGATGCAGGCGTCCGCATTGTGCTGCATGGCCGGGTAGTAGCCTTTGGCGTTCGGATCGGTTGAAATCGACAGGGTATCGGTCGGGCATACGGATATGCAGATGCCGCAGCCTTTGCAAAGTCCGTCATCTATGCCAACGAAGGCGTTTCGCGTTTTTTTCATAATAGGCCTCCAGTCTTTTGCCAATTCAGATGTTCGAGACGGTGAACCGGGATTACCGGTGATGCGGTTTTTCCTTCAAGCGCGCTGCTGAACGATGCGTCAGCGCTGTTTATAAAAACGGGAACGTGCAGATTTTCAGCTGCCTCCCGCACGATTGTTTCACTTTCCAGCACGTGTTCCGGCGCGGAAAACTGCGCCAGATTTGAATTATTGATGATGCCGGTGATTTCCAGCCTTGAAATGGCTTGCAGGCGCTCGAACATTTCCTCTATTTCTTCTGCTGTTTCCGTGCCGGGCCTGAACGTGTTCACTACAAACCAGCCCTGGTGGTCAAGCGGTTTGATGTGGCCGGCCAGGCTGCCCAATACGGTTGTGCCGGTGTCATAGCCGCCGACATCGAGCAGCAATTTCCTGTCTGATTTCAGTGCGGCATATATGTGTTTCGGCAAAAATGGCATTTCCGCCTGGGCGATTTCTTTGTCCGGGATGATCAGATCGATGCCGTGCTGCTCGAATTTTTCCGCCCAGTCGCGGGAGCGGAAGTACGGGTTGTTGACATCGATGTCGGCAAGGGCGATGCGCTCGTCCGGATGCTGTTCGCGCCATTGTTTGGCGAGGTTGACTGCAATCGTTGTCTTGCCGACGCCGTAGTGGCCGATGAAGATGTTGATGTTGTGCTTAAGCAAGTCCATGGCTTTGCACCTGGACCGGCGTTTTGGCGGCAGCGATGACAGCAAGCGCAATCGAAGCGAGTTTTGCCAGCGATGAGTCGGAACGTGAATTGAGTACGAGCGGAACAGCCGATCCGAGGACGATTCCGGCCATCGTGCCGTTGGCGTAATAGGTGATCGCCTTGCTTGAGATGTTGCCGGCTTCGATATTCGGCATAACAAGCAAATCGGCCTTCCCGCCGAGCTTGCTTTCGAGTTTTTTATGCTCAAGTGATGCTCTGCTGATGGCGAGATCGAGCGGGAGTGGGCCTTCGATCAACAGGCCGTCATCGCTTTCGGCTGCGATTTGGTCAGCGAGCTTGCATGCTTCAACAGTGACCGGCATTTTCTCGTTGACGAGTTCATTCGCTGCCAGGATGGCGACGCGCGGATCGCTGATGCCGATGACCCGCATGAAATCGACTGCATTCCAGATGATGCTTTTCTTCTGGTCGAAATCGGGCGCGATGTTGAGTCCGCCGTCTGTCATGAAGACGAGCGATTCGGCGCCCGGGATGTCAAAGATCGATAGATGGCTGATGATGCGGCCAGTTTTCAGGTTCAATCGTTTGTCGAGTGCACCTTTTAAAAACGGCGTGCTGTTTAACAGCCCTTTCATAAGGATGTCGGCTTTGCCTTCATCGGCCAGTTTTGCCGCTGTGTAGGCCGCTTCCTGTTCGGAATGGGCGGGATAGATTGTATACGCGTCAGCAGGGAATTCCATTTGTTCGGTGAGCCGGGTGATCATGATCGGATCGCCGACGAGAAGCGCTTCGACAAGGCCGAGGTCAACGGCATTTTTCACCGCATGCAGCACATCTTCGTCATGGGCGGCGGCAACGCTTAGTTTTACGGGCGGCAGCTTTTGCGCCTGTTCGATGACTTTGTTGAAATTGGTGAATCTCATGGTGCACCTCCTCTGAATTGTGAAATGGGTGCCTGACCCCCGGCGCTTTAACGCGCCGGAGGTCAGGCACCGCCTATGCTAGCACCCGGTATACTTTCTCCGAAGCCCGCCAATCTTCTCAATCTTTTCTTCAACAAGCACATCAGCAGCTTTATAAGTCGGGATGTCTTGTTCTTTCGAAATCGCATAGATTTGGCCGAGGATGTCGTAGATCATGCTGGCGTTTTTGAACGCGCGGTCTTTGTTGTATGTTTGCAGTTCGTCGGCAACCTGGATGAGGCCGCCGGCGTTTGCGACATAGTCGGGTGCGTACAGGATGCCTTGGTCATGGAGCATCTGGCCGTGGCGCTCGTCTTCGAGGACGTTGTTAGCCGCACCGGCGATGGCTGTGCATTTGAATTGGCTGATCGTCTGGTCGTTGATGACTGCGCCGAGTGCGTTCGGTGAAAAGATGTCGCAATCAACGCTGTAGATTTCATCCGGTTCGACCGCCGTGATGTCCTCGTATTTATCAAGAACGTGGTAGACATTTTCTTTCGATATATCGGTAACGACAAGCCTTGCGCCTTCGCCGTGCAAATGGTCGACGAGGAACTGGCCGACTTTTCCGAGGCCCTGGACAGCGATCGTGACATCTTTCAGCGAGTCGTTGCCGAATGCTTCTTTTGCCGTCGCTTTGATTGCTTTCCAGACACCGAAAGCAGTGATGACAGCCGAGTTGCCGCTGCCGCCGTATTCTTCCGGCAGGCCGACAAGATAGTCCGTCTGCTTGTGGGCGGAAACGAAATCCATGCCGACGGTGCCGACGTCCGTGCCGGTGTAGAAACGGCCTTTCATCGTCTCAACGAAGGTGCCGAACGCCTGGAACAGTTCGTCCGACTTCGCGGATTTCGGGTCGCCGATGATGACTGCTTTGCCGCCGCCGTGGGTGACGCCCGATACGCCGCATTTATAGGTCATGCCTTTTGATAACCGCAAAACATCACGAAGGGCTTCATCACTTGATTCATAGTCCCACATCCGGCAGCCGCCGAGTGCAGGCCCGAGTGTCGTATCGTGAATGGCGACAATCGATTTCAGGCCGGTTGTTTTGTCATAATTGAAAATGACCTGTTCATGGCCGTGCTTTTTCATTTCTTCAAATACATCGAGGACTTGCTTTTGTTCTTCCGTGAGTAACATATTTATCCCTCCACCTTGTGAAATGATTGGTTGGCTCATCCTAATCATTTGCAAAAACTGTGCCACTTTTTGGGGTGAAGGGAAAAGGGACAGGAATGAAGGGGGAGGTGGTTAGCCAGGCGCTGGTATCGACACACATCAAATAAACCGCGAGACTCTGGCGGAAGAACGAGTCACTAGAGACTCAGGGGGGTCCGCTGGTTCGTCCGCTGATATCGAGCGACTATAGAGAAAATTTTTTTGAAAATTTTTTGGAATGTGAAAAAACGAGGTGCTGAATAAGGGGAAACGTGGCGGGGTGTTGCGAAAAGTTGACAGATTTTCTTTTCACCGTCAAGAAATCTTGATGCGTTCCCACGGTGTTTATGGGATTATGCACCTGCGAAAAAACCGGAATCGGAGAGGCTGTTTTGATTCCGGTTTTTTTACGGATAAGTGTTATACGGCTTCTTCCTCTGGAATGACATCGGCAAGCTCTTCTTTGCGCTTCAGCCTGTAGCCGATATAAAGGATCCCGAACCAGACCGGTGCGACGAACAGGGCGATCCGCATGCCGTCGATGAACGCCATCAGGACGATGATGAACGCCAAAAAGCTGAGTGCCACATAGGATGAAATCGGGTGCAGCGGCATTTTGAACTTGAGCTTGTCCACTTCCGCCGCCGTTTTTGATTGCCTGAACTTGAGCTGGGTGACAAGGATGATTGTCCAGCTTGTTACAACTGCTACGGTTGCAACGGCAGAGATGTAAAGGAACACTTTTTCAGGAACGATGTAGTTCAGGAATACAGCGACGAGCAGGAAGGACGATGAAAATAGGATGCCGCGGCTCGGTGTGCTGTATTTGTTCAGTTTGCCGAAAAATTTTGGGCCGTTGTTTTGCAGGGACAGGTTGTACAGCATGCGGCCGGTGCTGAACAGTCCGCTGTTGAAGGCGGAAAGGGCCGCGGTCAGGACGACAAAGTTGATGATGTGTGCGGCGCCGGCAATGCCGATTTTATCGAAAATCAGGACGAATGGGCTGCCGTTGGTGCCGACTTCGTTCCACGGGTACAAAATCATCATGATGCCGAGTGCGCCGACGTAAAAAATCAAAATGCGCCAGATGACGTTGTTGATCGCCGATGGAATCGTTTTTTGCGGATTGTTCGCTTCGCCGGCTGTGATGCCCACCAGCTCGACGCCGCCGAACGAGAACATGACCATGACGAGTGACAGGACGATGCCGGTGACGCCGTTCGGCATGAAACCGTCATTGACCCACAGGTTTTCAAAGCCTATCGCTTCGCCGCCGTTGCCTATTCCGAAGAAGATGATGCCGAGACCGGCGATGATCATGCCGACGATTGCGACCACTTTAATGAGAGCAAACCAGAATTCGAATTCCCCGAACGCTTTTACGTTGACCAGGTTGACCGATGTGATGAGCAGAAGCGCGGCCAGTGCCGACACCCACTGCGGTATGTCCGGGAACCAGTAGTTTACGTAGACCCCGACAACGGTGATTTCAGCCATGCCGACGACAACCCACATGAACCAGTACGTCCAGCCTGACAGGTATCCTGCGAACGGGCCGATATAGCGGTTGGCATAGGAACTGAATGATCCGGAAACCGGCTCGGCCACGGCCATTTCACCGAGTGCGCGCATAATTGTGAAAATGATGATGCCGCCGATCAAGTAGGAAAGGACGATTGCCGGACCGGCCATTTGGATGGTGGCGCTCGAACCGTAGAACAGTCCGACCCCGATGGCGCCGCCAAGGGCGATGAGCTGGATGTGGCGGTTGCTCAATCCCCTTTGTAACCCCTCGTTTTCGTGTTGAACCTTACCCATGTAAACAAACACCCCTTTGCAAAATTTATGTGTGCATAAGGGGTAATTGCAAAAATTGTGCCAAAAGTAAGACAGGAGCATCAGGCCCCTGTCCGGCGATGGCATTTAATGATAGATGATGCCGAGTTTTTTCATTTTATTGATGACAGTTGTATTTGAAATGCCGAGCACGCGGCCGGCTTTGCGTGATGAATCGTGTGTCTTTAAAACTTCGAGGATAACCTGGCGTTCGACTTCGCTTACGATATCCTTCAATTGCGGAATATCGCCTTTCAAACTGACCGTGAACGAAAGCGATTCCTCCTCTTGCTGTTTGGCCGGTGCAGCCGGGCGGTCGGCGGTCAGGGCGGTCCAGGCGTGAAAGTCATGGATGGTGATGATCGATCCAGAAGCCAGGTTGATCATCCGCTCAAGTGTATTTTCAAGCTGGCGGACGTTGCCGGGCCACGTTTGGTTCATCAAATAATTCATGCTTTCATTGTCGATCGAAGTTTCCGGCCGGTCGAGCTTGTGGCTCAGCTTCCGCAGCAAATAGTTCACGAGCAGCGGGATATCTTCCTTGCGCCTGCGCAGCGGCGGAATATGAAGCGGCACGACGTTCAGCCGGTAATACAGGTCCTCACGGAATTCTCTGTTCTCGACCATCTCTTCAAGATTGCGGTGGGTGGCGGCGATAATCCGGACATCGACCGGGATCTCTTTGGTGCCGCCGACCCTGCGGATCGTTCCTTCCTGGAGGACGCGGAGCAGCCGCACCTGCATATGCAGCGACAATTCCCCGATTTCGTCCAGAAAAAGCGTGCCGGTATGGGCCTGTTCGAACAATCCCTTTTTTCCGCCGCGGACTGCACCGGTAAATGCGCCATCCTCGTAACCGAACAGTTCACTTTCAAGCAGCGTTTCGGGAAGTGCCGCACAGTTGATGACGACAAACGGCTGGCCGGCACGGCTGCTTTCTTTGTAGATCGCCCGCGCAAACAGTTCTTTGCCGGTGCCGCTTTCACCCCTGATCAAAATGGATGACGTGCTGTTCGATATCATTTTCGCCGTCTCGATGACGCTGTGCATTTGCGGGCTCTGGTGGATGATGTCATTGAATGAAAAGCGGTTTTGCCTGTCGACTTTAGAGATGATTTCCTCGACTTGCTTGAAATCTTTGATTGTCGCGACGGCGCCGATGACTTCCCCTGTTTTATTGAAGATCGGCACGCCGCTCGTCAAGTAATGGAGGACTTTGTTGTGTTTCTTCAGCTTCACTTCCTGCAGCTTGTAGGGCTGGCCGGTCTTCAGCATCTCGATGATCGGGATTTGTTTTTGCAGGAGCGTCTGGGCGCTCACCCCGATGACGTCTTCAGAACCGAGATAAAAAATTTCCCTTGCTTTTTCATTGATATGGGTGACGATCCCATCCTGATCGACGGCGATGATCCCTTCATCAACCGAATTCAGGATTGTCGTCAGCTGGCGTTCGCGCTGTTCATACGGCATCAGATCCGTCACCTTGATCGACTGGATGCCGCTGATCTCCTGCAAATCTTTCATCAGCCACTGGATGCTGGCCGAAGAAGAGCATTCGAACTTGATGCTCATTTTATCATGGGCCTTCGCTTCCATTCCCACCAGATTAATGTTCCGTTCTTTTAATAGGCTGAATACTTCATATCCGAGGCCGATCCGGTCATTGAACCGGATGTCCAATACATATTCCTGTTTCGGCAAACTGAACTCCCCCCATGCAAAAACCGTGAATGAAACCCCTTTCATTCATTATACGTTATCTTTTTTGTGAAGGTTGTGAGGGATATTACAGTTTTTTGAATAGGCGGTGCGGGGGAATTGCCAGGCAATTCCCCCGCACCCGCATTCTTCCGCAAGATTACGGATTTTCTGCTGTTAGTACTATAAGTTTTAAAAAAACTACCGATATAAGACATAGAGAAAATAAAATAGCGGGAGGAAGACAATATGATTGAGCATATTTCTTCGCAAAGCGTCTCCCAGACAGCCAGATTCACTTCTACGGAAACATCGGAAACGCAGCAAATGAGGGATGCGGGGCAAAACCGCCCTGAAATACAGAAATCTGTTGAGGAACAGACTGCGCCTGCCAAGGAAGCATCCAAAGAGGAGCTTGAAAACGTGGTGAAGGGCCTGAATGAATTTTTGCAGCCTTCCCATACATACATCCAGTTTGAGTTGCACGAGAAGCTGAATGAGTATTATGTAACGGTGGTTGATGAGGAATCAAAAGAGGTTGTCAGGGAGATCCCTGCCAAGAAAATGCTTGACTTTTACGCAGCGATGACCGAGTTTGTCGGCCTTGTTGTTGATAAGAAGATTTAAGGGAAGGTGAGTATGCATTATGGCAGATATGCGGATTGGCGGACTGGCCAGCGGGATGGATATAGATACGATTGTCAGTGATTTGATGAAGGCGGAACGGATACCGCTTGATAAACTGACCCAGAAAAAGCAGCTGTTGGAATGGCAGCGCGACGATTACCGGGAAATGAATACATTGCTGAAAGATCTTGATACGTTCATTTTTGACGGGATCGGCAGGAAGTCCACTTTTATTAAAAAGGCTGTCACCAGCTCAAATGAAAGTGCAGTGTCGGTTCGCAGTGTGAATGCAACAACAGACGTGTCTTCCTCAATTGTCGTAAGCCAGCTGGCCAAGTCTGCTTATATGAACAGTGCGGCGGGCATTGTGAATACAGGGCAGAAGATCGATCCGAACGCAACCCTCGACAGCCAGCGGACAAAGTTTGTCAACGACTGGGGGACGGCCAACACCTTTACTATCCAGGCGATCCAAAAAGACGGAACGATGGGGGATCCGAAAACGGTCACCTTTGACCCGGCCAGTGATTCCCTGAACGATGTCATTAATAAAATCAACCAGCAAACAGGTGTTATGGCATTCTTTGATGAAACAACCGGAAGAATTTCGCTAAATGCAAAAAATACCGGTGATGTGGCCGGGAATTCAGAGATTATCGTTTCCGGCACATTCGCCAATGACACGCTGAGGCTTCATAGCACGAATGAACAGGCGGCTTCTACAGGTGTCGGGCGGTTGGGCCAGAATTCTGAATTCACCTTGAACGGGCTGGCGACGACCCGGGCTTCCAATACATTTACAATCAATGGTTACGAATATACGTTGAAAGAAGCGACAAACACTGAAATTTCGATAACCGCGGCAACGGATGTCGATTCCATTTTCGAATCGATAGTGAAATTTGCCGATAAGTATAATGAGACGATTGAAAAAATCAATAAAGAATTGTCCGAGGAACGTTATCGGGATTACAAGCCTCTGTCTGACAAGCAAAAAGAGGATATGGGCGAGAAGCAAATTGAAATGTGGGAAGAGCGGGCCAGAAGCGGGCTGCTGCGGAGCGATACGATTTTGTCAGGCGGGCTGAATCAGATGCGCCTGGATATCTATTCACCGGTCACAGGAGTGAATGCTGATTTTAACCAGTTGTCCGAAATCGGCATCAAGACCTCCAGCAATTATTTAGATCGGGGCAAGTTGATTGTCGATGAAGGAAAACTGAAAGAGGCGATCCGCAAAAACCCAAATGCGATTTATGAGTTGTTTAATAAGGATGGAGTGACCCACGCACAAATGGGCATAGCCGACCGGATGCGTGCTTCCATTGACAAGACGATGGATAAAATAGAAGCAAGGGCCGGCAATCAGCTGAGGACGAATCAGCAATACACCCTTGGCCGCCAGCTATCCAATGTCGACAAGCAAATCGACCGGTTTGAAGACCGGCTCGTCCAGGTTGAAGACCGTTATTGGCGCCAGTTCACCGCGATGGAAAAAGCGATTCAGCGCTCGAACGAACAGTCGATGATGCTGATGAATTCATTTGGCGGCGGCATGTAATCCGGGCAGATTTTGAAAGCTACCGGAATGAAGCCGCGGGATAGCAGCAGAAACGGTTGATACTTGCGGAATGAATAAGGGACGAACGTATTAAACCGAGCAGAAAAGATAAAGGAGTGTTTCAATAAATGTCTATGGCAAATCCTTATCAAACGTATCAAAATAACAGCGTAAACACCGCCTCGCCGGGAGAATTGACATTAATGCTTTATAACGGCATATTAAAGTTTATTAAACAGGCAAAACAGGGAATAATAAATAATAATATCGAAATTAAGAATACGAATATCCAGAAAGCGCAGAAGATTATCAGTGAGCTGATGGTGACGACCAATCCGGATTATGAAGTATCAGAGGGGATTCTGGCGATGTATGATTACATGAACCGCCGGCTGATGGAAGCGAATGTGAAAAATGACCTTGCGATTTTGGATGAAGTGGAAGGCTATGCGGTTGAGTTCCGGGATACGTGGAAAGAGGTCATCCGGCTGAACCGACAACAACAGCATGGACAAGGTGGTCGAGCGTAATGAGTACAGTTGATGAGCTTCTTTCCATTACAAAGAAGCTTCATGCTCATTTGCAGCAAAAAGTTATGCCTGAAGAGCGTGACGAATACATTAAAACGATCGAAAGCCTGCTTGGCGAGCGCGATGCTTTCATTGAAAAGCTGAATCCCCCTTATTCGGCGGCGGAGGAGGAGGCCGGAGCGGAAATCGTTCGCTATAACCAGGAAATCGACACGATGCTCGAGGTGCTGATGGCCGACATTCAGACGGATATCCGCCTGCTCAAGCATCAGAAGTCATCCAGCCAGAAGTATGCGAACCCTTATTCTTCATCGTCCTCAGCTGACGGGATGTTTTATGACAAACGGAAATAAGGTGAGAGCAATGAATGATTTGAATCAAAACGAATTGGAGTTTGTGCAGCGGTATTATCACCTGCTTAACACGATTGAGGAAGGATTTGAGTTTGTGGATGACTGCTTTGCAAGGGAGCTCCCTGAAAAAGCGGATCCCATGCTCGGCGATATCTTCACCGCACTCGAAAAGGTGAACGGCGCCAACGTCCAGCTCCGGACCCTTCTCGATGATGATGACTCGGTCGTGAATGCCGTCACCCATTTTGACGGGGTCGTATCAGTCTTAAAAGACATCGAAGCCAAGACCGATTACACAAACGGCAAACAAACCTCGATCTGCAACAAACTCATCCCTGCCTTTGAAACATGGAAATCGGATATCCAGCAGGCATTGAGCCGATACGTCGTCCATTAATTTTTTTTACATATTGATTGCCTGGCAATTGCCAGGCAATTATTTCCCGTTATTTCCCTGCTTGATTATTGTTATGAAGGGGATTGTCAAGGGGTTTGTCGAATTTTATCAAACGAAAACGCCGGGTACAATTTGACTTTGTTGAGCGCTTTCGCTATATTCAAAGTGTGGATACCCTCTTTGGATATCCCATCAGTACTTATTTGAAGGGAATGTGAAAGAATGCAAGGAAAAGTAAAATGGTTCAACGCAGAAAAAGGTTTCGGTTTTATCGAGCGCGAAGATGGAGATGACGTTTTCGTACACTTCTCAGCGATCGAAGAAGAAGGCTTCAAGTCACTTGAAGAAGGTCAAGACGTTGAGTTTGAAATCGTTGAAGGTGCTCGCGGACCTCAAGCTGCAAATGTAACAAAGCTGTAATTTATGAATAAAAAGATCTCCGGGCCTCTGATGGGTTGCGGGATGATTGCTTTTTAATCATAGTAATTACGCAAAAACAAAACCCATCTCATTCTGTTGAGGTGGGTTTTCGTCTATCTGCCGCTTTGTGAATCCGGTGTTAACAATGTTAACATATTGTTCATCAATTTTTGTCAAAAGGTAAAGGGTTTTATGTTTCTGTGTCGAAATTGTTTTACATACCGAAAGGAGGAGTCAAAATGAATTTCAACATTCGAGGCGAAAACATCGAAGTAACTCCGGCACTACGTGAGTATGTGGAGAAAAAGGTGCTGAAGCTTGAGCGCTATTTCGATACTCCGCTAACCTCCGATGTCAATGTTAACTTGAAGGTTTTCAATAACGAGAACCAAATCGAGGTGACTATTCCGATGCCGCGTCTCTTGCTGCGGGCGGAAGAACACCATACAGATATGTACGCCGCAATTGACCTGGTCGTAGACAAACTGGAACGCCAGATCCGTAAACATAAAACGAAAGTAAACCGCAAATTCCGGCAGGAGCGTCAGGAAGGCGCGCCGAAATATGTGTTTGCCAATATTGAGGGCAACGGCACCGAGGTCGAACAAGAAGAAGATGGCCTTGAAGTGGTCCGCACAAAGCGGTTTGACCTGAAACCGATGGATTCCGAAGAAGCGATCCTGCAGATGGATATGCTTGGCCATAGTTTCTTCGTTTTTGAAAATGCCGTAACCGGCAGCACGAATGTGGTGTACCGCCGAAAAGACGGGAAATACGGCCTGATCGAGCCGAGCTGAACATAAAAACGCGCAGCCTGATTTTGAAGTGAACTGCTCCCTGTCAAGTAGACAGTGGAAATAATAAAAAGTAGTCTAAGCGGC
>JAENYN010000054.1 GCA_016841765.1 Guptibacillus hwajinpoensis
CCTGCGGGGTCTCAGCCTTTCCTCTATTTCCCGTAGGAGTCGAGTGTCTTCCGCTATATTCCACTCTTTTTTTAAAATAGTATGCAAAATTAAAAAAATATCGAAGAGAGTAAATAAAGACCCGAACGGTCAGGCGAAAGATTCTTGAAATCTAACCTAATCGTTCGGGTTTATTATTAGCTGAAATACTTATGTCCCAATCTCTTTTTTTTCCCCATATCATAGGAGTCTTTTAAAAAAACTATTTAGCACATAAAAAAGAGCCTGGAACATTCCATTTCAGGCTCTTTTTTGAGTGCCTTTACCGTTTTTTCGTCTTAAACATCGTGCATCCTAATAACGTTCCTGCAGGTTAATGGAACTGCTACACAATCGGCAGCACAATCATCAACAACGTATCAAAGATCAAGTGGGCGATGATGATCAGGGCCATGTTTTCTTTCAGTTTATAAAGGCTGCCGAAAAAGAGCCCTGCCACAATTGCTGACAAAAACAACAGAATACTTCCAGAATAAATTTGGGCTGAGGCATATAAAAATGAACCGAGAATAACCGGCTTCCATCCCGTAAAAGACCTTGACAGCCGTTTTTGGACATATCCTCTCCAAAAAAGCTCTTCACCAGGAATGATGACCATGAATAAGGCTGCATATTGTTTCCAATCTTCCGGCTGGATTAGATCGTAAAGGTCAATAAGGGAGTCCCAGGCAGCTGTCATGTTCAAACCTATGACAAGTAGTTTGCCGATGTAAAAAGTGAAGTAAAGCATTAAACCGGAAATCAAACCGAGCATGAGGTTTTTATTCCAGTCTCCTTTAAGCTCCATTTTTTCGTACATCAATGCAATAAGGATTAAGATCATCAGTGAAAGTGAGAATACATTCCAGAATCCGACGGTTTGCGAGAAACTGGCGAATAAAAGCAAATGTGCCAGAAATACCGAGGATATAAGAATGATTATCGGGCAGCATTTCATAGTAAAAACCCTTTCAGCTTCTTTTTTCTTTCGCTGCTTGTTAAGCGGTGTGCTGGTTAACTTTAACAATGGCTTTCTTTTATTATATCTTGCTAAACGGACAGCAGCCCGCTGAATTCTTACGATTTGTTGCCAGTTCTTGTATTTACTTGGGAAGCTTTGTTAGTAACAAAGCTTAGAAAACAAATAAAAAAAGAGCAAATTCCTTATGGAAGATGCTCTTGTACCCTTTATGAAAGCCCGATTGGCCGGTGTTCCGGATCATATACACCGTTACTTTTGACAATGGGCATTCGCCTTATAAAACATAATCAAATCGGATCAGTTATAACAAATATGGACCGATCAGGAAAAACATAATAATCGTGTTGTTTAAGATGAAATAGAAGCTATCTTTCAACATCGGCCATTCCCTGTCACGTCCTGCCTTCCAAATTCCAAATGCGGCCAGGTTGATCAGGACAGGAAGGATGAACTGGCTGCCGCTGAATGTCAGGTAATCGGGAGCCAGTGTGTAAAAACCGCCTTTGAAAGCCATGGAGAATAAAAAGAACTGGGCTGCAGCATAGAGGCCCATCATCGTATAAAGGACCCATGGTGTTTTCATCTCAATTTTACGGATATCAAAAATAGACATGACAACAAAAAAGACAGCGGACGGGATAATCCAAATAAAGATATTGAATAGGATGATAAGCCCTGTTGCAAGTGACCAGATAGCATTATAAAAGCCGGCGCCCAGATCTGAAGCAGTTGTTTTTTGTGTTGACTCAACGACTGCGGGCTTGCTGCTTGCTGCCATCAACTGGTATGTGTCATCCAGCATATTGTCAAACCAGATAATCGTTTGGTCACCAGCCATCTCGGCTTTTACAGACAGCTTATCGGTAGTGCTGACCCGTTTTGCAGCCCATCCTTCTTCTGCGGGAACTGCTTTAAAGATGCTGAGTGCCTCTTCTTTCGGCGAAATATTGGCACGGGTTGAGAAGAGGAGGGCCGGCTTTCCGCCTTCAAGGCTGATGGACGGATATTCGGGATTCATAATTCGCTGGCTGCTGTTTTCATATGTGATATAAGCACTGCTGAAACCCTTTTTGCCAAGCGGTTCGCCAGGCGTACCGGCACCGTAGTATAAGCGGCTTGACCGGGATCCTTGTTTAGTGCTTGAAACCGTATAGACAATGTGCATTTTGCCTTCTTCGTACGCGATGTCCATGGCGGTGACGCGTTCCATTGCCGCTGTCTGAAGACTTGTGATTAAACTGGAATCTCCCTGTTCAGGAAAGTAACGGGCTTCAATAGTCTGGCCATTTTCTGTGACAGCAGTGAACGCAAGTGATGAAGGATCTGGTATAATCCATTTTATCGATCCTTCTGGTTCACCGGCTTTTTGAAAAGCCCATTCAGGCGATGAAGCTTGAAAGATCCCATTGTCATTCCAGATGACAACGCTGTTTTCGTTGCCGGCAAGGCCATCTGCTTTTTCCGCAAGGACCGTTTCCTTATCTCCGGTTCTTTTGATGACATTGCCATCTCCGTTGATATAAACGATTGTGTCGCCGCTGGCCCACACATCTGCTGCAGGCTTGATGCCTGTTTCTTCTTTTTCAAAGGTAAGGTCCGGGGAGATGATCAGCTTTTCAATTCCATTTTTCCCGGATATGTATACTTCCTGGTTTTCGCCGCCTCTGGCAATGAACATTTCACTGTCCACCGCTAACGTATCAAGTGAAACGGATCGGCTCCAGACGTCGGACGGAAGTGCTGTTTCTATACTTGTCTGCTGTATGACGGCAAGAGCAAACAGAAACAATGCCAGGACAATCGGCCCTCCCAGCTTCAGAAGATTGCGCCTATGACCATTTTCGTTTTTTACATCGTCGACATGTTCTTTTCTCATTGGTATCCCCACTGCTTTCCCCCTCCTAAAAGTGCTAAAATCTTACATTCTGTATATACGGCTTAATTTCCTTCAAAGTTTCATAATTTAAATTCATATCCTTTTAGGAGGAATTTAAGGTAAAATGAACAGCAGCTAAACATGCTGCTTAGAAAATGAAATTGAAGCTTTACTTCGATTATAGCAGAGAAACCATATATTTCTATTCGATAATTTTGACTGTTCTCATATTTTCTGAAAAAGCCTTTCGGAAAATGAAAGTGTTCCTGGAAGTCTCGTACGGCGCGATTGCCAATATACATTCGACACAGACCCGAAAGGAGGAGGTTCGTTGCAAAAAAATGCTCTAGTTACTGGTGCTTCGAGCGGTTTCGGAATGCTTGCCGCGGAAGAACTTGCAGGGAAAGGCTATCATGTGCTTGCCGGTATGCGCAGTTCTGTGAAAGCAGAGGCAGCCAAACAGCAATTCCAAAATAAAGGCCTGGATAATCAAATCGAAATTTTGAAGCTCGATGTTACGGAAGAGGATTCGATTAAGAATATGGGCCGAAAACTTCACCAGCTGGAAAGCCTCGACGTGCTTGTGAACAATGCTGGATTCGCAATGGGCGGATTTGCGGAAGAACTTGATGTATCTGAATATGAAGAGCAGTTTTCCGTAAATGTGTTTGGGATGATAGCCGTCACCAACACCGTTCTGCCGCTTATGCGGAAGAACCGGTCCGGGAAGATCATTAATATCGGCAGTGTCAGCGGCAGGGCCGGCTTCCCAGGGTTATCCGCTTATTCAGCCTCGAAGTTTGCGGTTGAAGGGTACAGTGAAAGCCTGCGGCTGGAATTGAAGCCTTTTTCTATCGATGTGGTACTTGTGGAACCTGGTTCCTACAGGACGAATATTTGGAAAACAGGAAGAAAAATGGCATCTCGGACAGGTTCAATCCCTGACTACGGGAAGCCGATGGGACAAATGGAAGCGTATCTCGGGAAGGCGGAAGCGGGCTATGGCGATCCGCACGATGTAGCGAAATTGATCGCCAGCATTGCCGAAAAGAGGAACCCGGCATTTCGTTATCCGGTTGGAAAAGGCACCAGGGCATTAGTCTCTATTAAAGACAGGCTGCCCTGGAAAATATGGGAGAAACTCGTCTTGAAAAGTCTGTTCAAATAGATGTTCATAATGATGCAACAGGAATATGCCAAATGACTGCTGAATTTTTCTTTTGAAGCGTCTAAGATAAAGAAGGAGGGGTTGCCATGTCGAGAAGAACAATTGGAAAACTGATGTTGGCAGCAACCGCCCTTTTTTTGGCCGGATTAGTGAATCGGCATTTTTTAAAAGGGATTACGCCCCAGTCAATAAGGGAGTGGATCCTTTCTTTCGGCTCGCTGTCCCCAATTGTTTTCCTTTTCTTAGGAGCTGTCCGGCCGTTTGTTTTTATTCCGTATTCACTGGTCACCCTGGCGAGCGGGCTCGCTTTTGGCGCAGTTTGGGGAACGATTCTGTCATTATCAGCAGCGGCAGCCAGCGGGACAATGGCCTTCCTTGCTGCGGATAAAGCGGGAAGATCTTTTTTTCTTACACGATTGGACGGAAATTCAAGCAATGCAAAAGAGCTGCTCCAGCAAAACGGATTTTCGTTCATACTGATTCTCCGTCTTTTGCCAGTCATCAATTTCGATTTGCTAAGTATTGTGGCAGGCATGTCAACTGCCAGGCTACGTCCTTTTATCCTTGCGACGGTTATCGGATCCATCCCCGGGGCCCTTGCACTTAACGTATTCGGCAACAGCTTTGTTTCCGGCGAGTGGGGGGCATCACTTGCCCTTGGTGCAGTCATGCTGCTCATTATGATCATTCCGGCAGTGTATAAACGGAAGGAATTGATTGAATTTGCAAGGAGCATGAAAAAGAGGCCGCGGAGTTAAAAAGGATTTTCCGCTTTCCTTAAATATCTGCCTCTTTCTGACGATATATAGAAGGAAACAGGCAATGCTGTGTGTTCTTCACGAAAAGAGCCGGAAAGAAGGGAATCATACATATGGAACGTTCACATAATGCCATCTTGCTTGAAAGCGGAACAAACGAACTTGAAATTGTTGAATTCAAGGTAGGAAGCAGCAGTTTCGGGATAAATGTCATTAAAGTAAGGGAAATCATTGTACCTGCGCCGATCACAAAAATTCCGCATGCACATGAACATATACAGGGCATCATACAGCTCCGCGGTGATGTGCTTCCTGTAATCGATATGACAAAGGTTCTCGGATGCCCGCCTGCAGCCCAGCCGGAAAACGACAAGTTCATCATCAGCGAATTCAATAACACGAAAGTCGTTTTCAGGGTTCGGAATGTGACCCGCATCCACCGGATATCCTGGGAACAGATCGAGCGCCCATCTGATCTGTACCAGGGTCTCAACGCCAGTGTGACAGGTGTGATCAAAAGAGGCGAAGAGATGATCCTCATGCTCGATTATGAAAAAATGATCACCGATATCCACCCGGGATCCGGCATTGATAAAGACAAGCTGCAGGTGCTCGGCGAAAGGCAGCGTTCCGAAAAAACAGTCCTTGTTGCCGAGGATTCTGCTTTTTTGCGGAAAATGCTGTCCGAGACCCTCACGGAAGCGGGCTACATCCGCCAGCTGCTGTTTGAAGACGGCAAAGCGGCTCTTGATCATCTGGAAAGCCTGGCTGCTTCAGGGCATGATCCTGCCAATGAAATCAAGCTGGTCATCACCGATATCGAAATGCCGCGGATGGACGGCCATCATCTTACCCGCCGCATTAAAGAAAACAGCCGGCTGCAAAAACTGCCCGTCATTATTTTTTCTTCCCTGATCACAGATGAATTGCGGCACAAAGGGGATCGGGTCGGTGCAGATGCTCAAATAAGCAAACCCGAAATCGTTGAATTGGTGCAAAAAATCGATCGCCATATTTTATCATAAGGAAGCACAAAAACGATTCAGAAGAAAAATGGCAGCAGAGTCATCGGCCTGATTAAGAAGAATATTGGTAAAGATAGACGCCTGGATTTTGTTATCCAGGCTTTATATTTTTTTGGCTTATGAAACCAAAGCCTTTATCTACTTAAAAGCACTTGCTTCATACTTTTGACTATCCCCATATGCAAATTTTCATGATTCATATGAAAAATAACCATGTCACCTAAGGTTTTCATATCTAAGAACGCCTCTTTAAGTGGCTCTCCAAGTTGCCCTTTACACGCTTGTTCAATAAGAATCGGTTGTTCTTCCAGATGCTTTATTATCTCATCCATAGTCGGAGGGGTGTCCAGCCAATTTTCTGGTTTACTCCCACTCGGAAACAGTAAGTGATAATATAGGGGCACTTGTCTTTTCTCATTAACAGCTGGAAACATTGTATTATCCCATCCTACTAAGATATGACCAGCATTCCAGCGTATACTGTTACTATGTCCCTGTGGAATCAAGTCTGCTAATTCTTCAGGAATTGTGCCAAGAAACTCCACAGTCCATTTACGCCATAATTTCATCTGTTCAAATAATTGTTCTTCTCTCATATATATCTCCTTTACTAAATTCGTTTTTATCAATTTCATTTATACTACCCCAAATATCTAGTGAAGTCTGTCATTAATGTCTAACGGTGAAATATCTTTGTCTTTTAAGTCAAACATACCGGAACAAAAGGGTGTGAATAGACCTATATGAAGAAAAGGAGGTCTTGTTTTAAGAATTTACGGACATAAAATGAAAGTCATGAACGAATAGGACTTTTCGCGGAGAAAATTCAACGATTTACGGACTGGATAACTGGCTGGGGAGGAAGAAAGCTGTTGGAACGGGATTTACAAAATAAAAAAAGCCGTTATATTAATATCGGCATGACAGATACATATTTTCAGTGGAAAACGACTTATTTTACAGGATTTTTCAAAAAGGGACAAAACACACAGGAATCCGATTGAAGCTAACAAAAACTGATTCCTATTACACAACGATATGACAAAAAAAGATAAGGAATTGGCTATATGGTTAAAAAGTATATCGTACTTTATGATTAAGTCATAGAAACATATCGGATTCAACGACATCTCGCTGAATCTCGATAAAGGCAAAATTGGTGAAAATCAGTGACGCAAAGCTACAGGGGCTAAGGTGCCAAGCACTACGCCAGCCAGTTACCGAAAGATTTAACAGGGGATGCGCTATACATACTGATGGATTGTCATCTAACCCCGCTTTCGGTAAAGGCGGGGTTAATTTTTTTGCTGGAGGTGATCCCGGACATGAAGCTGCTGGTTACGGAGAATGGAAACATTGTGGCCGAACGGATAACGAACGCACATTCATTTTTTTCAAGATTGAAAGGTTTGATGTTCACTCGGTTGTTTCCAGCCGGATCTGCACTTCATATTCAGCCCTGCCGTTCGATCCACACGTTTTTCATGAATTACGCCATCGATGTTGTTTTTGTGGACAGCCATTTTGAAGTGGTGGCTGTGCTCGAACACATGGAACCGAAAAGAGTGAGTAAAGTGTACAGTGGGGCAGTCTCAGCCATCGAGCTGCCTGCAGGAACGATCGACAAAACAGGAATCAAGCCGGGAATGATTTTGAGGAAAGTAAAAGGGGAGGAAATCAATTATGACAGACAAGCTGAAAGGCCTTCTAGTTGAAGAAGAAGGACAGGGAATGACGGAGTATGGTCTGGTTTTAGGGATAATTGCTATCGCAGTAGTTGGTATTCTAGTTGCAATGAGAGAGCAGATTACAACACTCTTTAACAATGCTAAAGACGCTTTAAGTACAGCTGGCGGCGGAGATGGAACCACGCCGTAATCCTGCCGAAAAGTAGAAAGCCTTGCGCACAGGAAGCGCAGGGCTTTTTTGAAATAACGAAGGGAGGCGCAGGAGATGGCGACTTTTTTGCTGGTTATGATCCTGGCAATCTGTGTTGTAACGGATATCCGGAGCCGGAAAATTTATAATGCGGTGCTGTTTCCAGCTCTTGGCGCCGCCTTTTTAATCAGTATGGTAACGGCAGGTGCTGCAGGCTTTCTTCATTCACTTGCCGGATTTGGCCTCGGATTTGCAATTTTGCTCATTCCGTATTTCATGGGCGGAATGGGGGCGGGGGACGTGAAGCTGCTCGCGGTCATCGGAGCGGTCAAAGGCCCGCTATTTGTTGCCAATACGAGCATTTACATGGCGCTTGCTGGCGGTGTCTTTGCCTTAATCATCCTCCTGTTCCGGCGCGGGGCGTTCCAGAGGCTCACGGCAATATTATATTTTTTCAGCGCCCGGAAGTCCGGAGTGAACATGCCGCTGTTTCTTGATAAAAACAATCTCGGCGCCACGTATCCATACGGTATCGCCATCGCGGCGGGCGCGGCCATCAGCCTGCTGTGGAAAGAGGGGATGCTGCTGTGAGAAAGGATGAACGTGGCCAGGCGCTGGTCGAAACCGCCCTTCTCATTCCGGTCATGCTGTTTATTATGGCTGGCATTTTCGATTTCGGCCGTGTGTTTTATTACAGCATCCATATGCAGCTTGCGGCCCAGGAAACGGTGAGGCTCGGGGGGCTCGGCCAGACGGAGGCGGAAATGGAAACGTTTGCAAGGGACTATTTTCAGGGAGAAAATACACAATTGACCATCAGCGTCACTGCAGATAACGGAAGGCGTTCAGGCGAGTATATCACGGTTCATTTCGATTACTCCGTCGATCTTGTGACACCGGTTTTGTCCACAATTCTCTCTGGTAATATCCCGCTCTCGGCGGATTCGACAATTCGGATAGAATGAGGTGACGCTGTTGAAGATGATGCTGAAAAAATTGGCAGGTGATGAACGCGGTAATGTGATGGTGCTTGCCGCAATTGGGATGATGGCCATGCTTGCAATGGCTGGGCTTGTGATCGACGGCGGGATGCTGTTTTACACGAAGAGCCATCTGCAGAAAGCGGCCAATGCCGCGGTTCTTTCCGGGGCACAGGAGCTGACGGGCGAAGAGTCGGAAGTGACGGCGATAATCCACGAAGTCCTGGCGGCCCATGATGAAGATCCGAGCCTTCAGGCTGTAAATGTCATGAAGGGACAAACTGTCCGGGTCAATCTGCAAAAGGATGTGCCGCTTTTGTTTGCTAAAATTTTCGGCATTGATACTGCATCGGTTGACGCTGATTCTGCCGCCGGCATCGGGCCGATGGGGCGGGCTGCCGGGGCGGCGCCGCTTGGCATTGATGATTCGATTCCGCTTGAGTTCGGCAGGGCGTATAAATTGAAAGTGGACGAAACCGGGGTGGATACTGGGGTGTTCGGGGTCCTGGCGCTAGGCGGCCCGGGGGCCAAAACGTATGAAGAAAACTTGCGGAGCGGGTATGATGATGAAATTAAAGCCGGCGACATCCTTGATACCGAAACCGGCAATATCGCCGGGAAAACAAGGACGGTCATTCAGGAACTAGTAAACCAGTGCCCCTACACTGAAGGCGATCCGATTGACAGGGATTGTTCACGGGTGCTTCTTATCCCTGTATACAAGCCGTATAACCAGGACTCCAACCAGATGAAGCAGGTGGAGGTCACCGGGTTTGCTTATTTTTTCATAACAGAACCGATGGACATGCTTGATACGTCCATTACCGGAAAGTTCATCAAAAGGACAGGGACCGGGTTTATCGATGGAAATGTGCGAGATAACGGCGCATATGGAATCAGATTAGTAGAGTAGGTGAAACACGTGCGGGCCAAGATGACATTCATTGCGGCAATACTGATGGGTCTTGTTACGACCTTTTTGTTCTATCAATATATGGAACGGTTTGATGCTGAGGCGGCTGCTGATGCAAAGACTGTGCAAGTGGTGGCGGTTAAAGAACCTGTCGGAAAAGACGTCATCCTGACTGAAAAGGTGCTTAAAATGGTGGAAGTTCCGCAGGAGGCTGTCCATCCAAATGCATTATCCTCACTGGCTGATGCTGCAGGAAAAGCGACAATTTCCCGGCTTGAAACAGATGAAGTCGTGCTGTCGCACCACCTTCGGGCAACTGCCGATGAAAGCTTGATTGTTTCGAGAAAGGTGACACCGGGCAAACAGGCGGTTTCAATCGGCGTCAATTTTGTCCAGTCGGTTTCCAATTTGATCGAACCCGAAGATGACGTGGACGTGATTTGGACGGAAGTGAAGAAAGAGGGGGAGGAACAAACCGTAACGTCAAAACTGCTGCTCGGGAACAAGCGTGTGCTGGCTGTTGGCAGAAAAATGGAGGAAACGAAGGAAGGGGAGGAGTACGCCGAATATACGTCAATCACCCTGGAATTGACTTCCGATGAGGCAGTGAAATTGGTGAATGCCGGTGAACAGGGACCGCTCCATATCACACTTCATTCCAGAATAAACGATGAAGGAGGAGAGCATGATGGCGGAAGAGCAGAAGGACATGAGTAAGCAGGGGAAATTCATAGCAGTTTGCAGCGGCAAAGGCGGATCCGGCCGGACTTCCTTGAGTGTCAATCTCGCAGCCGCCATCGTAAAGAAAAACAAGAATGTCGCGCTGGTTGATGCCGATCTCCAATTCGGCGATATCAGCCTGGCGATGGATTTGCAGCCCGGCATTACAATTAAGGATGCGGCTGAAGAAGCGGAACGGCTGGACGCAATCGCCATGGAAAGTTATTTGACGGCACATGAAAGCGGAGTGATGGTGCTTCCGGGCCCTGATCGGCCCGAATATGCCGATCTCGTCACAAATGAAAAGCTCGGCCGGATCATTAAGCTGCTGCTTGAACAGTTTGATTACGTTGTGGCGGATACTGAGGTCGGGCTGACAGACAGGAGTGTCTATCTGTTTGAACAGGCTGATGAAATCCTGCTGTTGACCAACCTGGAAATGGCAGCCCTGAAAAATACAAAACGGATGCTTGAGACAATGGAGGCGCTCGGTTTGCGCAATAAAATCCGTCTTGTCATCAACCGCGCCGACATGGAAAGTGTCATAAAAGGAGAAGATGTTCCCGGGATTATCGGAATGGAAAATCCGATATACATTCCGAATGACTTTCAAATTGTATCAAAATCGATCAATATCGGCGTGCCGTTTGTGATGAGTAACGGGAAAAGCAATGTTGCCAGGGCGGTATTCAAAATGGCTGAGACCGTTGCTTCCGGAACAGCTTCTCCCGTACATCCCAAAAAGGGTTCGCTTTTCTCCAAATTGATTCCCCGGACCGGCCGGTCAACAGGATATTCTGGAACGAGGTGATAACAATGGGACTGCTCAACAAAATCCAATCGAAAACGACTGACACACTCGCAACAGCCCCTCTCAACGAAAAACAAGCAAGTGTCCCGCAAAAGCCTCCTGGCAGCCCGTCATCTTCCGCGGCTGCCCAGCAGTCGCCACAACGGAAAAAACAGGCTGCCGAGAAAACATCGCGTCCTGAAAGTATGCAGGAAAAGTTGAAAAATGAGCTTCATAAAAAAATCCTCGCTGAATATAAAGCGGATGATATTGAAAAGGTCGTTCCGCAACTTGATGAACTGGCTATCAGCATCATAAAGGAAAACGATGAATTCAAAGGAAAAGTCGACCGCAAGAAAATCATCGAAGAACTTACCAATGACCTGACCGGATTTGGCCCGATCAATCCGCTTCTCCTCGATCCCGATGTGTCAGAAGTGATGGTGAACGGCCCGGAATATGTCTATTGCGAACGGAAAGGCCGGATCGAACGGACGCCGGTCACATTCCGGGATAACGAGCATGTCATGCATGTCATTGAAAAGATCGTCGCCCCGATCGGCCGGCGTATTGATGAAAGCAGCCCGATGGTGGACGCCCGCCTTCCCGACGGTTCCCGTGTCAATGCCATTATTCCTCCACTCGCGTTGAATGGCCCGACAATCACAATCCGGAAGTTTTCGAAAGATCCCTTCACGATTGAAGACCTTATTTCATTCGGGACTCTTACAGAGGAAATGGCGACGTTTTTGGAAGCATGCGTAAAAGCCAATTTAAATATTTTTGTCAGCGGCGGAACGGGTTCCGGGAAGACGACATCATTGAATGTTTTGTCGTCATTCATCCCGAATGACCAGCGCATCATAACCATTGAAGATGCCGCCGAGCTCCAGCTGTGGCAGGATCATGTCGTATCACTCGAATCACGGCCGCCGAATATAGAGGGCAAGGGCGGCATCGCGATCCGCGATTTGGTCAGAAACTCGCTCAGGATGCGCCCTGACCGCATTGTAATCGGAGAAGTTCGGGGTGCTGAAGCGCTTGATATGCTCCAGGCCATGAATACCGGGCATGACGGTTCACTGGCAACCGGCCACTCCAACAGTCCGCGGGATATGATTGCGAGACTTGAAACAATGGTGCTCCTTGCCGGAGTCGAATTGCCGGTCAAAGCGATCAGAGAGCAAATCGCCGGCGCTGTCGACTTGATTATTCAGCAAAACCGCCTGAAGGACGGCAGCCGTAAAATCGTGAAAATCACAGAGGTGCAGGGCATGGAAGGAGATATCATCGTCCTGCAGGATATCTTTGAGTATCAGCAGGCCGGACTGACGGAAGAGGGCAAAATCCGGGGCAGCCTGGTGCCGACCGGTGTACGCCCCAAATTTTATGAACGGCTGGAAAACTCAGGAATCACTATCCCGCTTCACGTATTCCTGCCGGCAGGGGAGCGGGTGTGATGGAAGGACTTATCCTCGGTCTTGTCCTGGTGTCTTCGTCACTGTTTTTTATGGGGCTGTTCGGCTTTTTTTCACGGACGGATAAGCGCCTGGAGAAAAGGCTGGAACACTATCTCGAACTCAATAAAAAAAAGCCGATTGATCCAAAGGCACAACGGAGATTGTTGTCCATCCAGCTTTCTCTTCAAAAAAACAGCAAAAACAAGCGGCGGCGCAGCCAAAACAGAAACTTGGAGGCAAAGCTGAGCCGGGCCGGATTGAATTATAAACCAGAGGAGTTCCTGATGTTCCAGGGGATTGCAGCAGCACTTGGTGCAGGTATTTTTTATCTGGCCGGCGGGCATGTCTTAGCGGTCGCGCCGGGCGGTCTGCTTGGTTATATGGTTCCGCGGTGGTACTTGAAAAGGAAACAGTCACACAGAATCACTGAGTTCAATGAAGGGCTCCCGGATATGATTACAACCATTATCGGCTCTTTAAAGGCGGGGTTCAGTTTTACACAGGCGCTGAAAACAGTTGCCGAAGAAGCGGAATCGCCGATTAAAGAAGAAGTCGAAATCGTCATGAAAGAGATGCAGTACGGAAAAAACATGGAAGAGGCGCTCTATACGCTGCATGACCGGATGCCAAGTGAGGATCTGGACTTAATGATCCAGGCGATCTTGATCCAGCGGCAAGTGGGCGGCAATTTGGCCAGCATCCTTGAAAAGATAGTGGAAACAATCAGGGACAGGACGAAAATCCAACGACAGATCAAAACACTTACCGCTCAGGGGCGCCTGTCAGGAATGGTCATCGGTCTTTTGCCTGTCATATTGGGTGCAATTCTGTATATCATCGAACCTGATTACATTGGGGCTCTGTTCCGGCACCCGATCGGCTTGATGATGGTGGGCGGCGGTGTCATCTCCAGCACAGTGGGATTTATTATGATCCGAAAATTAACAATGATTGAGGTGTAGGCCAATGTTGCTTTCGGCCTTCTTTTTAACTGTGACCCTGTTCTCCATATCCCTGTTCACGTTCAAACAGGAAAAACGCCAGCAGGTGAACAAGCGAATAGCGGTCTTCCTGAAGGGAGATGAACCCGCTGGCAGCGGCCGCCCGGTAGAGGAAAAAAAGCCGGGATTCCGCTTTTCCGTAAAAAAATTGCTGCAGCCGGCCTGGAAGGAAATCAAGCGTAGCTTCAAGAAGAAAATGCCGGGGGAGAAAGCGGCCAAAATCGAAATCAAACTGCAGCAGGCCGGAAGCCCTTTCGGCATGTCACCTGTTGAATTCCGGATTTTCCAGCTTGGAGTGCTCATCTTTCTTCCGGCCGCCTCGTTCTTATACGGAAAATTGCTTGGATTGTCAGGAGGAACACTTTCTATCATTATGTTAGGCAGTGTGGCAGGTGCATTTTGGCTCCCGCATTTTTATCTGAAACAAAAAACAAAATCCAGGAGTATCCGGGCACTTCGGGAGCTGCCGGATATTCTCGATCTCCTCACGGTGAGCATCGAGGCCGGCCTCGGCTTTGACTCGGCCGTCAGCAAAGTCGTTTCAAAGAAACAGGGTGTGCTGGCATCGGAGTTTCATCGCGCCCTTGAAGAAATCAGGCTGGGAAAAACACGCCGTGAAGCGCTGAGCGGCATCCGGGCGAGGCTTGCCACCGATGAAGTGGGGATGTTGATCAGCAGCATCCTTCAGGCGGAGAAACTGGGCATCGGCATCGTCCAGGTGTTAAGGATCCAGTCAGCCGAAATCCGCCACCAGCGGAAACAGCGGGCCGAGGAGGAAGCGATGAAAGCTCCAGTGAAAATGCTGTTTCCGCTTGTCCTGTTCATCTTTCCCAGTTTGTTCATTGTCCTGCTTGGCCCCGCCATTCTGGAGTTTTTAAGTGCATTCGGCAAATAAATTTTCTAAGGAGTTCCGTTTCAGAGAAGAAACATACCAATTAAACATGAAAAGCGGCAAACTCGCATACGAGCCGGTTTTTTCACGGAAAAACGCTTGAAAACTCTCTTTGATTTTACAGGGATTGCAGGAGTAAAGGTGATTTCTGTAGAAAACAAGAAGAGGCATATAAGCCGAGTCCACATCTAGGAGGAGTCGCGGTTGACGGAAAAAGAAATCTTGAAACAGATTCGATTTGTAAGGGATTTGACGCTGAATGCGGTTGATAACTTGGACGAAAAGACGGTGGATGTAAAGCCGCCGGGTTTCCGGAATACGATCCGGTGGAATATCGGGCATATCATTACCAGCCAGGAACTGCTTCTAAGCAAATTCACCGGAATCAGTGCCATGAGTTTGCCGGAAAGCTACATAGAATTATTTTCCCCTGGCACAAAACCGGATGACTGGCAGCAGGAAGCACCGCCGCTCGAGGAGCTCAAACGAAAGCTGAAGGAACAGCCTGAACGGATAGAAGAGGCCCTTTCAGGAAAGCTGGAAGATCCTGTGGCAAAACCGTTCAAAATCGGTGCACAGGGTGAGCTGAGCAGAACGGGAGAAATCCTGAACTTCACCATTTATCATGAAGGGCTCCATCAGGGGCATATCAGTGCACTGCAAAGAGCAATAGCAGGCGAAAAAGACAGGTAGTATGAGAACGGCAGCCCCCTCAGCTGCCGAAATTTTTCGCTATATCGGCAAGTATAATTTGTCAGCAAGGGAGTATCTCGTTGCAGCAGTCCGTTTTAACAATATAGATAAGGGCAACTACGTCTCTGTCGTGGCCTAAAGGGTCGGTGATCGGCGAGTTTTCTTTGTGAAGGATCTGTCAAGCGCTTAACCTCCTAAAATGGGATAAATGTATCGATTATCGAACATTTGTTCCCTTTTTGTTCGGGGACATGTTATACTATCAGTAAATTCATAGACATTGTTCCTTCACTTCCTGATGGAAAGGGGGCGATGCTTTGACTGTATACCAAACTCTAGTGCTGATGATCTCCTTTGCAACATTAATCCTCGCAGTCGCCGGTTTCAACCAAAAAAAATAGCCACCCCGCAAAGGGATGACTGGAACAAGACATGCAAAAGATGTCTATGAATTTCATCGCAGGCGTGGCAGCGCTTGCGATTCTTTTTTATCATATCATAAAAAATGATTTGAGACAGCTGTTATTTTTTCACAATTATAGGGAAAGGCAGTAATAATTACGATATTTCCCGGCGAACTCAAATCGGGTAAAATAGAGAATGTAACAAAACTGCTGTGAAGGGGAAATATATGATGATTGATTTGAAAAGTGTAGCAGAGACAGATGACTTTATCAAGGAGAACCAGCTTTCTTTCTTATACGTATCGCATCCGCAATGCGGTGTATGCCAGGCGCTTCTGCCAAAAGTCAAGGAGCTCCTAAGCCAGTATCCGGAAATGAAAAGCGCCTATGTGAACACACATGAAATTCCGGATATTGCAGGCAAGCTTGAAATTTTCACCGTGCCTGTACTGTTACTGTTTGTCGATGGGAAAGAATATATGCGAAAAGCGCGGTTTGTCAGTGTGGACGAACTTGATCATGAATTGAACAAAATATACAGCCTCGTCATGGAATGAGGAAAAAACCGGCAGATGCCGGTTTTTTTTGGTTGTTTTGCTGGGTTGAGTTTTGGATTGTGGATTGTCAGTTCTGGGGTTGGAGATTTGGTGTGAAGCGAATCGGAAAAAAGGCGAATGGTAGTTGTGCAGCATTTGTTATGTTAGTTTCTTTGGGGCTAAGTGGGACTTAATAGTGATTCAGTGCGTGTACTTCAGGTTTTGGTGTGGGTTATGTGCACTGAATGATGGTTCAGTGCGGATAATTCAGGTTTTGACGGTATTATCCGCACTGAGTAATGATTCAGTGCGGATAATACCAGATTCTGTAGTGATTATGCGCACTGAATAGAGATTCAGTGCGTGTAATTCAGGTTCTGTCATGATTATCCGCACTGAATAGGGGTTCAGTGCGGATAATTCCAGGTTCTGACGTGATTAAGCGCACTGAATAGAGATTCACTGCGAATAATTCATGTTCTGACGTAATTATGCGCACTGAATTAGGATTCAGTGCGCGTAATTCAAGGTCTGCCGTGAATATCCGCACTGAATAGAGATTCAGTGCGTGTAATACTGCCTCACCTCAGGTCACCCCTGACCCGTACCTATAATGACGGTCCTTCTCAGATTACAGGCACGAGCCCGCAGCCCCCATGCCCATAAACCGGCTCCTCCCCGAATTACAGGCCCGAGCCCGCAACCCCCATGCCCATAAAGCCATCCCTTCCCAGATTATAAGCACGGGAACCAGATTTCCGCCCCCATATTCTGTTCCATCTTTCCGATCCATCCTATGGACACTTACATAACAAGCCTTCTCCAAGAATTATAGCAAAGATGAGTAAACGAAAACTGATTCGGGTAGAACATGAACGAGTAAGAAAGGAGGCATAAACATGAAAGCGATCGTAATCGATGAATATGGCGGAAGGGAAAAATTGAAGGAAACAGAAATGCCGATACCGGAACCGGGAGACGATGATGTCCTGATTGAAATTCATGCTGCGAGCATCAATCCGGTCGACTGGAAAGTGAGAGAAGGGTATTTAAAGGAAATGCTTCCCCATGAATTCCCGCTTGTGCTCGGCTATGATGCGGCGGGTGTTGTCATAAAAACCGGTGCTAATGTCAGTAAGTTCAAAGAAGGCGATGAAGTCTACACGAGGCCGGATATTATGAGAAATGGGACGTATGCCGAATATGTGGCTGTGGCGGAAGACCTTGTCGCATTGAAACCGGAAAACCTTTCATTTGAGGAAGCGGCGTCCATCCCGCTGGTTGGCGAAACGTCCTGGCAGGCACTCGTGGAATTTGCCGGAATCAAAAAAGGTGATAAAGTATTTGTTCCTGCAGGTGCGGGCGGAGTCGGAAGCTTTGCGATTCAGCTGGCCAAAAGCTTTGGGGCGACGGCCGCCAGTACTGCAAGCGGTAAAAATATCGACTTGCTCAAAGATTTAGGTGCCGACGAAGCTATCAACTATAAAGAAGATGACTTTGAAACACGGCTCAGCGGCTATGATATTGTTTTTGACACACTTGGCGGTGACAACCTCCGCAAAAGTTATGAAATTATGAAGGAAGGGGGAACCGTCATCTCCATTGTTGAGGAGCCCGACGAAGCGTTTGCCAGTGAAAAAGGGATAAAGACGGGCTTTTTATTTCTTGAGCCTTCGGGAGAGCAATTGGGCGAATTGACGAAACGGATTGAGTCAGGGGAAATAAGGCCGTTGACGGGTGAGACATTCCCGCTCAGTGAAGAAGGCTTGAAGGCCGCCCATGAATTGAGCGAAACTCACCATGCGAGAGGTAAAATTATCATAAAAGTGAAGTGACATCATGAAAAAGGAAGAAGCCGCCAGGGGGCTTCTTCCTTTCTTTTGGTGAAATGGATTACTTCATAAGCCGGTTATGCTCCTGGAGCATGCACCGGTCCATCACCGTTTCAACTTTATGTTCTTTCAAGTAGCTGTATGCTTCTTCATTTGAAACACCAAGCTGGGCCCAGAAAACATCAGCACCGATTTTCACGGTTTCTTCAGCAATCACAGGTAAGTGTTCAGAACCTCTGAACACATCGACAATATCTACATGCCCTTCAATGTCAGAAAGACTGTTCACGGCTTTTATTCCAAATACTTCATCTTCGCCAGGATTGACAGGGATGATTTCAAACCCCTGTTCTTTCAAATATCCGCCAACTTCGTTGGATGCCCGTTCAGGCTTCCCTGATAATCCAACAATAGCCACACGCTTTGGCGGGGTTAATATTTCTTTGAGTGTTTCGTCATCTGGTATCTGCATTACTTTTAAAATTCCCCTTTCCGAAAACATCAGTTAGTCACAGTCTTAGGGTTCCCATGAAAAAAAACTTTATAGTTAACAACCAAACATACTAGAGCAAGAATTGCAAGAAGGATGAATCCGAACGTATAGGTTCCCGTTAAATCCATTACAATCCCCATCAGGATTGGAGGGAAAAAGCCGCCAAGTCCGCCCCAGGCGCCGACTATACCAGTGACTGTACCTGTTTGTTTCGGAAATAGCTGCGGAACAAGCTTGAATACAGATCCGTTTCCGAGGCCGACCATAATTGCGATGAATAATGCTGCCGCCGTAAAGATAATGAAATTATTTATCCATAGGGCAATAAAAACAGCTCCACCGGCAATTCCGGCATAGACGAAAATAAGGATCTTTTCAGCTCCGATCTTATCACCAAGAATGCCGCCGACCGGGCGAATCAACGTTGACAGGACAACAAATCCAGCCGCTCTTAGTCCGGCGTCGACAGGTGTGACACCGTACAGGTCAACGAGCAGAGTCGGCAAATAAATTCCAAATGCTACGAATGCACCGAATGTGACAAAGTAAAACAGGGACAAAATCCATGTTGATCCGTATTTTAGGACGGACAGAGCGCCAAGCACAGTCTTCGCGCTGGCTGACGGCTTTGTATCAGGTGTCAAGTACCATAGTAAGACGGCCATAATAAGGACAGGGACAGTAAGGCTCCAGAACACCCAGGGAATACCGAATGATGCCGCAATTGTCGGCAGTGTAAATCCGGCTACAGCTGTCCCGATATTACCGACAGCGTTAATTCCAAGTGCCGTTCCCTGTTTTTCAGGAGGGGTCAGCTTTGAAACGAAAGCAATTGATACCGCGAATGAGGTTCCTGCCATACCGATAAAGAAAGCCCAGAACATTAACATTCCATAGGAATCAGCAAATCCAGCCCCGATTAGCGGGATAATGAGGAAGAGCATCAAACCGGTATACATTTTCTTTCCCCCGTATTTATCGGTCATGATGCCGAGCGGGATCCTCATGACTGAACCCAGCAGAACAGGAACAGCCACCAGGATACTTTTTTCCGTGGCGGAAAGGTTATACATTTCCTGCAGGGTGCTTGCAATCGGTGAAATGACTGCCCAGGCAGCAAAAGCGATAGTCATCGCCAGGGTCGTTATGGGTAACAATGCTTTTTGCTTGTTCATACCATTCAACTCCTCGTTTTTTGTTACCTCTATCATAAAAACAAAAAAGAGCTTTCCCTGTGAGCGTTATCACATTTCTGCAATGTTCACATTCTTTTCAAAAAAGCATATCCAAAAAGCCGAAACGCTTCCTTTATATATGGGTTATCCCCTTTCACAGTGTGCCATTCACATATTTGTGTCATTTCCCCTGAGAGGAATCTGGACAGGGGTTAATATGTTGCAATAATGTGAACTTCCTCAAAATGTGATACATCTAACATCTTGGGGGTGGAAATCACCTTACGATGTAGTCAACAAGAACACTCAGGGAGTGAAAAGGATGAAAAAACGTTCACCGCTTTGGAATAGACTGAATTACTTGAAGCCTGTAGAGAAGTATTCGGGAGAACACAGTGAAATGAACTACAGCGACCGCAGCTGGGAAAATATGTACCGCAGGCGCTGGCAGCATGATAAAGTTGTCCGCTCCACCCACGGTGTCAACTGCACGGGGTCATGCAGCTGGAACATTTATGTGAAAGATGGCCTTGTCACATGGGAAGGGCAGCAGCTCGACTACCCGACAACCGGACCGGATATGCCCGAATTTGAACCGCGCGGCTGTCCGCGGGGGGCGAGTTTCTCCTGGTATATCTACAGTCCGCTGAGAGTGAAATATCCTTATGTCAGAAAAGTATTGATTGACATGTGGCGGAACGCCCTTGGCCAGTTTGATAACCCGCTTGATGCCTGGAAGAGCATTGTGGAAGATCCCGAAAAGGCGCGCATTTATAAACAGGCCCGCGGCAAAGGCGGCCTTGTCAGAGCAGACTGGGATGAAGTATTGAAGCTTGTTGCAGCGTCCCTGCTTTATACAACGATGAAATATGGGCCTGACCGCAATATCGGTTTTTCACCGATTCCGGCAATGTCGATGGTCAGCCACGCTGCCGGTGCACGATTCATGCAGCTGATGGGCGGTCCGATTTTAAGCTTTTATGATTGGTACGCGGACCTTCCGCCGGCATCCCCGCAAATCTGGGGCGATCAGACGGATGTTCCGGAATCGAGTGACTGGTTCAACAGCGGCTACATCATTACATGGGGATCAAACGTCCCGATGACACGGACCCCGGATGCACACTTTTTGGCAGAGGCCCGCTATAAAGGAACAAAGGTCGTTTCCATGAGCCCGGATTTCGCAGAATCAACAAAGTTCGCTGATGACTGGGTGACCGTAAAACCGGGTACAGACGGCGCAATCGCCATGGCCATGGGACATGTCATTTTAAAAGAATTTTATATCAACCGGAAAACGGATTACTTCATTGATTATGCAAAGCAATATACTGATCTGCCATTCCTGGTGACACTTGATGAAGACGGCGGCAACTATCAGGCCGGCCGCTTCTTGAACGCCAACGATCTTGGCATTGAGACAGGAAACGGGGAATGGAAACCGGCACTTCTCGATGATATCACCGGCGGTCCCGCAGTGCCGCAGGGCACGATGGGTTCCAGATGGGAAGATAAGAAAAAATGGAATCTCGAACTGAAGGACGAGGAAACCGGGGCGGATATAACCCCGCGCCTCTCCGTGCAGGGAATGGAAGATGAAATCGGCATTGTCAGAATGCCGTATTTCGGAGCAAAGGATAAATCGGTCAAAAACCGGGCCGTGCCGATGAAAAAACTTGTTATTAATGGTGAGGCAAAATATGTGGCAACCGTATACGATTTGATGATGGCGAATTACGGAATCGACCGCGGACTCGGCGGTGAAGCGGCCGACAGCTACGACGACATGGAAGCATTCACGCCGGCATGGCAGGAGAGCATCACCGGTGTTCCGCGCGAGCAGATCATCAATATTGCGGAAGAATTTGCGCAAAATGCCATTGATACAAAAGGCAGATCGATGATCATCGTCGGTGCGGGCATCAACCACTGGTATAATTCCGACACCATCTACCGGGCTGTACTCAACCTTGTGCTGCTTGTCGGCGCCCAGGGCGTGAACGGTGGAGGCTGGGCCCACTATGTCGGCCAGGAAAAACTGCGTCCCGCCGAAGGATGGACGTCCATCGCAACTGCCAAAGACTGGGGCGGTCCGCCGAAGCTGCAGAACGGAACATCATTCTTTTATTTTGCGACAGACCAGTGGCGTTATGAGGAAACGCCAGTCAGCGATCTTGTCTCGCCGCTTGTCGATAAAGCCAGATATGACCACTATGCAGACTATAACGTTCTGGCGGCCCGGAACGGCTGGCTTCCGTCTTATCCGACATTCGGCAAAAACGGCATCGACCTTTATAAAGAAGCGGCAGAGGCAGGCTGCACGACAGCTGAAGAATTTGGTGAATACGTTGCCGCCCGGCTTAAAAAGAAAGACTTGCGCTTTGCCATTGAGGATCCTGATAATCCAGTCAACTTTCCGAGAAACCTGTTTGTCTGGCGGGCGAATTTGATCTCAAGCTCCGGCAAAGGCCATGAATACTTCCTGAAGCACTTGCTCGGCACAACGAACGGCCTGTTGAATGAAGACGACGACACGTTGCGCCCGACAGAGATTGATTGGCATGACAACGCGCCGGAGGGCAAGCTAGACCTGCTGATCAACCTTGATTTCCGGATGGCCGGAACGGCATTGTATTCCGATGTGATTTTGCCGGCGGCCACATGGTATGAAAAACATGATTTGAGCAGCACCGATATGCATCCATTCGTCCATCCGTTCAATCCGGCGATTTCCTCGCCATGGGAGGCACGGTCTGACTGGGATATTTTCAAATCGGTTGCAAAAGCTGTATCCGAACTTGCTGAAGAAATCGATATGGATCCTGTCAAGGAAGTTGTCGCAACGCCGCTTCTGCATGATACGCCGCAGGAGATGGCCCAGCCGCTCGGCGCAATTGATGACTGGATGAAAGGTGACAAAGACCCGGTACCGGGCGTGAATATGCCGAACATCCATGTGGTGGAACGCGATTATAAAAACGTTTATAAAAAGATGACTTCACTTGGCCCGAATCTTGCCAGTCAGCCGAACGGCACGAAAGGCATGAAGTGGTCGATTGCCAAAGAATATGAGCAGTTGAAAAGCCTGCTCGGCACGGTGCGGGAAGAAGGAATTTCAGAAGGCTGCCCTGATATCAGCACAGCATTGAACGTGTCAGAAGCCATCCTCACAATGTCATCGACGACAAACGGAAAAGTGGCTGTGAGGGCCTGGGAAGCACTTGAAGGCATAACAGGAAGGGAATTGAAGGACCTCGCTGCAGAGCGTGAAGAGGAACGGTTCACGTTCGACCAGATCACGGCCCAGCCGAAAACGGTCATCTCTTCCCCGGCTTTCAGCGGAAATGAAACAGGCGGCCGCCGGTATTCTCCTTTTACAACAAATATTGAAAGGCTGATTCCATGGCGGACAATCACCGGAAGGCAGTCATTTTATCTCGACCATGAAATGATGAAAGAATTCGGTGAAATGATGGCAGTGTTCAAGCCGGTGCTTGAGCACACGCCTTTCAAAGAAAAACGGCCCGAGTTTGAAGGCAAGGAAATCACCTTGAATTATTTGACGCCGCATAACAAATGGTCAGTGCACAGCATGTATTTCGATTCCCAGCACATGTTGACATTGTTCCGCGGCGGCCCGACTGTGTGGATGAACAAAGACGATGCAGCCGAAGCGGACATCGCGGACAATGACTGGATCGAATGCTTCAACCGCAACGGTGTTGTCGTGGCGCGGGCGGTGCTTTCCCACCGGATTCCGCGGGGCATGGCGTTCATGCATCACGCTCAGGACCGGCATATAAATGTACCTGGTACAAAGTTGACAAACACGCGCGGCGGCACTCATAACAGCCCGACACGCATCCATGTGAAACCGACCCACATGATCGGCGGATATGGCCAGCTGAGCTACGGATTCAATTACTACGGCCCGACAGGGAACCAGCGCGACCTGAATGTTGTCATCCGCAAATTGAAGGAGGTAGAGTGGCTTGAAAGTTAAAGCGCAAATCGGAATGGTCATGAACCTTGATAAGTGCATCGGCTGCCATACGTGCAGCGTTACATGCAAAAACACCTGGACAAACCGTCCGGGTGCAGAATACATGTATTTTAACAACGTTGAAACAAAACCTGGCATCGGTTATCCGAAAAGGTGGGAAGACCAGGAGCAGTATAAAGGCGGATGGGTTCTCGAGAAAGGGGAGCTCGTCCTCCGCTCCGGATCCAAAACCCGGCGGCTGCTGAACATTTTCCACAATCCGGATCAGCCGACAATCGATGATTACTATGAACCGTGGGAGTACGACTATGAGACACTGACAAACAGCCCCCAGAAAAAGCATCAGCCGGTTGCCCGCCCGAAGTCTTCCATCACAGGTGACTTCATGGAGATTGAGTGGGGCCCGAACTGGGAAGACGACCTGGCCGGCGGCCACGTGACCGGGCTGCAGGACCCGAATGTCCAGCAAATGGAAAACTCGATCAAAACCGAGTTCGAAGATGTGTTCATGATGTACCTGCCGCGCATCTGCGAACACTGCATCAATGCACCGTGTGTGTCATCCTGCCCATCAGGTGCGATGTACAAACGTGATGAAGACGGGATTGTGCTTGTCGACCAGAATGCATGCCGTTCCTGGCGCCATTGTGTCACATCATGCCCGTATAAAAAAGTATACTTCAACTGGAAAACGAATAAAGCCGAAAAGTGCACCCTCTGTTTTCCGAGAGTGGAGCAGGGCCAGCCGACAATTTGTTCAGAAACGTGCGTCGGCCGGATCCGTTACATGGGAGTCATGCTGTATGATGCCGACAAAGTGAAAGAAGCGGCTTCTGTAGAAGATGAAAAAGAACTGTACCACGCCCAGCTTGAAGTGCTTCTTGATCCGAATGATCCGGAAGTGATCAAAGCGGCAAAAGAAGAGGGCATTCCGCTTGATTGGATCGAAGCGGCCCAGCAATCACCGATCTATAAGATGATCAAAGATTGGAAAATCGCCCTGCCGCTTCATCCGGAATATCGGACAATGCCGATGGTATGGTACATCCCACCGCTTTCCCCGATCATGAATGCCGTGGAAGGGAAAGGAAGCACAGCAGTTGACGCCGATATCTTCCCGGCGATCGATAACATGAGGATTCCGGTCCAGTATCTTGCGAATTTGCTTACTGCTGGGGATACGGAACATATCCGGGTGACGCTCAAGAAAATGGCCGCCATGCGACTGCACATGCGTGCCAGACAGACGGGCAAGGATACAGATGAATCCCGCCTGAAGGAACTCGGGCTTACAACGCAGTCAGTTGAAGACATGTACCGTTTGCTTGCCATCGCAAAATACAAAGACCGTTTTGTCATTCCGCCTTCACATAAAGAGGAAGCCCAAAACATGTATGAGATGCAGGGAAGCTGCGGCCTGGATTTTGCCGGCGGTCCCGGCACTTGTTCCACAGTATCCTGATTGGAGGGAGCAATAATGGAAAACGAAAACTTTCAATACCTGTTCCGCTGCACCTCCTACCTTTTTGCCTATCCGTCCGCGGAATGGCAGGAAGGACTCGAGGACTGCAGGGAATTTGCCGAATCAGTCCCCCATAAGCAAATCAGCGCACGGTTGAGTGAGTTTGTCGATTATTTGCAAAGCCGCACACTTGATGAGCTGAGGCAGTCTTATGTCAATACAATCGACTTCGGCAAAAAAACAAACTTGTATGTGACTTATATGCAGCATGGCGAACAGCGGGAACGGAGCATGGAGCTTGTCCAGCTGAAACTGAAGTATGCCAAAGCGGGGTTCCGGACAACGGACAGGGAGCTTCCGGATTACTTGCCGCTCATGCTTGAATTTGCCGGTTTTGCACAACTTGAATATGCTGTTCCGGTTCTTGATCAGTATCAAGCGGCAATCGAAGAAATGAGAGAACAGTTCATCAAGCAGGAAAGCGTATATGCCGTTTTGCTGGATGTCATCCTGATGTCGATTGAGGAATTGACTTTTGAACAGGAAAGAAGGGCTGCCTTATGATGGATCAATTTCTATGGGTGATTGTCCCGTATCTGGCACTTGCCGTCTTCATCGGAGGCCATATTTTCCGATATAACTATGACCAATTCGGCTGGACAGCAAAATCCAGCGAAGTGCTGGAAAAGAAAAAATTGCGATGGGGAAGCATTCTTTTCCACTGGGGCATACTGTTTGTCATCGCCGGGCACATCATGGGCATCCTCATTCCAGCCGGTGTTTATGAGGCGATGGGTGTAAATGAACATGCTTATCACTATATCGCAATTGCCGGCGGACTTCCTGCCGGAATCGCCGCTGCAATCGGGCTTGCCATATTCATCTATCGCCGGTATACCGTAAAAAGAGTGAGACGTACGAGCAGCACTGGTGACTGGGTAGCCCTCATTTTCCTGGCTGTTGTAATGGGGTCAGGCCTATCGGCCACGTTTGCCAATATCGATTCAAACGGCTTTGATTATAGAACGACAATCGGCCCGTGGTTCAGGGGATTGTTTTTACTGAGCCCTGATGCGAGCTTGATGGAAACGGTGCCGCTCTGGTTTAAATTCCACATTACTGCGGCATTCGGCCTGTTTGCGTCCTGGCCCTTCACAAGGCTCGTCCACTTTTTCAGCATTCCCATCCGGTACATGCGAAGAAGTTATGTTGTTTACCGAAAACGCGAACCAGTCGGCACTCGCAAAAATGCATCCTAAATAATTAAATTTCAAACGATAACATTTTTCCCGCTGATAAATAAGTCAGCGGTTTTTTTTCGTTCATCAAAGCCAGCCGACAGCCGGAAAAATGCCTGTCGGCTAAAAGGTGCTAAACAGGTTTCCTTTCTTAGTAAGAGTGGTAGAAAAATAATAATGTATAAAATGGAGGGATATTATGAAAGTGGCAGTTCTAGGAGCCGGCGGCAGTGTAGGGGAATTCGTCATTAAAATCCTCAAGGAACGAAACTATGAGTCTGTTGCCGTCATCGGTGACACCAATAGGGTACAGGACATGGAAAAGATGGGGGCGACAGACGTTGTCATCGGCAGTGACGATAACTTTGAAGAGATGTTTTCAGAATGCGACGCGGTCATATATGTTGCCGGTGCCAGTACAAGGTCAGGCGAAACGAAAAATGTGCTTGTGGACCATAAAGAAGTGATCGATTCAGCAAAGGCGGCAAAGAAAAAAGGGATTGACCGGTTTGTCATGCTGAGTGCTGTCCGGGCAGCGGAAGGTGAAGACTCACGCTCGACAGGCGCAAAAGAGGAGCCTGAGGAACTTCTCAGACAGGAAGGGTTTACGTTTACCATTATCAGGCCCGGACAATTAGTTGACAAACCTGGAAAAGGAACGATTGAAGCAGCAGAGAATCTTGATTCGACCGGAGAAATTTCAAAGGTCGATGTGGCATCTGTTCTTGTTGAAGCGCTGGAAAACAAGGCTGCTTATAACAAGACCTTTGAAATAAAAGCGGGGGAAACGGATATAAAAGAAGCTTTTTAACGGGAGCCCCCTTCTGCCAATCTTTTTTAATGAGAAGCTGAAAGAATTTGAATGCAGACTGCCAACCTTGTTACGTCCCAACATAGATATATTGGCAATTTTTAAAAGGAAAAGGGTGATATTTTGAGTACAGTGGCATATTTGGTGATTGCACTGTTTGTTTTCATCGCAGTTATCTTTTTCATTCCGGTGGTGTTCCTGGCCTGGTTGTATTTTAAGGATGACCGCCAGAAACAGCATGCCATTCTAAGGAATTTCCCGGTGCTCGGGAATGTCAGATACGTTACCGAAAAAATAGGGCCTGAACTTCGCCAGTACCTTTTCAATAATGACAATGAAGGGAAACCGTTTTCCCGCAAGCAATACTTGGACGTCGTAAAGGCGGGCAAGTATAAACAAAGACTGGTCGGTTTCGGATCAGATCAAGATTTCACAGCAGAGGGCTTTTACATCCGTAATACGATTTTTCCAAAGCTGCGTGAACAATTGAGAGTGGATAATACGGAGAAAATCCAAACGAAAGCGTATAAACTTGATAAGGATGGTCTTTTTACACGGAAGGAACATCGCGAGGACCAGCTTGTCGACCCCTATTTATTGAGAGATGAAGATGCGGTGGTTCTTGGAGAAGGGCGATGCCGTACACCTTTCAGGGTCAAGGGTCTTGTCGGCCAGTCCGCCATGAGTTATGGCGCACTGGGGGACAGAGCGATTACCGCTTTATCGAAAGGCCTTGGACTTGCAAAAGGGACATGGATGAATACCGGTGAAGGTGGCCTGTCTGAATATCATCTGGCAGGAAATCCGGATATCATCATGCAAATCGGCCCAGGTTTGTTTGGTGTCAGAGAACCAAGTGGTGAATTTTCATGGGAAGAATTCAAGAGAAAAAGTGATATGGAACAAGTCAAAGCATTTGAGCTTAAACTGGCTCAGGGTGCCAAAACGAGGGGCGGCCATGTTGAAGGCGAAAAAGTAACGGAAGAAATCGCAAAAATACGTCTTGTGGAACCTGGCCAGACGATCAACAGCCCGAATCGATTTTACGAATTTGATAATCCTGCTTCCTTGTTCGACTTTATCGAAAAACTCAGGGATGTAGGCGGAAAGCCGGTCGGCATGAAAATTGTCGTCGGTGACCTGGATGCGCTTGAAGAGATGGTCAAGACGATGAAGGATACAGGGAAAGGACCTGATTTCATCACGATTGACGGCGGTGAGGGCGGCACAGGTGCGACATATCAGGAACTTGCTGATGCAGTCGGGCTTCCGATAAATGCGGCCCTGCCTGTTGTCGATGAGATATTGACAGAATACGGCATCCGTGACCGGGTGAAGCTGATTGCTTCAGGGAAGCTCATTACGCCGGATAAGATTGCGATTGCGCTTGCAATGGGCGCGGATCTGGTCAATATCGCCCGCGGCTTCATGATGAGTGTCGGATGTATTATGGCGCAGGTTTGCCATACCAACGAATGTCCGGTGGGTGTAGCGACCACGGATCAAAAGCTCCAGGAAGGCTTGATTATCGAAGAGAAGCAGTACAGGGTGGCGAACTATGTCATTTCCTTAAGGGAAGGCCTCTTTAACCTGGCTGCAGCTGCCGGGCTTGATTCTCCTGTCAAATTCAAGCGGAAGCATATTGTCCACAAAGACGATCTTGACCGTGTCTCTCCCGTTCAGGATATCATCCACGCAGCCAGGAAGGCCCAGATTGAAAAAAGTTAAATATAGGATAAAGAGGCTGGGACATAAGGTTTTTAGCTAATAATAAACCCGAACGATAAGGTAAGATTCAATGAATCTTTCGCCTGACCGTTCGGGTCTTTATTTACTCTTTTAATTTTGCATTTTATTTTTTTAAAAGCTTTGTTAAACGTTAGTGTTGATTTCCGTTGCAGGTACTCGCTTTCCGCGGGGC
>JAENYN010000055.1 GCA_016841765.1 Guptibacillus hwajinpoensis
ATTGAAATCTTACCTAATCGTTCGGGTTTATCATTAGCTGAAATACTTATGTCCCGGCCTCTTTGCTGTTTATATTGGTGTGTCATGATTCAAACACCCCGGCCGATTCACCTGATTTCTCTCACCTAAAAGTAAACGGCTCGGTATCAATCTGCGAGGCATACACCTCGATGTTGATTTTCCTGGAGGATAAATACCTGTCTAAATATTCCTTTACACCTTTTTTCATAACTTTCTCAACGTTATGCCCCGGGTCGATGATATTCAGGCCCTGCATCAGGGCGTCATGTGCCACATGGTAATAGACATCCCCGGTTACATATACGTCTGCCCCCTTCATTTTGGCATTTGACCAATACTTGTTTCCGTCACCGCCGAGCACAGCGACTTTTTTCACTTTATCGGACAGGTTGCCGGCAATTCTTACCGAAGGGACATCCAGGGCCTGTTTCACATGTTCGGCAAATTGTTCGAGAGTCATCTCATTAGCCAGATAGCCAACTCGGCCAAGGCCCAGCATTTCACCTTTATTTTCAAGAGGATAAATGTCAAATGCAGGCTCTTCATACGGATGGGACTTCACCATTGCAGCAATGACTTTGTTCTCGAGATGTGCTGGAAAAATCGTCTCCAGCCTCGCTTCCTTGACATATTCCAATTTTCCCCGGCTGCCGATATAAGGATTCGTTCCTTCCTCCGGCAAAAAAGTCCCCGTTCCAGGAGTTTGGAATGTGCAATGGCTATAATTGCCGATATGGCCCGCACCGGCACTACTGATGGCTTTTCTGACCTGCTCAAGATTATTTTCAGGGACAAACACGGCAAGCTTTTTAAGGTGAATTTCATAAGTTGGAACGAGTACTTCTGTCTTCCCAAGACCAAGCTTCTCTGCAAGGAGATCATTCACTCCTCCTACGGCAACGTCAAGGTTCGTATGGGCTGCATAAACTGCTATCCCTTCCTGCAGGCACTTTTCGATGATTCTGCCATACGCAGTATCGGTCGCAATCTTTTTCAGGGGATGAAAAATAAGCGGATGGTGGGCAATAATCAGTTCCGCTCCAAGATCAGCCGCTTCATCCACAACCTCTTCGGTCACATCAAGGGCTGTAAGGACCTTTGCGACCGGCTTATTCAATGTTCCGATATGAAGGCCGATTTTGTCGCCTTCCATAGCATATGCTTTTGGTGAGAATGCTTCAAACGCCTGAATGATTTCCTGTCCGTTTACCGTATTTTTCATTTAAGCGCCTCCTTAACAGTATCAATCTTCCACTGCAGCACCTGTTTCTTGGCGGCAACATCACCCTGCCTGGATGCCTGTTCGAGCTGCTGAAGGATACGTTCCCATTCATGCAATTCCCGCTGCCATTTTTTCTGGAAAGCCTGATCATTTCTTTTCATCAGGTAAGGCCCCAGAAAGAGCGCCTTTTTATGGTCAAGGCCTTGATATGGCCGGTCTGGATCCCCTTTTTCAGCAACAAGGATTTCATAGACTTTATCTTCATCTTCCAAAATAACTTCATCGATCAGCATCCAGCCGTGATCAGCAAGCCAAATCCTGATATGGACGGCACCGACATTGGGTTGCAGGACGAGCCTTTCCACTCTGTCAAGCTTGTCTTTCCCCGCTTCAAGAATATCGCGGATTAAAAGCCCGCCCATGCCGGCAATCGTAACGGCATTCACTTCATCCGCCCCCACGACATCGAGCCCATTCCCTTTCCGGGCTTCGACAATATCCTGTAATCCCGTTTTTCTGATTTGCTGGCGGGCAGAACGAAGCGGTCCTTCCGCTACCTCGCCGGCAATGCCTTTCACAATTTTGCCGGCAAGGGCCAGATAAGTCGGCAAATAGGCATGATCTGATCCGATATCGGCGAGACGGGCACCTTCGGGAACCCATTCGGCAACTGTTTTTAACCGTGTTGATAATTGCAGCTCATTCATTTTCTTCACCTTTTTTATGTATTTTCTTCATTCATCTTATCTGTTCCTTTATATGTTTTCAACCGCGGGCCTTGCTGTTGTGCGCAAGTACTAGGAGTTAAAATAAAACCCTTAAGCCGGATTCCTGGTCACGGTGTTGACCTGCTTAGACTGCATTCCGTTTCATCGGGAACAAAAAAGCTATCCCAAATGGGACAGCTTTTGCAATCGCGTTTATTTTTGCTCCGCAAGATAATCAGCAACAGTCTGAGCATCCTTTTCAGGAATCAATCCGCCAGGCATGCTGCCTTTTCCGTTTAAAATGACATCCTGGATTTCATCCGCCTTCAAGCGGCCGCCGACATCCTTAAGCGAGGGGCCGACTCCCCCTTCAAGGTTTTGCCCATGGCAGGAAGTACAATTCTGATTAAGGATCTTTTCTGCGGCTGCTGCGTTATCTCCGCCTCCGCCGTTACCTTCCTCTTCTTTCTTATCGCCTTCTTTTTCTTTGCCTTCTTCTTTGCCGCCTCCACCTTCACCGCTCTTAGCGCCTCCAGCGAGCCATTCAGCTACGCTTGCAGCCTGATCGGCTGGGATGACGCCGGCTGGCATGCTGCCTTTACCATTCTTGATTGTTTCTTCAATCTTTGCAGCATCAAGGCGCTCGCCGACATCCTTAAGGGAAGGGCCGACTCCCCCTTCAAGGTTTTGCCCGTGGCAGCTTGTACAGTTCTGCTTTACGATCTCTTCAGGATTGCTTGCGGCCTGCTCTTCGCCGCCGCCTTCTTTTTCCTTTGCCATCTCTTTCATGTTATCGAGCCCGACAAAAGAGAAAACAAGCATAAGTAAAATACCGATTGCCGCGATCATTGCAAACGGAATGAGCGGGTTACGCTTCATGACTCCATCCTCCTTATGTACTGCTATTTACTTTTTTCCTTCTTACCGATTGAGACTACAACTTATTTTACTGTAAAAGACGAATAAGGAAAAGAGAAAAAGTTCACGGTTCTGACACTGAATATATTTTAACATAATATTCACTGTAAATTCGATGAAAAGTTATTTTTTGTCCATGAAAGTGTTAAAATGAGCTTCTGAAAAAAATTGTACAGATGCCCAACGGAATTTTGTATTATTTTTGAAAATTCAGAATGATATTATCGGCCCTTTATATTATAATGTTACTAAAGAACTTAAAAAACACAAAAATTTACAGATTCGTTAGCTGCGTCTTGACCAATTTTGAAAAGCAGGCAGCAGGCACTGGCTGAAGCACTTTTTATCACACCGGATGAAGCTGCCCTCGTGCAAGCAGGCAGCGTCGAACTTCCGCCCTTTTGTCAATATGGCCAAATTGCCACAAAAGGGCCCGCCATTTGTTTTCCGAACCGGTTTGCAAATTAAAAAGCAATTGAGTAAAATGAATGACAGGAAATGTTAATTAACATTTTTGCTTATGAGACGGAAAATCATCCGGGAACCGCAAAAAAAAAAATAGTTTACTTCACCGGCAACCGAATGAAGTAAACTATTTTCAGAAGGCTCTATTCCAGGAAATCCTTAAGCCGTTTGCTGCGGCTTGGATGACGCAGTTTACGCAGCGCTTTGGCTTCGATTTGCCGGATCCGTTCCCGGGTGACACCGAACACTTTTCCGACTTCTTCAAGGGTCCGTGTGCGCCCGTCATCTAGGCCGAAGCGCAGACGAAGTACATTTTCTTCCCTGTCGGTCAAAGTGTCAAGCACGTCTTCAAGCTGTTCTTTTAATAGCTCGTAAGCGGCCGCATCCGATGGGGATGTAGCATCCTGATCCTCGATGAAGTCGCCGAGATGGGAATCATCTTCTTCACCGATAGGCGTTTCCAGGGATACCGGTTCCTGGGCGATTTTCAAAATTTCCCTGACTTTTTCAGGTGTGAGATCCATTTCTTCAGCAATCTCTTCCGGGCTCGGGTCACGGCCGAGATCCTGAAGGAGCTGACGCTGCACACGGATCAGCTTGTTGATTGTTTCCACCATGTGAACCGGAATGCGGATCGTTCTTGCCTGGTCTGCAATCGCACGGGTAATCGCCTGGCGAATCCACCATGTCGCATAGGTGCTGAATTTATACCCTTTTCGGTAATCGAACTTTTCAACAGCTTTGATCAAGCCCATGTTTCCTTCCTGAATCAAATCGAGAAACAGCATCCCTCTGCCGACATAGCGTTTTGCGATGCTGACGACAAGGCGGAGGTTCGCTTCGGCAAGACGGCGCTTTGCCTCTTCATCGCCATCTTCGATTCGTTTGGCGAGGTTTATTTCTTCCTCGGCCGAAAGCAGATCGACTCTCCCGATTTCTTTCAGATACATCCGGACAGGGTCATTGATTTTCACACCCGGCGGGACGCTAAGGTCGTTGAGGTCAAACTCCTCTTCCTTTGCAAGCTGTTGGGTATTCGGGTCTTCATCCGTTTCGGAAACAAGTTCAACCCCTTCATTGCCGAGCGTTTCATAAAATTCATCCATCTGATCAGATTCCAGTTCAAATGAAGAGAGCCTGTCAGCAATTTCCTCATATGTTAACACAGTGCGTTTCTTTCCGATTTCAGTCAATTGTTCTTTAACCTGGTCGAGCGTCAATTCGCTCTCGACTTCTTTAGAACGGGCTGGTTTTTCAGCCATGTGTTCCCCTCCTTCCAAACGTTGACACAACTGCTTTTATGCTAAGGCGCGGATCAGCTTCCTTTCAGCTCCTTTTTCATGCGGATGATTTCCATCGCGATGGTAGCTGCCTTCACATGATCCTGCCGTTGTTCCGCTTCATTCTTTTCTGCTTCTTTTTCTTTTATTTTTAACCATTTTGGATAATCTAACACCTGTTTTACATAATCTCGCCATTCGCGGTCCGAAAAGTTTTCGTTGATTGGCAGCATGGCAAGCTCAGATGCAGCCTTTTTCAGGCGGTTATCCTGGAGCCGCTCCATAAATGAACTGATATCCGGCTCGTGTCCTTCTTCATAAAAAGCATATAAATAAGCTGCAATGGCATTATGCTCATCAATATTGAATGAAAGGCCGATTTCGTTCTGGATCTGTTCCGCAAGGTCACGGTTATAAAACATATGAGCGATAAGATGGCGCTCCGCATTTTGATATGCCGGCAACAGCTTACCCTGTTTCGGAAGCCGGGCAATCTTGCGTTCATATTTACCGCCCGATTGATTCGGGCTGCCTTCTTTTCTTTTTAGTTGTTTAAAGATCCTGAACTGCTCCTGTTTCAATGCATCCAGTGAAATCGAGAATTCGTCAGAGATCTGCCGCAAATAATGATCGCGTTCCACCGCCATTGTCAGCTTGCTTATTTCCCCAAGTACTTCTTCGATATAGCGGATTTTTTCTCCTTCATTCTGAAGATTTTTTCCGCGCCGCAAAAAATGAATCTTAAATGCAGTTGCTGTAAGGCTTCCCCCTATTACATCCTTTTCAAACCGTTCCGGCCCGAATTTGGAGATATAGTCATCAGGGTCAAGTCCTTCCGGCATGCGGGCCACTTTCACATAACAGCCTGCATGCTGCAGGACATCCAGTGCCCTCATAGCCGCATTGATGCCGGCGTTATCCGAATCATAGCAAATGACCACATTTTCTATGTTCCTGCGGATGATTCTCGCCTGCTCATCGGTCAGTGATGTGCCCATCGTGGCTATGCCGTTTTTCACTCCTGCCCTCCAGGCGCTGATCACATCAACATACCCTTCGAATAAAACAGCTTGCTGCATTTTCCTGATATGCGGCCTTGCCAGGTGAAGCCCGTAAAGCTGTTTGCTTTTATTAAAAATTTTCGTTTCGGGGCTGTTTAAATATTTAGGCTCGCCATTTCCCAGGATTCTTCCACCGAATGCGATGGTTTTCCCCTGATGATCCCAGACTGGAAACATGACCCTTCCCCTGAATCTGTCATAGTACCTGTTCCTTGATGCATCCCTCCCAATGAGCCCGCTATCAAGCAGCATGTCTGCCGAATAGCCGCGTTTGCTCAAAAAGGCGGAAGCCATATCCGCTGAATCAGGCGCATAACCGATTTCAAACAGGTCAATTGCTTCCCTTGTAAAACCCCGCCCCGTCAAATACTCAAGGGCGTGCTCGCCTTCCTTCGTATTGACGAGGATATGATGGTACAATTTTTTCAGGAGATCATGGGCCTCCACCATTTCATGATGTTGTTTCCCGGCGGCACTTGCACCCGCATCTGTATCCCGGACTGTATCCGCAGGCAGTTCCAGGCCGGATTTACCAGCCATCGTTTTGACGGCTTCGATATAATGATAGCCTTCGATTTCCATCAGGAATGAAAATACATTGCCGCCAGCTCCACAGCCAAAGCAGTGATAGATCTGCTTATCAGGTGAAACCGAGAAAGAAGGCGACTTTTCTTGATGAAAAGGACATAACCCGAAATAGTTCCGTCCTTGCTTCTTCAATTGAACATATTCACTGACTACATCAACAATGTCAACGGAAGTTCGTATTCTTTCAATCAAATCTTCGGGAATTCGATTTCCCATCCTGCATCACCGTGCTTTATGAGTATTCGCTGTTCAAGAAGAAATCCCTTCATTCTTCGACAAAAAATCTTGGAGTGCACTGCTGAATTGGATGCGGTCCGCCTCAGAAAATTTGCGGGGACCCTTTGTTCTTCCCCCGGCCTTCCGCTCCATTGCCGAAAAGTATCTTCCCTGAAGCGCCATATCGATATTCCCTTCGTGCAGCCGCCGGCCCCTCGTCGAAATGACATGTACTCCCCGAGGAATCAGCAGACCTGCAAGGCCGATGTCCTGGGTTATGGCCAGGTCACCCTTTTTCGAATGATTTACAATATATAAATCCACCTCTTCCTTTTCGGCATCGACATATACCCACTCGCCACCGTAGGATTTTTCCCCGGCATGTTTGTAGGATGCGACATAAATAACAGGATTCTTATAGGTGCGGGTTACTTCAGCGATTTCTGATTTAACCGGGCATGCGTCTGCGTCTACAAATATTTTACATTTCTCTTCAGCCATAACTCATTATTCTACATCCTTCTTGAGAATCCTTCTTACCTTATTTAAGTTTTAACTTTCAGAATTTTGTCGGATAATGTCAAAAGACATTCTGCACCCGGGGGTATATGGTTTACACCATAAGTATAGACCTGGAATGCACTGTTTTAATCACGATTTTTAATTATAATATAAATGTACCCTTATTTCCACTCTCATACCTCCAAAATTTCAGGAAATTTCCATTCAGTAAGTTCTTTACCGTATAAACATCTCTATGTCCATACTTGCAACTGGATGTATTCATCCTCTCAGAGACGCCCGGTATGTCTCTTATTTGGATTTCCATGATATAGTGCATCCTCTCCGTGTCACTTCCTGTCAGGTCAGGTTTCCCTGTTTCTTTTGTGTTTGTAACAACCGTCATTGAGTATAACGCATCCTCTTGCCAAAACTTCAAAAAAAGAAAGCTTCCATCCGGAAGCTGATCATTGTTTATTATTGTTATACAAATTCAAAATGATATTGGCTGTTTCCTCAACCGCTTTATTCGATACATCGATCGTATGGCAGCCGATTCTTTTCACAAGTTTATCGAAGTATGCCAATTCCTGTTCGATCCGGTGCATATTGGCATAGCTGGCATGATCATTCAAACCGAGTGATTTGAGACGTTCTTTACGAATGTTATTCAGCTTTTCAGGGCTGATTTTCAAACCGATGCACTTATCAGGGGAAACCTTGAACAGTTCTTCAGGAGGCTCGACTTCCGGCACAATCGGCACATTTGCCACCCTTAGCCTCTTATGGGCAAGGTATTGGGATAACGGAGTCTTGGAGGTCCTGGAAACACCAATCAGTACGATATCGGAACGCAGGATTCCGCGCGGGTCTCTGCCATCGTCATATTTGACTGCAAATTCAATCGCTTCGACCCTTTTGAAGTAGTCTTCATCCAACTTCCTGACCAGGCCGGGTTCCTGCCTGGGTGCTTTATGATAGACCTCCTCCATTTTTGATATCATCGGGCCGATGATATCAATCACCTCAACGCCTTCCTTTCCGGCTTCCCGTTTCAGAAATTGACGCAATTCCGGGACAACAAGCGTAAAACCGATGATGGCGTTTTGTTCACGGGCTTGAGCGACCACTTCCCTCAATGTGCCGGTATCTTCTACATATGGAATCCGTTTTATTTCAATACCGGTATCAAGGAACTGGCTGGCTGCCGCTTTTACGACCAGTTCAGCTGTTTCACCAACAGAATCAGATACTATGTATACGATCGGGTGGTCCATATTATCATCCTTTCTAAACGTGCTATGAGAACCGCCAGTAACGCGGTTCAAATCATTTCATCTGTTGCAATATCTACAAGGGCCTTTGTCATATTCGTCTTTGTAAGCCTGCCGGTCACTTCAAATCCGTTCTCCGTTTCTTTGACAACCGGAACTGCATCAATCTGTTTTTCAATTAATTTCCGGGCGACGTCCACAAGAAGATCGTCCTTGCTGCAAACCGTAATATTCGGCATCCGGGTCATGATGATGTTGACGGGTATTGATTCGAGAGCCTGCTTCCCCATGCTTGCCCTTAGCAAGTCCTTCCTTGATAGGACACCGACAAGTATCGCCTTCTTATCCACAACAAACAATGTTCCGACATCTTCCAGAAACATCGTCACAATCGCATCATACACAGATACCGACTCATCCACTACGACCGGTATGGATTGATATTCGTGCACTTTGATTTTTTTCACTTTTTCTGTCAACAGCTGCGATCCGGTTTTCCCAGTATAAAAATAACCGACCCGCGGGCGTGCTTCCAGATAGCCGGCCATTGTCAAAATGGCCAGATCAGGACGGAGTGTCGCCCTGGTAAGATTGAGACGTTCGGCGATTTGCTCGCCGGTTATCGGGCCGTTATCTTTAACAATTTGCAAAATAAACTCCTGGCGTTTATTCAATTCCATTACACATTCACCCCCTGCCAGCAGAATAAAAATGTCATACTTATCACAAAACATTATATACTAAATATGGTATTGGAGAAAGATAATATGGCACATAAATAAGTATGTCATTCTGTCAGAGAAGATTCAAATGTCAGAGATACCGGTTTTTCAGGCAATCTTGCTTTCACAAAAATACAAGCCTGCATGATGAAGGCACATGCCTTCAATCTCAGCTTGACTCTCAAAAAGGTATCCTGAAATAGGCGAGACGGAAAGGGCAGCTCCCTTCCGGCCTTTATGCCTGAAAGGGAGGCGTCCTACAAGTCAAATCGTTTTATTTGATCGAGGAACCGCCTTGTTTTTAAATACAGGCCTGAATATTCCTCATAATATGCAGACAATACCGTCCGGATCTCATTTTTCGTTTCTTCTTTTACGGAGACATTTCCGAGGCGGTGCAGGTCAAAGTGATAAAAAAGCCTCATTAACCTTGCGGCTGCAGGAGAAAGCTCAAACATGTGAGGGTCCTGATGGGAACACCGGTGGCAAAGCAGCCCGCCTTCCCTTAGCGAGAATCCAAAGCGGCCCTCCGTTGCCCCGCAAGAGGAACATTCATTAAGATTAGGATGCAGTCCGGCTACTGCAAGCATTTTCACTTCATAGATGAACATCAGAATTTCGTAGTCGATCCCTTCATCCATATAATGGAGAGTTTGGTACAGCAATTCGAATAAATACGGATTGGGCTTTTTGTCCTCGGTAAGCTTATCCGTGAGCTCGGCAACATAAGATGCATATGCAGTCGCAATGATATCCTGCCTGATGGAACGGAAAGACGTGAGGATCTCCCCCTGCTGCATCGTCCCGAGTCCTGAACCGGACTGGATGAGAAATTGGCCGTGCATAAAGAGCTGGCTGACTGTAGCGAGCCTGCTTTTCGGCTTTTTGGCTCCTCTTGCCATCAAGCCCAATTTTCCACTTTCCCGCGTATATAATGTGACAATTTTATTTGTCTCTCCGTAATCGTTCGTACGGATGACAATTCCTTCTACCTTATTAATCAAGCGAAGTCACCTGCCGATTCACCAAGTTTTTCCTGTGCGGGAGTCTATGGACAGCTCCTGATTCCTCGTTAAAAGAGGAAGGCCGGATACTTAAACAGCACCCCGCCAAAAAACTCAGTTATTTTACGTTCAGGCTCCATTATAAAGAAGTTTCATCTGCTGACGTGATTTCCAGATCGGTTTCCTGTTCTTGATTTTCCTGCTCAAGTTCTTTGAAAATCAAATACGTCTCAATATTGCCAGTTTGGCTGAATACTTTCCAGCTAAAATCAATCACTAGAAATCCTCCTTTGTAAACCAGCTTGAATCTTCTTTTATAATGTTGCCCCGCTGCTTTTTTTCATGTCAGCAAATATTTGTCAATTAATACTCATCTTCCCGGTAGCCAAAGTCCCGCAGCTGAGTCATCCGGTTGCGCCAGTCCTTTTGGACTTTTACCCACAGCTCAAGAAACACCCTGGATCCAAGCAGCGCTTCAATGTCCTGCCTTGCCCGCTGGCCGATTTCTTTCAGCATCTTCCCCTGCTTGCCGATGATGATTCCTTTCTGGGATGATCGCTCCACCACAATGGTTGCCGCGACATAAATGCTGCGGCCGTCTTCACGGCGCTCGATTTGGTCCGTTATGACTGCAATTGAATGAGGGATTTCTTCTCTCGTTAAGTGGAGGACTTTTTCCCGTATGAGCTCTTCGATGATGAAGCGTTCCGGGTGGTCCGTCACCTGGTCGGCAGGATAATATTGCGGTCCTTCCGGCAAGTATTCCTCGATCGTTTCAAGGAGCCGGTTGACATTGTTTCCTTCGAGTGCGGAAATGGGAACAATCTCCTTGAACGGATACCGTTCTTTGTACTCCTCGATAAGAGGCAGGAGTTTATCCGGATGAACCTGGTCGATTTTATTGATGACAAGGAAGACAGGCTGATCCGTTTTTTCAAGAATATCCAAAATGAATTGTTCCCCGCGCCCAAATCCTTCTTCAGCATTAATCATCAAAAGGATCAGGTCAACCTCTCTAAGCGTATTCGTAGCCGTTTTCATCATGAAATCACCGAGACGGTGTTTCGGCTTGTGAATCCCCGGCGTATCAATGAAAATCATCTGGGAAGTATCTGTTGTCAGCACTCCCTGAATTTTATTCCTCGTTGTTTGCGGTTTGTCGCTCATGATTGCAATTTTCTGCCCGATGACACGGTTCAGGAATGTGGATTTGCCGACATTCGGCCGTCCAATAATGGCTGCAAATCCTGATCGGTAGCCTTGTTTCATTCCAGGTCCTCCGGTGAAAAGGCGCCCGGGAGCAGCTCGCTCACAGTCGTCTCAGCGATATCGCCGTTAAGGTTGGTGAGGACGACCTTCATATCGGAAGGGCAAAGCTCCGAAATGACCTGGCGGCAGGCGCCGCACGGCGGAACCGGACGGTCTGTATCTGCGACGACAGCAAGGGCCTCATAATTTTTGTCACCTTCTGAATATGCTTTGAAAAGCGCTGTCCTCTCAGCACAATTACACATGCTGTATGCTGCATTTTCAATGTTGCATCCTTTATAGATTTGCCCTTCTTTCGTCAGGAGGGCTGCGCCGACTTTAAACTTTGAATAAGGCACATAAGCAGCTTCTCTTGCTTCCTTAGCCACTTCGATTAGTTTTGCTCGGTCCATTTGGCATACTTCCTTTCAACTATTAATCACCTATCAGCGGAGGAGGTTTTCACCCCCAAAACGCCAATATTTTCGGCCCGAAAATCAAGAGTCCAGTTATAAAAGCGATGAACGAAAAAACCAAAACGGCTCCTGCCGCCGCATCCTTGGCCTGCTTTGCAAGCGGCATCCAATCGTCTGTTACAAGATCGACTGCCCGTTCGACCGCAGTATTCATCAATTCCAGGCTCAAGACACCTCCGACCACAAGGAGGAGAACAATCCATTCATGAATTGAAATGGAGAATAAAAACCCCATGAGTATGGCTGTCAAAGCGGCGGCTGTGTGGATTTGCAGATTTCTTTCATTTCTCAGGGCGTCCACAATTCCATTTTTTGCGTTTGCAAAGCTCCTGGCGAGCCGGCGTATTCCTGGCTGTCTGTTATCTTGTGAGGCCATAGGCTTCCAAAATTTCTTTCTGTTTTGTGAACATGGTTTTTTCATCTTCCCGGGTCATATGGTCATAACCGAGGAGGTGAAGGAATCCATGGACAGCCAGGAAACCCAGTTCCCTCATAAATGAATGCCCATAGCTTTCAGCCTGTTCAGCCGTTTTGGGAATGGATATAATGATATCCCCCAGGATTTCAGGAAGCCCTTCGCCGTGAATTTCCATTTCATTTTCACCCATCTCCTCCATGGCGAATGAAATGACATCAGTCGGAGCATCCTTTCCCCTGTAGTCCCTGTTTATCTGTTGGATGGCATCATTATCAACAAACGTGACGGATAACTCGGCCTCACCTTTTATATTTTCCATTTCAGCAGCTTTATTAAGCAACTTTTCAAGCTCGCCAATCTGTTTTTCCTTTACGTTACCCGTCTCGTCGGCAAAATCAATCGTAAGGGTCATGCTTGAATCACCTTCTTTGCTGATAGTTCCGGATATTCGATGCGGGAATGGAAAATCCCGTGCAGTGTTTCGCACAGTGCCTCCGCTACCGCTTCCAATTCCCTTACCGTAATATCACATTCATTAAACTGCCCATCTTGAAGCCGGTCTGAAATGATTGATCGGACCAGGGACTCGATTTTCTCGGATGTCGGCGCCCGCAGCGACCTGACAGCCGCTTCAACAGAATCAGCAATCCCGACAATTGCGGCTTCCTTCGTCTGCGGCTTCGGGCCGGGATACCGAAAATCGTTTTCAGAGACCGATTCATCCGTATGTTCGGCTGCTTTGTGATAAAAAAACTTCAATAATGTGGTTCCGTGATGCTGTTCAGCTATATCAACAATTTCCTTCGGCATCTTTTGCTTCCTCAGCATCTCTGCTCCATCAGATGCATGGGCAATGATGATATCCCTGCTCCGCTGCGGAGGGATGTCATCGTGGGGATTTCTTCTCCCCATTTGATTTTCAATAAAAAAATGGGGTTGTTTTGTCTTGCCTAAATCATGATAATAGGACCCGACCCTTGCCAGCAAGCCATTAGCGCCAACTGCCTCGCAGGCTGATTCGCTCAGATTTGCGACCATCACACTATGGTGGTATGTTCCCGGTGTTTCCGTCAAAATCTTACGGAGGAGCGGATGATTCGGATTTGACAATTCGATCAGCTTCATTTCCGAAATCACCCCGAAGCCTGCTTCAAAAAACGGCATCAGCCCGAGCGTCAAGACTGCGGCAAGCAAGCCTGAAAGCATCCCATACCCCATAAACACACCTGTTTCAATACTGGAATAATGATTATACTTTAACAGTGTCAGACCTGCAATGGACAAAATGTTAATTCCTGCTATGACAAGGCCAGCAGTCAAAATTTTGGAACGGCGGTTCTGCTTATCCAAAAAGAGGATTGCCCCCACTCCGCTGAACAAGAAATAGAGTCCTGCAGGAAAATTCATGGAAGCGGGGATGCCGCCATTGAACATGATGCTTCCCGCAACTGCAAAAACCACCGAGGTGATGACAGCCATACGTTCATTCAACAGCATCTTGATCATCATGGCTGAAAAAGCCGCCGGTACCAGGTAACCGATTTCGAATTGTCCAAGCTCCTGGTAAAGGCTGATCAGTTTGGCGCTTGCAAATAGCAAAAGAAAAATCAGAAGATACATGATGTAATATACATTTTTACCGCGGCTTTCCGGTTCAAACCCTTTGAAATAATAAGCAATCATAACCGTCAGCATCAGGACGATAACTGCAAGTCCCATATATGGATAAGGCTTTACGGAATCCGTTGTGATGCCTGTCAATTCAAGCTTCCGGTAAACATCCCTGGTAATTACATCCCCTTTTGCCGCAAGGACTTCCCCGGCACGGATCATGATCGGCTGGACACCGTCCTTCGCTTCATTTCGTTTTTCAATTGTAGCTTCAGGGTCAAAAACATAATTGGGAATGACCGCAATCCCGGCGAGATCGGCTGTCGCTTTCCTGAGAGACTCGTCCAAACTCGAATAGTCGAATTTACCCGCTGCTTTCTTCTTTTCAGCCTGAATATCGCTGATGGTCACTTTGTTGCTCATGATATCATGTACCGTGGTGACCGACATTTCACGCGCAATATTCAATTCATTTTCAGAAGCCGCAAGAAACGTATTCAGAGTGGCGTCGTCAATGCCTCTGTTGAGTTCTTCAGGCAAGATGGCCCGAACTTTCTTTGTTTCAGTTTCAGTTGTAGCGGCGGCTGCAGCCGTTCCGTCATCAGGCTGTTCGTCCTTCACTTTTTTGATCGCTCCAAAAAAATCGCTGACAAGATTGATTTGCTCCGCCGCATAATCAGGGTAGTAAGAATATTGGTCTTCAACTGCAGCGGCGGCTTCAATCCGCTTTTTCTCTGTCGCTGCCTGGTCTTCAACGGTGATCGGCGATATAATATCCTGTTCGGAAGTGCCCAAAACCTCGACGTCAATCCGGTCAGGTGCAACATTGCTGACAAGGAACACATACATGATAACGGCCAACAATATGTAAAAAGCGACCCTGATAGACTTCTCTTCACTCCGTAAAGCGAGATTGAACCACTGCCTGACATGTTGAAATCTTTGCATATCCCATTCTCCTCGATATGGATATTTTCAAAAGCCAAAGGCCCCTGACCGGAAGACGTAAGCGAAACAACGTATGCCCGGGCTTTCTTTTCCCCGCCGGCAGTCTTTTCCATGAGCCGCCGGCTTGCAGCATGAGAAACACGGACAAATGAAGCCTTTATCCCTGAAAGTATAAAGAAGACCCGACGAAATAACGAAGGGTCTATCATGACAGAGTCCTATTTTTCGCCTTTTTCATAAGCTTCGATAATGCGCTGGACCAGCGGATGCCTGACCACATCAGTTTCCTCAAGGTACACAAAGGCAGAACCGCGGACGTCCCGGAGCTTTTTATTCGCCTCAGCCAGCCCCGACTTTGCCCCTTTCGGCAAGTCGACCTGGGTTACGTCACCTGTGACAATCATTTTAGAGCCGAAGCCAAGCCTGGTCAAAAACATTTTCATTTGCTCAGGGGTTGTATTCTGGGCTTCATCAAGCAGGACATACGCATCTTCCAGCGTCCTTCCCCTCATATAGGCGAGCGGTGCGATTTCGATGGTCCCGCGTTCAATAAGCCTGACTGTATGTTCCACTCCTAGCACATCATGAAGTGCGTCATATAGCGGACGCAAATAAGGATCGACTTTTTCTTTAAGATCGCCCGGAAGGAATCCGAGGCTCTCACCTGCTTCGACAGCAGGACGGGTCAAAATAATGCGCTTCACATAACCGTTTTTCAAAGCGGCCACTGCCATGACAACCGCAAGATATGTCTTCCCGGTGCCGGCCGGCCCAATGCCGAAAACGAGGTCATTTTTTTTGATGGCATTTATATAGTTGCGCTGGCCCAGTGTTTTAATACGGATGGACTTTCCGCGCGCCGTCTTGGTGATTTCTTCTTCATACAGATCGGGCAGCTGTTCAAGCATATCCTTCTCAGCGAGCTGGATTGCATAAATGACATCCCGTTCGCTTATCGTGATGCCGCGGCGGATGATATTTATCAATGCCATCAAAATTTTTTCCACAAGTTGAACTTTGTCCTCTTCTCCGGTAGCCCGGACCGATTCACCCCTGGTAACAATAGAAACCTTAAGCTTATCTTCAAGCTGCTTGAGGTTCGCATCATTGGCACCGAAGAGCGCCATGGCTTCATCTGCGTTTTCTAATTCGATGTTCATTGTTTTCAGATTTTCCGGCATTCCTCAGTCTCCTTGATTAATGGTTTGTTCTCGCACAATATCCTCAATCACGGTAAAATGAATGATTACATTCACTTTACCATCTTGTTTTCCCTGTTGTAAAACCTTTTCATCCTTTATTATAGCCTCTTTATCCAGCTTTTGCATCAGTTCATCTTTGGCGGCCAAAATAGCTTTCTTCACCGCTTGTTTTTCTGTATACGTACGGGTGACCGATTCCGTTTCATGGATTGTCGTATGCGTGATGTAGAAAGGGAGCTTCATTTTGAAAAAATAAAGCGGACGGGTCGTTGTTTCCACATCATATTGTACAAAATCAGGTTTTTTCCAGAAGCCCCAAAAGGGAATGGATAATCTTCCCGCTTCCAACCGCCACTTTTTCACTTGTTCACCTGTTAACACATCGAAATCCGTTTCAAGCGGAATGGATACCTTTGACTTATACCACGTTTCACCCAGTACATCACCCTTTGCCCCGACAACTTTGTTGTGTTCCTCGCTGCCGATAATCCCTGAAACAAGAAGCTGGCCCCGTTCTACAAAATCATTTACTTTCACTTGTGCCTGTCCCCGTTCGACAAACACGTCACGGATGACGGCTTTCCGGGCCGCCACAAGATGATGCTTGCCTGTCTTTTCACTCTCTTCAGGCTGTTCTTTTTGGACGACGTGCAAATGATAGGTCGTCCCATTCAAACGCACACCAACCCACGTGATATTATCGGCCTTGCTCATGACCAGTGTCTGGATTTCGTCATTATCCGGCATATTAAAATGGAAAGACCCTTTTTCAATCCCGTTATCATGCAGTACGTTTCTGAGGTGATGCTCCGTTTCCGGATCTGCCCCTTCAATCTCGATTCCCCATACCATATTTGAAAGCAAGGTGAAGATGAGGAGAAAAAATAAGCCGCCGGCTGCAATTCCGGTATTTGAATAAATGCGCCGCATAAAAAAAGGCAGGCCGTGTCTTGATTTGAAGGACAGCTTGCAGCCGCTGCCGCGGACTGCAGCCCTTAACCGGGTGACATCCTCAAGACCCACTTTCCCGGCCAGGGCCGATTCATCAAGGCGCTTCACATTCCATATGTAAATGCCTTCACGCATGCAGCGGTTCAGGAAACGTTCTGCCCCTGTTCCCCTGATTTCGACAGTAAGATAACCTGTAAAATAATGAATCCACTGGTTTTTCATAGCCTTCCCATCCCATCTATTTTTCATCATTCAAAAAATAAACCTTGTCAATCTGGCCCTCGAGGAGTATTTCCTCAGGTAATATATTTTTTAAAACAAATTGCCTGCCTTTTATCATGAGTTGCCCTTGTTTCAAAAGGAGGCGCAATTCATTTTCCGAAAACAACAGGACACCACGATGATTTTCAATGTATATATGCAATTGTCCGATCATGGTGATTCTCGGCAAGTCCATCACTACATCCGCAGGAAGTTCCATCGTGTTTGTCATCCAACGTTTTAACCGCTGTCCCCATTTTGCCATGCACGAACCCCCTTCATTTCATATGTATGAAAGAGCCCTCCCTTCTATCACCACATACAATAAAGCCTTTTTCCCTCTTGGCATGAAGGCTTAAATAACAAGGTTTTTCAATTGGAGGAGCGGCCAAGCATATAAGCAGTTCGGTTCGTCACAAATGGTGAAAAGCTTAACACGAGGATTCGCACGGCTTTTCGCCGTGGAGTTTACAGGAGATTTTTCAGAGGGGAAAACGTGAAGCAGATATTGAACATAGGGGATTCAAACCAAATAGACTCGATAACGTTAGAGAAAAAACGATTAAAGTGCACCTTAACGTAACAGCAGAAAATGCTTAAAAATTAATATAAACACCTCATCCAAGCGTTTAAAGTTTTTCCAATGGCTATTCTGGAGTTTACCCGTTCCTTTCGGATTCAGGCATTCGCTTTCCGCGGCCCTCCATCGTTCTTGCAGGGTCTCACCTGTCCCGCTGGAGTCTCGCATCTTCCACTTCAATCAACTAGTGTAAAAAATCAACATTAAGCTTTAACACAGCCAACAATAAAAAAAGCATACCAATTATTATAATTGATATGCTTCCTCATGTTCCCCCGCAAAATGGAACCGCTCAGATTGTAACCGCTGCTTTTTCTTATGCAACTCAACCACTTAAGGATGCACTGTCCTTTTTTGCGGGGTGTTAAAAATACTTATTAAATTTTCTGATCTTCCTGGACTTCACATTCCAGCGGTGATTCGGATCATCTTTTCATTCGCGGGTTGATAGGGCGTTTTGAACGCGGCGGGCTTAAAATCTCAGCCCAGACCACCCCTTCTGCCGCCCTTTTTTTATTGACATGTCCTACATGGCTATGGTTGTGTATCATCGCTTGTTTTTTAGGCCGAAGCGGCTTGAGCGGCTGATGTCCCCGGCTGTTGCCGATGTCTTCCTTTTTCTGCCGGAGATCCCTATATTGTTGGAGCAAGTCATTTTCAGAAGTCTGATATGGCTGCTCTGCCGATGACTGGTATTCCTGCCTGTGTTCTTGCTGTTGTTCAGATCGCCGTGTATCCATCCCGGAGTGCGATGGGTCCGGCCGATCATCATAATCCCTTTGCCTTTGGATCGGCGGCCTTTCCTGCTTCTTCCCTTCTTCGCCAAGGCGTTTTAAAAAGCTGTATATACCGCCGATGACCAGAACAAGGAAAAAGTTATCAAAAATGAAATTCAGCAAAGATTCGATATTCATGGGTGGAACCCCCTCACATTATCTCCCGTCCTCTTCGCCGTCATCTTGCATTTTGCCGATTGATTCACGCATACCTGTATCTGCATCGATATTCTTTAAATTCATATAATCCATTACACCCATGTTGCCGGAACGGAGCGCTTCCGCCATTGCAAGCGGCACTTGCGCTTCGGCTTCCACAACTTTTGCCTGCATTTCCTGGACTCTTGCCCGCATCTCCTGTTCCTGGGCAACAGCCATCGCCCTGCGTTCCTCGGCTTTCGCCTGGGCGATGTTCTTATCTGCTTCCGCCTGGTCTGTTTGCAGGACAGCGCCGATATTTTTTCCGATATCAATATCTGCAATATCAATGGAAAGGATTTCGAACGCCGTTCCGGCATCAAGCCCTTTGGCCAGCACGGTCTGAGAAATCATATCCGGGTTTTCAAGAACCTTTTTATGATCATCGCTTGAACCGATTGTGGAGACTATCCCTTCACCGACACGGGCAATGACCGTTTCCTCACCGGCACCGCCGACCAGCCTGTCGATGTTGGCACGCACTGTGATACGGGCTTTCGCTTTCACTTCAATCCCGTCCATTGCCACACCGGCAATAAATGGCGTTTCGATGACTTTAGGGTTTACACTCATCTGAACCGCTTCGAGCACATCTCGTCCCGCGAGATCGATAGCGGCCGTCCGTTCAAAACTGAGCTCTATATTGGCGCGATGGGCTGCAATCAACGCATTCACGACCCGGTCGACATTACCCCCGGCCAGATAGTGGCTTTCCAGCTGATTTGTATTCACATCAAGGCCGGCTTTATATGCTTTGATGAGCGGATTGATGACCCTGCTCGGAATAACCCGGCGGAGCCTCATCCCGACAAGTGTGAAAATACTGACACGCACACCGGCAGCCAGTGCAGATATCCAAAGGGCTACCGGCACGAAAGTGAAAAGGATTGCAAGTAAAATTAAAATCAAACCGATCAATAAAATGGGGGTGAGCAAACTGGCATCCATATTTTTTCCTCCTTTAATTACTGCCCAGGCTCAATTTTGCCTGCTGCAGGTTCGTTGATTTCCCTGACGATGATTCTTGATCCTTCCGTTTTGATGATTTTAAGCCGCCGTCCTGAAGCGATGAAACCGCCCTCGCTGACGACATCAATGCGTTCCCCATCAAAAAGGCCGGTCCCTGAAGGGCGAAGCGGTGTGAGTGCTTCTCCTTCCTTCCCGATGAGGTCAAGCCTCGTTTTACTGGAAACATACCCCTGTTCTGTTCTCGTTGCATCAGACAGAATAATCTTATTAAAGAAACCGCCTTTAAAACCGAAAAACTTAAAAAACAAAACGGAGGCGATGACTGTTACCGCGAGTGCGATTGAAACAGAAAGCGTCATATGCCCGATATCCTCAGCCGAGACAAAGAAACTGCCGATGACCGCTCCGACCCCGATGATTCCAAGTATGCCACCCGGCACAAAAAATTCAGCAACGATGAGGATGATCCCGGCCACAAGAAGCAGCAAAGCTTCAAATCCTGCCAGACCTGCAACCATATGCCCGTAAAAAAACAGGACCAGCGCAATAACGCCCATAGCACCAGGAATTCCGAAACCAGGGGAATACAATTCAAGGACAAGGCCGAGGCTTCCGATTGACAGCAAAATCGGTACGACAACAGGGTGGGTGATAAATCGTGCCACTTGTTCAGCGAATGAAACCTCGATCTCTTCCACCCTTGCATCTTCAAGACCGAGTTTTTTCAAAAGTTCATTGCGGTCTTCCACGATGTCTTCAGCATAGCCCACTTCCATCGCCTGATTCGCTGTCAGTGTCAGAAGTTTCCCTTTACCGGCACCAAGCTCAGGCAGGTCGATGTCTTCATCTGCCATTGCCATAGCATACTTGGGGTCCCGCCCATTGAGTTCGGCAGCGTTCTTCATTTCGGCGAGCCAATAGGATTGCGCTTTTTTATCGGCTGCATTTCCATCTCCCGTAATAATCGCGGCTGAACCCATTTTCGCACCGGGCACCATCATGATCTGATCGGCATTAAGTGCGATGTACGCTCCTGCAGACAGGGCATTACGGTTCACGAAAGCTGTCAGCGGAATATCGGTTTCGGACATCCTTTTTGCAATATCAGCAGCAGCATCCACCGCTCCGCCGGGCGTATTGATTTCAAAGATGATCTGGCTGGCGCCCTCCTTTTCAGCCGTGGTGATCGCCCTGTCCAAAAAGGAATAAAGGCCCTTTTCGACAGTTTTTTCAAGCGGCACGACATATACCGTCTCCCGGCTGCCGCTTTCTTCAGCTTGCGATACGAAAGGGGCAAATACACTAAGCAAGATTGCTGCACCAATCAAAAAGAAGGAGAGCTTTCGCACCTTCTTCCCCCCTTTCCCGATGATTCGGGTAATTTCCCACTATGTAGTACGTTTAGATTCAGAAGAAGTTTCATTTTTCGGGACGGTTGTCTTAACAAATGCTGTACATAGAGTCTGCAGGTGCTTTATTACGCCACAAACCTTCAAGGAATAAGAAACTTTCATTGTATAGTGTATATCTAATTCTTTCATACATACATTTGATTTTAAAATGCACAAGTTGTCCACTCAGCATTGTGTCATAAGCATGACAGGATCAGAAAGGGACCTTATTCGCTCCGTCATACAGCAATGCTTTTGAAAACAGCAATCCGCCAGACACCAATCCAACTTGAAGACATTCCTACTCTTATGTAAAAGCTCGCCGACTGGCGAGCTTTCAGGAAAGGCAGGAAATTACCCTTATCTGTACTCTTGCAATTAATTGTTTGCTGTGACAAAACGCTGCGGTGCCGTGCTGGCAATCTGTCCTTCTTATACCGTAAAAAAAGCACCGGAAACCGGTGCTTTTATGATAAATGCTGCTGCACCATGCGGTTTACAACCGCACCGTCAGCTTTTCCTTTTACTTTAGGCATTATTGCGCTCATCACTTTTCCCATATCTGCTTTAGAAGAAGCGCCCGTTTCGGCGATTGTCTCTTTAACAATTCCCTCAAGCTCTTCATCAGAAAGCTGATCAGGGGTGTAGAGTTCAACAATTTCTATTTCCTGGTTCGTCTTCTCAACAAGATCGTTGCGACCAGCTTTTTCAAATTCACGGAGGGAGTCTTTTCGCTGCTTCAATTCGCGACCTAACACAGTTAGTTCTTCCTCTTCTGACAGCTCGCTTTTTCCCAGCTTGATTGCTTCGTTCTGCAGCGAGGACTTCAGCATGCGAATGACTGTTAATTTTTCTTTTTCTTTTGCTTTCATCGCTTGTTTCATATCTTCATTCAGCCGGTTAACAAGAGTCATCTGGAAGAAGCCCCTCTCTTAGAATTTACGTTTTCTTGCTGCCTCAGATTTTTTCTTGCGCTTTACGCTTGGCTTCTCGTAAAATTCGCGCTTGCGATATTCTGAAAGCGTGCCGTTTTTGGAAACGGAGCGTTTAAAGCGGCGAAGAGCGTCTTCCAGCGACTCATTCTTACGCACACGGGTATTAGACATTCTACTTTCCCTCCCTCCGAAACAATCCAGTACAATTCACATCGACACGTTTTTATAAAACATGTCTTTTGCAATTATAATATATGTGATATTGTCGGTCAACTGCCAAACCGCCAATTGTACTCACTTTTTTTTGGCTTAATGCCTGTCATTCCCCCGTCCATTCCCCCATATAAATAAGGGGAAGGGGGGAAGGCTTTGCCAGAAATCATTACTTTCTTTGCTGTCTTTATTACCATTTTCCTGAGCGGAATGGTTGTACTGCGGACAGGCTTAAGGCAATTTGCACCGGGAAAACTCCAGGCTTTGTTGTCTGCCGCAGTAAGAACACCATTACATGGCCTCGCAGCAGGTGCGCTGATTACCGCCTTCGTCCAGAGCAGTTCTGCTGTCATGGTGATGGCAATCGGACTTATCGCCGCCGGTCATTTGTCTTTCAGGAATTCGATCGGTATCATTCTTGGAACAAACATCGGGACAACCCTTACAGCCGAAATGCTTGTCCTCAATATTGAAAGCATGATCGTTCCCTTGCTTCTCATCGGCGCTGTCCTTTTGCTCAGCAGTAACGGGCCTTTATTCAATTCCGGAACTGTGCTGTTCGGCCTCGGCTGTATCTTTACTGCAATGCAGGGATTTGAGCGGCTCGCTCCTTCCCTATCGGCCATTCCCGCCATACAGGAACTTCTTCTCCATGCCGCTGACTTTTCACTTGTCGGCGTTGGATTAGGAACACTTCTGACTGCAGTGATCCAATCAAGTTCGGCTGCCACCGGCATCGTGATGGGTTTCATCAACAGCAGTTCAATCAGCCTCCAGGCAGCCATAGCGATCGTGCTCGGGGCGAATGTGGGGACATGCATCACCGCTTATCTCGCCAGTATCGGTTCAAACCGGGAAGCGAAGCTGACGGCATATGCCCATATTTGGGTGAATGTGTTGAGTGTGGTGTTGTTCCTGCCGTTCATCCAGACACTTAATGACCTTCTCCCCGCCATGGCCGACAATCCTGATTCACAAATCGCACACCTGAGCGTTGTCATCAATGTGGTGACCTCAGCCGTTATCTTGCCGGTCGCCGGCCCATTTGGAAAGCTGATTGAAAAGGTTCATGGAAAGTAAGAGAGGGTTATAGAATGACAGATCGGCTACGGGTTTATCCTGTAACCGAATCTGCGCGGGCGCTTAAACGGCAATCCATAAAAAAATCCCTACCATACAAAAAGGAGCCGGCCGGCTCCTTTTCTTAATAATCACTGGTTGATGTTTCCCCTTCAACGATGGCAATACCGGAACTGGCTCCAATTCTTGTCGCGCCGGCTTCAATCATCGCAAGAGCGGATTCACGGCCGCGTACGCCGCCGGATGCTTTCACGCCAATGTCCGGACCGACCGTCCTGCGCATAAGCGCGATATCTTCCACTGTGGCACCGCCGCCGGAAAAGCCGGTTGACGTTTTGACATAGTCGGCACCAGCTTTGACGGAAAGTTCACACGCGCGGACTTTTTCCTCTTCGTTCAATAAACTTGTTTCAATGATCACTTTTGTCAGGGCCTTTCCTCTGGCCGCATCGACAACCGCGCGGATATCCCGTTCGACGAGCGCATTGTTCTCATCCTTCAACGCACCGATGTTGATGACCATATCAACTTCCGTTGCGCCGTTCTCTATCGCATCTTTTGTTTCGAACGATTTTGTTTCGGGTGTTGTTGCACCCAGAGGGAATCCGATGACAGTGCAAACCTTTACATCTGAATCTTTCAAAAGCTCTGCTGATGTTTTTACCCAGCCTGGATTCACACATACAGACATAAATCCATATTCTTTCGCTTCCTGGCACAACTGTTCAATCTGATCTTTCGTCGTATCCGGTTTCAAAGCGGTGTGGTCAATCATTTTAGCAAGGTTCATTTACCTTCATCCTTTCATGGGACAAGTTGTACGTACCTCCATAATGATACCACTTTCATGCCAAAATTACTATACAGCCATATGAAGGTTTGAATCAATCAATTATGGGCAGGAAACTCCGCGGCCGTTTTTAAAGAGATGCGATTCTCTATGGTTTCTGTTTGTCTGAAACCCCTGGCAATTTGCGCACGGGTCATGGACTATTGTCCTCCGGCCCAGACATCCGCTTCTCAAGCCGGTCCGTAAGCATCCCGGTGTCCCGTTTGCGAAGCCTCAATTACTTACGCACCCGGACATAAGTACCGGAGGCGGCCGTCTGCTGCCCGTCAGGATATACAATCGCCCGGTCCGTAAAATGGACCGGGCGTGTAATCAAACAGAAAGTTTCGCCTGCTGGCCCGTATCATCAAGAACCCTGACAAACTGGCCTTCATTGTACGGATAGCCGGCTTTTTTCAATTTCACTTTCACCAATTTGCCGACCATCGACTCATCGGCTTCAAATACCACTTTAAGATAATTATCTGTATACCCTTCATATAACCCGCTATCCGGATCTTCCTTATATTTTTCTTCAGGAATCACTTCCATGACATCGTTCTCAAATTCGGAAGCATATTCTTTGGCAAGCTGGTTGGAAAGCTCAATCAACTGATGGACACGATTATTTTTCACATCTTCATCAACCTGGTCTTCCATCCGTGCAGCCGGTGTGCCGGTCCGCTTTGAATAAGGGAAAACGTGGAGTTCGGCGAAACGGTGCTTTTTGATGAAATCATACGTTTCCAGGAATTCTTCATCCGTTTCTCCCGGAAACCCGACAATGACATCCGATGTAAGGGCAAGACCTGGCAGTGCTTCCCGCAGGCGGTCAAGCCGCTCAGCAAAAGCTTCCATGGTATATTTACGGCGCATCCGCTTCAACACCGAATTGGATGCTGACTGGATCGGCACATGCAGATGGCGGACGATTTTATCCGAACGCTTGAGGACATCAATCACTTCATCCGTAATCTGGCTTGCTTCGATGGATGAGATGCGGATTCGTTTAAGGCCTTTGACATTCCTGTCAAGACGATCGAGCAGCATGGCGAAGTTGTAATCTTTCATGTCTTCCCCGTAACCGCCGGTATGGATGCCTGTAAGGACAATTTCCTTATATCCGGCATCAACAAGCTGTTGTGCCTGTTTTTCGACTTCCTCAGGATCTCTGGATCTCATCAGCCCGCGCGCCCACGGAATGATGCAAAAAGTGCAGAAATTATTGCAGCCTTCCTGAATTTTCAAGGAAGCCCTGGTTCTGTCCGTGAAAGAAGGAACATCCAGCTCTTCATATACTCTGGCTTTCATGATATTGCTGACACCATTTATCGGCTGTCGTTCTTCTTTATATTTTTCAATATAATCAAGCATCTTTTTACGGTCCTGTGTCCCGACGACTACGTCAACACCCGGAATGGCCATGATTTCAGCCGGCGAGGTCTGAGCATAGCATCCGGTTACACAGATGACTGCATCCGGGTTTTTCCGTATTGCCCGGCGGATGACCTGGCGGCTTTTTTTATCGCCTGTATTCGTTACAGTGCACGTATTGATGACATAGACATCCGCTGCCGCCTCGAATTCTGTCCGTTCGTACCCTGCTTCCTGGAACAGCTGCCAGATCGCTTCTGTTTCATAATGGTTGACTTTACAGCCAAGTGTATGGAATGCCACTTTCGGCATAAAACTCACCTCATTAACTCTAATTGATAACTAATGGCCGACAGAAGATAGAGAGGAGCCGTTTCTGTCCGTAAGATGCGCGGCCCAAGCCCGCACAGGATGAAACCATTTTGTTCGAGCTCCTGAGCTTCCCCGGGAGTAAACCCGCCTTCCGGGCCGATAACGGCCAGAACGGAATCCCCCCGCCGCACTACAGAAAGGGCTGCAGCAAGCGCCTGCTGTTCCCCGGCTTTTGCTTCTTCTTCGTATGCCGCAAGTTTGATTGTATAGGATGCGGCCTTTTCTAGCAACGCATTAAAGGATAGGATTCCATCAATATCGGGGATTTTGCTGCGGTGCGACTGCTCGGCCGCTTCTTTGGCAATTTTTTTCAGCCGGTCGATTTTTTTGCCGGCTTTCTTTTCATCCCATTTGACGACTGACCGTTCCGCTGAAAACGGGATAAAAGCCGCTGCCCCGAGTTCGGTCCCTTTTTGGACAATCAATTCCAGTTTATCCGCTTTCGGAAGGCCCTGTGCGACTGCAACAGATACAGGCAATTCGTTCGTCTTTTCCATCCATTCGATGACTCGGGCGCTGACGTGTTCGGCATCAATTTCTTCAAGTTTACAAAGGGCAATTCGGGAGCCTGATAACACACACAGGATTTCATCATCAGGCTTCATTCTCATCACCTTTGAAATATGGCGGGCGTCATTTCCTGTAATCTTGACAGATTCACCCTGTAGTGCTTCATCCGGCAAAAAGTATCGCTGCACCGTTTTCCACCTGCTTATGCTCGTTTTTTGGCTATGATTGCAACCCAATCTTCCATCTGCATCATCTCTTCGATCTCAAAACCGCATGCCGCCAGATAATCCTTCACTTCCTGTTTTTTCCCTTTGATAATTCCCGACGTGATGAAGCGGCCTCCCGGTTTGATCAAACGGTAAGCATCCTCACCAAATCTCATGATGATTTCAGCAAGAAGGTTGCCGACAATGATATCAGGCTCTCCTTTAATCCCGTCGAGCAGGTTGTTCTGGCTGACATCCACCTTATCATCGACTTTATTCAGCTTCACATTGATCCGTGCGCTTTTCACCGCAACATCATCAAGGTCGAACGATTCGATATGCCCTGCCCCGAGTTTGGCTGCAGCTATGCTTAACACGCCTGAACCTGTGCCGACATCAAAAACGATGTCACCGTTTTTCACTGTTCGCTCGAGTGCCTGCACACACATCACCGTCGTCGGATGTGTACCCGTGCCGAACGCCATTCCGGGATCCAGCTCGATAATGATTTCATCTGTGGATACTGGCTTATAGTCTTCCCATGTTGGCGTGATCGTTATCTTTTCGGAAATCTTGACAGGCTTATAATATTTTTTCCATGCAGTCGCCCATTCCTCTTCATTCACCTCGCTGATGGTCACGCGGTTGCGGCCGATATCGATATCGTAAGCGAGTAATGAATTGATGGCTTCTTTAATTGACTCAACCGTTTCCCCGAGGAAACTGTTGACCGGCAAATACGCTTTTAATATGACCCCTTCTTCCGGGTAGTCATCGGGATTCAGCTGGTAAACCTCGCCAAGCGATGTATCCCACACTTTCACGAGATCGTGCGGATCTTCAATGACCACACCGCTTGCTCCGGCTTCGTGCAGGATATTTGAGATGGGTTCTACCGCTTCCTGTGTTGTATGGATGCTAATTTCTGACCATTTCATTGATTTACCAGCTCCGTTTCATTATTCCCTATCATTTATTCGCCTTTGAATGCCCGTTTCACTTTCGAAAAAAAGTTATCATGCTGCTCGTCATGGACTTCATTGCCGCTGATTTCATCAAATTCACGAAGCAAATCCTTCTGTCTTGACGTTAGCTTTGTCGGTATGATCACCCTGATTTTCACATGCTGGTCCCCCTGGCCGTATCCCCTTACATTCGGAACACCCTTGCCGCGAAGGCGGAAGTTGGTGCCGGTCTGGGTTCCTGCAGGAACCTTCAGCTTCACTTTGCCATGAACGGTCGGTACTTCAATTTCGTCACCAAGAGCTGCCTGAGAAAATGTGATCGGCATTTCAACATGGATATCATCGCGGTCACGTTCAAAAAATTCATGTGGGCGAATATGGAATACAACATAAAGATCACCAGCCGGTCCACCGTTCATACCTGGTTCACCCTGCCCCGCGACTCTGATTTGCTGGCCTTCATCAACGCCTGCTGGGATTTTGATATGGATTTTTTTCCGTTTTGTCACTTTGCCGTCTCCGCCGCATGTCTGGCATTTTTCCTTCACTATTTGACCCGTTCCGCTGCAGACATGGCAAACACGGCGGTTGACAACCCTGCCGAACGGTGTATTTTGTTCAACATTCATTTGCCCGCTTCCGCCGCAATGGCTGCATGTTTCGGGTTTTGTGCCCGGTTTGGCGCCCGAACCGCCGCATGTCTGGCACTCTTCTTCTTTTGGAATTTCAATATCAGTTTCTTTTCCAAATACAGCTTCTTCAAAATCAAGCGACATTGTGTATTGGAGATCTGCCCCCTGCCTCGGTGCATTTGGATCACGCCTGCGTCCCCCGCCTCCGAAGAACATATCGAATATGTCGCCAAATCCGCCAAATTCGGCACCGCCGCCGAATCCGCCGAATCCCTGATTCGGATCGGCATGGCCAAACTGGTCATACTGTGCCCGTTTCTGGTCATCATTTAATACTTCATATGCTTCTTTCGCTTCTTTGAATTTTTCCCCGGCGTTTTCTTCCTTGCTGACATCGGGATGATATTTCCGCGCCAGCTTCCGATAAGCTTTCTTTATTTCATCTTTCGTGGCATTCTTATCAACACCGAGAACCTCATAATAGTCCCGTTTACTCATTTCATCCACTCCCGATTCATTCACATAACGCTAATATTATCATTTCCTTGCTCCTGCTTCAACTTTGCTGAAGCGTGCATGATTCTTGGAAAAACTCTGGCTCCTGACTTCCATCACGGTTAAACACAACTATCCTCTTTACAAGAAGGATTTGTTAAAGTTTATTGTTGATTATTCACCAAACAGAGTAAGTACAAAGAAATGGAAACCATTAATACGCTCAAATTATCTAGTTAACAATATAAACTTTGTTCCTTACTCATTTTAACAAAGCAGGATTGTAGTATTCGTAATACGCTTTAAACTGGGGTGTTGATTTCCGCTCCAGAGGCTCGCTTTCCGCGGGGCGGGCGCTGAGCCTCCCTCACGAAAATGATAGGTTTC
>JAENYN010000056.1 GCA_016841765.1 Guptibacillus hwajinpoensis
TGTCGCACTTGTGCCTATGGTGAAAGCGAGTACCTGCAACGGAAATCAACACTAAGGTTTAACAGAGCCTTGTAAAAAGAAATATATACTTTGAAAGCGAATGCCTGTAGCGGAAAGGAACGGATAAACTCCAGAATAGACAGCTGTCATTTTCACAGATTTTTTACGGTAAAGGATACTATAAGTTAATTAATAGCGTTAATAGAGCCTTTTACAATAACAGGTCGAAGTCCTGATTCTTCCTCATTCATAAGAAACATCAAAACGTATTCTTTCTGAAGTGAAACCCGTTCTACTTTCCGGTTTCAAGCCATATATTGGCTTTTGAAACCGGAATGGGGGACAGGTTCCATGTATCTATTTTTACCTTTGCTGCTTTCATTATTAATGGGATACTCAACGGCGGAAGAACCGGATATCGACTTGAAAGAGAAACCGGTAACGATCACGTTTGCGGGGGATGTCATGATGGATTGGTCCGTCAAACAGACTGTCAAAGAACATGGACCGATTCATCCATTTACGGAAGTGACCGAACTGGTCGGCAGTGCAGATTATGCAGTCGCCAACCTGGAAACTGCGGTTACGTGGAGCAATGATAAGTATCCCAAAAAGTATAACTTCAAATCAACACCCGAAGCGTTGGGTGGGTTACAGCAAGCCGGATTTGACCTTGTGTCACTGGCGAATAACCATACGATGGATTATGGCACTTCGGGGCTTTTGGATACAATGGATTTCATAAGGTCGGCAAAACTCGATTACTTCGGTGCGGGGGCGAACAGCAAAGAGGCATATCAGGCCCATTCCGTCTATATAAAAGGGCTCAACATAAAGTTTCTGGGATTTTCAAGGATATTGCCGGCAGGCGACTGGTTCGCAGGCAAAACAAAGCCGGGAATCGCAAGCGCCTATGATTTGGAGCGAGTGTTATCCGCTGTCAAAAGGGAAAGCCGGAACGCGGATTACTTATTCGTTTATATACACTGGGGCTATGAACGGAACGACTTTCCGGCCTCCTACCAGCAGGATGCGGCCCGGAGGCTGATTGAGGCGGGCGCAGATGGCATTATCGGCAGCCATCCCCATGTATTGCAGGGATTTGAATATTATCAAGGCAAACCAATCGCCTACTCGCTCGGCAATTTCCTGTTTCCCGATTATGTCAGCGGCAAGACGGCAGAAACGGGTTTGTTGACGATCCGGCTGGATGGTAAAACGGTAAAGGCTTCTTTCAAACCGCTTTATATAGCGGATGACCGGATCATTCAATTGGCAGGGGAAGCCAAAAAGTCTGCATACAGGCGTCTGCAGGCACTGTCTCCTGCCGTTTCTCTGCAAAATGGCGAAGTGATCCGGCGTGAAACATATGCGGACAAAGCCTCCGATTAATGGTCAAAATATTGTCAAAAAATTGTTTGATTGTTTTTTGTTCCTATTTTGTTAGAATAGGTAGGAGAGATAGAGGATATACGCATAGGGGGATGTTTGATGGCAGATGTAAATATATTTTTGGCTTTTGGCGCCGGCTTCCTTTCGTTTATTTCGCCGTGCTGCCTTCCGCTTTATCCTGCCTTTTTAAGTTATATAACAGGTGTTTCTGTGAATGAATTGAAAGAAGATAACGCCATGATGCAGCGGCGTACACTTTTGCACACGATTTTCTTTTTGGTCGGATTCTCGATTATTTTCATTGTTCTCGGCATGTCGACATCACTGGTCGGCCAGTTGTTCGTCAAGTACAACGATTTGATCCGCCAGGTCGGCGCTATTTTGATCGTGTTTTTCGGTTTTGTCATCGTCGGGGTTTTGAAGCCAGAGTTTTTGATGAAGGACCACAAGCTTACGTTCAAAAACAGGCCGTCAGGGTACTTTGGTTCGGTATTGATCGGCATCGGTTTTGCAGCAGGGTGGACGCCGTGCACGGGGCCGATCCTTGCAGCCGTTCTGGCGATGAGCGTGACAAATCCCGGTTCAGGGATGATGTATATGATTGCTTATACGCTAGGTTTTGCAGTCCCGTTTTTAATCATGTCCTTTTTCATCGGGCGCATGCAATGGATTAAGAAGCATAATGCAAAAATTGTCCATGCCGGCGGCTATGTGATGATCATCATGGGAATATTCCTGTTTTTCGATTGGATGACAAAAATCAGCTCCTATCTCATCAATATTTTCGGCGGCTTTACAGGATTTTAATATGCTGCCTGTTATACTATAATGGATGAAGACAATATTCGCAGCAGCATAAGGAGAGTAGCCATGAGATCAAACGATATCATTTTAAAAACAACTACAACAACGATTGCTTTTGTAATCCTGGCATTTTCATTTTATCTTTTTCTGGCCGGCCATAATGCTCCGGGAGGCGGTTTCATTGGCGGGCTCATGACAGCAGGCGCACTAGTGCTGATGTATATCAGCTATGGGATGGATACAATGTCGCGGATCATCAAAGTGAACTTTCGCACCTTCGTGCCGGCAGGCATGCTGACTGCCGGGCTTACCGGAATGGGTTCTTTCCTTTTCGATGTTCCTTTTCTTTCCCATACGTTCGGCCATTTCAAGTTGCCGCTGCTGGGTGATGTCGAACTGGCCACAGCCATGTTATTCGATCTTGGCGTCTATTTGACCGTAGTCGGAATAACGATGACCATTATCCTTACAATTGCAGAAGACCAGTGAACGAAGCGAGACGGCCTGTTGCAGGCCGTCTATTCTTTTGGATTCAGTACGGTGGAGTAAAGGGACCTGCTTTGGCAGGTGCGGTCGTTGATATTCTGCCCTTTTGCCGGATATTTGAGGATAACCGAATCTTGAAGCGATTATGCCGCTGAGTTAACCTGTGTGATTTTTACTGTTTTTACGTTATAATATATAAATATTATACTTTGAATTAAAAGGGTGAGGAAGTTGCTGCTATGGATCAGTACCATTTTTGCAGCCATGATGGCGTCATTCATGATTTTTATACGGATGAAGGCAGCTGAAAGACCGGTTTCTGCGAGAAAATTGATTCTTCCGCCGGTTTTTATGAGCACCGGATTCTTCATGTTTGTCTCTCCGTATTTCAGGATGCCGTTCTATGAAGGGGCTGAGGCATTCGTTGTCGGGGCATTGTTTTCCATTTTACTCATAAAAACATCACGTTTTACTGTCACAGAAGGCGAGATCTATTTGGAACGGTCGAAGGCGTTTGTATTTTTGTTGATTGGGCTGCTGCTTCTTCGGCTCATCATGAAAAGTTTCCTTGGCCATTACATTTCCTTCGGGGAAACGAGCGGCCTGTTTTTTATTCTGGCCTTCGGCATGATCCTGCCCTGGAGGCTGTCGATGTACATGTCGTTCAAGAAACTTAAAAAGCAGCTCTATATCAAGGACGGAAATCCTATTCATTCCTGATTGTTATTCAGCAGAAGGCCCCATCGTGCTGAAAACAGGCTGTTAACCAGGATTTATTCCGTTAAAAGCAGTTCCAGTGGGAACAACTAAAAAAATCAAAACGTCCAGGATACTCTCCTGGACGTTTTTTATGCCTGTTAAGGAAATTATAAAATTTTTGTGTAGTCGATAAAAAACGAGAAGGGAGACATCCAGCTCCAGGCGCCAGCGGCTATCGTCATAAGCGGTGATCACCTCCAGAAGGAAAGATTACCTTCCTGCGGGTACCCCCGCTTATGCGAACGCCGCTAAGTGGGCTCCCTGCGATTTTGTTCATTTGTACTCCATTGTAGTCAACTGGTTATTGAATGAACATCTCATTTCAGAAAATGTATTTTCCTAAGTTCAGCAAAATAGTATATTTCTAAAACAAGTGCTCATAAGGCAAAAGACTGATATGTTTCTCGTTTAATGTTTTCCTCAAAAACTTATGGTCGCGTTTTGGCGTCGCCATAATATAACCTCTTATCACATGGTCCTGATCGATTCGGGCAGCATTTTCCCTTAGGGCAAGTTCGCCGATTTTACTGGCGATTTTTTGCCTGGCAATATCCCTGAATAACTCGGGCACCGGCAAAACAAGCTCTTCAAGAAAACGTTTCTGTTCATCCGGCCAGAGATGTTTTGATTGCTCGAGATAGTATTCCTGCCAGTCCATAATCGACTTTCCATCTTCTTTCGGCAGCTTTTTCAGGAATTTCCTGAACATGAAGTAACCGCCGATCGCCATCATGACAAAGAGGAAAACAGACCAGAAAACGATAAAAAGAATAAACCAATCGGACATTGAAACCCACTTCCTTTAATAAACACAATTCTTGTTTTATTATACAGTTGAAAATGACAGCAGACAATCATCAGCAAATGTTGCCGGTAAAAAATGTTGACAGGGAAAAAGCATTAAAGTAAGATTACAAATAATTAACTGAATATTTTGGTCTTATCAAGAGAGGTGGAGGGACTGGCCCGACGAAACCCGGCAACCCGTCAAATGAGTACATTTGGCCAGGTGCCAAATCCTGCAAAGCTTGCTTGCTTTGGAAGATAAGAGAGTTTACTGTGACATATCAGGGTCTCTCTAACATTGAGAGGCCCTTTTCTTGTACAGTTTCTCAAGTCAGCCAGTAAGTGAACGGAGTTATTTTAAACATTTTTATAAAAAAGAGGAGTGGGGAATTTGGAAAAGAAGAATTATCACATCGAAACGCTCGGCATTCATGGAGGGCTTCAGCCTGATCCGTCGACAGGTGCCAGGTCGCTTCCAATCTATCAATCAAATGCTTTCCAGTTTGAAAACAGTGAGCATGCCGCCGGTTTGTTCGATTTACAGGAAGAGGGCTATATTTATACGCGAATCGGCAATCCGACAGTCGCTGCCCTCGAGCAGCGCATGGCAGAACTTGAAGGGGGTGTCGGCGCACTGGCAACAGCGAGCGGAATGTCAGCAATCCTGCTTTCCATCCTGAATATTGCCGGAGCGGGAGATGAAATCGTATCGGCATCGACTTTGTACGGCGGCACATATAATCTGTTTGCTGTCACACTTCCTAAATACGGGATCAAGACAAGGTTTGTCGACCCGGAGGATCCGCAAGCATTCAAGGAAGCCATAAATTCAAACACGAAAGCGGTGTATGCCGAAACAATCGGCAATCCGGGATTGCATGTGCTTGATATTGAAAAAACGGCGCAAATCGCTCATGAAGCGGGACTTCCGCTTATCATCGACAATACGTTTGCCACCCCTTATTTATGCAGGCCTATTGAACACGGCGCAGACATCGTCATCCACTCCGCAACCAAGTGGCTCGGCGGAAACGGGACAACGATGGGAGGCATCATCGTTGACGGCGGGAAATTCGACTGGGAATCCGATAAATTTCCGGAATTCAATCGTCCTGATGAAAGCTATCACGGCTTGACTTATGCCAAAGACCTGGGCGAACAGGCGTATATTTTGAAAGCCAGGGTACAGATGATGCGGGACCTGGGGCCGGCGATGAGCCCGTTCAATGCATTCCAGTTGGCGCTCGGACTCGAAACGCTGCATGTCAGGATGAAGGAACATGTGAACAATACAAGAGAACTGGTGAACTATTTGGAATCGCATCCAGGTGTCGAGTGGGTCCTTTATCCGGAACTTGAGAGCCACCCGTCAAAGGCACTTGCTGAAAAATATTTGAAGAAAGGTGCCGGTTCCGTACTCGTTTTCGGGATTAAAGGAGGACGTGAAGCGGGTGCGAAAGTAATAGATAACGTCAAATTGTGGTCGCATGTGGCGAATGTCGGTGATGCGAAAAGCCTTATCATTCATCCGGCTTCCACCACACACCGGCAGATTTCGGATGAAGACTTGAAAACGACCGGCGTGACAGAAGATATGATCAGGCTCTCTGTCGGAATAGAACACATTGATGACATAACAGCCGATCTGGAAAACGCGATTGCTATAGCGAACGGTTATCGTCCGGCCGAGAAAACGGCGCAGCGTTAACAGATCCGGATTCCCGTATTCATTTAAATAGACAAAAAAGGGCGTGTGAACTGATAGCAGTTTCACACGCTTTTTTTTTTGATTTTTTACTGTTAGGCTCTGTTAAAGCTCAATGTTGTTTTGCTTCCTTAGTTGATTGGAGTGGAAGGTGCGAGACTCCTCGAAAATAAAAACCAATTTTCTTCGTGCGGTGTCAATTCGAAGAAATTTAGAGCAGCGCGCCGGCCAGCGGAAAACAACTTTCTGCTAAAATCTTCATTATGTTTTATCCGTATGGGAGAGACCACAACTGTGAAAACGCTTTAAAAAAATTTACAATTAAACGCCATAAACCTTTAAAGTATTGAAGCGGCGTGAATGTAAGCGATTACAATTAAACTGATAAATCTAAATTATCAGAAAAATTTCTAATTTACTGTTGACCTCATCTGAAAACCGGCGTAATATTGTCCTCAATCAAACAAATTATTTCTTTCACAAGGCGGTTGGGCCCACCGTCTCCGTAAGCCTTGTGAGAAGAAAAGACCTAACGAAAGGAGTGGTTGCGTGAGCGAGCAATGGATCTATCTGAATGGCCGTTTTGTAACAAAAGAACATGCAGTTGTTTCAGTCTACGATCATGGCTTTTTGTACGGCGACGGGGTGTTCGAAGGCATTCGCATGTATGACGGAAATATCTTCCGGCTGGATGAACATCTTGAGCGGCTGTATAATTCCGCCCAATCCATCATGTTGAAAATTCCGCATACAAAAGAGGAGATGCAGGCGATTATTATTGAGACCTTGCGAAAGAACGGTTTCCGCGATGCCTATATACGGGTTGTCGTCTCCAGGGGACCCGGGAACCTCGGCCTCGATCCGTTCCCTTGCCGCAGCCCCCAGGTCATAGTCATTGCAGAACAGCTGTCTTTGTTTCCGAAGAAGCTTTACGAAACAGGCATTGAAATCGCAACGGTGGCAAGCAGGAGAAACCGGGCAGATGTACTAAGCCCTAAAGTGAAATCACTGAATTATTTGAATAACATCCTTGTGAAAATTGAAGCTCATCTTGCTGGCGTGAGCGAAGCGTTAATGCTGAATGATCAGGGTTATGTAGCTGAAGGTTCTGCCGATAATGTGTTTATTTTGAAAAACGGTGTCATTAAGACGCCTCCGGGTTATATCGGCGCACTTGAGGGGATTACCCGGAATGCCATTATGGAACTGGCAGCGGAGATGGGCTATACAGTCAAAGAAGAAGTATTCACAAGGCATGATGTATACGTTGCCGACGAAGTGTTCTTAACCGGTACAGCAGCAGAAGTGATTGCCGTTGTTAAAGTTGACGGCCGCGAAATCGGAACCGGGAAACCCGGCCCCAATACGAAGAAACTTCTGCAAGGCTTCCGGAAGAAAGTCACAACGGACGGCGTGAAAGCATACCACCAGGAAAAAGACGTTCAGGCAGGATAGGCGGGATAATAATGAGAAGTGACATGATAAAAAAAGGAATTGACAGAGCTCCGCACCGCAGCCTTTTGCATGCGGCGGGAGTCAAGACGGAAGATCTGCAAAAGCCGTTCATCGGTGTATGCAACTCCTATATTGACATCATACCGGGGCATATGCACTTGAATAAATTCGCGGAAGTTGTAAAAGAAGAAATCCGCAAGGCGGGAGGCATTCCATTCGAATTCAATACAATCGGAGTGGATGACGGCATTGCAATGGGCCATATCGGCATGAGATATTCACTTCCGAGCAGGGAACTCATTGCCGACTCGGCAGAAACAGTCATCAATGCCCACTGGTTCGACGGTGTGTTTTATATCCCGAATTGTGACAAAATCACACCCGGCATGCTGATGGCATCCGTCAGGACCAATGTTCCTTCCGTCTTTGTATCGGGAGGACCGATGGAAGCGGGGCGTTCTGAATCAGGAGAATCGCTTTCCCTCGTCTCTGTATTTGAAGGGGTTGGAGCCCACCAATCGGGTAAAATGTCACTTGAAGAGCTTCAGCAGCTTGAAACGAGTGCCTGCCCGACATGCGGATCCTGTTCCGGGATGTTCACCGCAAACTCGATGAACTCCCTTATGGAAATGCTCGGGGTCACACCGCAGGGAAATGCGACCATCGTGGCGACATCCGAAAATCGCCGGAACTTGATCAAGTCGGCCGTTTCCCATCTTATGGATCTGGTTGAAAAAGACATCAGGCCAAGGGACATCGTCACAAGGGATGCGATCGATGATGCTTTTGCACTCGATATGGCAATGGGCGGATCGACAAATACGGTCCTTCACACGCTGGCAATCGCCCACGAAGCGGAAGTCGAATATGATCTGAAACGGATCAATGAAGTTGCCAAACGAGTGCCGTATCTAGCGAAAATCAGCCCTGCTTCCGATTATTCGATGGAGGATGTCCACAGGGCGGGCGGCATCAGTGCCATCATCAACGAACTTTGCAAAATTGACGGGGCACTCCATAAAGACAGGATCACCATTTCAGGCAAAACAGTCGAGGAGAACACCGCGGGCTGTGAGATTACCGATCCAAACGTCATCAGGACTGTTGATAACCCATACAGCAAGACAGGCGGCCTGCAAATCCTCTTCGGGAACCTGGCACCGGATGGAGCGGTCATCAAAAAAGGCGCTGTCGATCCATCGATAGAAACGTTCCTTGGTGAAGCCATCGTGTTCGAATCCCAGGAGGAGGCACAGGAAGGCATCAACAACGGCACAGTCAAAGAAGGACACGTCGTCGTCATACGGTACGAAGGGCCGAAAGGCGGACCGGGAATGCCGGAGATGCTCGCACCGACATCAGCGATTGCCGGACGGGGACTTGATAAAAAAGTCGCACTTATTACAGACGGCCGGTTTTCCGGGGCTTCACGGGGAATCTCGATCGGCCATATTTCACCGGAAGCTGCTGAAGGCGGGCCAATCGCTTATATCCAGAGCGGTGACCAGATTTTCATCGATTTGAATAACGGAAGCCTGCAGGTCATGTTGACAGAAGACGAACTCGAAAACCGGCGGAAAAATTGGAAAAAGCCGGAACCGAAAATCCAAAAAGGATATCTTGCCCGCTATGCGAAGCTGGTCACATCAGCCAGTACCGGCGGGGTCATGAAAATATAGAGTAAAACGCTGAAGAGGAAAAAGCTTCAGGAATCAGGCATTTACCAGAGAGCCCGTACTGCTGGAACCGGGCAATGCCTCCTGAAGCGACATCACCTCGGAGTGCTGTTCCGAAAACGGAGTGAGTAGGAACAGCCGGGTAAGTTAAACCCGTTACCAACCGGACAGTGACTGCTGTTCAAGAGGCGGTATTTGCGAAAATGCCGCAAAACAGGGTGGTACCGTGAAAGCAAAGCCTTTTCACCCCTGTGCACCGATTATTTCATGTGCGCGGGGTGGAAAGGCTTTTTTTATGAAAAAATCATACGGGAGGTAAAAGAATGCGGGCGAGAGTTAAACCGAAAACGGAAAATATAAGTGGTGCCGATGTTCTCATCAGGGCACTTGAAGAGGAAAAGACCGAAGTCATATTTGGCTATCCGGGCGGTGCTGTCCTGCCGATTTACGATTCACTTTATCACAGCGGGTTCAAGCATATTCTCGCTAGGCATGAACAGGGAGCAATCCACGCGGCAGAAGGCTACGCCAGGGTTTCGGGCAAACCGGGTGTCGTTATCGCCACATCAGGCCCCGGTGCCACTAACCTTGTGACCGGCATTGCCGATGCCATGATGGACTCCCTGCCTCTTGTCATATTTACCGGCCAGGTTGCTGCAAATGTCATCGGGACGGATGCATTCCAGGAATCAGATGTCATGGGCATTACGATGCCGATCACTAAGCATAACTATCAGGTCAGGAATGCGGAAGATTTGCCGCGGATCGTAAAGGAAGCTTTTCACATCGCTTCAACCGGAAGGCCGGGTCCCGTCTTGATCGATATACCAAAAAACATATCTGCCGGGAAAGCGGAAGCGCGTTTTGATGCGGAAGTCGATTTGCCGGGATACCAGCCGACAACCGCGCCCAATATTCTTCAGATCAAAAAGCTGTTCGACGCCCTTGAAAATGCAAAAAGGCCTGTCATCCTCGCAGGTGCAGGCGTCCTTCATGCAAAAGCATCGGCGGAATTACTGGCCTTTGCGGAGAAAATGCAAGTGCCGGTCGTCAACACCCTGCTCGGGCTTGGTTCGTTTCCGGCAAACCATCCGCTCCATTTCGGAATGGGGGGGATGCATGGGACATATTCGGCAAATATGGCCTTATCAAAATGCGATCTGCTCATCAACATCGGGGCCAGGTTCGATGACCGTCTGACCGGAAATTTACAGCATTTCGCACCGGAAGCAACGGTAGCCCATATCGACATCGACCCTGCCGAAATCGGCAAAAATGTACCGACAGCCATTCCGATTGTGTCAGATGCAGGGGAAGCTTTGAAAGAACTCGCAAAAGGTTCTGGAAACCGGGCCGCTAGTGAAGAGTGGCTCCTTCAGTTAGATGAAATGAGAAAAAATTATCCGCTCTGGTATAAGAAAGAAACCGGCAAGTTCGCACCTCAGTCACTGGTTGAAATGATTTGCAAAGCAACACGGGGTGAAGCCATCGTGACGACCGATGTCGGCCAGCACCAGATGTGGGCGGCCCAGTATTACAGATTTAACCACCCGGACAGGTGGGTGACATCAGGCGGGCTCGGGACAATGGGATTCGGTTTCCCGGCTGCCATCGGCGCCCAGCTGGCCAAACCGGATAAAACGGTTGTCGCCATTGTCGGAGATGCCGGATTTCAGATGACACTTCAGGAGCTTTCCTTATTGAAAGAGCTCAATCTGCCTGTAAAGGTCATCATTGTCAACAACCAGTCACTCGGTATGGTGCGGCAATGGCAGCAAACTTTTTACGAAGAGCGTTATTCCGAATCTTTGATGCCGGTTCAGCCGGACTTTGTCAGACTTGCCGAGGCTTATGGGTTGGCCGGGATCAAACTGGAACAGGAAGAAGAGGCGGAAGCCGTTTTCAGGGAAGCGCTGAACAACAGCGAACCGGTCTTGATCGATTGCCGGGTCAACAATGAAGAAAACGTCTACCCGATGGTCGCTCCAGGCAAAGGACTCCATGAAATGATCGGGGTGAAACCATGAAACGAATCATCATTGCTACCGTCAACAATCAGAGCGGTGTCCTTAATCGGATTACAGGGATGTTCACAAAAAGGCAGTTCAATATCGAAAGCATAACAGTCGGTCCGAGTGAAACGGCAGGAATATCGAAAATGACATTCGTTGTTCATGTTGATAGTAAAAACCAGCTGGAACAGCTCGTCAAACAGCTGCATAAACAAATTGATGTCCTGAAGGTCAACGATATTACCGATCAGGCAATTGTGGCAAGAGAACTTGCGCTCATTAAAGTTATCAGCAACGGACAGGTCAGGAGCGAATTACAGGGCATCATTGAACCGTTCCGGGCCTCAGTCATCGATGTATCAAGAGACAGCATGACTGTCCAGGTCACCGGCGATTCCGAAAAGATAGAAGCTTTGATCGATTTGCTCAGGCCTTATGGAATCAAGGAATTGGCCCGAACTGGAATCACCGCATTTTCACGGGGTTCCCAGAAGCAAATCACCAATATACAGCAATATTCGTTAACAAAATAAAAATTAAAAAAAGGCGGGATGGAAAATGGCAAAAATGTATTATCAACATGAAATCAATGAGGAAAACTTGAAAGGCAAGAAAGTTGCGGTAGTAGGCTATGGTTCTCAGGGGCATGCCCATGCGATGAATTTGAGGGAAAGCGGCTTCGATGTTGTGGTCGGCCTTAGAAAAGGCGGTTCCTGGAATAAGGCGGAAGCGGATGGATTTACGGTCAAAACGGTAAGCGAGGCAAGTGAAGAAGCGGATGTGATCATGGTGTTGCTGCCGGATGAATACCAGCCGTCAGTATATAAGAAAGAAATCGAACCGTTCCTTAACAAGGGGGATGCACTGGTTTTCGCCCACGGGTTCAACATCCATTTCAATCAAGTTGTACCGCCGGCCGATGTCGATGTCTTCCTTGTCGCTCCGAAAGGACCGGGCCATCTGGTCCGCAGGACATATGAACAGGGCGCAGGCGTGCCGGCATTGATTGGCGTCCATCAGGATTACAGCGGCCAGGCGAAGGAACTTGCCCTTGCATATGCGAAAGGAATCGGGGCCGCCCGTGCCGGCATCATCGAAACCACCTTCCAGGAAGAAACGGAAACAGACTTGTTCGGTGAGCAGGCTGTCCTGTGCGGCGGATTGACTTCATTGGTGAAGTCAGGGTTTGAAACATTGACAGAAGCAGGATATCAGCCGGAGGTCGCATACTTCGAATGTCTCCATGAATTGAAATTGATCGTCGACCTTATGTATGAAGGCGGCATCAAGGGCATGAGGTATTCCATCTCTGATACCGCTCAATGGGGTGACTTCGTTTCCGGTCCGAGAGTCGTCAATGAGGAAACGAAAGCCCGCATGAAAGAGGTGCTTGATGATATCCAGACAGGCAAATTCGCAAAAGGCTGGATTCTCGAAAACCAGGCAAACCGCCCGGAATTCAATGCACGCAACCAGAAGGAACAGCAGCATCAAATCGAAGTGGTCGGAGAAAAGCTCCGCGAAATGATGCCGTTTGTCAACAACAGGTCAGAGAAAAAGGAAGTGGCGGCTGTTGCGAAAAATTAACATTTTCGATACGACGTTGCGGGACGGGGAACAGTCGGCGGGTGTCAATCTGAATACCCTCGAAAAGCTGGAGATTGCCAGGCAGCTTGAGCGGCTTGGAGTCGACATCATCGAGGCGGGATTTCCTGCCGCCTCCCCCGGCGACTTCGATGCAGTGAAGCAAATTGCCGGCATCGTGAAGGAGTCATCCGTAACCGGATTAGCCCGGACGAATCACAAGGATATTGATGCGGCATGGGGTGCCCTGAAAGATTCAGAGGAACCGAGATTGCATGTGTTCATCGCCACATCTCCCGTCCATATGACGTATAAGTTGAAGAAAACACCGGACCAGGTGCTTGAAGCGGCGGTGGAAGCCGTCAAGTATGCAAAAAAGAAATTCCCTGTTGTCCAGTGGTCCGCTGAAGACGCGTGCCGAACGGACCGGGCTTTCCTCGCCAAAATCGTCCAGGAAGTGATCGAGGCAGGGGCGGATGTTATTAACATTCCGGATACAGTCGGCTATAGGAGCCCCGAGGAATACGGCGGACTTTTCAAATTTCTGAAGGAAAACGTTCCTTCTGCAGACAGGGTGCAGTTCTCGGCCCATTGCCACGATGACCTGGGGATGGCAACCGCCAATTCCCTTGCAGCGATCGAAAACGGCGCCGATCAGGTTGAAGGCACCCTGAATGGCATCGGTGAGCGGGCCGGAAATGCCGCCCTCGAGGAAATTGCAGTCGCACTATATATAAGGAAAGATCATTACAAGGCTGAGACAGGACTGAACCTGTCTGAAATCAAACGGACCAGCCAGCTGATCAGCAAGCTGACCGGCATGATTGTTCCAGCAAATAAAGCTGTCGTTGGCAATAACGCCTATGCCCATGAATCGGGCATTCACCAGGACGGCGTGCTGAAAGAGAAAACAACCTATGAAATCATTACACCGGAACTTGTCGGCTTTGCATCAAACAGGCTTGTCCTTGGAAAGCATTCCGGCCGGCACGCATTCAAGCAAAAAGCACAGGAACTTGGCTTCGATTTGATGCCTGATACGCTTGATGAAGCATTCCGTACCTTCAAAACACTGGCAGACAAGAAAAAAGAGATCTCGGATGAAGATTTGTTTGCGATATTGACAGACAAACAAACAGAGGACGCAGAAGAAAATCATTATGTGCTGAAAAGCATCCAGGTGCAATATGGAACAGAAAATATCCCGACAGCCACCATTTCAGTCACATCCCCGGACGGCGAAAACATATTCGAGGCAGCCACAGGTTCCGGTAGTGTTGAAGCGATATACAACACGATTGAAAGGGTGATCGGCGGCAAGCCGAAGCTGAATGATTATAAAATCCACTCAGTCGGAGGCGGCCGGGACGCACTCGCCGAGGTTTATGTGAACGTCACCTATGCCGGCAAAACTTCAAGCGGGCGCGGCACGGCCCAGGATGTCCTGGAAGCATCGGCGCGCGCCTACCTGAACGCCGTCAATCGGGTCTTGTCACAAAACAGCCAGTCTGAAAAAAAGGAAGTTTATTTATAAGGAGGGCATCAAGATGAAAAAGAAGATTGCAGTACTGCCGGGCGACGGCATCGGAACAGAAGTGGCTGACGGAGCAGTGCGTGTCCTCAAAGCGATTGCCGAGAGGTACGGCCATGAATTCACATTCACGGAAGCGGCGGTGGGCGGGGACGCCATCGACCGTTTCGGCACTCCGCTTCCTGAAGAAACACTTAATGTCTGCAAACAAAGCGACGGCATTCTCCTCGGTGCTGTCGGCGGCCCCAAATGGGATAATCTCCCTTCCCATGAGCGGCCGGAACGCGGCTTACTCGGGTTGAGAAAATCGCTGGGCCTGTTTGCCAACATCCGTCCGGTCCAATCGTTTGCAAGCACCGTCCAGGCTTCGCCATTGAAAAGTGAAATTGTCGATGGTGTGGACTTGATTATTGTCAGGGAATTGACTGGCGGCCTTTATTTCGGCAAGCCGAGTGAACGGCGCGGCGAACGGTCCGAGATTGTCGTCGACACGCTCCAATACGGCCGGGAAGAAATCGAGCGCATCGTCGAAAAAGGATTTGCACTGGCGCAGGACCGCAAAAAGAAACTGACTTCTGTTGATAAGGCGAACGTCCTCGAATCAAGCCGCATGTGGCGTGAAATCGTTGATGAAAAGGCAAAACAGTATCCTGACGTTGAAGTTGAACATATGCTTGTCGATGCAGCGGCTATGAAGCTGATCCACAATCCGAAACATTTCGATGTCATTGTGACAGAAAACATGTTCGGCGATATTTTAAGCGATGAAGCTTCGATGCTGACAGGTTCTCTTGGCATGCTGCCGTCAGCAAGCCTTGCGTCAGCCGGTCCGGCACTATATGAACCCGTACACGGGTCGGCACCGGATATCGCAGGACATAACAAAGCGAACCCGCTGGCCATGATACTGTCGGCTGCCATGATGCTCCGCCTCTCCTTCGGCATGACGGAAGAAGCGGACGCAATCGACCGGGCCGTCCAGGAAGTCCTTGAATCCGGATATCACACAGAAGACGTGAACACCGGATCGGGTTGCATCGTCGGAACAAAACGGATGGTTGACCAGGTCATCTACCAGCTTGAAGATGATGATGCGATCGCCGGCATTCTGGCAGCTTACGCATAAGCGACGCCGGAAGGTTTGAAGAGGGGGAATGGAAAATGACGCCGAAAACGATCATTGAAAAAGTGTGGGAAAACCACACGGTATCTTCTGAAAAGGGAAAACCGGACTTATTATATATTGATCTGCATCTTGTCCATGAAGTCACGTCCCCGCAGGCATTCGAGGGATTACGGCTGAAAAACAGGAATGTCCGGCTCCCTGATTTGACGTTTGCGACAATGGACCATAATGTTCCGACGACAAACAGGGACCAGATCACCGACGAAACAGCGAAAAAGCAAATTGATGCTCTTGCAGAAAATTGCCGGCAGTTCGGCGTACCGATTGCCGGCATGGGCCATCCCGATCAGGGGATTGTCCACGTGATCGGCCCAGATCTAGGATTGACGCTGCCCGGCAAAACGATTGTTTGCGGAGACAGCCATACATCGACCCACGGTGCATTCGGCGCCCTGGCCTTCGGAATCGGCACGTCAGAAGTCGAGCATGTATTGGCAACGCAAACCCTCTGGCAAAATAAGCCGAAAACGATGGAAGTCAGAATAGACGGGAGCCTGAAACCCGGTGTTGAAGCAAAGGATGTTATTCTTGCTTTCATCGGAAAATACGGTGTCCATGCCGGCACTGGCCATATCATTGAATACACCGGCGAAGCCGTTGAAAACATGACGATGGAGGAGCGGATGACCCTCTGCAACATGTCGATCGAAGCCGGTGCGAAAGCAGGCCTCATCAGCCCGGACGACAAAACATTCGAATACCTGAAAGGCCGCAAATACGCTCCTGAAAACGGCGAATTTGAAAAAGCGGTTGAATATTGGAAAACGTTGAAAACCGATCCAGGTGCAGCATACGATACAACACTGGTCCTGCCTGCTGAAGAAATCGAACCACAGGTAAGCTGGGGGACGAATCCCGGCATGACTGTTCCGGTAAGCGGAAACGTCCCTGAACTGGAGTCATTCACGACCAAAGCGGAGCGGGAAAGCGCCGAGCGTGCCATGGCCTATATGGACCTGCAGCCCGGCCAGCCGATCACCGATATAAAAGTCGACTATGTTTTCATCGGTTCCTGCACCAATTCCAGGTTAAGCGACCTTAAAAAAGCCGCTGAAGTCGTCATAGGCAGGAGAATACACCCGGATGTCAGGGCAATTATCGTTCCGGGATCTTTCAAAGTGAAGCTGGAGGCGGAAAAGGCGGGCCTTGATGTCATTTTCAAACAAGCAGGATTCGAGTGGCGTGAAGCTGGCTGCAGCATGTGCCTTGCAATGAATGATGACGTTGTACCTGCCGGAAAGCGCTGTGCATCAACGTCAAACCGCAACTTCGAAGGGCGGCAGGGCTCCGGTGCACGGACCCACCTTGTCAGCCCGGCCATGGCCGCTGCCGCCGCAGTATACGGGCATTTTGCCGATGTCCGGAATTATGAAGCGGCACTATCGTAAGAAGGAGGGCAGAAGAAGATGGAAAAATTCACGGAGTATACCGGAAACGCCTTTTCGTTGGATAGATCAAATGTAGATACAGACCAAATCATCCCGAAACAATTTTTGAAAAGAATCGAAAGGACCGGATTCGGCGAGTTCCTTTTTTACCACTGGCGCTATACCGAAGACGGCGGTTTGCGGGATGATTTTTCATTGAATGATCCAGTATACAGCGATGCATCCATTTTGATCGGCGGGGATAATTTCGGCTGCGGCTCCTCAAGGGAGCATGCACCGTGGTCGCTTGGCGATTTCGGGTTCAAAGTGATCATTGCGCCGAGCTTTGCTGATATCTTTTACAACAACTGTGTGAAAAACGGCATCCTGCCGGTTGTGCTGGCAGAAAAAGAAGTGGAGCAGCTGATGGAAAAAGCGTCTAATCCGCCCTATTCACTGACAGTAGATCTTGAAAACCAGCGTGTGACAGACGGCGGATCCTTCTCGGCCGCTTTCCCAATCGATGAGCATTGGAAGAACATGCTCCTAAACGGCTGGGATGAAATCAGCTTGACGCTAAGAATGGAAGAACAAATCAAAGAATATGAACGAAAACATTTATTGAAAGGGTGAAGTGCCTTGGGAATTGCTATGAAACGATCAATGTCATTGAAAGCCTTGAAACAATAATCGATTATGTCCATCGGACTCCGCTGAAACAATCACAAACCATCAATTCGATTACAGGGTCCGACGTTTTTCTCAAAATGGAAAACATGCAAAAAACCGGTTCCTTCAAGTTAAGGGGGGCATTGAATAAAGTTCTTCATTTATCAGAGCTTGAAGCTGCCAAAGGAATAATCGCCGCATCGGCGGGCAATCATGCCCAGGGTGTCGCTTACGCGGCATACAAGCGCGGAATAAGAGCCAAAATTTATATGCCTGTCCATACGCCGGAAAGCAAAGTGAATGCAACCAAGACTTACGGTGCCGAAATCATCCTGACGGGGGAAACGTTCCAGGAGGCCTATGAAGCAGCGGAACTCGAACAGCGGGAACGGGCGGCGACGTTCGTGCATCCGTTTGATGATCCGCTCGTAATGGCAGGCCAGGGGACGGCTGCACTGGAAATGATGCAGCAGACGAGCGGGCTTGATGCCATATTAGTCCCTGTCGGCGGCGGCGGCCTCATTGCCGGGACAGCGGCTGCTGTCAAACAGTTTTCACCTTCAACGAAAGTAATCGGGGTGCAAACAGCCGCTGTTCCAGCGCTATATAACCGCTTCAAAGGAAAACCTGACCGTTCCTACAAATCTGCCGAATCAATCGCTGAAGGCATCCTTGTCAAACAGCCCGGGCGTCTTACTTACCCGGTGATCAAACAGCTTGTAGATGAGATGGTGACCGTAACCGAAGCGGAAATTGCGTATGCGATGGTCCTGATGCTTGAACGCCAAAAAACATTTGTGGAAGGAGCCGGTGCGGCTGCACTCGCTGCACTGCTTTGCAAGAGACTCGGACTTGAAAACAAACGGGTGGGTGTGATGATCAGCGGCGGAAATGCCGACATGGTTAAATTCCCGATGCTGAAAAGCATGGCTGAAAAGGCCGAACCCAGAAGAGAGATAAGCTGAGAAAACGGCGTAACTGCCGTTTTCTTTTTTGCCTTCGAGTTTACATAATAAAGTTATGATAAATAAACATGTTTGAATCCATCCCATGTTATGAAAGAAGGACCACGCGCATAAAGTGAAAAAGTGCCAGTTATTTGAGAATAGGAGGAGGCATATGGACAAATTTATACGCACAGCTGTTTTTGAACATCGTTTCTGGCTTCAGGTACTCGGGGATCATTGCCGGTTTATATTCCAATCGCTAAGCCCGGCCGAAACAAGTGAAATTGAGCAAGCCCAAATGCTGAAGAAACGATTTGATGTACTTTATCAACAAATCGACCGGGCAAGGAGTCTCAAGGAAGTTCAGGAGGTTACGAAATCTGCTGTTGAGGAAGCAGGGAAACTGTACAGTTTTAAAAAAGAGCTGCTGAAAAAACATTTGCTAAAAGAAATTACCTTCCACCTTTCACCGACATTTGTGAACCATATGCTGAACGAGCTCGAAGAATATTTACGGATACTCGATTTTCTTAAGGAAAAAAAAGAGCCGGATGAAGCCCACCCTGTCCACCACCATTTACTGTGGCTGCTTGATGCAACCGGGCATGCCGGCGCCATTGAATGTTCACTTGACCCGGCCGAAAAGCAATTGATTCACAAAAGCAAACATTTCAAGAAGGATTTTGAAGGTTTCTATTTTAAAGCTGTGGAAATGGCAGGCTACTTAAGGTCATCCCTGCAAGAATTTCCGGCTTTGCAGGCGTTCAATGAAGAGGTCACGCTTGAGATGAAGATTTTCCAGGTCTTTCTGACTGAATTGGAAGAGATGGAAATGAACAAGGAAGTGTTATCGACTTTCTCAGCCCTCCTGCCAGACCATATGTTCAGGGAAGAGTGTTATTATTTAATGAAGCTTTCGGAAACAGCAAATATCTCCGCACCCGATTGCGACCCGGGACATCCGCGCCCAAAACCACATGTTTAATGCTTAAGCAATTAAACAGCAGGACCTTTTTCAATTGGCTCTGTTAAACGCTAGGGTTGATTTCCGTTGCAGGTACTCGCTTTCACCATAGGCACAAGTGCGACATCTGTTCCTGCATCCCTCCGGTCGCACTCACAGTGTCTTTTTTGCCGCGGGGCGGGCGGTGAGCCTCCTCATCGCTCGCTCTTGAGGGGTCTCACCTGTCCCGCTAGTCCCGCAGGACATTGAATAAGCTTCTTCGAATTGACACCGCACGAAGAAATTTGGTTTTTATTTTCGAGGAGTCTCGCACCTTCCACTCCAATCAACTAGTGGAAAAACCAACATTGAGCTTTAACACAGCCTTTCAATTAAGCAGTTCAGATACGTGAAGAATGTGTGCTAAACTGCAAAAGGACCTTATTGTAACAAGTAAACTTGTTCTGCTTGAACTTATCTGTTTCTTCTTGCTTCCAAACACAACTTTTCCATATAAAATATACCGTAAAAGAATAAGGATAATCCACATCCAATCGCAGAGCATTATTGCTCTGCGATTTTTTTCGGTGTTTACTACGCTGTTCAATCCAGTATTTCAGCTGGTCCTTTTAAGTTTCGCGGTGGATGTACTGTTTGCTATTAAAAGATTTTTTAAGCTGCCGGCAGGTTTTTGCCTGTTCAATTGGGGAAAAGTTTACTACTATGACGTATTTTGACTTTGAAAAATGATTGATAAAAACAGAACCGTGTGATAAACAAAAAGAAAGGAAGGGACCCATGAAGAAAATGGTCTGTTTCGGTGACAGTATCACCGCGAGGGAAAAAGCCGAAGATGGCAGCTTGCGCCTGACACCCAGGCTGCGGAAAGAGTTCCCCGAATGGAAAGTCTTGAATCGCGGAGTGCCGGGCAATACGACCAGGGACGCATCGAGGCGTTTCGAAAAAGATGTGTTAATAGAAAATCCGGATCTTGTCACGGTATTATTCGGTGCAAACGATTCAGCGAGCCACAGGCTGGTGCCGCTTGATGAATACCGCAAAAATCTCACGAAGTTCACTGCGGATATCGGCGCTGGCAAAGTGCTGCTCATCAGTCCGGCTCCGGTTGTTGAAAAAAAGCAACCCAACCGATCAAACGCCAGGTTGCTTGAATACCGCAATGCTGTCATGGATACTGCCCGGAAAACAGGCGCGGCCTTTTTGGATCTTCATATCATAATGAGAGACGAAGCTTATGATCAGTTTCTCGTTGATGACGGGCTCCATTTTAATGCTAAAGGTTACCGGTTTTTAAGCGGTCTTATAAGTGAAGCGGTCATAGACTGGCAAATTGATCAATATGAACAGCATCCAGTAGATGACATGAGTTTTTCCGGAAAACTGGCGGCAATGCTTAAAAGCTTCAGATAAGGGTTGCTCCGTTTTCGGCCTATCAATCAAGAGGAAGGGGCGCTGGCAAATGGAACAGAAAAAAATCATGATAGAATTTTGCATGCAATGAAACTATGCTCCCAAAGCTGCGAGTTTCGCAGAAAAGTTGTTTGAAGAGTACCGTTCAGACATTATTGTCGAACTGATCCCTAGTTCAGGCGGAGCTTTTGAAATATTTGTTAACGGTAAACAGATCCATTCAAAACTGAAGTCGAAAGAATACCCGGAATTTCCGGAAATAAAAGCAAAAATAGATGCAAGTTAAGATACGAGTTGGAACATAAGTATTTCAGCTAATAATAAACCCGAACGATTAGGTAAGATTTCAATGAATCTTTCGCCTGACCGTTCGGGTCTTTTTTTACTCTCTTAAATAAATTTTTTTTGCCAAACTATTTTTAAAAACGAGTGTCTGCAGCGCAATGGAACGAACTTGTTATTTCAGCTTAACTGATTATTAGTAAACAGTATGACGTTGAATAGATCTTGTTCGTCTCTAAGCATGACTTATTTAGTTATGTCCCAACCTCCATTTTTTCATCCTGAAATATCGGAACTTTCAATAAATTGTAACGATAGGACCTTTACTGGAAGCCTTCAGCACGATTTCTCATGATAAAATAAATAATAGGGGGAGCAGTCCGGAAGGGGAGGAGAAACGTGATTCAAGGCCTTGAACTGGACATGGAAGTGGTTAGGAGAGTCCTTGATTTTTCAGTCTTTCGGATGATGGATGATGATCAGGCCATGAAATGGTTCACAGAGCATCATGGCATGGGTTTTTTCCATTATTCCGAAAACCTCTATGATGTTTGGCGGGATGTTGTCGGCCGCCTGAATGAAGTGGGATTTATTGTCCGTATTGAGCAAGGGCCGAGTGGTGCACTGGCAGAAGTCATCCATCCGGAAGGGAAATACAAAATGATCTCGGCGGCTGGATTATCCGCGCCGGAAGCGATCAGCCTTGCCGCCCTGGAACTTGTCAATACTTACCCGGACATTTTGAAAATAAGGTCTGTTTCCCATTAAAAACCGCATAAGAATAGGATTGTGGACAGTTGTGGATAAAAAAAGCTGTCCATATTTTTTTACTATATTTTAACTTGTATATACAAATTATTTGTATATACAAGTTAACTATTCACAAAAATTAGTTACACACAGGGGTGTTGATAACTGTTCTTTATAAAGTTATTTTGTGGATTAATGCCTGGTGCACTCCGGGAAATAATCTGAATAATACAGATAATTCAATTAATTAGCTGTCGGAATTTCCATAAATTTGATAAAATAGAAGCATACAATGCATCACCGACAGTTGGTTGTTCAGTTTTTCTGCACATGAATAAACCGGGAAGGGAAGTGTGAAAATGCCATACAGAAACTTGCCCGATCTGATGAGGGACGAGCTGGTGAGGGAATTTTTGGCGCTGGATAATATGGCGGGTCGCAAATTGCTCAGCCGTGAAGATGCTGCGGGGGTTGCGTTTGACAGGAAACTGTTTATGATTTGTACATATTTGGATCAGTGTAATGATTATGATTACATTCGTTTTCAAAAAAACATAAAAAGTGACTATAAGTCGTTTACAGCTAGACAGAATGAGGAGGCAGTACCGATGAAATAAATGAAATGTAAGGCGGATTCCGAGATGATTCTGCCTTTTTTTGGATTTTGATATGCATTAAAAAGCCTTCTGCCTAAATCGGCAGAAGGCTTACTATTTTTTAATCATAATTTGGCGGGACCGTGTGGGAATCGAACCCACCAGAGACGGCACGCGCCTCTCAAAAGGTTTTGAAGACCTCGGGGGACACCAGTACCCCAGCCGGCCCCATCATTTAAGCGAACAATAACAATTATAGCTGATTCACAGATGGGCAGCAAGGAAAAAATTACAGCATATTTGTGAACGTTAAGCTCAGCACGGTTTTTAAGGTTGATGATGGAAGAGATTATGATTAAAGTTAAAGGAGACTAAAACAAAACAGCAGGTGATAATTTGGATACATTGCATTTCACGGTCGGAATGGCTGGACATATTGATCACGGGAAGACGTCTCTGACAAAGGCGCTTACAAATATTGAAACAGATCGGCTTAAGGAGGAAAAGGAACGGAACATTTCCATCGAACTTGGCTACGCACCACTGGAGCTCGGCGAAGGCATGGAAGTGTCCATCATCGACGTGCCGGGCCATGAACGATTCATCAGGCAAATGATTGCAGGTGTAGCCGGAATCGATATGGTCATCCTTGTGGTTGCCGCTGATGAAGGGGTGATGCCGCAAACCCGGGAACATGTCGAAATCCTTAACTTCCTCGGTATCGAACATGCCCTTGTCGCCCTTACGAAGATAAGCCGTGTGGAAGAAGAGATGCTTGAGCTCGTTGAAGAAGATGTGAAAGAGCAGCTTGAAGGGACAATTTTTGCAGAAGCCCCGATGATTTCGGTTGACAGCCTCGACGGCACAGGGATCGATAAGCTGCGGGCGACAATTAAACAAGAGCTCGAAAAAACGGAAATCCGGGATGTCCGGGGCGCGTTCCGGCTGCCGATCGATCAGGTATTTACCGTGCAGGGACAGGGAACGGTCGTGCGGGGGACGGTCTATGAAGGTTACGTCGAAAAAAACAGTTCACTCGTTGTGCTTCCGGCCGGACTTGAAGTGAAAGCCCGCCAGATTCAGGTGCATCATCATGATAAGGAACGGGCAGTTGCGGGACAGCGGGCGGCGATCAATCTTGGAGGCATTTCCCGACATGAGTTGAAAAGGGGCGATGTCCTGGTATCATCCCGCAATTTTGTTGTGACAGATACAATCGACGTCACGATGACAACCGTGAAAAGCCTGCGGATGCCGCTTAAACAGCGGAGCCCGATCAAACTTCATATCGGTACGACAGAAGTTATGGGCAAAATCATCTTTTTTGACCGGAATGAGCTTGAAGATGGAAGGGAAGAAGTGCTGTGCCAGTTCCGGCTCGACCACAAAATCGTCACGAAGCGCGGGGACCGGTTTATCGTCAGGCGGCCGACACCGGTTGAAACAGTCGGAGGCGGCTGGGTGATCGATCCGAAAGGCGAAAAGTACAGGTTTGGAAATGAAACGATGGCAATGCTTGGCCGCAAGAAGGAAAGCACACCGATTGAAAGGATCATCTTTATTCTTACGGAAGAAAAGCTGCTTTCCAAGAAAGATATCCTTAAATTCACTTCACTTGATGAGGCTGCTTTTGATGAAGCGGTTGCCGGCGATGAGGCCCGCACCAAAGTAGATGTGATGCCGGGTGGCTATTATGCCCTTATCCGCGACCGTGATGAAATCATAAATGCGATCACGGAAAAACTTGCCCTGTTTCACGAAGAATATCCGCTCAGGGCCGGGATTAATAAAGCCGAAATCATCCAGTCGCTGACAGGGCTTTATCCGAAACGGCTGCTTGATTACGTCATCGAAAAAGCGGCGGAAGAAGGCAAGTTCGACCGCCGCGGCCAATTCATCGCTCTTGGCGATTTTACGCCGCATTATCCGAAAGCCTGGAAAACAAGAATGGCAAATGCGGAAGAGGCGATGGCGCAGGACGGGATTGAGGTGAAACCCTTCACCGAATATGCCGAAAAAGAAGGGATACCTGCAAAAGAAACGGAAGAATTCAAACAGCACCTCATCCAGACTGAAAAAGGCTATCCGCTTGATGAGCAGCTGCTTATTTCAAAACAGGCCATGCTTGATGCTGTCAGGCAGGTGCATAAAGAGACAGCTGGCACGTTCACATTACAGGAAGCAAAATCGGTCCTCGGGCTGTCACGGAAATATCTTGTTCCGCTGCTCGAACAATGGGATAACATCGGGATTACTGTCAGGGGCGGGCAGGAAAGGAAATGGGTTGCAACGAAGCTTGATGAACTAATAAAAGAGGAAACACCGAAATAACAAAAACGGGAGCAGATGCTCCCGTTTTTGTTACTTCTTGCGCCTGTATACTTCGATTGGGCTTTCTTTTTGTTCTGTCACCTCGCCGACGATGCGCGCTGCTGAGAGGCCGTGCCGGTGAAGGTTATCGACATAATCGGCCGCCTCATCTTTTGGCATACTGATTAGAAGCCCTCCGGATGTGACAGCATCACACAGCAGAAGCTGGTCATTGACAGAGAGGCTTTCTTCATAGCGGACTGTTTCCTTGAGCCAGCGGTGATTGGATTTTGAGCCGCCCGGAATGATGTTCTGTTCGAGAAGGTCAGCTGCACCTTCCAGAACGGGCACATCTTCAAGATAAAAGACGAGGCTCGCATCACTGCCCTGCGCCATCTCGCAGCCGTGTCCGAGCAGGCCGAACCCTGTTACATCAGTAACGGCATTCGGATGGAAATCCTGTAGCATTTCACTTGCTGTTTTATTGAGCGCTGCCATCGTTTCGGTGACGATTTTTTCCTGCTCTTTTGTAACGGCATCTTTTTTGATTCCTGTTGTCATGATGCCGACGCCGATCGGTTTTGTCAGCACAAGGGCATCTCCCGGCTTGGCACCGACATTTTTAAAGAATTTCTCAGGATGGACAAATCCTGTGACTGACAGGCCGAATTTTGGTTCCTGGTCATCAATCGAATGGCCGCCCAATGTAACGGCGCCAGCCTCCTCGACTTTATCAGCCGCTCCTTTCAGGATTTCAGCGAGCATTTCACTTCCCAGCTTTGCAATCGGAAAGCCGACGATATTCAAGACCGTCTTCGGCTGTCCGCCCATTGCATAAACATCACTGAGCGAATTGGCGGCAGCAATGGCTCCGAACATATAAGGGTCATCGACAATCGGGGTGAAAAAATCGACTGTCTGGATGAGGGCGAGATCATCGCTTACTTTATAAACACCTGCATCATCCGCTGTATCGAGGCCGACGAGCATGTTCGGATCTGGTTTTCGTTCTGGTAAATGGCGCAAAACTTGCGCCAGGTCTTCAGGACCCAGTTTGCATCCTCAGCCGGATTTTGCGGTCATTTGTGTCAGTTTGATTTTTTCTCCATTGTTGTCATTTCCAAATGATAAATGTGACATGGTCCTGCACCTCCTTTTATGTAACAATGTCTATTATAGTATAGCCAATGGCAAAAAACTATGGATGTCCTTTTAAATTACCAGTCCTGCCAATAAATGACCAGTGTACCTGAATACACTGGTCATTCGATATCAATATGGGACCTTCCTTCGGGGCGGGAAACCGGCTTTTCAATTGCAATGTATAGCAGTCCATTTTTGTAGCTTGCTTTAAGGGAGTCAGGATAAACAGGGAACTTAACCGGAATGATGCGGGAAACCGACCGCCGCGATCTTTCCCGCCTTGTGTAATGCCTGGCGTCATCCTTGATTTCAGAACTTTCATCACGGAAGGCGGTGATTTTGATGCCGTAATGAATGATTTCGATATTGATATCCTTTTTTTTGTAACCCGGCAGTTCAGCTTCAATCACCACTTTATCGTCTAAATCATATACATCGGCGCGGAAGCCCTGGTGGCCAAAAAAGTCCGTGAACGGATCATCAAAAAACCGGTCCATAATATTTGCGAAGCGCCGCAATTCAGGAAACTTTTCTTCTTTTCCTTCCATCGTTTTGCCTCCTTTCTTAACCGTTATATTGTATTCGCCCGCTTTTTAATGTGAGCAGGTCTAACGCCCGGCAGGATAAAATGGGCGCTTTTTGCATGTGATGCAGGCTGGGAAATGGAAAGTGCAACATGATATAATGAAGCAATGATGTTAGGGGACGGAGGATTTATGATGAAAAACCACTTACGCAACTTACCGCCTGTCCATAAGCTCCAGCATGATGAACGTTTTTTCCTGATGCTGCAGGAGCATGGGCTGTCAGCCGAAAAACTCACTGAAACTGTCCAATATGGAATCGAACAATTAAGAGCGCGCCTTCTGAAGGGATCGTGGGATGGGGGGCTGACTGAAGAAGCGTTTACATCATTCATTTTTGCGAAAGCCTCTGAAAAAACTGCTGAATTGGCTGAATACAAATTGAAAAAAGTGATTAATGCTGCCGGTACGATCATACATACCAACCTGGGCCGTTCCAGGCTCAGCCGCGAAGCAATCCGGAAAGTGACAGAAGCTGCCGAAAATTACTCAAATCTGGAATACATGATTGAAGAAGGGCAAAGGGGTTCCCGCCACACCCTCATTGAGGAATGGATCATCGAAGCAACCGGTGCGGAAGCCGCCATGGCTGTAAATAACAATGCGGCGGCAGTGTACCTGATCTTACGGGCCCTCGCCGAAAACAGGGAAGTCATTGTGTCAAGAGGCCAACTCGTTGAAATCGGCGGATCGTTCCGGGTTTCTTCTATAATGGAAGAAAGCGGGGCGAAGCTGGTGGAAGTGGGCACGACAAACAAGACGCATCTTCACGATTATGAACAGGCTGTCACGGAAGATACCGCGATGATTATGAAGGTGCATACGAGCAATTTCAAAACGATCGGCTTCACCAAAACGGTTTCAACCGGGGAAATGGCGTCCATAAAAGAGGGGAATGAAGGCCTTATCTTTTATGAGGATCTTGGAAGCGGGGCTTTATATGATTACCGGAAGTTTGGGATCGGGGATGAACCGACAGTGCGGGAAGTGATCGAAGCAGGAGCGGATATCGTTTCGTTCAGCGGAGATAAGCTCCTGGGCGGTCCGCAGGCTGGCATTATCGCCGGAAAAAAGGAACTGATCGACCAATTGAAAAAGCATCAGCTGGCAAGGGTGCTCAGGGTCGACAAAATGACGCTGGCCGCCCTTGAGGCGACACTGAAAGCATACGTGTTAGGAGATGAAGCCATTCTTGAAATTCCGACGGTCCGCGACATACTAAAACCGATTGCGGATATCCGGCAAACCGCCGAAGATTTCAAACAAGCAATGGAAACGGCCGGTTCGCAGTATATTGTCCGTTTGGTAAGTGACATATCACAGGTCGGCGGCGGCACAATGCCGGATGTTGAACTGCCGACTGCGGCCGCCGCCGTCACACATCCGAAAATGCATGCAAGCAAACTGTTGGAATCACTCAGAAATCACAGCCCAGCCGTCATTGCCCGCGCCCGTGATGAAAAGGTCATGATCGATTTCAGGACACTTTCCGGCGAAGACGCTGCCACAATAGTTGAAGCGCTGCAGGCGATGGAACGCCGGCAAATGGGATAAAGGCAGAAGAAGATTTAATGCCCTTCGCCGTGATTCTGGCGGGTGTGATTCCGCTGTTTCACTTTTTTGGAACCGCTGAGCGGTTCCGGCTGGGTTGATTGATCCCCTTTAGGTGCGTTTTTCCTGATGTCTTTGAATGTATTTTTTTCTGCCATCGTTGAACCCTCCTTTTGCATATAGTGTGTGCCTGAACTGCCGTTTTATGCATTTTGTGCATGAAATGAAGTTGGCCGGCAACACTATTTATACAATTACGAAGGAGGTTTGCATGATGCCGTACCATAAAGATAAACAGCAATCATTCCAGGCAGCCCAGCAAGGCTATGAACAGGCAAAGGCGGCCCAAAAAGAAATCGTGACAGATTCAAGCGATTATGGAAAGCAGCTCAGCCATCTCGAACAGGAAGTCAACGAGGCATATGAGCAGATCAATAATGCGCTTGAAACTGCCTCAGAGCACCAGCACGAACAATTGCGCAAATTCCAGAATGATTTGTCATCTATTGTGAATGCAATGAGGTTTGAAGAATAAGTGAAAGACCGCAGATGCGGTCTTTTTTATTGTTAGGCTGTGTTAAAGCTCAATGTTGATTTTTCACTAGTTGATTGGAGTGGAAGGTGCG
>JAENYN010000002.1 GCA_016841765.1 Guptibacillus hwajinpoensis
AGAGGCTTTCAGCCGTAGAGCAAACCACCCGTTCTCACGGGTGGTTTTGATTTATGTCCAGGGACCTGTGTTCAAATACCTATTTAACTGGAAAAATCCACTAACTTCACACTTGCTTCACAAAGGAGACACAATGATTTGACAAACATGTGAAAAACTGAACACATATCTTTTTAATGCTGAAAACCATGCTAATATGTAGACATAGAAGTACTTCACAAATAGCACTTATAAACATCATTAATACTTAAGGAGTGAGTAACATGGTTAAATGGTTAAGAGAAAACAACATCGCATCTGCATTGCTGACTGTTTTGAGGGTTTACCTTGGTTATTCCTGGATCACGGGCGGCTGGGGAAAAATTACTGGCGGAGGTTTTGACGCTTCCGGTTTCATGAAAGGCGCAATCGCTAATTCAACAGGCGATCATCCGGCTGTACAAGGCTGGTGGGCAACTTTCCTTGAAGGATTTGCCGTACCGAATGTCGGCCTCTTCAATTTCCTTGTCCCATGGGGAGAATTCCTTGTCGGTCTTGCTCTGATTCTTGGTATCTTCACAACATTCGCAGCGGTAATGGGTGCCACAATGAACTTTGCATTCCTGTTCTCCGGAACAACCAGCACTAACCCGCAAATGGTCATCCTGGCATTGTTCATTATCGTAGCTGGCGCCAATGCCGGTAAATACGGCCTTGACCGTTATGTACTGCCGATCATCCGCAAGGCGCTTAACAAAGATGCGAAAGAAGTTTATACAAGTTAATAGATTTCGAGTGAGCAAATCCTCCAGGGAATGGGGGATTTGTTTTTTTGTTAGGCTTTATTAATGTGAATGTTAATAGTAGGCAGAAAAAGAGAACTTCTAATTTTATAGAAGTTCTCTTTTTTACATTCGGCTTATTAAAATTGCGCTCTCTTTAACAGAATTGTCCGCTTGTCTTTTTAACTTTTAACAAAATCTTTGATGATGGATGCAATAGGAAAGGTCAAAATAGCAACGACGATCCATAGCGTTTTTTTCACTTTACACTTATCCCTCCTGCCAAATTCCTCCGTGAGGTTTTATCGTGTGTAAAACTAGATAGTCTAAGTGTATCACATGTTTTTTGTGTACAGGAACAATTTACCATTAATGATACGGTCATTCCTAGTGAATTCATTTGTCGGATGATTCTTTACCTTAAACCAAGCAAGGTTTTTTCAGCGGCACAATAATGGCGAAAAACGGCAGGAATAACAGGTTCAGAAATTGAAAAAGGAAGCAGGCAAATAGCATACTAATGATATCAATATGGTAGAGAAAGGGAGGGAAACCGAATGGAAATGAACCGTAAATTAATTGTTTTCATAGCAACAAGTCTCGATGGATTCATTGCAAGAGAAGATGAATCGCTGGACTGGCTGTTCAAAGTGGAAGGTGAGGGTGATAACGGATATTCGGATTTTTACGAAACCGTTGATACGATTTTGATGGGCCGAAAAACGTATGACTGGGTCATGAAGCACGAGAACGGGAAGTTCCCCTATGAAAATAAAGAGTGTTATGTATTCTCAAGAACTGTCCATGAACATACAAACAATGTCACTTTTGTCCAGGAGGATCCAGTGTCCCTGGTTGGAAAATTAAAGCGCAAGAAAGGGGACAACATCTGGCTTGTCGGCGGCGGAGAGCTGATTCATTCATTTTTAAAGGAAAAACTGATCGATGAATTGATCGTCACAATTGCCCCGGTGCTCATCGGAACAGGAATCCGATTATTTAAGGAAGGCGATTTTGAACTGGAGTTGAAACTTAAAAATAGTAAGAGGTTCAACCAGTTTGTTGAACTTCACTATGAGGCCAAGCAGGACCTTAAATAGAAATTGGTCTTTCACCTGTTTAGGCCTGGGTAGTTTGCGGGATTGATGATGGGATGAAAATAGAGCTTGGTTCTTAATAGTTGACGATGTAATTTACCGAAAGGCATGAAAGAGGGTGAAGATTCAGTTGACATAGGGACCGGATGGATAATTCAATCTTCAGGACCTGTGATTGGGTAGATAGAGAAAATAAGGGTACTGAACGTCAATTCAGTGCACGTAAACAGCAAGAAGGGCAAAACAAAAGCACTGAACGGTAATTCAGTGCGTGTAATCTATTCAATATGCGAAATAAGAGAACTGAAGCCCAATTCATTACGTGTAACCAGCTAAAAGAGCAAACTACTGAACCCCGCCGTCCGTCCCTAAAAAAGAGAAGAGCCATACACGGCATCACAAAACAGCAACAAGCATGCGGCACATGACCGCATGCTTATTTTAATAGATTATTTAGCCATCAGCCGCTCAATCCGGTCATCAAGGTCTGGGTGGGTGGAAAAGAGAGCGAGTCCTTTTTTGCCGTTGATTTTCAAGGTTGCAATCGCTTCGGAATCTTCATTTCTCACCCGGCCGCTGTATGTCTGCAGGGAACGGAGGGCGTGAACCATCTTGTCCTTGCCGGCAAGATCGGCCCCGCCTTTGTCCGCATGGAATTCACGATAGCGGGAGAAGGCGAAGACGACAAGGCTGCCGAGAATCGAGAAGACAATCTGGAATACAAGAACAGCAATGAAATGGACTATTGGCGCAAGGTCTTCTTTGACAAACCGGGATACTGCCCAGGCGGCGACGCGTGACAGGAAGACTACGAATGTATTTACAACACCCTGCAACAGGGTCATCGTCACCATATCACCGTTTGTGATATGGGCGACTTCATGGGCAAGAACGCCTTCGACGGCATCGTCATCCATCTCCTGCAGCAGTCCGGTTGAAACAGCGACAAGGGACCGCTTCTTGGACGGGCCGGTCGCAAATGCGTTTACTTCAGGTGACCGGTAGATGCCGACTTCCGGCATTTTCACCATGCCCGCAGCACGTGCCAGCCTGTGCACTCTTTCGACGAGGTTGCGTTCAGCAGGGGACAGCGATCCGTCGGGGTTCAAAACCTGGACGCCCATCATTTTTTTGGCCATCCAGCGTGACATCAAAAGGGACATGAAGGAACCGGTGAAACCGACCACGGCACTGAATGCAAGCAGTGTGCCGAGATCAAGCGTCCCGTCCAAATTGATATAGTTACCGACATTGAAGACAGACAACACAATCATGATCGTCGTCAAGACGAGAATGTTAGTCAGGATGAATAAGAATATTCGTTTCCCCATTTGTTTATCTACCTCTTTCTTTGTTTTCGGGTTCATTTGAACTTATTATAAAGGAGTTTTCTATTATTTGCAACGTTATTATGGAGGATTGATGCCATAATTTGACGGCTTTAATATAGAAGGATACGATAAGAAAAAAGCGTTCTCGTGTGTCAGAAAAGAGGTTGAAGAGGATGAGCGGACTTCAGTTTTCGAGAAAGCAAATGGCGCAGCTGTTGGCCAGCCTGCGAGAAGATGGAATAAAGCCGATACGGCCAATCCTTGATGAGATAAGGGATGCCGCGGATGGTGGAGGGACCGACCCGGAAATCATCCAAAAGCTGATGAAACGGATCAACAGGCCTGAAGTGGGATTATCGTTGAATGAAATCGTGACGCTTGGGAATTTGCTTGAATTCACAAAACTCAGCCATGGCGCAGTGCAAAACTGGGTGAAGCGTGATGTAAGGGAGCTGGTCGGCTCGCCGCTGCTCGGAAAGAAATATACAGTAGAGCAAGCTGCAACCCTTTTTATTGTGGAAGATTTGAAGCATTCACTTGATTTTGAATCCATCCGGTCCATCCTGCAGCTCGTTTTCAATAATCCGGAAGACCGTTCGGATGATATCATCGATCCGGTCGATTTGTTTTTTGCCTATTCTTCTTTGTTTGAAAGAATGCAGGAAGCGTTCAAGGATGGAACAGACCAGGGGCTCGGGCTCAACGGCACAACCCGGGAGTGGATCGAAACAGAAGCCGCTGCCTTTACTGGCAAATATGAGTCAATTTCTAAAAGCGAGCAGCAAGCAATCAGCACTGTAATCACTATTTGCCTCTTTTCAGTGCAGTCCGCCTGGTTCCAATACCAGGCAAAAATGGTTACTGGTGAACTCTTGAAGTAACATTGATAGGGGTACTGGTTAACGGTCCTGCTTAGGGACCGCAGACCGGTGCTTTTTCATTATGAAGGAAATGATAAAATGTTGCTTTGTTGGTAAAAAGCCAAAGGGAGTCATCCTGCTCCAGGTGGAAGCAGCGGCTATCGTAGTCATTAGCGGTGATCCTCACATCCTGCCGGTACCCCTGCTTATGTGTAAAGCGGGCGCCCTGCGCGTTTGTTCCATATAGGAAAGTATTCCAGCAAGGGAGTATTTCGACGCATCTGCCAATTTTAAGAAGATAGACAAGGGCAGCTACGCCTTGTCTTCGCCTATAGGCTCGCCAAATGGCGAGTTTTTCTTCTGTTTTTGCCGAGAAAACACCATGGTGCGATGCAAGAGTATGCGTCCTGGTACTTCAACATGTACAACAGCCCTGTTTAGAAGAGCGGACCAATAAAAACTCTATAATTTAAAAATATACGCCTTTTGGCCGATGCGCTTATATCCAATGCCTAATAGGACTGAAGCCTTAATTATGTGATAATTAAGAAAACTGATGAAACAGGGAGGGTGTTCCATGAAGCTGAAAAGCTTTTTAATCGCACTTATGCTGGCTTTTTCGACGATTTTTTCCGTGTTTCTTCCTCAACAGGCCGGGGCAGAGATTGCGCTTGATAAGATTGATGAACAAATAACAGCGAAACTGGCTGAGACGGCCGGCACGCTCCAGGTGATTGTGACATTCAAGGGTGAGGGTGCTCCTGATCCCGAGCAAATCGATCTGCTTGAAAGGGCGGGCATTTCAGCAGGTATAACCTTCCAGAGCCTGCCGATGGCCGGAATTACAGCAAATCTGGACCAAATCAAACAACTTGCCAAAAGTCCTGAAGTGTATTCGATTTATTTCAATGAAGCGGTTGAATACGAAAACGATACGGCGACAGCCTTCACCGGCGTTGACAGGGTGAGAACGGATGAGACAATGCGGCAGCTAAACGGCGGTTTGCCGGTGACAGGCAAGGGAATCGGGGTTGTAGTGAATGACAGCGGCATTGATGGCACGCATGATGACCACAAATTCGGTGAAAACCTCGTGCAAAATGTTATGGCTTCAACGAATTTGAACGCCCTTTCTGAACTGCTGCCGATTTCTTATATCGAAAATGTGCCGAATTCGGACAGTACTGGCGGGCATGGAACGCATGTCGCAGGGATTGTCGGCGGTACAGGTGAAAAGTCGGCAGGGAAATATGAAGGGGCGGCGCCAGGGGCCGACTTGATCGGATACGGATCCGGAGCGGCAGTGGCGATCCTTGATACGCTTGGCGGTTTTGATTATGCACTTACAAACCAGGCCAAATATGATATACGGGTCATTACGAATTCATGGGGAACCACAAGTGATGCCGGAACCGATTTCGATCCGCTTGATCCGATAAATGTAGCGACGAAAAAGCTTTATGACCGGGGCATTATCACTGTTTTTTCGGCGGGGAACTCAGGACCTGCTGATTCGACGATTTCCGGGAATTATAAAAAGGCACCGTGGGTTATTACCGTTGCAGCTGGCACAAACCAGGGAAAATTGACGGACTTTTCCTCCCGGGGTGCGGCCGGGAAGGGCGGAACGGTCAATATCGCAGGAGAAACATTCACATGGGAAGACAGGCCAACCATCACTGCACCGGGAGAAGGCATTGTATCAACGCGGGTGATTGCGCCGGTATCAAGCCTGGGAGCGGCAGATGATGCCGAAAATATCGAACCTGCTTACCTTCCGTACTATACGACGATGAGCGGCACATCGATGGCAGCGCCGCATGTCGCCGGTGTGATCGCACTTATGCTGGAAGCAAATCCGGGTCTTTCACCCGATGAAGTCAAAGCGATCATCCAGGATACCGCTTCGAACATGCCTGGCTATGAAGCATGGGAAGCAGGGGCCGGTTATGTGAATGCATACACGGCCGTTGATGCACCGTTCACCGGGAGGGAATACGGAACGACCGTCAATATGAACCGCACCTTCAATGCGAATGTGGAAATGGGCGTTGACCGTGAGTCGTTCGAAATGGATTTCAGTGTTCTCGGCAGTAACGAAAAACCATTTACACTTGAAGAAGGATTGACTGAGCTGACGGCTTCAATTAATGCGAGAGGGCTGCTCGGTGAAACAGGAAACCCGATTAATCTGGTGCTGGTCGACCCGGATGGAAACCGGCACAGTTCAGGTGTCTCCGTTTTGTTTCCGCTTTATACCAACCGCACCGTCCAGGTAACCGCTCCGAAAGCAGGAGAGTGGAAGCTGAAACTGGAAGGTCTTGAAGGGCTTGTTGCACTCGATGAAACAGTTAAAGGGGAACTTGTCTTTAAACAGGCAGGCGGTTTTACAGGCCTGAACGATATCGCCGGCCATCCGGCCGAGGCTGCGATCAAAACGGCGGTAAGCGAGCGGCTGGCCGACAGTAATCATAATGGCGAATTCCGGCCCGATGATAACCTTAAGCGGATCGAGCTGGCTGAATATCTGGTGATGGGGGCGGGAATCCGCCAGTCCCTGCCGGAAAAAGCGAGTTTCAAGGATGTAAACGGAAGTGCTGTTCCGTTTGCAGAAGCGGTAGCGGTGGATGGAGCCGCTCTCAGGGATACCTGGCAGCATGACAGTGGCGTCATGCTGCCGGACGCTGATGGGAAATTTGCGCCAAACAAGGGCATCAATCGGGCTGAACTGGCATACAGCCTCGTTCAGAACCTCGGGCTCGAACAGGAGGCAAAAGCGAAAAACAATGAACCGGTCACTGTCCAGTACGGAACTGAGCGGATTCCCCTGAAAGATGCGGGCGATATTCCAGCAGAGCTGCGCGGCTATGTCCAGCTGGCACTTGACCTTAATATCATTAATGCCAGCTTCGCTGTTGAAAAGGGTCCCTACGATCTTGAGCTGGAAGTCACGGCTGTTTTCAACCCTGATGGCACGGTAACGCGAGCTGATTACGCAGTTGCTGCCAGCCGGTATTTTGCGGCTTATTAAAGAAGAAGCAGAAGCAACGGATAGATTCCATTGCTTCTGCTTTTTTTGTTTTTACAGAATCTCCGAACGTGAAAGCCCACTCCTTTAGGTGTGGGATGAGAGTGAGGTCAAATACGGAGTACCCCTTATAAACTGAAAGTTTGGGGTGCTTCAAGTATTTGAAAATCCTTGATTTCTTTTTTGTGGATCGGTGCAGTTGGATTTAAGATGATTCAACAATGAACACCAAAATCTGAATTAGCTGAAAAGATATGGAGAATTGAACAGGAGATTTCAATGATTGAACGTAAGTTGAAAAGGAGGTGAATGATATGTCTCAAGCAATAACGGTCAAAATCAAACTTCTTCCTTCAAAAGAGCAAGAAGGCATTTTAGCTGATATGGGTAAGGAATATATCGCAACGATTAACACATTAGTATCCGAAATGGTTGCAGAAAAGAAAGTAACGAAAAAGACAACAAAACATATTCTGTCTTGCCTTCCAAGTGCGGTGAAAAACCAAGCCATTCAAGATGCGAAAAGCGTGTTTAAAAAAGCGAAGAAGAGCAAGTACAAGAAAATCCCTTTTTTAAAGAAGCCGGTATGCGTGTGGAATAACCAAAACTATTCGCTCGATTCCTCTGCCATTTTTTTGCCCTTAATGATTGGCGGCAAAGCAAAAAAAGTACCGATTCGTGCTTTATTAGTGGATAAGGAGAATCGTCATTTCGATTTATTAAAACATAAGTTAGGCACACTTCGTATCACGAAGAAAGCGAATAAATGGATGGCCCAAATTTCTGTCACCCTTCCTACTGAAGAGAAAACAGGCACAAAAATAATGGGTGTGGACTTAGGCTTAAAAGTACCTGCGGTCGCTGTAACGGAAAATGGCCAAACTCGTTTCTTTGGGAACGGCAGGCAAAACAAATACATGAAACGTAAATTTCGCTCGATCCGAAAGGAATTAGGGAAGAAAAAGAAAGTGAACGCCATTCGCAAACTCAATGATAAAGAACAACGCTGGATGAAAGACCAAGACCACAAGGTAACTCGTGCGATTGTTGATTTCGCAAAAGAAAAGAATGTTTCTGTCATTCGCTTAGAACAATTAGCGAACATCAGGCAGACGACAAGAACAAGTCGTAAAAACGAAAAGAATTTGCACACATGGTCCTTTTATCGTTTATCTCAATTCATCGAGTATAAAGCGAATTTAGCTGGCATTAAAGTTGAATACGTGAACCCTGTTTATACAAGCCAAACATGTCCGGAATGTTCAGCTAAAAACAAGGCACAAGACCGCAAATATAAGTGCAAATGCGGGTTTGAAACTCATAGAGATCGAGTCGGTGCTATGAATATTAGATATGCACCTGTGATTGATGGTAACAGTCAATCAGCCTAATATGCTATATGCACTGTATTAGGAGGGGCAATGAGATGCCCTTATCTTGAGGCCATATTGAGATACTAGAAATAGACTTCTCTCTCATCACTCAAGAATCCCACTCATAAGCCGCAAGGTTTAGAGTTTACGCCTTTAGGCGTGGGAGTCTCAAGTCTCTTCCACACTAAATAGGACTCTGCCCATGAAAAAAACGACTTGTTACTCCTGAAATAAAATAGGGTACTTGCTTAATAAGGTCCTATTATATAAGGTTGTTGATTCTGAAATGGGGACCAGCAGCATCGTTTCGTGAAAAACGCTAATGATATATGACGGAAAAAAGGATGTTGATTTCCCTGCCAATGGTGAAACAGTCCAATGAAAGCCAGCCGGGGAGTCTGCAGTAAGACATCGCAGTTGAAAATAGAAGCAAACGTATAGGAGTGAAACCATGCAAAAAATGACTAACGAGTACCTCCAGGAACTGGTCGAAATATACGCACCATTTGCCACTGACGGCAAAGCGCATACATCCATCCCGGAAATCAATGAAAAAGTGGAAGGGTATCTGGGAGTCGCGATCAGTGATATGGACGGCGAGGAATACAAGGCAGGCGATACCGATTTCCGTTTTTCGATGCAAAGCATGTCGAAAGCGATCAATTATCTGGTGGCACTTGAAGATCTCGGGTTTGAAAGTGTGTATAAAATGGTGGGAGTGGATGCTTCTGATAATAACTATGCATCGATTACCGCTTTCAAAGAAAACGGCAAACAAAAACCTTTCAATCCTTTCCTGGACGAGGGGGCACTTGCCGTCACTTCGATGATTGCCGGAGAAGATTCACAGGAAAAGATGGAGCGCATTCTGAAGCTTTTGCGGAAAATAACCGGCAATAACAAGATTAAGGTCAATGACATTAATTATGAGGATATGAAGAGCAAAGGCTCGATGCACCGCGCGTTCGGCTATCTGATGGAACATAAAGGCATTATTCCGAGCGGCAAGGTTGAGGATGCGATTGATTTGTATTTTAAGGGGATTTGTGTGCACCTCAACACGGTTGAACTGGCAAGAATCGGTTCATTCCTTGCAAATGACGGTTATCTTGAAAACGAAGGCAAGCAGCTGGTGAAACCGGAGAATGTCCGGATTTTGAAAGCGGTTATGCAAATGTCCGGGATGTATACAGATTCGGGGGATTTTGCTGTAAATGTCGGCATTCCTTCTAAAAGCGGCATAAGCGGCGGGATCATTTCGGCGGCAACGGGAAAAATGGGGATCGGCGTTTTCGGCCCGTCAATTAATCAACATGGGACAAGTGTTGCCGGAGCGGCTGTACTGAAACAGATTTCGGAAGACTTTGGATTAAATATGTTCAAGCACAGTGTTGCCAGATAACCGAGATGCCAATGTTCTTTGCTGGTGAGCGTCATTTCGTTCTTCGGTGTTTCCATGTTATCGCCTGAAACCGCAGAACTGCAGCAGGCGGGGAGCAGTGAACAGATGGAGTGACCCGATCGTGCCGAGATAATTAGAAAAATAGAAAAGGAATTCAATGAAGCGCACACTGATCGGCAGGGTGCGCTTTTTGCATGACGCAGAATTTCCACAGATTATTTCATCTTTAAAATTAGAAACAGAACAGGTATTTGAAAAAATGGATTTTTGGAAGATTATATTTCCAAAGAAAGCGCAAAGTAGAGCCGGGTAAACCAGTGCAGTAGCATTCCCCTATTTCTGAATCAGCGGCATAGGGTATATAAACCTCTTATAAGTCAAATACTGGCTAGAAGGATTTATTTCTCAAAAAAAGGTGATTGTCGATGTTTTCGAAACTAAAAAAATTTTATAAATCATTGGCAAGGCCAAGCGGTACTGAAAAGAAACAGCAGGTAGAACAATTGAAAATATCGGGAAATCTACTCGAGAATGAAAAATATCTACGAGCTGTGTTTTCTCATAGTTACGATGTCCTTTTCCGGAAAATCCATATCGGCAAGGGTGATTCCGCCTGCAAGGCACTGTTTGTCGGTATCGCCGGAATGTTCGATCAGGACCAGATCCAGAAAAACATAATTGATCCCTTGATGGAAGTGGAAAACTGCACTTCAGAGATTCTCCATGGGATTGAGACAGAAGTGATAAACACCCATAATTGTGCAGAAACCAGGGGATTTGAAGATGCCATTAAAAGCATTTTAAGAGGGGAACCCGCCCTGTTCATCGACGGACTTGAAAAAGCCTATGTGCTGGGGGCGGCAACGTGGGAAATGCGGGGCATATCAGAACCGGTAACAGAAACAGTTATTCGGGGCCCGCGGGAGGGTTTTGTCGAAACACTGCAGGTGAACACGTCCATGTTGAGGCGGAAAATCCGGAACTCCCGCCTTAAAATTGAACAGGTTAAAATCGGTGAAGTCACGGAAACGCCAGTTGCGATTGCATATGTTGACGGCATTGCGAACAAGGAACTTGTCAAAGAAGTGAAAAAGAGATTGACCGGCATCAAAACGGATGCGATTTTAGAGTCCGGTTATATAGAAGAATTCATTGAAGATGCCCCGCTGTCTGTCTTTCCGACCGTTTCGAACACGGAGCGGCCCGACATTGTGGCGGCAAAACTGATGGAAGGCAGGGTGGCCATTTTTACAGAAGGGACCCCTGTCGTTTTGGTCGTCCCCTATTTAATATTCGAATCCTTCCAAAACGCGGAAGATTATTATTCCCGTCCGTATTTAAGCTCCCTAATGCGGATTCTCAGACTGACCGGTTTCTTTTTTTCCAGTCTCGCTCCTGGTATGTATCTAGCGTTCGAAAATTTTCATATCGAAGTATTTCCGAACGATCTTCTCATTACCTTTGCGGCGGCGAGAGAAGGGGTGCCATTTCCACTGTTTTCGGAAATTCTATTTATGCTGATCGGCTTTGAATTTTTACGGGAAGCAGCCGTTAGAATGCCAAGGCCTGTCGGGCAGGCAATTTCCATTGTCGGGGCATTGATTCTCGGGGAATCTGCAGTCAATGCAGGCTTTGTCGGCTCGCCAACGATTATCGTGATTGCGATAGCCGCCATCAGTGGGCTTGTTGTTCCTTCCCTAAATGATATAACAAGCATCATGCGCCTCATTTATCTGGTGGCAGCCGCCTTTTTTGGCATGTATGGAATCATGCTGGTCCTCATGTTCTGGCTTATTCATGTCACTTCGCTCCGGTCTTTCGGTGTCCCGTATCTGGCATCCTGGTATCCATTATCGCTAAGTTCATGGAAGGATTTCATCTTTCGGGCACCTCTATGGATGCAAAACAGGCGGCCGGAACCGCTCCAGACCCAGGATATTGCCCGCCAGGCACCCGGCCAGAAACCTGGAGTAAAGAAGGATGAAAAGGAATGATGGATAGATGAAAGCACGTAAATATGTTGTTGTGTTTATCATGATGGTATTCCTTTCAGGGTGCTGGGGGTCCACAGAACTATCGGATATCTCCATTGTTTCAGTTGTCGGAATAGACAGAAATGCAGATGGTGACATTGAAATAACAAATAATATTATAGATCCTACTGCAGTTAAAAATGGACAAAAGCATCCATACACCATGCATACCATCACTGGCAAAACAGTTTTCAAGGCTGGACGCCAAGCGATTACAGTCATTGGTGAAAAGCAAAACTGGGAGCATATCAGCGCCTTTATTATTGGGAAAGATACGGCAGAAGAATCAGTCTTGCCGATACTTGACTTCTTTTCCCGTGACCATGAACCCCGCCTGAAAATGTACATGATGATAGCAAATCGACCTGCCAGGGAATTATTGGAGAATTATCCTGTTTCCACAAAACTTCCGGGCCGGGAACTGCGGAATGCTATCGACTTTCAGGATAAACATCTGGGGGAGGCTCCAAAAGTGGAGTACCACAATTTCATACAGAAACTGCGGAATCCTTTTGAAGACCCCTATCTACCAGTTGTCCACCTCAGTGAAGAAGACGAAGTCCAGGTATACAACACAGCTGTTTTCGATGGTGAACGGGTAATCGGGTATCTTGGGAAACAAGAAACGGTCGCTTTCCACCGCGTAATAGGGAAACTGAAAGGCGGGCTTCAAGTGGTGAAGCTGGAAGAAGGAGAGGAAGGGGAAGAACAGGAAGCTTCAGTTGAAGTGAAAAATTCCAAGTCATCCATCAAGGCTAAAATGAAGGACGGGCAGCCGATCATCACGATTGAAATCAAAGAAAAAGGGTTTGTCGGTGAATTAACTAAACCGGTCTTGGTGACGGCAAAGCTGCTGGAGGACATTGAAAAAGAGTACGAAAACACAGTGAAGCAAGAAATTGAAAAAACGATAAATAAGATTCAAAAAGAGTATAACGCCAATTTGCTTGGGTTCGCAGGTGCAATCGAACGTAAAGACCCTAAATACTGGAATAAGCACAAAGATGAATGGCCGAAGATTTATGAGGAACTTGAAGTGAAAGTGAAGGTCGATGCCGAAATACGCGATCATGGACTAATCGAACACCATTTAAATGAGAATGGAAAGGCGGAATGATGAGGATGGAAGTTGTTTCATACCGGCAGACAGCCTTTTTGCTGTCGATGTCACTACCGGTGATGGGCCATATGTTTCTCATACCCCCAATTGTGGAGGGAAGCGGCCGTGATTCCTGGATAGCCATTCTCCTGACAGTGCCCTTCGCCGTTTTTTTCGGATTTGCCCTGCACAGGCTCCATAAGCTGTTCCCCGATAAAAGATACATCCAGATCCTGGAGTTCACGTTCGGCCGCCTTCCTGGAAAAGTTATCGGGCTGGCTGTCATTGGATATTTTTTATTCCTTGCTCTGATCACGTTATACGGAACGGTGAATTTTATCCAGACAGTATTCCTGCCAGAGGCACCATGGTGGGCTCTGCAGATCACCTTTTACCCGCTTGTTATTTATGCCGCTTCAAAAGGCGTTGAAGTGTTGGCCAGGTCCAGTGTGATTTTGTTTGTCATCATCATTGTCACCGGGGAAAGCATTGCCCTCACCACCCACCAGATGAAGGATTACAATTTGCTTTTGCCGGTGCTGTCACATGGAAGTGAACCGATATTATATGGAATGGCCCTCACTGCCGCCCTTTATGGAGAATTCGTGATTCTGTTGATGATGGGAATGGAGAAAGCAACCGAGCGGTCTAAATCGCTGTTTTTCATCAATACAGTAACTGTGTTTTTGATTGCCTGGATGTTTCTCGGAACCGTTACGAGCAGTATCAGCATTTTTGGGATCCATCAGGTTACGAACCTGGAGTATCCGGCCCAGAGTATAGTACGTCTTGTTGAGTTCGGTTTCATTGAACGGTTCGATATCTATGGAATTCTCACGATGATTTCAGGAGGAATAATCCGGATGGGGCTGTTGCACTGGGCTGCCGGAAAAGGGATTACCCAGGTAATCGGAATAAAAAAACAGTGGATGATCCACGGCGCGCTGTTTGTGCTCCTGTTCTCTCTTCCTTACGCCATTGAATCTTACCGTGTTTTTGTAGAATTATTTCTCTTTAAATTGTACCCGATTTCAGCCATCATATCTGTTGGGCTGACACTGCTCGCCTGGCTTATAGCTGAAGTGAAAACAAGAAAAAAAGAGAAGGTCAAAGGAAAAAAGCTTGTGTTGTAATGGTGATGGGAACCAATCGGGTTTCCTTTATGACAATCTGTAAAGGGAACGATGTTAATTCAAGCCATGACTGGAAGGATTCATGCCAGAATGCCTTGTTTTCGAACTGCAGAACGAAGGAGGTTCTAGCGGTGGTCAGCTTTCACGCCGTATGACGCAAGAATCGCGCCGATGCTGTTCAGTTTCACGCGCAAATGTTGTGGTAACACGCCGTAAAGGCGCCTATTCACGCCAAAACCGTTGTTTCGCGCCATAAGTGGCGGCATTCACGCTAAAGCGTTTTATTTTCGAGCTGCAGATCGAAGGAGTATCACTGGCACAGCCATGCAGCTTTCACGCCGTATGATGCGAGAATCGCGCCGATGCTGTTCAGTTTCACGCGCAAATGCTGTGGTAACCCGCCGTAAAGACCTCAATTCACGCCAAAACCGTTGTTTCGCGCCATAAGTGGCGGCATTTATGCCAAAGCCTTTGGTTTCAAGCTGTAAATCAAAGGTGTTAGACAAGTACGGTAGACACATTCATGCTATTCCGCCAGCAACGAAATTTGCCGATTCTCCATACTGTTTAAAATAACTCTCCTAGGGAAAAGCATAATGTATAGGTAATTTTTCATTAGAGGTGAAATAATGGAACTTTCGATCGGACTCTTAATTAATATTATAATCGCCATTTATCTGGCGATCGACGCCAAAAAACATGACAAAAGTTCGATTTTATGGGCCATTCTCGGCTTTATCTTCGGATTTCTGGCCCTAGGAATCTACTTCATTATGACCGGCAGGAAAGTGGCCGGCTGGATAATCGTGATTGCATCGATTCTCTGGTTCATTATCGGCCTGATCTTCGGATTTATCGGTCTGTTATTTGGCGCGTTATTCTAAACAAGTGTTATCATTTCCGTATTAAGGGGATCAAGCCAGAAATGGTTTGGTCCCTTTTTTTCTTAAAGAAAGTCAATATAAAAATAAGCATGTTTAGAAAAAGGCCGAATCGAAAAAGAGGACAGCTCAATTAAGCATCCTGCCCCCTGGCGCCTTGCTTATCGATAAATTTACGAATTTCCCCGATGTCATCGGCCAAGCATTTACAACCAATTCCACCCCTGGGGTGTTTGTTTTTTTCTGGATTAGAGCAGATACAGTCCTGCCCATAGAAAAGCAAAGCCTAAAACGAGTACAAACACATTGACAAACCAAAGTCCACGGCTGCCAACAGTGTCAATAAAGTGCACGAATTTCCTTGAAGTTTTTTCCCAATCAAACAAAAGAAACAGCGTTTTCATTGAAGCTGCAGTAAGCAAAGGGGCCAGCACCCAGCCGTATTGGGCATAGTCAAAGAAGACCCCGAGCCATATAAGAGCAAATATCAAAAGGGCGTAGGCGGCAAGCGCGTTTACGGTCCATGGCCGCTGCTCACGCGCATATTCACGCCTGATCCATTTATAGAATGTACGGTGAAAAAAGACCCCGCAAAACACTTTAAGAAAAGCTCCGGCCGCGATTGCAAAACAGACGAATTTAAACAGACTCACAGCTTTTTACCTCCAAATCCGTTACCAGATAAATAGTCATACATCTTCATTATGTACAACAGGAAGAACATTCAATCTCCAGCCAGGCAACAATTTAATGAGACTAAAGGATTTCAGGAATGGTGCCAAGAATGTTTAATATAGGCAATAATAGAACCGGACAGGGGGTAAGGCGGACATGGCAAATATCGTGATCACCGGAAGCACGCGGGGAATCGGATATGGGCTGGCCAGGCAGTTTTTAAAAAAGGGCTGCTCGGTCATGATCAACGGCACTACCGATCAAAATGTCGGACAGGCGCTGGCAGCTCTCCAGGGTGAATTTCCCGACAAGAAAGTCTTCGGCCTGGCAGGGGATGTACGATTTTATCCGGATATGCAGCGGCTTTGGGACGTTTCCTCTGAAAAGTTGGGGACGGTCGATATCTGGGTCAACAATGCCGGCATCGATCAGGTGCGCGCTTACTTTTGGGAAATGGAGCAGGATGATTATAATAAGCTGGTTGACATCAATATAACCGGTGTTATGAATGGAACCAGTGCCGCATTCTCTGGCATGAAAAAACAGGGCGGCGGCCGGATTTTCAATATGGAAGGGTTCGGAAGCGACGGCATGATGCGGGAAAAAATGTCGATTTACGGGACATCCAAGCGGGCAGTCCGCTACTTCACCCGCTCATTGGCAAAGGAAGCGAAGCATACACCGGTTCTGGTCGGCACATTAAGTCCCGGCATGGTAGCGACCGACCTCTTGAAAAAATCGCTTGCAGATGGAGGAAAAGAAGCGGAACAGGCGAAGAAGATATTTAATATCCTTGCCGATGATGTAGAGACCGTCACTGCATTTCTGACAGAGGAGATGCTTAGAACAGGCAAAAACGGAGCGCGGATCGAGTGGCTGACAAGGCCGAAAATTGCCCGGCGATTCGCAGGCAGCATGTTCAAAAAAAGAGAGATCTTCAAATGACATCCCCGAAGGAGGCAGCTAATGGACGACTTCAATTTCTCTCATTTAAAAAAAGAACACAGTTTGTATGCTGTTCCGGAGACGGAAGCTGAGCAAAAAGAACTTTTTCTTGAACTGCAGCAAAACAGGAAGAAAATCAAAGAAGACCGCCGTGCGTATTATGACCCGGAAGCTGACAGCAAAGCCAAACAATCCTACTATGAGGGGATTGATTTTGATAACAAGGATGAAAGCGAGATTGCCGAGGCATTGCACCGCCTTGTAAAGCAGACACATACCAATCAAGTCGGCTACAGTCCGTCCAGATATGTCTATCCATGGGTTGACCTGCAGGAAAACGGAAGTCTTGTCAGCGTGTATTCAGGGCGGAGAAGGAAGCCCGAAGAGGTGCTGGCTGAAGACTATATAACAGCAGAAAAAAGAATCAAGCAGCTGGAAAAGCAAGTTGTAGCGCTCGATCGTGAAGATACCAGAGGACTCCGGGTGGGAATTGAAAATGAGTTCAAGTTTAATTGCGAACACGCCGTGCCGCAGTCCTGGTTCGGAAGGGATGAGCCGATGAAAGGGGATATCCATCACCTGTTCACTTGCGACCCGGTCTGCAATTCGGCCCGCGGTAACTATCCTTATTATGATTTCAGAGAATACGAGCCGGAAACAGAGCTGATGGCTGTTCGGGACGGCTGCGGCAAAGCCGAAGACGAACGGTTCGAGCCTGAATACTCCAAAGGGGCCGTCGCAAGGGCGATGCTGTATTTTTTGTTGAGATATCCCGATGAAATCCAAAAATCATTTAAGAGGAGGATCGATATCGGACTGCTGGACGAATGGCATCAGGAATTTCCGCCCGATGTGTATGAAAAACACCGGAATGCCGCGATTGCGGATATTCAGGGGAACCGGAATCCGTTTATTGATTTTCCTGAGGAATTCCGTTTGTGTGGGAAGTGGTTGAGGTGAAGGGATGTTGCATAATTGGTGCCTGACCCCCAGTGCGTTAACGCGCTGGGGGTCAGGCACCTTTATGGCATTACTCATTCATTCAGCAAACCATATTTCTCAAGCACTTTAAACAACAGGCTCAGCAATATAGCCACGACTGTCGCCAGCGCCATTCCTTTCAGCGCAACAACACCAAGTGTCAGTGTTGCGCCGCTGATGCCGATAACGAGGACGATTGTCGTTAATATCAGATTCGACGGTTTATTATAATCGACTTTGGAATCGACAAGGATCCGGATGCCGGAAGCGGCAATGACACCGAAAAGCAGAAGCGAAACGCCGCCCATGACCGGTGCCGGAATCGTCTGGATGATTGCGGCGAGCTTGCCGGAAAATGATAACAGAATCGAAAAGATGGCAGCACCGCCGATGACCCAGGTTGAATACACCTTTGTGATGGCCATGACCCCGATATTTTCCCCGTAAGTTGTATTCGGTGTGGATCCCGCGAATCCTGACAGCATCGTTGACACCCCGTTGCCGAGCAGCGACCGTGACAGGCCCGGGTCTTTCGTCAAATTGCGGTCAACGATGTTTTCCGTGACAAGCAGATGGCCGATATGCTCAGCCACGACCACGAGCGCGGCCGGGGCGATGATCATGATGCTGGCCCAGTCGAACTTCGGCGTATAGAAGTCAGGCAAAGCAATCCAATTGGCCTGCTCAACAGAACTCCAGTCCACGAGCCCGGTAAAAGCGGCAATGAGATAACCGGCAACGACACCGATCAAAATCGGGATGATTTTCATGAACCCCCGGAACATAACTGTGCCAAGCAGGGTGATCAGCAGGGTTGCGATGGAAACGAAAATCACTTTCGGGTCATACGCCCAATTTTCAGCGGCATCGGCCGGAGCGATCAGACCAGCCATTTCGGCAGCAACCGGCACAAGTTCGAGTCCGATGACAGCAACAATGGCACCCATCGCCGCTGGCGGGAACACGATGTCAATCCATGCGGTTCCGGCAATTTTCACAAGAAAACTGACAAGAACGAAAATGAAACCGACAATAATAAATCCACCGAGTGCATAGCTGTAATCATGGGAGGAAAGAACGACGAAAACCGGTGAAATGAAAGCGAAGCTCGACCCGAGATAAGCGGGGATTTTCCACTGGCATATCATCAGGTAAATCAAAGTGCCGACGCCATTCATAAGCAGGATGGTGGCCGGGTTCACCTGAAACAGGATCGGGACCAAAATATTCGCCCCGAACATGGCAAATAAATGCTGCAGGCTGAGCGGCAGGCTTTCCGCGAGGGGCGGACGTTCTTCCACTTGATAAATTTTCTGCATTGAAGTTCTCCTTTTCTATGTATTGCTTTTATATCCTATCATATCACGAGAAGACAGCCGACATATAACGTCACAAAAAAACACCGGCAGCTAAATAGATACTAATCTTTATTTTGCCCAAAACGGAACTCGCATTTGCGGAGAGGACAGGGAAAGAGTTATTCGTTCTCCAAAAGAGGATCGCACCCTCAAAAAGGTAACGAAAAAGAATTATGCGTTCTCCAAAAGAGGATCGCTCCCTCAAAAAGGTAACGCAAAGAGTTATGCGTTCCCCAATAGAGTGTCACAGCCTTAAAAAGGTAACTCATCCGATTCCTTCTCAAATCCTATCCTCTCATACTAACCACTTTCCCGATCGGAAACTTCCCCGTTCCTCTCCGCCAAAAAAGCCTGCACACTTGCTGCAGGCTTTTTGTGAAAGGATGTTATGTCTGTTTTTCAGTACCGAGTACGGTGTCGAGCACATCTCTTCTTAAAATGACATCCTCGAGAGTGTACTGATCAAGCACATGAAGGAAGCTGTTGAGCGCTTCGTTCAAGACATGCTTTAATTTGCAGACGGGCGTGATGAGGCAGTCATTTTTCCGTTCATTGAAGCACACTGCCACGTCCATGTCTTCTTCGAGCTCTCTGACGATCATGCCGAGGTTGATTTCCGACGGTTTCATTGCAAGCGCAATCCCGCCGTTGCGGCCCCGGACAGTTTTGATGATCCCGAGTTTTCCAAGGTCATAGACAATTTTGCTTAAATGGTTTTTGGAAATCCGGTACACGTCCGAAATTTCTTTTATATTCGAAAGCTCCCCTTCATTTTTCGATCCTAAAAAAATGAGCAGGCGGAGCGAGTAATCCGTATAAGATGTCAAATGCATCGTAATCCCACCTATAAGGCAAATTCATGTGTATATCGTACCATATTCTCCTGTACCAACGGTAACAAATGTGAACATTTTGTTAAAGGTATATTTAAAATATTGCTTTTCCACCGTGCAGATGTTGTAATTAAAGATGTATTTAAAATGTATCTTTAAAACTTACACAACTTTCATCAAAGGGGAGATGGAAACATGGCAAATTCTTCAACGAATACGGCTCTGGACCAGGAAACGATTGATATCATCAAATCGACAGTACCGGTGCTGAAAGAACATGGTGAAACGATTACGACCCGCTTTTATCAAATGATGTTCGACGCCCATCCGGAACTGCTCAATATTTTTAACCAGACTCACCAGAAGGAAGGCAAGCAGCCGCGCGCTCTGGCAAACGCAGTGTATGCTGCTGCAGCTTATATCGATAATCTCGAAGCGATCCTGCCGGTTGTCAAGCAGATCGCCCATAAACATAGGAGCTTGAACATCAAGCCGGAGCACTATCCGATTGTCGGAAAATATCTCCTGTTAGCCATTAAAGATGTGCTCGGTGATGCGGCAACAGACGACATCATCAATGCCTGGGAAAAAGCATACGGTGTCATTGCCGGTGTGTTCATTGATATTGAAAAAGATATGTACGAAGAAACTGCTGAAGAACCCGGCGGCTGGGTAGGCTACCGTCCGTTTACGATAGACCGGAAAGTTCAGGAAAGTGATGTCATCACATCCTTTTATATGAAGCCGACAGACGGCAAGCCGATCGCCGATTTCCTGCCGGGGCAATATATCAGCATCAAGGTTGACATTGATGGCGATCCGTATACACATACCCGCCAGTACAGCCTTTCCGATGCTCCGGGCCAGGACTATTACCGCATCAGCGTGAAGCGTGAAGATGAAAAAGGTGACTTGCCGGGTGGTGTCGTCTCGCGTTTCCTCCATGAAAGCGTTGAGGAAGGCGACATTGTGCAGCTGACTGCTCCGGCCGGTGACTTCGTCCTGGACACAGACTCCGACAAGCCGGTTGTCCTCATCAGCGGCGGCGTTGGCTTGACACCGATGGTCAGCATGGCGAATATGCTCACAGAACAGTATCCTAACCGGGACGTGACCTTTATTCATGCTGCCATCAACAGCCAGCTACAGGCGATGAAAGGCCACCTGACTGAACTTGCAGAGGAAAATGAAAACTTCGAATACTATGTCGTTTATGAAAAACCGACTGCGGCTGACCGTGATGAGGGAACATTCCATAAAGAAGGCTACGTGGACCTTGAATGGCTGCAGAGTATCATTAACACAACCGAGGCTGATTTCTATTTCTGCGGTCCGGTCCCATTCATGAAAACAGTGAACAACGCCCTTAAGGAAATGGGTGTTTCTGAAGACCGGATCAACTTTGAATTCTTCGGTCCGGCTGGAGATTTGGAAGCATCATAAGAATGGAAGCAGAGCAATTCCGTTTAATATAAGAAAAAAACCGGCGCCCAGACTTGTTTCTGGGCGTTTTACTTTTGGCAGCAGGCATAATCAAATGGGCAGAATCATTTTTTGTTGGATTCGCTTTTTAACAAACATTCAACAACCAAAGAATACAATGAATTACTGGATACTGATCGAAAAACCAGTCTTGAATTTTCACTATTTTCCATTATAATGAAAAGGAAATTTGAAATATAGCATGTTTGATTCTGGCCAGTAATAAATGTTTTAATATACGATCCGCTATTTTGGGGTGTAAGTTGGTGAATTGATGGTTAAGAAAAAATTGCGTCAGACAAAGTGCCTTTTAATAAAAGTTTTACGAATCAAAGATAGTGAACATCGTGTTGCATTAGGTTTCTCCGTTGGAGCAATTGTCAATTTCATCCCATCTTTCGGCTTCGGGCCGGTGGTATCCACTGCCCTTGCCAAAATGGTAAAAGGCAATTCCATTTCAGGGCTGATGGGCGGGATTAGTTTTCTCTGGGCTTTTCCATTTTTATTTTACCTGAATGTCGTGGTAGGTCATCTGTTTTTTCCGCTCGATATCAGTGAAAGTGAAGTATTGGACCATGCTGAAGGGGCAATAGAAGCGAGCATTCAACTGGGAAAAGCATTTTTTGCCGGAATGGTGACAAATGTGCTTTTCTTCGGTTTGGCTCTTTATTTAATAAGTTTTCAAATGATGAAGAAAAAGCGGAAAAACCTGTTATCCTTTGTCCTACGCCGCTGGATAATACACAAAGAGTAGCCCGGGTGTTGCTCCTTCTTTTGTTTTATTTACCGCATAAAAACTCGATTATCCCCCAATTGGCAATCCAGCAACAAAACAGGATTGCTTCTTTTTATTGATATAGCTGGTTTTTAATCAGATCGTTTAACAATCAAATTCGCATCCCATTTATCAGGCTGTCACCTATAGTTAACGAATGAATTCGCCTCTCAATGATTCTCCAGGCAGCCTCATTAACAGGGCCTATTTATGAAAGCCCTGGGGAATTCAAACATACCCGGTGCTTTCGGTTTGCATATTGTAGTATAAATGAGTGATTTGGGAGGATGTACAATGGCTGCAGAACGAAGGCGAGGAAGCAGGCCTGCAGGAAGGCACGGACACTGCTTGCCGGGATACAGATGGTGCGGACCGGGCTGCAGCGGTCCCGGAGCTCCGCTTAATGCAGTTGATGCCTGCTGCAGAGCCCACGATAAATGCTACCAGGCTTACGGCGGACCGAACTGCCGCTGCGACAGAGAATTCCTGCGCTGCCTGGAAAGCCGGTTCAATCCATATACAAAAGAAGGAAGAGATGCAGTAAAGATGCACCGGATCATGAGATTTGTGATGTCTCATAACTGTTCAGCCCGGTATCGTTACAGGGGAAGGCGGTTATAGAAAAACGAGCAGGGAACCGCTGCTCGTTTTTTGTCGGCTAAAATGCGGAACCTGCCTATTAATGACAAGGAACTGATATTATTTTCCATCCCGTTTTCCTTCTTCCTCTTCATCCTGATCATTATCTTCTTGTGAAGACAGTTCAGCCGAAAATTCAGTGCCATACTGTGGCCTTGACTTCAGGGGAATAGCTTCAACTTCTGTGCCTGGCAAGCATCCTCGTGCCACATTATCCAGGGCAGTCCGTTTGATGAAAACCACATAAACAGCAGTATACAGGGCCACCAGTCCGAGACCTGCCACAAGCCCGGAAGCCTGTCCGGGGATCAAAGGCATACTTGCCAGAATGGCGACCAGGCTGATGATTGCAAACACGGAGGAAAAAGGATACCAGGGCAGCTGGCATTGCCCCTTTGCCGGGCATCCATTGATCTTTCTGAATTTATAATGGGTGACAAGAATAATCACGTATGCAAATAACAGGGAAAAACCACCGGAACTGATCAGGAACAAATATACTTGTTCAGGCAGAAGAAAGCCGAGAGACATGCCGGTGAGCATCGCCCCGCCGGAAAAAAGGATTCCCCTGTACGGGACATCTCCTCTGTCATCAAGCCAGCCTGGTGCCTGTCCTTCGTCGGCAAGTGAGCGGATCATTCTGCCAAGTCCGAACATGGCGGCAAGCATTGTGGAAATGATAGCGGTGACAAGCACGATATTAATAACATTTCCTGCCCATCCAAGCCCCCGGGTTGTCAGGGCAACCACCATAGGGCTCACTTCTTCAGTTAAGGCAGCTGTCGGGATAAGGGGCAAGAGCACAGTAATGGCTGTAATATACAGCCCTGCAAGACCGGCTACCGTATAAATAATGGCTTTCGGGACTGTTTTATGCAGATTGGCTGATTCTGATGCAGCCAGGCCGATGATTTCAAATCCGGCATATGTAAACATGACAATCAGCATGCTGCCGGCAATACCGCTGATTCCTGCCGGAAACCAGGATTCGTTAGCAAGGTTTCCAGCTCCAACGCGCGGAGCACCCTGGAATAACCCGAAAATAAGCGTTATCGCAAGAACAATGAAACCGGCAATCGCAATGAGCTTAACCAGCGCCAGGCCGCTTTCCAGTTTGCTCAGCGTTTTAGCTCCGAGCAGATTAGCTAGTGTAACAGCGATGATGATCACTGTTCCCGCCATCGCAATGGATATCCCGGGAAACCAGATACGCAGCAACAAGCCTGCCGCTGTCGCCTCACTTGAAATCGCCAATACCAGCCCTGTCCAGTAAACCCATCCGACCACAAATCCGGTGCCAGTGCCGTACATTCTTTCGGCAAATGTCCGGAACGAACCTGAAGCCGCATCGGCAACCGTCATTTCCGATAGAGCCGCCAGAATAAAATAAACAAGGATCCCTCCAAATATATAAGAAATCACAACCGCAGGGCCTGCCGCTTTTATCGCTATCGCTGATCCCAGAAAGAATGATCCACCCACAACTGTCCCTAAAGCCATCATTGTCAGCTGCCAGGCCGACAGCCCGGAATGCGTCTTTTCCATGTTGAAACCTCCTCTTATTAACCATATCCAGCTTATTGTTTGACCGAATGCCTGAAAATATGATGTTTCTTTGAAAGAGAACTTACCTTCACCAGGCGAGTTTATTTTTCACCAAAAGAAAATGGCTTATATTACCTTATAAAAAGGAGTAAATCTTTTGATAAGCTTAGCTGAGGAAAATATTTTAAAAAAGTAATTTGAGGGGGCTGCATTTTGAAAAAGCTTTTATTCGTGTTGCTGCTTTCGCTATTGACAGCCTGCGGGGCAGAGGAACCAAAAGAAGAGGCGGAAGAGGAACCAGCGGCTGCCACAACGGAAGAAAGCAAAAAAGAAGAGAAGGGGAAAGAACAAGAAGAGGTTACAAAAGAAGAAGTAATTAAACGTTCGTTGAATAATGATGTACAAAGCTTTGAAATGACGGTAAGCGGCAGGGTGAATATGCTATCGAATGGTGAACATTTTGAACAATACTTTGATCTTGAAAATAAATACATAAAAAACCCATTCATTAATTATTCAAGGATCACCTCGAACAATGGAACCTTCCATATGTATCTCAATGACGAGGCCGCGTATATGTTAGTGCCCTCAGGCCAGTGGATAAAGGGGTCTATATCAGCATATGAAGCAATGCCCGGCATATCCACTGGTGAAGTTTTTAGAGATGAGCTGTTACTGGCTGAGAAATTCCTTAACCTGTTCAGCCTTGAGGAAATCGAAGATGGTTACAAGCTGACAATAAAAAAGGATGTTGGATCTGAAGCGGAAAACAACACGCTGGCCAGGGAAATTTTAAAAAAAGGATTTGAAGGAGCGGTCATTGAAAATATCATCATTAAAGAAATGGATTATATTTATATCCTGGATAAAAATTTTTTCCTGAAAAAGGGAGATACCTATGTGGAAGTCGACGCGACAATTGACGGGATCAAAAACTCCGTCAAGATTGATTCCGAATCCGACTATACAAACTACAATGACGTAGAGCCTTTCAGCATTCCGCAGGAAGCGAAGGAACAAGCTACGCCGGCCGGCAGTGTCAGCTGAATCAATATTCCAACACCTCAAAAACAAGGGTACCGGTTTTTTGGCACCCTTGTTTTTTTACTCAGCCCCTGACCACTTCCGCAACCCTTTTTATCGTGCTGAAATGATCGCTCAATCCCTCATTGCTCCTGCCTCACGGGAAGTCATTGCACCTTGCCCTTCACTGACATCTTTTTGAATTTGCTGTTTTACTTTTTGGGCATCTGTGCCGGCATAATCCGGTTTCATCATAGAACCCGAACTTTGCTTCGCATTTTTATCCTTTGGCATACAAACCCTCCTCTACTCATTATTTAACGATCTTATTATTTACAAAAGACCAGAAGTAATGTGAAAAAGGTGCCTGACCCCCGGCGCGTTAAAGCGCCGGGGGTCAGGCACCCATTTCGTTGATGATGCGGACAAACATACAACCAGCAAACAGCCGGAAAACATATAGTAAACTATTAGAACCTCACCTGTAATGCCCAAACAAAAAAACCGGGACCGGGCTGAGGTTACTGACTTATTGCCGGAGTTATTCCGGTGTTTTTTATTAGGGGAAGGGGTGAGTGAGATGAAGGGCGTAAATTTGGCAACGGTGACGGTGATCGATGCTATTCAGAAGATGCTTTTGTCTCCTGTCCGGCAGCCGTGCATCTTCCTTTCGCATATTAATATCGACAAGGAAGCAGCAATCGCCATCGGCGATTTCATCACCGACAGGGGCATCGACATTTATCTGGATGTGTATGATGAATGCCTGCGGGAAGCGGCCGGGGCAGGGGATGCCGGGTGGATCACGGACTGTATTGAAAAAGGGCTGAGCCGCTGTACGCATATGATGTGCATTGTATCGGAGGACACCAAAAATTCATGGTGGGTGCCTTATGAAGTCGGATACGGCAAAAAGAGCAGCCAGGAACTTTCAACTCTGTATTTGAAAGATGTTTCAGACATTCCAGCTTATCTGAAGGTGACCCGGCAAATCGAAAGTCTTGGCGACCTTGCCAGGTACCTTGAAGAAATCAAGAGAGTTTATCATGCATCCAAGAAAGTGGCCGGCTTTTCCATCGAAGTTTCCGGCAGCGGTTCCCCGATCGGTAAGTACCTAAAGCTATAGCAGCATTTTTAAAGAAGAAGAGGGGAAGGCATGGCAAACTTCTTAAGTATCACATCAAGTTTCCAGAACGGCGCCATTGACATCTCGATTCATCTGTCAGGTTTCTTTCTCATCGTGTTGCTGGCCGGAGCGGGCTTGATCCTTTACCGGAGGAAAAAGCAATTCAACATGATTGATGTGGAGCTGGATACGCTGCAGGTCGGCACGAGGGCGGCCGCGATATATAAGGTGAAGCGGAATAATGAAAACATATTCATCGCCCACCGGATTTTAATCGAATTGGAGACGCGGAAAGCCGCTATCGAAATCGATCCGGAATACGATGTCGTCACTGATATTTATGAATCCTGGTACGACCTTTTCACAACAATCCGGGATGAGCTGAAAAGCATACCGGGTTCGCATTTGAAGAAAGCGAAAAACGATGGGCTTATCCGGCTTTCGCTGGACATCTTGAACGTCGGCTTGAGGCCTCATCTCACCAAATATCATGCGGCATTCCAGAAGTGGTTTGAAACCGCCGCTGAAAATGAGGGATATTCAGGATTAACCGACCAGCAGATCCAACAGCTTTATCCTGAATTTGATGAAATGATTGCCGACATCATCCGGGTGAATCACGTGCTGCAGCAATATGCGTCACACCTGAACAGAATTATTTGGGGAGATGGCGAAAATGGTGATGGAACGGACGCAGCGGAAACAAAAAAGAGTGTGCAATCGAAATGATTTCACACTCTTATCTCCGGGGAACTTCAAATTTTCAGGGCCTCGTCCTCGTTACATAAGTGCCAGCAATGAAATCGTGAATCGCCCGTTTATCGCTGCGCATACCGACCATGAACGCGCTGATGATGACGCCGATTCCGAGAGTCAAAGCATACACGATCCCACCGACAAGGTAGCGCATCAGCATCGTGAGGAAGGTGACATTGCTGCCGTCCATTTTGACGATGCGGATGCCCATCGCTTTTTTCCCGATTGTGTAACCGGCCCATAATGCCGGAACAATGATTGCATATAACAGTTCAATGATGCCGTGTACCCCGCGTTCACCCTCGGTTACATCCACATCAAGGCCAAGTGCGGCATTGAGGATTCCTGCCACAATGGAAAGGATGATGCCGTCAATGAAAAGGGCGATGAATCGTACCCAGAATCCGGCCGGGTTATATTCCATCCCAGACGCCTCCTTTTTATTTTCTGTATCTTTTCAGGTGAAACCTTTCGCCATATCATGCATTTCCGCCTGCAGATTTGTTAACTTGTCGATTATCTGTCACCTTTTACAGGCTTCAAAATCGTCCGCTGCAGCGGCACGCCGCCCATGCTGACATTCCGCTCAATAAAAGTATATGGTTTGCCGTCAATAATAAAACGGCGATTTCCCTTATACTCGACCGCGCGTCCCTGGCTTTCAAGTTCAGCCATAATCGCCTTCACGTATTTATTTAAGTCGATATAGCGGTCATCCAGGTCCATCGTAATATTGCCTGTCCGGTATCCCATCAAAAAATTGAAAAAAGCAAGACCGAGAATGGTGGCAAGCAGGGGCAGGATCCATTGCATTTCGAGTTCCCTCCAAAGGTATCTGAATTTGTTACTATCTTTACGGATGGAAAGGGCGGGAGGTTTCAAAAGGTCCCTGTGATATGATGAAAGTGCAATGCTTTTCAAAAAGGATGATTTCTTGTGATAACGTTTGAACGGATAACCGAAAACTTATTGAAAACGGCTCTTGAAATCATAAACTCAAACCAACATTACAATACGATGGAAAACGGCCAGCCGTTCCGGCCCATTAAAGACGTAAGGAAAGATCTTCTTAATCCTGTTACAGAAAGCTTCCTCATTATGATGAACGAAAAACCGGCCGGTGTTCTTGATTTCATGAGGAATAATCCTGAAGACGATACTCCCTGGCTCGGCTTGTTAATGATCCACGGCGATTATCAAGGTCTGGGATGGGGGAGACAGGCTTACCTTGCCTTTGAAAACAGGTTGAAGCGACAACATTTCCACAGGATCCGACTCGGTGTTTTACAAAAAAACGAGAGAGCAAAACGATTCTGGGAATCGCTCGGTTTTTCCCGTTACGGTGAAACCGAGTGGGAAGGAAAAGCCGTTGACTGTTATGAAAAACGATGGGACTGAGGGGGAAGGCAGTTGGAAATGAGGAACTTTATTTTAAATAAGGATATTCTGACCGTTGAAGTGACGATAGATCAAGCGGATTATCTCATCGGTGTCCAGTGGTTGGAGCCCGAAAAACCTTTTGCCGATACGTGGATTCTAAAATCTTATGCTAATAAAAAGACAGGCGAAAAAGATTTATCAGATGAAAAGATTTCAGCCTTTCTCAATACGATCAATGCCAGATGGAATTGGAATGTTTGACCAAAAGGTTGCTGCCATGCCAAATCTGGCCCACCTGATTTGTTATTCTTGAATCAACAAAGACAGACAACAGCAAAATCAGGAGGGGACCTACTATGCACCAGTTATTCATTGATTTTGAATTCACGATGCCGGCAGGCGGGACGAAGGGGAAGCGCTGGAATCCGGAAATCATCGAAGCGGGCTTTGTATCGGTCATAGACGGAAAAATCGAGGATACGTTTTCATCCTTTGTCAGGCCGGAGGAAAACCGGATCCTGACCGGGCGCTGCAAAGAGTTCCTCGGCATCAGCCAGGACCAGGTTGATGGGGGAATTTCAATCAGGAAACTGTCAGCCATCTATACATATTACATAGCAAAAAGCCGGACCATACTTGTGATCTGGGGGAACATGGACGTGCCGATCATGCGCCGGAATTTTTTGGCCGCCGGCATCCCGTTCATCAGGCCGAATCGGGAGCTGGATCTCGCAGAAGCGTACCGCAAGTTCTACGGCGAGCGGAATAACACGGCACTCCGCAAAGCGATTGTGGAATACGGAAAAGACGGCCGCGGCAAAAACCACCGCGCACTTGATGACGCGCTGACAACATTCGAAGTGTTCAAGCATTATGAAAAGGACCGCAGCTACTTGAGGCAGAAGGACACGGCGACGCTTGGAGATAAGCTTGACTACGGAAAGATGATGCAGGAGCTCGGTTTTGCCTGATAAAAAAGAACCCGAATGACTGGTATGTCCAGCTTCGGGTTCTTTTTTATATTCTGCAGTGTGGGTGCCTGACCCCCGGTGCTTTAAAGCACCGGGGGTCAGGCACCTTCAAAGCATAAAATCAGCCAAAACAGAAACCATAAGAAGAAAATCAAAAAGGCAGGGAAAAAAATGCAGACTGATTATAAAGTGGCCATCATCGGCGGCGGTACGGCAGGAATCACAGCCGCCGCACAATTGGCCAAAAAGATATTCCCGGGTGACATCGTCATTATCGACCCGGCTGATGTCCACTACTACCAGCCGATCTGGACACTTGTCGGGGCCGGGCTTGTCAGAAAGGAAGATTCGGCCAGGCCGGAAAAGAGTCTCATTCCGCGCGGCGTCTCCCACATACAGGAAGCGGTCAAATCGATTGACCCGGAGCAAATGACAGTGGCGACCGAGAGCGGAACAACAATCAACTACCAATACCTGATCATATGCCCGGGCCTGCAGCTGAATTGGAACAAAGTCAAAGGACTGGAAGAAGCAATTGGGAAAGAGGGCGTCGTCAGCAACTATGCCTATGAGTATGTCGACAAAACATGGGAAGCCCTCCGCAATTTCAAAGGCGGAAATGCGATATTCACGCATCCGAACACACCGATCAAATGCGGCGGCGCTCCCCAAAAAATCATGTACCTGGCAGAAGAATACTTTACGGTGAACAATCTGAAAGACAAAACGAACGTCATGTTTTACTCGGCCAATCCAGGAATTTTCAGTGTCAAGAAATATAAAAAAGTGCTTGAAAAAATCATTGGGGAGCGAGGTATCCAAACAAAATTCCAGAGAAACCTCGTTGAAGTTCGCGGGGGCAAAAAAGAAGCCGTTTTTGAAAACCTTGAAAACGGTGAAATGGAAACCGTACCGTATGAAATGATCCATGTGACACCGCCGATGGGACCGCATGATTTCCTGATCGGCAGCCCGGTCAGCGATGAAACCGGCTGGGTTGACGTGGATGCTTACACCCTCCAGCATAAACAGTACAGCACGATTTTCAGTCTTGGCGATGCATCCAATCTGCCGACTTCCAAATCAGGAGCCGCCATCCGAAAACAGGTGCCTGTTGCCGTCAGTAACATGATGTCGATGATGAAAGGTGAAAAACTGACGGCAAAATACGACGGTTATACATCATGCCCGATCATTACTGGCAAAGGAAAACTCGTCCTTGCCGAATTCGACTACGAGAAGCAGCCGAAGGAAACGTTTCCGTTTGACCAGGCGAAGGAACGCTACAGCATGTATCTGTTGAAAAAAGAGGTGCTGCCGCGTTTTTACTGGCATGGGATGTTGAAGGGGAGAATGTGAAAACAGAAAAAAAAGAAAGTATAACTTCTTCGGAAGAGCGTAATCTGACATGATTGTGCTCTTTTTTATGAGAATTTCCATTTACGATTTATGAGAAATTCCACGTATTTTGTCAAAAAAGTTAATAATTGAATATAATGAATTTATTGAATATTACAATAATTTTTTATAGTATACAAGATATGACCTCGTGAAATTCCCATACAAAAAAAGAGATATTACCGTCTATTTAATACCAATTATATAAGTGAAAGGGGGAGGATGGAAATGTTGGTGCGTGATTTGTTAGAATTTCATTCTTTTCTAAAATCTGCAGATTTGATAGCCGGAGAACAGGGGTTGAGCAACCAGATTTCCGATATCACCGTAATGGAAGCACCAGATTTTCCTAACTGGGTGAATGGAGGAGAATTCGTTTTAAGTACCTTCTTTTCTGTAAAGGAGAATATACAAAAACAAATCGAGATAATTGAACAGCTGTCCCGCCATGGGGTTGCAGCTCTTGGAATCAAGACTGGAAGGTACATTGACCGCGTGGATCCTAACGTTATCAAAGCTGCGGATAAACTGGGATTCCCGTTATTTACATTAAGTAAAAAGACGAAGTTCCGCCATGTCATACGACTAGTGTCCGAGCAATTAATTGATAGGCCTGAGGACCATACTCAGGATATCATTCAATTTCACGACAAATTAATGGCTCTCGCCGTAAAAGGACAGACGGATTTATTATGTGAAGAGATAGCAACACAAACTGGATACCCTTGTGCCATTTATACAGAAAACAGAGAAAAGGTATCGGGACAACTGCAAATCGATTCGAACAAAGAGGGAATAGTCACTGAGACGGCCATTTCCAATTTTGTGGACAACTTAATGGATGAATATGCATGGAATAATCAACCGAAAGAATACAGGAAAGGTTCCTATGTAGTGGTAGGCTGCTCTGTAAAAGAAGAATTAACAAATATACTTATTTTTTCAGATGTTGATCAATGGAGATACTATGAAAGCATGCTGGCAAGAGTAGCGGCAAATGCGATCAGTACATGTTTCTTGGAAGATCATGTCCAGCGAAATGTTGAAAAACGCATGAAGTCAACTTTTATTGAAGAAGTTATTGGAAAAGGTATGCACCCGGATGACCTCACAACCAAAGCGGATTTTTTCAGCTGGAAGCTTTATGATAACTATCAGGTGATTGTAGTCCGGCTTACGGATACTGAAGGGTTGACACAGGAAGCATTCCGCTTATTAGCTGAGCGCTGGGCTTATGAACTTAATGAAGTGTTTCCTTCATTAATTTCAATGAATAGGAAGGATGAATTTATTGGACTGCTTTCACTTCCACACGATTCGTATTTCACCAGGGTTTCATTTCACAAAAAGACAATGAGAGATATAGTTAAAAAAATCTTTTATCATTCACCTGTGAAATCCAAAGTTAAAATTGGGGTCGGGTCGATATTTGACAATTCGAGTCAGCTGAAAAACAGCTATCGGCAGGCCCGAAGCTTAATAGAGAGCAACGTTAATTCTGAAAAGAATATCTATTATGCAGCAGATTATTTACTAGAGCTCCTTATTCTTCAATCTAAATCCCTTCCTGAATTCAACTTATTGAATAAATATCTGCTTGATCCGGTGCAAAGCTATGATCAGAAAAATGGAACGGAATTAGTGAAGTCTGTTACATCTGTTGTCCATATGGAAAGTCTTGATGAAGCGGCAAGACATCTGTTTGTTCACGTGAATACACTCAGGAAAAGGTTGAAAAAGGTGGATGAATTAACGGGAATCGACCCGCTGAAAGGCACTGGCCGCCTCATGTGGCTGACATTGCTTCTCCGAATAGAATAATCGGCCAGGTGTAGAAAAATACAATATTATGATGAAAATGGTGAAGCTATCGACAATTTGAATAGCTTCTTTTTTTGTTAACATTTTAATTAATTAAATATTCTAAAAAGTGAAACGAGGGGGCAAGCCAGCGTCTTTCGCAATTAGTCGGTTGGGAATTTAAATTTTAAAACAGGAGGGGTTAAGTGATGACTAAAATGAAATGGGTGTTAAATGCAGTTCTCGTCATCTTGTTAATGTCATTGGCAGCATGTTCGTCCAGTACGACGGACAGCGAAGCTGCTGAAGGAAATGAAGGGCCTATTGTTATCGGTGCTTATGGGCCTTTGACAGGTGCAACGGCTCAATATGGGGTAAGCATGAAAAAAAATATCGAGATGTATTTTGACGAAGTGAATAGCAGCGGCGGCATTAACGGCCGTGAAATCAAGTTGTTGGTGGAAGATGATGAAGGTAAACCGGATAAAGGAATTAACGCTGTTAAGAAATTAATAGAAAAAGACAAAGTGTCGGCAGTTTTGGGAGGTCCTTTGAGTACAGTCAATTTGGCGGCCATGAAGGAGTCACAGGGAGCAAAGGTTCCACACATCGCCACTTCATCCGGTAACCCTAAGATCACCGAATTAGGAAATCCTTATATTTTACGGGTGGTTCCGAAGGATACAGAAATTGCGGCAGCGGTCGCAAACTATGCAGTCAAAGAAGCGGAATACTCAAAAGTCGCTGTTCTCTACAGTGCCGATGAATACGGGAAGGGCGGCGGAGAAGCGGCTGTGGAGACGCTCAAATCATTGGGCACGGATCCTGTAGCCGTTGAAACATTCAACCCTGGAGATAAAGACTACACTCCACAGCTTTTGAAATTTAAGCAAGCGGGCGCTGAAGCGGTAATTTATTGGGGGTTTTATGTAGACGGTTCAATTGTAGCTAAACAGATTCATGAGTTGGGGCTTGATGTCCAAATGCTAGGAGGAACGGGATTGAATAACCCGAAGTTTGTCGAATTGTCCGGGGAAGCTTCGGAAGGTGTCTTGTTTGGATCACCGTTCATTCCATCAGATCCGGCGATAAAAGAATATGTTGATAACTATCAGGAGAAATACAATGAGGTTCCGGATATGTCAGGCGCTTGCGGATATGATGCAGCTCAACTTGTTGTACAGGCAATCAAAGAGGTCGGGGCAGATCGAGAAAAAATAAACGAATGGCTTCACAATGTGAAAGATTTTGAAGGCGTTACTGGAGTATTGAATGGTAATGAAAACGGCGACTTGAATGACAAGGTAAAAGTTGTGGAGATTCATAAAGATGGTTCACAATCGATTGCCTGGGAGCCTGCCCAGTAAGAAAAAAAGAAAGAAGGTACCTTTCAATTATAGAGGTATCTTCTTTATTCGAAAGGGAGTGACTGAATGGTACTACAACAACTGGTTGCAGGATTGGCCACCGGCAGCATTTATGCACTTGTTGCTATGGGATTTACGCTCATCTGGAAAAGCATGAAACTAGTTAACTTCGCACAGGGTGATTTTTTCATGATGGGAGCGATGTTCGGCTATACACTTTATGCCATCGCCGAACTCCCGTTTTGGCTGGCTATTATCGGCGGTGTGATTTTGAGCTCTTTAGTAGGGGTTTTACTGGAAAGGTTGGCGATTCGCCCATTAGGAAATGCACCGGAAATGAGCCTGCTGCTGGTTACCATCGCAGCAGGAATCCTTCTCCAGAATATAGCCAAGCTGATCTGGGGGGCCGACACACTGCCATTCCGGACTTTCTTCGAAGTGCAGACGATTGATATTGCGGGAGTGTCAGTTCGTACACAGGACATTGTTATTGTCACAGTCACAGTGATCGTTACTTCCCTGTTTCATTTCTTTTTCCAGTATACGAAATTCGGCAAGGCGCTTCGAGCCACGTCCATGGACAAAGAAACTGCAACAGCGATGGGAATTAATGTGAGGATGATGATGCTGATGGCCATTTCAATCAGTGCTTCTCTAGGTGGATTAGCAGGGATGTTGATTGCTCCAATTCATTTCATCTATCCGACAATGGGAGTATTAGTAGGATTAAAAGCATTCATTGCTGCAGTAATTGGCGGTTTCAACCATATCTATGGAGCGCTTATAGGTGGATTGTTCATAGGTGTACTGGAGACTTTCGCTGCCGGGTATATGTCTTCAGCTTATCGTGATGTCATAGCGTTTGTCGTTCTCATTCTGGTACTGAGGTTTATGCCTTCGGGGATTTTAGGTAAGAAAAGTGTCCAAAAGGTTTAGAGGGGGTGTTTGGTTTAATGAAAATGAAAAATAAAAAGTGGCTGTTGCTGGCTCTCTTGCTCGCTTTGCTCTTTTTGCCGATGGTAGTCAGTAATTCGTATTATTTACGCCTCGTCAATCTCATCATCGTCTATTCAATGATTACGATAGGTTTGAATTTGATAACCGGGGTAACAGGCCAGGTCTCATTGGGCCATGCGGCATTTTGGGGGGTAGGCGCCTATATGTCAGCTTACATTACAACGACACTGGGCCTCTCTTTCTGGCTTTCCGTTCCCGCAGCAATCATTATAACGGGGATAATCGGGTTGTTTATAGCCTCATTCACACTGCATCTGGAAGGTCCTTATCTGGCAATGGCAACAATCGGGGTTGGAGAAATAACCCGCCAGGTGTTGATTAACTGGACGTCCTTCTCAGGCGGCCCATCCGGCATCTTCGGCATCCCGTTCATTTCAATCGGCAATTTCCAAATAGATACTGAGCCTAAATTTTATTATTTTGCCTTAACTGTCTTAATTTTGCTCTATGCTTCAACCCGCAAGTTGTTGAACTCCCGGATCGGTCGTTCCATGATCGCGATAAGAGAAAGCGAAGGTGCAGCGCGGGCGGTAGGTGTATACACGACAAGAATGAAAGTGCTCGTTTTCGGAATATCAACAGCCATTGCAGGTTTGGCTGGCTCTATATATGCTCATTGGGTCAACTATATAAGTCCTGACACTTTCACTTTCACTGAATCCCTTCTATTTCTGACCATGATCATGATCGGGGGAATGGGTTCCCTTCCTGCCTCCATTATAGGTGCAGGTTCGATTGTTCTTTTATCCGAAGTGCTCAGGGATATTGAACAGCTGCGGATGGTTGTTTATGCCTTCCTCATTATCCTGGTGATTGTGTTCTTCCCTGAAGGGATAATCGGAATGATTCCAAAACGTTTCAGAAAAGGCAGATCGTACCCCGACTATGAAAAAGACGGGGCAGGCCAGGAAAAAGAACCACCCGCAAAGGAAGACGCGGACATGGATACCGTCATATTAAAGACGGAAGGTGTGACAAAGCGCTTTGGTGGTCTGACTGCAGTGAATCAAGTTGATTTCCAATTGAAAACAGGAGAGATACGGGCATTGATTGGACCGAATGGTTCAGGGAAAACCACTTTTTTAAATTGCCTGGCCGGCTGGTATGAAGTGGATGAAGGTAACATCTTGCTCAAAGAAAAAGAAATTTCCAAACTCCCAATTCATGTAAGGGCAAAGTCCGGAATTGCCCGCACATTTCAGAATATCCTGCTGTTTAGTGAAATGACAGTTTTAGAGAATGTTCTAGTGGCACTGAATGACAAAAGTAAAAATGAACACCAATTAATCATGGAAGCTTATGAAATCCTGGATGATGTCGGTTTATTGGAGATCGCACATGAAAAGGTGACCGGCCTCCCTTATGGACACCAGCGGATTGTTGAAATCGCACGGGCGCTGGCGCTTTTTCCAAGTGTCCTGCTGCTCGATGAACCCGCGGCTGGAATGAATGATTCAGAGACAGCGAAATTGATGGAGCTCATTTACCGGATAAGGGAGAGAGGAATTACGGTACTCGTAGTGGAGCATGACATGAAGCTGGTAATGGGTATCGCTGATTTCATAACTGTGTTCAATCAAGGGGAGGTTTTGGCAGAAGGCACCCCGGGTGAAATAAGCAGGCACCCTGAAGTAATCAAAGCTTATCTAGGAAAGGATGCTGTCGATGCTGTCAGTTAAGGATTTAAAAGTGAACTACGGTGCAATTCAAGCTGTCAAGAAAGTGGATATCGAAGTTTCACAGGGTGAAGTTGTCATGATTGTAGGAGCAAACGGGGCTGGGAAAACGACGATTGTCCATTCTATCATGGGGTACGTAAGGCCGGATGAAGGCACAATCACGTTTGAAGGCCAAAATCTTTTGAAAATACCTCCCCACAAAATGATCGAACGGGGCATCAGCATTGTTCCAGAAGGAAGACGGGTTTTTGCGGAAATGACAGTGAAGGAAAATCTGGAGTTAGGTGCGTATTCCGTCTCAGATGCCCGCAGGATAGAAGAAAATATTGAAAGGATGTATGTCCTATTTCCCAGATTGAAAGAGAGGGAAAAGCAGTTAGCGGGGTCGCTGAGTGGAGGGGAGCAGCAAATGGTGGCTATCGCACGAGCTTTGATGTCCGATCCTAAACTGCTGCTGATGGATGAACCCTCCATGGGTCTGGCGCCGGTCATTACCGAACAAATTTATGAAAATATCAAAACGATAAAAAAGCAAAATACGAGCATTTTACTCATCGAACAAAATGCATATATGGCCATGTCTGTTGCTGAACAGGGGTACGCTGTGCAAAATGGCGAGGTCGTTTTTTCGGGAGAAATAGAATCTTTTAAAGATAACGATTCTATCAGAGAGGCATATTTAGGAATATAAATTAAAGGTTCACAGCATTTTAGGAGGGATTGCAGTGTCAAAATATAGAATCGGATGCGACATCGGCGGGACATTCACCGACTTTATCCTATTCAATGATGAAACAAAAGATATGTTTGTGCATAAATTGCTTTCTTCACCGGGGGAGTTTGAGAAATCGGTCATTCAAGGCGCGAAAGACCTTATCGATAAATACGAAATCAATACGGAAGGGGTACAGTTTTTCTGTCACAGTTCGACAGTGGCTTTAAATACGCTGGTTGAGCGCAAAGGCGGCAATACAGCACTTATCACCACTAAAGGGTTCCGCGATGTTTTAGAAATCGGCCGGGCGACACGTGTTCATGAGTATGACTTATTCCAAACGAAAACACCCCCGCTTGTTCCAAGGAATCTGCGTTTTGAAGTCAATGAAAGAATGAATTATGAAGGTGAAATGATTGAGCCTCTTGATGAGGAAGAAATCTTGCGGGTCGCGCGCCATTTACGAAAGGAAGGCATCCAGACAGTTTCCGTTGTGTTCCTTCATTCTTATGCCAATGGGGCACATGAGAAGCGGGCGAAAGAGCTGATTTTGTCGGTAATGCCGGAAGCAATCGTCTCTCTTTCTTCAGAAATCAATCCAATTTACAGAGAATTCGAACGCACGAGCAGTACAGTTGTCAACACGTATGTGGCACCTAAAGTGATAGATTACTTATCAAAGCTTGAGAAGGAGCTGAAAAAGCTGGGCTTTCTATGTGAACTCCATATCACTCAGAGTTCCGGCGGACTCATGTCATCCCAGTTCGCAAAAGAAAGAACAATTAACATGTTAATGGCTGGTCCTGCTGCGGGTGTGACTGCTGCAGCATATATTGCCCGCCTAAGTGGTGAAGACAAGATCATTGCGTTAGATACAGGGGGGACGACACAGCTGATCAGTCTTGTTGAAAATAATTCGATCACGCCAATCATCGATGCGGAAATAGCAGGATATCCGGTGCGTGTTCCAGTTGTTGATGTCCGGGCAATCGGGGCAGGCGGGGGATCAATCGCCAGAATCGATTCCGGAGGAAAGCTGACAGTTGGGCCGGACAGTGCCGGTGCCCGTCCGGGGCCAGTCTGTTATGGAGTTGGAGGAACAGAGCCGACTGTGACAGATGCGGATGTTGTATTAGGGTATTTGAACCCGGATTTCTTTCTTGGCGGAGGGATTAAGCTGGACAAGAAAAAGGCGGAGGAAGCCATTTTCGGAAAAATCGCAAAGCCGCTCGGTCTCAACTTGTACGAAGCGGCATCAGGAATAATTGAAGTCATTAATTCAGAGAGGATCGGCTCCATTAGGAAATTATTAATTGAAGAAGGCCATGATCCGAGGGATTTTTCGATTGTCGCCTTCGGCGGCGCCGGACCGGTGCATGCTGCTGAAATCGCAAAGGAACTGGAAGTGAAGTCGGTCATCGTGCCAAAACACCCGGGTTTATTGTCTCCGATCGGCAGTCTTTCGGCTGAACTGCGCAGGGATCATATCCAGACATTGAACTTGAATCTGGACCAGCTGAAAATAGAGGGACTGAAAAAGATAAGTGATGAGAACAGGGAACGTTTAATGAACGAACTGAAGGATGAAGGGGTGAGAGCTGAAGAAATCACATTTAATATGCAGGCGGATATAAAGTACGATGGACAGCTCAATGAACTGATTGTCGATGTTGAAACCCTGGATAAAGAAGAAATAAAAGAGAACTTCTTCAAGGAACATGAACGGCTCTTCGGATACTACACGGAAGATGAAGAAGTTATGATGACCAACCTGCGGTTTATTGCAAAATACCAATTCCCTGAAGTTTCATTGAAGGAAGTCGAAGAAATCGATCAAAATACCGCACGCGCGCGTAAAGAAGACAGGTATGTATACTTCAAAGAGTATGCAAAATTGATTGACTGTCCTGTTTATGACCGGAATTTGTTAAACAGGAACAATGTCATTTACGGACCTGCCATTGTAGAGGAGTATGATTCGACTACAGTCATCTACCCAAAACAAAAAGCGGTTGTCGATTTATATGGAAACCTGATTATTTCCTCCATTCGCAATACAGGGGAAAATGCCATGACGGAAGAAGCGGAGGCGTTGTATTAATGGTTGATATTATCACGGAACGTGTCGTCACAAATTATTTATTCACCGTCGCAGAGGAAATGGGGATTATCACCATGCGGACTGCCCGATCGAATGTCATCAAAGAGGGAGGCGATTTCTCAACCGCCCTTTATGACTGGAAGGGAAGACTTGCACAGCATGGGAGGGATATGCCCGCCCATCAAGGCCTTTTTCCTGTGCTGATCAAACAGGCGCTGGAAAAACTAGATATCACGGAAATCAAACAGGGTGACGTTTTTATAACGAACACGGAGGATACGGCAGGCTCCCACTTGAATGATGTCAAAGTTTTCGCTCCGGTTTTTTACTCAGGCGAAATTGTTATGTGGGCTGCCAACCTTTCACATTGGCCCGATGTAGGTGGTGCTGTCCCGGGAAGCTATTATGGCCAGGCCACAGAAATTTATCAGGAAGGAATCCAGATTCCGCTGACTAAGATTGCGGAAAAGGGCGAACTGCGCGACGAAATCACGTCTCTTATCATGAAAAATGTCCGGGGCAGCAAAGAGCGTTTAGGAGACTTGAGGGCACAAATCGCATCCATAAATTTTGCTTCAAAACGTATCGAAAAGCTGTTTGAGAAATATGGAAAGGATACGATCTTCTCGTGTTTTGACAGTTTAAACGATTATTCCGAATACCGGATGCGCGAAGCAATCAAAAAAATCCCCGATGGAACGTATACGTTTGAAGACTTTATGGATAACGACGGAGTGGAGGACCGGCCTGTCAGATTTCACGCCAGGATTACAGTCGAGAACGATGAAGTCACGTTTGATTTCAAAGACTGTGATAAAGATGTCAAAGGGCCGATCAATTCACCCTATACGCAAACGTGTTCAGCTGCATATTTTGCCATCCGGGTGGTGACAGACCATACGATACCGCCGAATGAAGGCTGCTATAGTCCCGTCAACGTCTTAACAGAGGGCGGAAGTGTTGTCGATGCCCCGCCAGCGGCGCCAAGAGTGTTTTGTACGCATGAAACATCAACGAGGCTGGTCGATGTATGCCTGGGCGCCTTTCATCAGGCCCTGCCAGATAAGGTTCCTGCTGCAGGGTGCGGAACAAGTTTCATCATGATTGTCGGGGGCAAAGACCCTCGGAATTCCAGGCATTACGCCTGGTATGAACCAATCGCGGGTGGATTCGGTGCAAGGCCAGGGAAGGATGGTATGGACGGAACACGCGTTCATATGGGAAATACCGCAAACACCCCTGTTGAAGTGTTCGAAAGAGATTATCCGCTTGTATGCGAAAAGTATGAATATATCACAGACAGTGCAGGTGCAGGTGAATATCGGGGCGGCCTCGGTGTAGTGAAACAAATACGCGGCCTTGAAGTTCAGCATAATGCACCTGTAGTGACCTCTGTATCTGAAAGAAATAATTTCTCGCCTTATGGCCTGAATGGCGGGAAACCTGCCGAACGCGGAAAGTTTGTCATTGTTGATCACGATGAAGCGGAGCGTTCAATGCCGGGCAGCTGTCCGGGAAAAACAAACTATATCCTGCAAACCGAAGAAAAGTGGGCAGGTTACAGCCCCGGCGGAGGCGGCTTTGGAGATCCGTTGAAAAGGGATCCGAAAAAAGTGTTGGAAGATGTCATTCAAGAAAAGGTTTCAGTGGAAAAAGCGAAAGAAGACTATGGGGTAGTCATCCGAAAAGAGACTCTTTCCATTGATGAAAAAGCGACAAGGCGACTACGCGGTGAGCTGCTCCCGTAATGGTAATCACTATAAGGCGGTCCGATAGCATGGATGCCCTTGTAACGGAGGAGGAGAAGCATGAATAACAAGGTAATTGAACTGCAGGACATCCACCAGTTCGTCCAGGACGAACAGACACTTATGGTTGGCGGATTCGGTCTGGTCGGTTCCCCCTTAACCTTAATTCGCGAACTGGAAAATGCGGATGTAAAAAACCTTACCATCATCAGCAACAATCTTGGCGAAGTTGGTAAGGGGCTGGGAAAGTTATTGCTGCAAGGAAAAATCAAAAAAGCGATCGGTTCTTATTTCACCTCCAATCCCGATGTCGGAGAACGGTATATCAACAACAAACTGGATATAGAGCTTATCCCTCAGGGGACTTTATCAGAAGCAATCCGGGCAGGTGGAGCCGGCATTGGGGGTTTTTATGTAAAAACCGGTGTTGGGACATTGCTCAGCGCCGGCAAGCCAACCCGGGAAATCAACGGGGAAACCTATCTTTTTCAAGAGTCATTAAAAGCCGATATCGCTTTGATAAAGGCAAAGTATGCGGATGAATTAGGGAATCTGATATTTGAGAAAACAGCACGGAACTTTAATCCGCTTATGGCTGCAGCGGCGAAAAAAGTCATTGTCGAAGTTGATGAAGTTGTCCCAACTGGATCTTTATCACCAGAAGCCATTGTGACACCGCATTTATTTGTAGACCATATGTTAATCAGCCAACTGGATATTGAGGCGGTGAGGAATTTTGGATAATCGTGATTATAAAGAAACAATAGCTGAACGAACTGCCCAAGAATTGAAAAGCGGCGAAATTGTCAATCTTGGCATCGGAATACCGACTAAAGTGGTCAATTACCTGGATGACAAGACGGAAATCTTTTTGCATTCCGAAAACGGGATTCTGGGGGTTGGGCCAGAGCCTTCGGAAACTCAAATTAATCAGAATCTGGTAAATGCGGGAAAGCAACCTGTTACTGAAAAAACGGGAGCCTCCTTCTTCGACAGTGCCCAATCGTTCGGTATGATCCGGGGAGAACATGTCCACGTTGCTATATTGGGAGCATTGCAAGTGGATGAGCGAGGCCAGATCGCCAACTGGGCAGTACCAGGAAAGACGATACTGGGAGTAGGCGGGGCGATGGACTTGCTGGTTGGCGCCAAAAGGAAGATTGTCACAATGAGGCACACCACTAAAAAAGGGGAGCCGAAAATCGTCAAAGAATGCACGTTTCCGATTTCCGGAGTCCAACCGGTAGATAAAATCATCACGGAATTGGCAGTATTCTCAGTAATAGATAAGCACCTTGTCCTTGAGGAGCTATTGGGTGGTGCGTCTTTTGAAGAAGTAAAAGAAAAAACGGAGGCAGATTTCACCGTACATGATCATCTTAAGGTATGAAGTTTTCTTTAATAATCCTATTTAAAAAGGAGCATAATCCATGGATAACGTTTTTCACCGGAATTTGAACCATTCATACCCTGTGATTAAGCGGGGAGAAGGTGTTTATTTATATGATCAAGATGAGAAAAGGTATCTGGATGGTGCAGCCGGTGCTCTTTCGGTAAGCCTCGGATACAGCAATGTAGAAGTTATTCAGGCGATTACTGAACAAGCGGGGAAAGTCCCGTTTGTTCATACGATGCGGTTTGAGACTGATATCTTGCATCAATGTTCATCACAGATCGCCAGATGGGCACCGGATAATTTGAACAAAGTGTACCTTACCTCTGGGGGCGCGGAAGCTGTGGAAAGTGCAATTAAGCTGGCTCGGCAATACCACTCGATCAAAGGGAATGATACAAAGTATAAAGTGATCGGAAGATGGCAGGGATATCACGGGAATACATTAGGTGCCCTCTCTGCGGGAGGAGATATAAAAAGGAGAAAGCTTTATGCGAAACAATTGCCTGATTTCGAGCATGTCCACCCGCCGTATTGCCGCCAATGCCCATATGGAAAAGAATATGAAAAGTGTAAAAATGAAGGGCTGAGCTGCGTCCAGGACTTAGAAGAAAAAATTTTAGAGGCTGGTCCTGAGAATATCGCCGCATTTATTGCGGAGCCGATTATTGGAAGCCAGATTGCGGCGCTTGTCCCGCCGGATGAATATTGGAGCGAAGTAAAAGAGGTATGCGAACGGCATGATATCCTTCTGATTGCGGATGAAGTAATGACCGGGTTTGCCAGAACCGGTGAGGCATTTGCAGCAGACCACTGGGACTTTAAGCCGGATATCATCACATTCGGGAAAGGGATATCAAGCTCATATATACCGCTTGGAGGCATAATTGTCTCCGATCAGATCATTTCAGCGATACATGAAGAAAGCGACGGGGTATTTTTGCATGGCTACACGTTCAGCGGTCATCCACTGGCAGCAGCTGCAGGATCAGCTGTTTTGAGCTATATGGAAGCGAATAATCTGGTGGAGGAAGTAAGAGATAAGGGATATTATATGGAAACACGATTAAATGACCTAAAAAAAGACATTTCAATTATCGGTGATATAAGGGGTAAGGGGCTTATGTGGGGCATGGAGATCGTAAAGGATCAAAAAACGAATGAGCCGTTTCCGCCCTTTGAAAAAATGGCCTACAAAATATATGAGCATGCAATGGAAGAAGGCGTTATTTTTTACCCCGGCAGCGGGGCGATCCGTGGAGAAAGAGGAGACCATTTACTAATTGGCCCCCCGTTAACCATTACAATTGAAGAGATCGATCAGATGATAAGCATTTTAGAGAATGTGCTGCGCCGCTTTTCGGAACGTAACAGAGATTCCGGAAGAGATGGACAAGAAAGCGGAATGCAGCCCACTTAGAGCCTGTGATAACAAATGGAAGTGAGGAGACACTGATGTCCGATGCGGTTATTGTAGATGCGGTAAGGACGCCAATAGGACGATACGGCGGTGCATTGAAAGATGTCCGTCCTGATGATCTAGCTAAGATTGTCATTAAGGAGTTAGTAAAGAGAAACCATTTCCCAATTGAACAGATAGAGGATGTGTATTTGGGATGCGCCAATCAAAGCGGTGAGGATAACAGAAACGTCGCACGAATGGCAGGCCTTCTGGCCGGATTGCCGATCGAAACTGCAGGCGTTACCGTTAACCGTTTATGCGGATCCGGCCTTGAGGCTGTGAACCAGGCTGCCAGATCGGTCATGGCCGGCGACGGGGATGTTTTCATAGCAGGCGGAACGGAAAGTATGACAAGAGCACCCTACGTTCTCTCGAAAACAAGTAAGCCTTACGGACGGGATGCGCTGCTGCAAGACACCACAATTGGATGGCGTTTCGTCAATCCGGATCTGAATGAAATGTATCCTGTCATCTCACTGATCGAAACCGCCGACCAGGTTGCTGAAAAATATAACATAACAAGAGAGGAACAGGATCGGTTCGCTTTTGAAAGCCAGCAAAAAGCGATGCAGGCAATCCGGAAGGGAGCATTCAAGCAGGAAATCGTTCCTGTCGAGGTCAAGAACAAGAAAGAATCACATACAGTAAAAGCAGATGAGCATCCACGGCCTGAAACAACATTAAAAAAGTTACGTTCCTTAAAACCAATTTATGAAGGTGGGACAGTAACAGCAGGTAATGCGTCGGGCATTAACGACGGTGCTTCGGCATTGCTGATCATGAGTGAAGAAAAGGCACTGAATCTGGGCCTGAAGCCATTAGTGAAAATAAAAGCCCGGGCAGTGGCCGGCGTTGATCCCGGCTATATGGGAATCGGACCGGTACCAGCAACGGAAAAAGCCCTCCAAAGAGCAGGCATAACCATAGATGAATTGGATTTAGTTGAAATAAACGAAGCGTTTGCTTCACAATCTCTTGCAAGCATTCAAGAACTCGGTATACCGGAGCACAAGGTGAACGTTAATGGCGGAGCAATCGCATTAGGGCACCCGCTTGGCTGCAGCGGCGCAAGGATCATCACAACACTTGTACACGAAATGATGAGAAGGGATTGCCGATACGGACTGGCAACGATGTGTATTGGTGTGGGGCAGGGAATTGCGACGATTATTGAAAAATATGATGCAGAAACATAGCCTTCTTCAAAAAAGCTATAAGCTGCTTTGCAAAAAAGAGCACAGTACAGAAATTGTATTGTGCTCTTTTTTTTCTTTGATAAAGATGAATATCCTGGTGGTGCCAAGAATCCGTTTTAAAGCAGCACACTTTTTACCAACAATTAAATGTAAGGACAGTTTTAAATAAGAACTCCTGATGGCTCAGAAAACAGCATAATATTTTGTGTGCCAGAACGAGGAGTTTCAATATCATTCCAAATAAGAAAACCCATAGTTAATAAAGTTATTGATCATCAGCGCCATTTCTTCCGGGAGCTTGTCCATATCGTTTTCAATCCAGTCTTTTATGACATGAATCGCCCCGCTTATCACAAACGTACTTAAGTACTTTGAATCTCCTTCCTTCACATGGCTGCCCGCCCTCCAGTTGTTCATCATGAATTGCCGGGTCAGCTTCATCATATGCTTTTCAAAGGTGGGGGAGGCGTTCCGGTTCAACAGCGTCCTGAAGACAATTTTGTTGTCAGTTATGTATTCGAGGATTTTCTGGGTCAGCTGGATCGATTCCTCTTCGATCATGTAGCTGTACCGATTCAGGTAGTTGGCCATGTCTTCTGTGATTTCCTCTTCAATCTTTTCAAGTAAATCGTACTGGTCCGAATAATGGGTGTAAAAGGTTGAGCGGTTGATATCGGCTTTTTCGCATACTTCTTTGACGGTGACCGCTGAAATCGGCTTATCGGCCAATAATGTGATCAGGCTTTCCTTCAGCACTTTCCGTGTATATTTTTTGCGGCGGTCCAGCTTCTCACTCATCTGTAAACCCTCCAAATGTGACGATTTTGTGACAATCCGACACAGCCGGACAATGTGTTGGATTACTGACGATATTAAAAAAACTGTTTGTTGAAAATCCAACACGGTGTCCATATAATAATAGTTTGTATGGAGTGGATATGCAAGAGAGGATGAAGCATTATTGGATATAACAACACGGATCATTCAACATAAAAAACTCATTGTCATCTTATTTATGGTGACTGCTCTTGTCGGAGCGGTAGTGCAATTCACCGTTCCCGTCAATTACAATATGGTCGATTATTTGCCCGAAGACGCGCCGTCAATCAATGCGATGGAACTGATGGAACGCGAATTCGACGATCCAGTCCCGAATGCGCGCGTGATGGTGCATGATGTTTCGGTAACCGAAGCCCGGGCGTATAAAGAAAAACTGGAAGCGGTCGAAGGCGTCAGTGATGTCGTCTGGCTCGATGATGTCATTGACCTAAAAGTGCCGATCGGCATGGCAAATGACGATACGGTGGAATCGTATTATAAGGATAAAACCGCGCTCTATTCGGTGACGATCGAGGATGGCGAGGAAGTTGCAGCCACCGATGAAATCTATGCATTAATCGGCAATGATGATGCGATATCAGGTGAAGCGGTGAATACCGCCGTTTCCCAAAAAATGACCGGAAAAGAATCGATGAACGCCGCCATGCTGCTCGTTCCGATCATCATCCTTATTCTGGTGTTATCGACGAACTCCTGGATGGAGCCGGTCTTCTTTTTGACAGCGATCGGGGTTTCCATCCTGATCAATCTGGGGACGAACGTATTCCTCGGCGAAGTGTCTTTTATCACCCAGTCGGTGGCACCGATTTTGCAGCTGGCGGTGTCACTCGACTATGCGATATTCCTGCTCCATAGTTTCTCAGATTTCCGCAGGCAGACGCAAGATCCGGTGGAAGCCATGCAGCTTGCAATGAAGCGGTCGTTTCCGGCAATCATTGCAAGTGCGTCGACAACATTCTTCGGGTTCACGGCTCTGACGTTCATGGAATTTGAAATCGGTGCCGATTTGGGCCTGAACCTGCTCAAAGGGATCATCTTGAGCTTCATCAGTGTGATGGTATTCCTGCCAGCCCTTACGCTCATGTTTTATCACTGGATTGACAAAACAGCACACCGTAAATTTGTGCCGGACTTCAAGAATATCGGCAAGCGTGTCATCAAATTCAGGATTCCGAGCCTGATCCTGCTGTTCGTCCTCATCGTTCCGGCCTTCCTGGGACAGAGCCAGACGGAATTCCAGTACGGTGTCGGCACGCAGCCGGAAAATACAAGGGCAGGGAAAGACCAGGCCGCGATTCAGGAAGAGTTCGGCAAAAGCGTCCCGATGGTGCTGTTGGTGCCGAAAGGCGATGTCGCCAAAGAAGAAAAACTTGTCGAGGACCTTGAGAACCTGCCGTACGTATCCAGTGTCATTTCCTATGTGAATATGGTGAGTCCGGCGATTCCTTCCGGCTTTCTCGATCAATCGCTGACTGAACAGTTTTATTCAGATGAGTACGCCCGGATCACCCTTTACACGGAAACCGATACGGAAGGGGACACGGCTTTTTCATTAATTGAGCAGGTCCATGAAACAGCAAAGTCATACTATGACGAAACGCACCTGCTCGGCGAGAGTGTGACGCTGTATGACATAAAAAACACCGTCCAAAAAGACAATACACTCGTCAACTGGCTGACGGTCATTACGATCGCATTCGTCCTGATTGCCACATTCCGGTCGATCACAATACCGGTAGTGCTGCTGCTGACGATCCAAACGGCCGTCTGGATCAATCTGTCAGTGCCGTATTTCATGGATTCGCAGCTCGTATATATCGGCTACCTGCTGATCAGCACAATCCAGCTGGCCGCAACCGTTGACTATGCCATTTTATTTACTGAAGCATATACGAAATTCCGCCAGGACATGCCGGCGCTGAAAGCGATCAAGCAGACGATCGATGAAAAGATATTTGCGGTGTTCATTTCCGCATCGATCTTGTCATCTGTCGGGTTCATTTTGGCACTCACTTCATCGAACCCGATTGTGTCGTCCGTCGGTTTATTGCTGGGCCGGGGCGCGTTGCTGGCGTTTCTGATGGTTGTGTTCGTCCTGCCGGCCATGCTGGTCATACTCGACCGGGTCATTGAAAAAACGACCTTGAAAGCAAACTTTTATAAGGGGAAATGATGATGAGACCAAAACGCATAACTGTAATACTCCTGGCATTTCTTCTTGTCCTGCCGCCATTTCTCACATCTGCCGAGACAAATGACTCTACTTCTGAAAAACAGAAGGCTGAAGGCGAAGGGACCTACTCGGCGAAACACGAAGTCGTCTATGCGACCCTGAATGCAGCTGGAAAGCAGAAAGAAATGTATGTCGTCAATAACTTCACGATCGCAGAGCCCGGAACAATCACGGACTACGGGCCTTATACAGATATCAAAAACCTGACCGACTTGTCCGAAATCGAAAAACAGGGAAAAAAAGTCGAATTTACAGCTGACCAAGACCAGTTTTATTATCAGGGTGATCTTGAAGGCAAGCCGCTGCCGTGGGACATCGACATTTCCTATCAGTTGGATGGAAAGACAATGCCTGCTGAGGAATTACTGGGAAAAGACGGGCAGCTGAAGATCCAAATCGACACGGCCGCAAACCAAAAAGCGGATCCGGCTTTTTTCAATAACTATCTGCTGCAAATCACCCTGACGCTGGACTCGGCAATTTATAAAAACGTGGAAGCGCCGGATGGCACGGTCGCCAATGCCGGGAAGAACAGGCAAGTGACCTTCACCGTCATGCCGGAAAAGGAAGAAAGCTTTACGGTTGAAGCGATTGTCTCCGATCTGGAAATGGAGGGCATCGAAATCGCGGCAGTTCCGTCGTCGATGTCGATTGACGCACCTGACGCCGGTGCGATGAAAAAGGATATGAATTCGCTGGCGGACGCCACAGGTGAAATCAATAAAGGCGTCGGCGAACTCCAAAAGGGCATCGCCAAACTGCATGACGGGGCGGCCAGCCTGGAGAAGGGGTCTCAGCAATATAAAAACGGCATCACGGACTTGGAAAACGGCTCGTCCGAACTGATGGAGGGCTCGTCTTCGATAAAGACTGCGCTTGAACAAATGAGCCAGTCTGTCGGAGCCGGTTCCGGTGACATGAACCTCGACGAACTGAAAAAGCTTGAAGACGGCCTGCGCCAGATCGCTGCCGGATTGGACGAAACGGAAAAAGGCCTTTCTAACCTGAATACGCAATACAGCCAGGCTTATCATGCACTGGATCAGGCGATGGCAGGAATTCCTGCTTATCAAATTTCTGAGGAACAAATCAAAGCTCTGTATCAAAGCGGCGCCGACCCTGAAGTCATTGACAAACTGACAAAAACCTATGAAGCAGCCCTTACCGCAAAAGGGACATATGACCAGGTGAAAGAGGGATTCGCTGCCGTCGGCCCGGCACTGGATCAGACGACAGGCTCACTGAATGAAATGAGCGCCGGCCTTACCGAAATGGCCGATAACCTCGGCAGCAGCCTGGAAAACATGGATTTGGCCGAATCGATGAAACAACTGGAGAAAGGCCTGCAGGCGCTGTCCGCCAATTATGGCGATTTCCATACCGGCCTGAAGGAATACACCGGCGGAGTCGCGCAATTGGCTGGATCCTACACGGATCTCCATAACGGCATCAGCGGCCTGAAAGACGGAAGCGGCAAGCTCGAAAATGGAGCATCCGAGCTACATGACGGCACATCCAAGCTCGCCTCATCCACCAGCGACCTGCCGGAACAGATGCAGCAGGAAATCGATAAGATGATGAACGAGTACGATAAATCGGACTTCGAGCCGGTATCGTTTGTGTCACCAGAAAATAAAAAAGTGGAATCCGTCCAATTTGTCATTAAAACGGAAAGCATCAAGAAAGCTGAACAGGAAAAGAACGCTCCGAAAGAAGATGAGGAAAAAAGCTTCTGGGACCGTTTGCTGGATTTGTTCAGGTGATGGCGGCAGCCTTCTCCCGTGTGTAGTGGGGGGAGGCTGTTTTTGTTTTGGTGTGGGTGTATGGCGTTGAAGGTGCCTGACCCCCGGCGCTTTAAAGCGCCGGGGGTCAGGCACCAATTTAGCAAATTCAGGTTTTCTCCAAGGGAAATAATGTTAAAATTAATGTGATAGGTTAACGTTCAGGGGTGATTCATGTTGAAATTTGTAGATGACTTAGCGGGTGCTATATATGATATTGCTAAGTTTGTCATAAGGTCAATTGGTTATTTGCTGGCAGGGATGGTTATTGTGGCGATTCCAATGTATCTGATTGTTTGGGTATTCGATTGGTTTCAATGATTTTTGGATTCATTGGGTTTTTTGACCGTTTGCTATGTAGAATTTACTTGTAAGGGGTGCATCGGTTGGTCGCATTTGCAGAAGCGTTACAGGCTATTTCCATAATAATTTTAGTGATTAGTTCCTCTTTTTATTTTCGGCATTTGGATAAAACCAGGAAACAAAGGAAACTGTCAACCTTTGAATTCGTCATGTACCTTATTATTCAACTTGCCTTTATTCTATTTACAATCAGCTTATTGATTTTCATATTTATTGTATGATGATTTTGTCTGGGATTACGCGATTTTCACGAGTCTAATGATGAAAACATAGAATAGTGAAGCGTCCGCTTGATCGTACATAGGCTATAAATGGAGGGGTTGGATGGAGTATTTTGCACAATATTTAGGCTTCGGCATCCTATTGCTTCTGACCGTTGCAGTCATTAGCATCCCGAAAAGCATGGGAGGACGTTATAAGCTGATTTTCCTTTGCTATTATTTTGTTCTTAGCACGGTTTTCATTATCCAGAGATATCGTATTGATCAGAAATATGATGAAACTCCTGTCCCTGATCGCTACTGGGATGCCAATACAGAATGGGTAACTACAATTTCCAATTTTTACTTTATTCCGCTCGTGGCTGTTCTTATCTTCTTATTTTATAAATGGTTTGGGAAGGCGGAAGGGAAGATGAAGAAAGGCTTGATTACGGCAGGTGTGTTGCCGGTTGGCTTTCTGGTGCTTATTTTCCTGTTTCTGTTTAATTTTACATATGGGTACAGGCCGTAACCTGCCAGGGGGATACTGATACTGTGCCTGCTATATTCATTGAAGTTTATCTGGTGCCTGCAACGGAAATCAGCACTAGCGTTTAACAGCGCCAAAATAAAAAACCGAACAGGAGACCTATTTCCCATAGGCCTTCCTGTTCGGTTTCATTCGATTACTGGAGAATTTCCTGGATCTTGCCAAGGATCAACTGCTCAGGTGCAGCACCTTCCTGTTCAGCTTTCCCATCGTTAATGACGGTTTTCGGTACGCCCATGACGTTATGCTTTTGAGACAACTCCTGGAATTCCATTGCCTCAATCATTTCGCCGCGGATACGAGGGTTGACCATTGCCATGTGGTGAGCCACGCGAACTGCGCGGGGACAATGAGGTCAGGTGGGTGTTACGAATACGGAAAGGGTAACATCCTGGTCGATCGCCTTAAGCGCCTCGATCGTTGCCGGCTCCAATCCGATTTTGTCATTGGCGATATCGATGATGTCTTCGATTAATGTCGTGAACTCATAGCCTGATGGAATGCCGTAGAAACGCACGCCAGTATCAGTGCCATCCTCCTTCACGAATACAATCGCGGGATACTTGTCGACACCAAGGCGGCTGACTTCATCCGCGTTGTCATCCTTATCCAGATACTGGATGTCGATCTGTTCGGACAGTGAAGTCAATTCTTCCAGAATCTCTTTTGTTTCGCCGCACATTTCACAGTTGTCTTTCGTGCTGAAAAAACGGATATGCGCAGTGCCGTTCATCTGGCTGAACATATCTCTGATCGTCTGCTTGTCTTCCTCAGCAATCTTTGCCACAGTACTCATCTCCTTTTTAAAAGTATGTACCCTTTGAGTTTTCCCCGAAGGTTCAGCAATTAAACGGTTCATCCTGCAGCAGCCGCGCGACCGCTTCCCGTGCGGAGCCCTGAGCTCCGGTCATAACCTGCATGTCGGTCTCGTTCATCACCTTATACAAGCCTCTGCCTGCATGATGGACAAAAACGACATCCACATCTTGTTCCAGCAGAAAATCCTTGATCGTGTCCTGATGACTCTCGGGATGATGATGGCCGCCTTCATGATGACCATGTTCACCGTGCATCGCAGCAAACGGTGCATCAATCTCCTTCCAGCTGGCAACCTCTCCATTCTCCACATCAACAAGTGCCATTGTTGCGGTCCGTCCGAAATGGGAATTCACCATTCCGTCAGGTGTTACAGCTACAGCGATTCTCATGCCAACACCTCTTTAGTGAGTAGGTTAATAACCCTAAGGGGTATATCACGTCTTTAATTGTAACGCTAATTGGCAGATAGTTCAAATTAATTTTGCAGAAAGGTGCCTGACCCCTGCCGCGCTAAAGCGTCGGGGGTCAGGCACCTTTTCAGCTACATTTATAATCCCATTCCCGAATAGGATAAATAACAAGAACAAAATGCACGTCCGGAAAGGGGAATGACATGATACAAGTAGCAGGAATGCCTTTACAGCAAACGGAATCGCCGGAAGCAGGAAGTGCTGAAAACAAGATCATGCAGCAAATGATTGACGTTCCTGTCCTTTTTTCGTATCGCACAAAAAGTGAACTAATGTTTGAAATCAACGTCAGGAAGAACATCATCCAGAGCGCAGAGGAAATGAGTGAACGGAAGATTGAATTCACGACCTTTAAAGGTTCCCGCTGCAATCCTGAATTCTGGAATCGAACGCCGCAGGGAGGATTCCTTTTAAAGCCTGGTATCAGTCCGTCTGATGCAATAATGGATGTATATGCGAACAGTTCCTTGTATGGTTTTGAATGTGCGACAGCCTGTGTCATCATTTTGTATCATGCCGCCATAAAGAGTATTGGCAGACGTACATTTGATCTCTGGTTCCAGGACCTTTATTTATATAGCTGGAATACCGACTCAGATCTTGGTTTATACACCTTTTATGCAAGTCATTATGTGCCTGGTGATGTTGTGTATTTTAAAAATCCGAAATTTAACCGCGGGACGCCCTGGTATAGAGGGGAGAATGCTGTCGTTTTGACAGGCGGCAAGTTTTACGGACATGGGTTTGGCATAATCGATGGTCAAAAAATGGTGCAAATACTGAACAAACATCGGGATCAGGCCAGTGATCAATCCGCTTATTTGACGAATTTGGTCACAAGGCCGTCTTTTAACCGTCTAGCTGAACTTTCAACGTCGCAAACCGGCCGTACAGCTCCGCGAATGCCAGCCCCGGTGATCCACCATAATAAAACCTCGATAGCGTATATTCAATATTTGCATTACTTTATGAAAAAGATGACCAGATAACAAAAAGGACCAGTCCGTGACATCAACCCATTTATAAGGTTGACGGGCTCAACTTTCTATTGGGTGAGTACTATATAGTGACAAATAACTAATGGAAGGGATGGATGGAAGAGTGGAACCTAATATGAATGCGATGCCTTATATGGGAGAAAATATGAATGCAATGCCTTATATGGGAGAAAACATGCATGCGATGCCTTATATGGGAGAAAACATAAATGCAGCTCCGGTGATGGGCGCCAATGTTGCTCCGATGCCAAGTTGTGTTTCTCCGGGCTATAGATATTGTCCTCCGGTCAGGAGAGGAAACCCATTTGCGTTAATCGTCGTGTTGTTTATCTTGTTGATTATTGTTGGTGCATGCGGGTTTGGTTATTGATCAGTTGAAGTGAATGACTAAATTGGTGCCTGACCCCCGGTGCTTTAAAGCACCGGGGGTCAGGCACCCTTTATGCCCCATAATATACCAACAACTTATGCTGAGCAGCCGTAAGCAAATCCCGGTAAATCCGGTTCAGCTCATTATCCTCAAAAACAGCGTCAATCCCCATATACCTGAAAAGGGCCTGCACGCCTTCAACTCCAAGCCGTGCAGTTTCTTTGCTGAGCACGCTGATGTCAATCAGTTCTTCATCCGACAGCCCGTTTCCGTCAAGATGGCTTTGCCAGGATGTCTCAACAGCAAGATGGAAGGCTGCCGCCGTGGCATCGAATGGTGCCGCCAACTCCTTAATCTTACCTGTTACATACGAATAGCGGCCCTCATCCAACTTGAACCTCCGTTCCGCCTGGGCCTGTGCCTCTTCGAAAAAATGCCTGGCTATCCCGATTGTGGTGGCGGCAATATTCGCTTCGGCAAACGGCACAAACGGATAGTGGTAGACCGGGTTGTCATAATGGAAGTGCGGCCTGGACACATCGAACGTTTTCTCTTCCGGCACGAACGCATCTTTCACATGGATCGTATGGCTGTTCGTCGCTTTCAGACCGAATGCATTCCAATTTTTTTCGATTTCCACCTGGCCGGGCTTAAAGATGAACGCCCGGACGGCACCATCCTCAACTCCGTCCCCTTCAATCCGGCAATTCGCCGTGAACGTTGTCGCATTCAGCGATCCGCTGCAAAACGGCCAGCTCCCGGTAACGCGCCAGCCTGCATCCACTTTCCTGGCAATCCCGTTCGGCCGGTCGCTGCCGGCAATGTAAACTTTCCGGCTGGAAAAAACGCCAGGTGCCACCTCAGGGGAAATCGTCGTCGCGAAAAACCCGGCCCCCGAGCCGATCTGGACAAGCCAGCCAAAGCTGCCGTCAATCCAGGCTGCTTCTTCAAACAGCTTAAGTGCCATCGGAAACGGCATCATCCTGCCGTTCAACTCAGCGGGAAGAAATAATTTGAAAAGGCCCCGATCATAGATGACCTCAAGCACTTCTGGATGCAGCTCACCATTCTTTTCCATCCAGCGGGAATGCCCGCGGATCAAGTCAACCGTCTGTGTGTCGAACATTTCTCTACTTCCTTTCATCAAAACTGAAAAACACCCCCTGCCAAAACAGGGGGTGCCCGTAATCTTTACAAGCTTTCACTCCCTGCGCCGGCATTATCCGGATCAGGTCAGCGGGTCAATATCTTTGCGGGATATTCTCTCAACCGGCCGATTCCAGCTCCCCGTGCACAAATATAAAATTACCAATCTAATTATAACGCATTTTTCAGGCTATGAATCTCATCGTTGCTGAACATCAGGTGGTATGCTTCTCCCCGTCATACGTTGTTATATGAAAGCCTCTCTGCTTATCCCATTCCGCATAAAAGACATCTTTGACCTTTTTGATGCCCTTTTCACTGAGGTGTTTTTTCAGCCAGTTTTCATTCTTATCGATTTGATCGAGATTTTTTTGGTGAATCACACCTTCATCAATGAGCAGTATAGAAGGATCAGTATCGGAAGCCTCAATATCCAAAGAACTTGCCGTAACCGGCTGATCCTGCGAATATTTCATTACACTCAGCTGCCCGCTTACTTCCAGGAATGCATACTTCACTTCACTCAACGAAAATATCCCCTGCATCCGCAGCATCGTCCGCAGCTGCGCCATTTCAAGCTTGGCCTTCTTCAGCTCCTCAATATCCACTTCACCATCATTGACTAGTATGGTTGTTTTTCCTTTCAGGACGGGGCGCAGCTTTTCATACTTCTGCGTCAGCTTTTCTACAGTGTAAATCAAAGCAGCCCATAAAACGGCAGCATATAAAACATGATAGATTTTCGTCTTCGTATCATATATGCCCTCTTCAATAATACCGCCAAGAATAAGTGCATAAACGAAATCAAAAGGTGTAACCTGGGACATTTCCTTTTTTCCTAATAAGCGTGTGATGACCAGAAGTACAATAAGGCCGATCACAAGCTTAAGCGTAATCGTCGTAAACACGCCGAGGACCTCCAATCAATTTAGTGTAATAAGTTATTTACCCTCTATCTGGTTATGTAATCAGGAAGCCGTTTCCATGTGGAGAGAAAAAACAAACAAGGGTGCTGTTCAAGTCACAAATTGCGAAGAAGAATTGTGCCGGATATGCAGCTTCTTTTCGCCCATTTATCAATTTGTACAAAAAAATCAGAATTTTTTATGTGAATTGGAAATAACATTGTCATTTCATTGCCACTATAATGAAACCCAGGATTGAATCAAGAAGAGGAGGTAACCGCTATTTCGACCACGGCAAAGATAAAGTGTATTGGGTTTCCGAAAATGGATAAAGAACAGAGCGAAAAACGGGACTTCTTACCGGAGTTCTTTGGGAAGCTGGAACAGTTCCAGACCGAAGTGTATCTCGAAAAAGGTTATGGGGCGAAGCTCGGCTATCAGGAAAAAGATTACCTGGAGAAGAACAAGTATCTCCGTTTTGCCGACCGGGACACTGTGTTTGCACAGGAACTGATTGCCGTCATCCGTGTGCCCGAGTTCGAATCGCTGGAAAAAATGAAGCCGCACAGCGGGCTGCTGTCGATGCTTCATTATGAAACGAGGCCAAAGTTGTTAGCGAAATTGAAGGAGAAAGACATTAACGCCTTTTCACTCGATGCCATTGTTGACGATCAAAACCAGCGGATGATGGTCACGTATGAGGTGACAGCACTTGGAGGGATTGTGTCGGCCTTCAAGCTCCTGAAACAAAAAGCCCAGCATGATGGTCAGATCAATAAACCGCTGAAAGTCGCCATTATCGGCATGGGCAATCTCGGCATCCAGGCCGGGCGCTCCGCGTTGCAGCAATATAGCGAAAGGGAGTTTGAAAACGACGGCTATAAAGGGATCAGCATTGAGTTCTTGGAAAAGGAGATCACGGGCTACGAAGTATCCATCAGGGATATTTTCGAAAAAACAGATTTGCTGGTGGATGCGACGCGCCGGCCGGATGCCACCAAACCGATCATTCCGAACAAGTGGCTCGCCTATTTGCCTGAAGATGCCATCATCCTCGATTTGACAGCCGACCCGTATGAAGAGAGAGCAGGCGGCACGCAGGTGAAAGCGATTGAAGGCATCCCGCACGGAACGCTGGATAACATCTATTTCCCGAAGGACGATCCGGAATGGGAGAAAGGAATTCCGGCAACTGTCCATACAGCAAACAGAAGGGCGACCGTCAGCTGCAACGCCTGGCCGGGAGTGATGCCGAAAGAATGCATGTTCATTTACGGGGAAAAAATCCTTCCATTTTTATCGATTCTGCTTCAAAAGGGGTACAGCCTCGACATCGATTCGGAAGACAGGCAGGAACGCGCCCTGGCACGATCGACCATCGGGCAATTTGAGGGTGACCTTGCCGTTCAGGGCTAATCCCAGGCCTAATGCTTCAGCATGTTGTGGATGATCAGGGCAAGCTCCAGCTCGATCCGTTCTTTGAAATTGGTAATCTTCCGTTTTGTCACCTTTTCGATCTTTTTGATTCGGTATTTTAACGTGTGGCGGTGGATGTACAGTTTTTCAGCAGCATCGTTTATTTTCATATCTTCGAGATAAATGCGGAGCGTATCGAGCAATTCGGGATCATCGGAAAGATCGCCAAGGACTTTATCGTGATACTCGGTGATCAGGCTTTCATTTTGCAAAAGGGGCAGCAACAGCTTGTACAAACCGAGATCTTTGTAGTGGAGGCACCGGTTCTTTTTCCAGACGGATTCGATGATGAATAATGCTTCCTGGGCTTCTGTGAAGGAGTACCGGTAGTCATTGAAATTGTTGTAGTAGTTTCCGATGCCGATTGAAACTGAGAGATTGTGGCTGTCCCTGACATGCTGCGAAATTTCGTTCAGCACATCTGTGATGGAAACCCGTGTTGTCGAGTAATTGGTTATCAGCAGGACAAACTGCCCGTTCAGCCTTTTCAGGAGAGCATCGAGTGCATGGTTCTGAAGCCTTTTGATCAATGTCTGCTGCAGTTTTCGCAAGACCGGCTGGTTGTCAGCGGCCGGAATCTCATCGAAATCATCAATCTTCATGACGGCCACACACGTATCGTGCGAATCGATTTTATAGCCGAGCGCTTCGCCTTTTGAGTGGATGGTCAGTTCATCGGTGTAGTTTCCGGTCAGGAGCAGCTCCAGGAAATCGGATTTCAATTGGTTGTCCTTCTCTTCGAGGCTCGACAGCTTGATGAATTCAAGCGCGCATATCGTGGAGGCATGCTGAACGGCGATCTCCTCAAGCGGATAGAAGGGGCTGGATTTCACGCCTATTATGTAGCCGAACGTATTATTCTGGGATTTCACCGGGGCGGTCAGCACATGAAAGCCGTCTTTTTCAAATGCCAGCTTGTTATCGATGAAAGCGGTGCGCTCCTGTTCCTGGTAATGAAAAAGGACATCCTCATAAAATGACTTCGCAAGATCGGATGAGGAGTTCGCAGATTTCGCATGGCATAACATGTTCATGTTCGAGTCGAAGATGGAGATATGGCCGCTGAACATGTCACTGACGCTCTCGGCAATCGGAAGCAGGCCTTCATTGTTAATGGCGATGTTCGTCAGTTTCCGATAGGTCGATTCCGAAAACTGAATTTCTTCAAACTGCCTGTTCAGGATATGTTTATGGACAATCTTTGTGATATCAGAGAACGTGACAGATTTTGAGATTTCAATAATTGGGAAACCGAGACGCTCACTCTCGCGCACCATTTCTTCCGGAACGGACTCAAGGTAGTAGCCGGTCTGGATAATGATCCCCGCTATTTTCCGGTTATGCAGCTGCCCGATGAGACTTTTCTCAACGCCGTCGCCGGAAAATAAATCAAAAGCGGTCGTCATGACCATTTCTCCTTCATCCAGCTGATTGATATCTTCCAGCATTTCGAGAATGGTGACCCAGCGGATGATGTTGTTCCGGCCGCGCTTGCCGGAGACGAAAGCCGCATCTTTAAAAATATCAAGTGTAAGCATTTCGTTAAGCGTGATGGTCATAAGATGTCTCCTTACCAATAAAATTCTAAATATTATGATATCTTAACTGGAGGCTTTTATACATATGCACAATAAGAAACAGTACTTTTGTCCCTTAACACGGAAAAGTATGGAAGGGGTGAATTCGTGGAAAAAGTCCTCATTATAGGAGCCGGCCATGGCGGATATGCAGCGGCGGGAGATCTGGTCATGAAAGGCTTTCACGTCATGATGTATGAATTGAAAGCCTTTCAGCGCAACCTTTTCCCATTAATCGAGTCCGGAAGGCTGAAACTGACCGGCGAGATTTCGGGCATTGTCGAAGCCCCGGAAATTATGGTTGATTTCAAAAATGCGATGGCTGATGCTGACGTCGTTCTCATCATGACCCACGCAGGGTCTCACCGGGAGATTGCCGAACAGATGGCCCCCCTTGTCAAAGAGAACCAGTTGATTGTCCTCGTTCCCGGCTATACCGGCGGAAGCCTGGTCTTCGCCAAAATCTTCAAGGAAAGGAATGCGGCGAGCGGTCATTATCTCGCCGAAACGAACACGACGCCATATGCATCCCGGAAAATCAACGGGCAGCCGGCGGTGCATGTCAAGCTGTATGCAAAACAGATTTTGCTGTCTGCCTTCCCGGCGGTCCATAACGAAGTTGCCGGCGAGCGGTTCAGGCGTTTGTACCCGAATGCGGTGCTCGTTGACAATGCCCTTGTCACCGGGTTCAACAATGGCAATCCGGTCTTGAATGTTCCGCCGGCCATATTGAATGCAGGGCGGATTGAAAAGGCAGAGGGCGATTATTATCATTTCCAGGAAGGCGTCACCCCTTCCGTCGCAAAAGTCCTTGCCCTGCTTGACGATGAGAGGATGGCGGTGGGCGAGGCAGCTGGAATCGATGTGCCGTCTTACCTCGAACGGGTCATGAACACCGGGTATGTCACGACCAACTCAAGCTGGAATGACATGATCAAAACAAGCCCGCATCTGACAGCGAAGGGACCCGACAGCTTAAGGCATCGTTATTTTACCGAGGATGTGCCGTACGGGCTGGTGCCATGGCATGACATTGCCAGGCAGGAAGGGGTCGAGGTGCCGCTCATGACATCATTCATCCATTTGTCATCCGCTTTGATGGGTGTCGATTACTTCAAACACGGCCGCACGCTTACCGACATGGGGATCGCCGGGATAAGAGGGGATGACCTGCACCATTACTTGCAGAAAGGCAAATAGGCTTTTATCCATATGTATAAAATTGTCCGATGTTTTTTAGAGGTATGTTTATATTCGGAGTTGTCAGAAAATTTTATACTTAACTTACAGAATTCAGGAGGGGAAGGGATACGATGAAAAAAATAGTGATGTCCATTTTAATGCTGGCGATGCTGATCGGCATCGTCGCATGTTCGAGCCAGTCCAGCGGGTCAGAGGAGGCGGATGCCGAGAAGAAAGTCGCCGGCGAGAAAGACTCCGGTTCATCGCTTGTCGATGAAATCAAGGAAAGAGGGACCCTGACAATGGCGATGGGCGGCAAATACCCGCCGTTCAACTTCGTGAACAAAAACAATGAACTCGACGGCTTTGACGTCGATATTGCCAAAGAAATCGCCAAACGGATGGGCGTCGAGGCGAAGCCGGTATCAACCGAATGGGATGCCATCATCACCGGCCTGCTGACGGAAAAGTACGACATCATCCTCGGAAGCATGTCAATCACGGAGGAACGGCAGCAAAAGGCTGACTTCGTCCAATACTATACATCCGGTGCCGCCATCATCGTACCGGAAGATTCCAAGATCAAAGGAAAAGAAGACCTCGAAGGCGCCAATGTCGGGGTGGGACTCGGAACGACGTATGAAGAAGAAGCGGTCAAGCTTGGCGCGAATGTGAAAACATACAGCTCCAGTGTCGACGGCTTCAACGATATGATCAACGGCCGCATTGATGCCGTCATCTCGGATCAATTGCTGGCAGCAAACGGCATCAAGGAAAAAGGCTATCCGTTCAAGATCGTCGGCGAGAAGCTGTTCGAGGATCCATGCGGCATCGCCATCCGCAAGGACAACCCGGAACTGAAAAAAGAAATCGAAACGATCATGGAAGAAATGAGACAGGATGGAACATACACGAAAATAAGCGAAAAATGGTTTGATATGGATATCAGGTAAGGCAGCGGCCGGCGGCACTTTCAGGCTGCTGCCGGCCTAATCTTACCAATGATTTGGGAGGGAAACGATGAGTGTAGACTTTAGCCTTGTTGTCGAATATATACCGTTTTTGCTGAAAGCTTCTCTGCTGACGATTGAAATCTCTGCGCTTGCCATTCTGGTTTCAATCCTTGTCGGCCTGCTTTCCGCCATGATGAAAATCTCCAGATTCAAAGTCCTTCAGAAACTTTCAGATACATACATTTCGATTATCAGAGGCATCCCTCTGCTTGTGCAGTTATACCTTGTCTACTTTGCACTGCCGCAGATTGGAATCCAGCTCGACGCCTTTTCCGCTTCGGTTATCGGCCTTGGGGTCTATGCAGGCTCTTATATGTCAGAAATCTTCCGGGGCAGCATCGAAGCAATTCCGTTCGGGCAGATGGAAGCGGCCCGTTCCCTCGGGATGAGCTACGCCGCTTCGATGAAAAAAGTCATCCTGCCGCAGGCCCTGCGGATCAGCCTGCCGCCACTCGGAAACCAGTTCATCATCACCCTGAAAAATTCATCGCTCGCATCTGTCATCACCGCCAATGAGCTGATGCACAGCACGACCCGGTTCGCCAGTGTGAACTTCGCTTTTCTCGAGTTCTTCGTCGTCACATCGATCATTTACTTCGTGATGACCTACACGCTGTCCAAACTGGTCGGCCTGATGGAACAGAAACTTGCTGTCGGTGAAAGGAGGAGCGCGATATGAGTGAAGACAACAAGCCTCTGATCCGCATCCGCAACCTGCGCAAATCATTCGGTGACCTCGAAGTGCTGAAAGATGTGTCCATCGATGTGCACAAAGGTGAAGTCGTCGTCATCATCGGCGCCAGCGGATCCGGCAAAAGCACCCTGCTCCGCTGCATCAACCAGCTCGAAAAGACGACAGAAGGGGACATTTTCGTTGATGACGAAAAAATCAATGACCAACAATCCGACCTGAATAAAATCCGCCAGAACCTCGGCATGGTGTTCCAGCAGTTCAACCTGTTCCCGCACATGACGGTGCTGGAAAACCTGATGGTGGCGCCGCTCAATACGGCAAAACGCGACCGGGAAGAAGTGAAGGATTACTCAATGCAGCTGCTGGAGAAAGTGGGGCTGCTCGATAAAAAGAACGAGTACCCTCTCATGCTGTCCGGCGGCCAGCAGCAGCGCGTCGCCATCGCCAGGGCACTCGCCATGAGGCCGAAAGTGATGCTCTTCGACGAACCGACCTCCGCCCTCGACCCGGAATTGATCGGCGAAGTGCTGCAGGTCATGAAAGCCCTCGCCAATGAAGGGATGACAATGGTCTGTGTGACTCATGAAATGGGATTCGCCAGGGAGGTCGCCGACCGGATCTGTTTCATGGAGGACGGGAAGATTGCGGTGGAGGGATCGCCGGAAGAGGTTTTTGGGAGTACGGAGAATGAGCGGCTGCGGTCGTTTTTGCGTGTGTTGGAGTAGTGGGAAGGGATTTTCTATAATTTAATAATTGGAATTAGATAAGCTTTCCAGATTGATGGGAGGCTTTTTTCTGTTGTAGAAGTGTTCTGGCACATTTAAAAAGGCTGGCATTATTTATTTGTTGTACCAAAAATGGTCAGGTCTCTTTGTTATTCTATAAATAGAGAGTTTTTGGAAGAGAAACAGAAAGGGGAAAACCATATGGCACTTTACAAACTGTCTGAAAGCCAACACTTATCGGAAGGAATCATGGAGAAAGTAAGCGCAGGAAATGTCAATTACGAAAAAGACTTTGAAAACTGGCTTGAAAACAGTCCGGATGCACTTTTGGATGAATATGAGGGAAATACGATTTTCTGGATCGGGCGGCAGACGAGGGCGGCAATCGGTGATTACGGTAAATACCCTGATTTAATGGGGATTGATTCTGAAGGGAATCTTGTTATTGTTGAATTAAAGAAGGGCAGCACCCCTCGCGATGTGGTGGCACAGGCACTTGAGTATTCGACGTGGGCTTCCGCTTTATCGGAAACAGAGCTGAATGAAATCTTCCTTTTATACCAGAATGGCAAAGGCCAGAGGAATGCAATTGAACTTCGGGACAAGTTTAACGAAGTGTTCTATCCTGATACCCAGGAAAAGGCCGATGTTCAATTTAACCGGAAACAGCGCATTTTCATTATTGCTGAGACTGTCTCGCCGATTGTCAGAGAAGTAACGGATCATCTCCGGGACCAATATGGGATGGAGGTTTTCTGCATGGAATACACCGTTTATAAAAGCGGCCAGGGTGAGTATATCATCAGCACCGAACAAATTGGCAGTTCCGCTTCAGTGAAATCATCTTCAGGCCGGTGGAACGAGCCGGTAAAGGTAAAAGAACTGGTGTATGATACGGTCCGGAAATTGACGATTTATGATGAAGGAGATGAAACGTTCACTCCTGCCGCCGTTTATAGGGAAATCGCCAAGGACTACCCTGATATCAACCCGACCACAGTCCGCTGCCAGTTGATTGCGGATTGTGTGAACCATACTTCGAGAAAGCATTATCCATCGGGCCAGAAGGATTTATACTATCTTGTATCGAAGGGAAATTATCGGAAATATGATCGCCAGAGGGACGGCGAGTGGAATTGGAAGGGGGAGCCAATAAACGTAACTTCCTCCTAAACTACCAGTCTTAGTTATGCTTCCCAATGCAAGATAGCATGCATTGGGAAGTTTCAAAAATACTGGAAAACCGAGGTGAATCAATTGGATAAACAAGCTATTGAAAAGCAGCTTTACCTGGACCATTACCTGGATACAGCCTTCAGTGAATACATAAAGTTTAAAGGGACCGATACATATTATGAACAATACAAGTGGGAAATTTTATCGGAACTGAATGAGTACTTCAAAAATATAGAAGTTAATGAAATGACCATTCATGAGATTATAGATAAATTAAAAAGAAGCAACCCGCAATCAGGAAGTTTTACACACTGGGGTTCTCTTGCGGATTTAGAGGAATTCGCAAGTGATCAGCCAAACGAAGCAGCAAACCTTCTTCAAAATTTATATAATGAATCATTGCCGCTTACAGACCGAATCGAGAGCTTTGTTAATGCCGGCAAACAATATAAAAAAGACCTAAAACTCGGTGCACCATTATTCGGCTATCTGTTGGCAGCCTATGATTATAAACGGTATCCAATATATAAAGAAGGGGTTTTTCAGTCTGTAAAAAAGACATTTGGAATCGATAAAAAGCTGGGTTATGTCGCTGAAAACTATAATTTTTATATGGAATTTTGTTCTGTGCTTTTTGAGTATTTAACAAAGCAAATGGATCACCCATCCATGCTTGATGTCCAGGATTTTTTATACTCCATTACAGAATATAAGAATCTTAAAGTGGAGATAGCCGTTTCATATATTTATCGGTATTCAATGAAACTAAAGAGTTTTTCTGAGGAAGAGCAGATGTTCCTTAATGCAATTGATAAGCTGGATCCTAAATATCTGCAGGAAAGGCTTGCTGCATACAGCAAAGGGGATAAAGTCAATCAAATACGGTATAAAGTCATACAAGAAGCCCTGTCCGGAAACGGCCTTACTTCAGAAAAATTAGAGAAGTTTAAGCAAGAAGTAAGCAGTAAGCATGAAAAAAATATATTACATTCGTGGTCAAACTTTTCTATTTTGTTTCAAATTTACTATGATTCTTTCAAGCTGAGGGTCATAGATGAGTTGTCCAAGATTCATCAGTACATCCGTGAGATGAATGAGTTCTCACATGTTTCCTTTGACAAAGACAAAACAATTAATGGGTTCAACTGGAATCGAAATCTGGGAACGACAGAGTGTTGGATTGCAGTTTTCCCTTCAGGCTATGGGAGTCACAAAGAAGCAGCACAACTTTTTTTAAGCGTTAATGCAAACTTAATAAGGTATGGGCTGGTATATGGCAGTAACAATGAAAAGAGAGGCCAGGATAACTTGGATGACTTGCGCAGTATAGAGGAATTCTCTGCAAGTAAGTTAAGGGAGAAATGTATAGAGGTGTTCCCAGAATTCTTGCAAGGAAATAATCTAGAAGTATTTAATAACGAGATAGTAAAAGATGAAAATCCAGACTACCAAACTGAGATGGCTCATCCATTTTCAGAGATTTTCCAATCATCGGAAGAGGCTGAATGGGCTTTTGAATTTATGAAGAACGCGGCAGATACATTAGGTGTCTATGCACCGGGTGATGCACGTCTTGCTGTTACATTTCGCAAGGAATATTACTCGATTCACTTGAACTATTGTTCCTGGCTATTATTGGGGTTCTATAACAGTGAAGATAACGATTTGCTAGTACGGATGCCGTTATTTGAAGAAAGGATAAAAGATGCATATGAAGTGGAATACAGTTTCAGACAGTCTGAAAATGAAGATAAAATTAACTGTTATCTTGTTCCAATCAGTGATCTAAAACCAATGAAACAAGATATAAAAGATAATTTCAATTCAGCTCTCAAGCAAATTAAAGATCGGTTTGCCGGTCAAACGAAGTCTCAGTACAGAATTTATAATATCCCTGAGATAGAACAGGCAGTATTTGAAGAGAGAAAAAGAAATGACTTATTTACAAATGGGATTAAAGAAATTACACCAGAATCAGTACCAATTACAATCGATCCAGTAGATTTTTCAAGGGAGCTGGATTCAGGAAGCTTACACTTCCAGGATAGAGACCTTATCCTAAAACAAGTGAAAACAGCTTTAGCCAGCGGCAAAAACATTATTTTTACGGGACCGCCGGGAACAGGAAAGTCAAAACTGGCCAAGGAAATATGCAATAGCTATGCTGTCCCATTCACCATGACCACCGCAACCTCTGACTGGTCCACCTACGAAACAATCGGAGGATACCGTCCGGACCGGGATGGTACGTTGTCGTTTACTCCAGGGCTGTTTTTAAAATGCTTCAAGGACACATCTACAAACCTCCCAAAAAATGAATGGCTGATTATTGATGAAATGAATCGGGCAGATATCGACAAGGCGTTTGGATCGCTGTTTTCGGCTCTTACAGGTGATCCTATTACTCTGGCATTTTCGTCTGAAAGCGGAAAACAGATCATAGTACGGCCGCAGGATGAACATGAACTGGAAGCCAATGATTATGAGTATGTTATCCCGGAAGATTGGCGGCTCATCGGCACCATGAACACACTGGATAAGGCCTCATTATATGAAATGAGCTATGCTTTCATGAGGCGTTTTGCATTTATTCCGATCGGCATTCCGAAGAAGATTGATGAGGCTCTTGTCCATACGTATCTTACCCACTGGAACCTGAATGATTACGCCTATACTGCAACGCTGGCAGAAGTATGGAAGCTGATTAATACAAAGCGGCAAATCGGTCCTGCCATTGTCGAAGATATCGCAAAGTTCACTGTAGGGGACGGAGATTTTACATCAGCACTTATCATGTATGTTATGCCACAGTTTGAAGGATTGATGGATCATCATATTCTTGAATTTGTGGAAAGAGCGGGACAGCTGGAGGAAGTAAATGAAAATTCACTTAAAGAGTTTGCCGCAGACTTCTTTCAAATCGGGGAATAAATCATGAGCCAAAAAAGTGAACGGATCATAGAGGAAATCAGCGACCTGCTGGCCGTTTATCTTAAGGCCGGAAAGGTTGGATTGAATTCCTTTATTAAAAAAGCCCATTTGAATATTTCACAGCTGGAGCAGCTTTTGAACATTCACTTTCTTTTAAAAAAAGATGTACAAAAGTTTGTAAATGATTTACCATCTCTCATCAGAAGGTTCAAGACATCGACAATGGTGGTGCATGAAACATATATCGGGGAAGTACGCGGACAAATCAACTGGCCGAACACCTTGAAAGAACGGTACAGGATGAATCCTGAAGATAAAACGATCTTCTCGTGCAATGAACGGAACCGAAACTATGATATTCCTGAAAATCTAGTTTTAAAGGAACTGCTGTATACAATCTATAACGTCCTGTTTGTGAAAATTGACAGCGAGCGCCTTGAACGTTACGAGTACTTTAAGGAATGGAAAACATTGAAACCGCTGCTGGAGGAACTGCTGCGGAAAAATGTTTATCTTTCCAGGATCAAAACAGACACTAGAGTCACAGACAGGATGATTCAAAAAACATTAAGGCACCGTAATCCGCTGTACCAGGAAGCGGCCAGACTGCTCAGAGATTACCGGCAGCTGATGAAAGAAAAGCTTAACGAGAAACTCATCCGTGATCTGCTGACCGAAACGTTTATTTTCCCGGAAAAAGAAGAAGTGCTCTTTGAATTATACTGGGTCATGCAGCTGATTAAACAGAATACAACCAATGCAGAACTGCAGTTGATTGACGGGAAAAACAACCTTGTTGCCAGCTGGGAAAATGATGATTTTATTTATGATATCTATCATGATTCCCAGGGATCACGGGAACTAGCTTTTAATATCAGTACAGAAGAGGTCAGTGCTTATTCACATCCCTATATAGATAGAAAACTCGCTTCGATAAATCGGGCTGAGAATGCGGCAAAGCAATATTTTGGTTCCGCATTTGATTCTTCAACGTTTTGGAGCGGGAGGCCTGATATTCTTATAGAGGTTTATCGGAAAGATATAGGTAAGCTTGCCAGGGTGATAATCGGGGAAGTTAAAGATACAGAGCGGAAGGAATATGCAATTACAGGCCTAAGGGAACTTGTGGATTATATGACGTTTGTTAAAGGGCGGAACGGCAGTTATCTTAATGCTAATCCTGATATGGAAGTAGAAGGCTTTTTATTTGTCGGGGAAATGGGCCTCCAGTCAGCTGATATCAATCAGATAAAAGTGTTTTCTTTAAAAGGGTACAATCAGGAAGAGCTATTGTTAAACGATGTTGAAGAAAACTCTTCGTTGTAATTTGAATGTTTTAATGCTTTTTCAGGTGTACCGTAAATGGTGCGCCTGTTTTGTTATTATTGTTATATAGGATAACTTGACTCTGATGGTAAAATGAGGATAAATACATAGATTAAGAAATCAGGATTTCGGGAGGATTACATATGCCAGTATATAACAAGCTTGTCCGTGACTTCATTCCTCAGATTATAGAAAAAACAGGAAAAAATTATTCAACCAGAACTTTATCTGATAAAGAATACATAACTTCACTCCGCCGGAAGCTTACAGAAGAAGTGGAGGAATACTTCGAAACGACCAACAATGAAAACGCTGTCGAAGAACTTGCCGATGTTCTTGAATTGATCCATGCTCTGGCAAAAACCCATGGGTCATCAATAGAACAAGTGGAAGAAGCCCGAAAACAAAAGGCCGAAAAAAGAGGCGGCTTCAACGACAAAATTTTCTTGATCGAGGTAGAAGATGAGTAAAATCAAACTGGTTACTGAAAACATACAGAACCAGATCATAAAAGGAATCACTGAATCTGCCACCATTTATATCCTGACCTCGTTTGTAATGAAATCAGGGGTCCAGCTGCTTAAACCCGATTTACTGGATGCGGCAAAACGGGGTGCGGATATAAAAATATGCACCGGTGACTACTTATTTGTTTCGCAGCCCGAGGCGCTGAAAGAACTATTGTTACCGGATTATGAGAATATTGAAGTGCGTTTGTGGAGGAGCAATGGGATTTCTTTTCATCCAAAGGCATACTTGTTTAAAAATGAAAAGGAAGGCACCTTTATTGTAGGCTCCTCCAATCTTTCACGTTCAGCCCTTACTACGGGGGTTGAATGGAATTTAGTCATGGAAAAGGATGCGGAACCGGATACATATGAAGATGCTGTAGACAGGTTTTTGAAGGTTTTTTATGATGACCTTACGATTCCCGTAAATGAAGAAACGGTAAAAGCATATGAAAAGCAATATGATCAGTATCATCAAAAACACCCGCACCTTGCCAGGTCCTGGGCGAAACAAGAAGAAATCGAAATGATGATTCCTGCTGAAGAAGAAAACAGGCGCAGTGGACAAGTTATAGATCCGCCTGAAACATACGATATAAGGATTGAACCACGGCCTGCACAAAAAGAGGCACTGGAAGCGTTATATTCAACTATAGAAGAAGATTACAACCGGGCGATGGTCGTGATGGCAACAGGCCTCGGAAAAACTTATCTGGCTGCGTTCTGGGCGAAGAAGTTTAAGCGTGTCCTCTTCATTGCCCACAGGGAAGAAATCCTGCACCAGGCACATAAATCATTTAACAGGGTCATACCGGATCGGACATACGGGATCTATAACGGAAGAATAAAAGAAGGAAGCGCCGATACAATTTTCGCTTCCATATATACATTGAGCATGAAAGAGCATCTAGCACACTTTCCGCCTGGTCATTTTGACTTGATCATTGTAGATGAATTTCACCATGCAGCTGCCAAGTCGTATGAACGAGTTCTTAATCATTTCAAGCCACAGTTCCTTCTGGGAATTACAGCAACTCCCGACCGAATGGATGGAAAAGATGTTTATGCCATCTGCGACGGCAACGTCGCTTTCCAAATGCATTTCATTAAGGCAATCCAACACGGCTGGCTGGCGCCGTTCCATTACTATGGGGTTTACGATGATACCGATTATTCGCAGATTACCTGGCTCGGCACAAAATACGACCAGGCAGAACTTCTGGCAGCCCAGCTGAGGGATGAAACAGCGGAGAATATAATTCAGGCGTGGGAAAAGCATAAGCAAACAAGAACGATTGGATTCTGTTCTTCAATTAAACAAGCCCAATTCCTGTCTGATTATTTTAATAGTAAAGGATATCACACAATCAGCCTTCATTCACAGACTGTCGATATTGGCAGGAGTGAGGCCATTCAGAAGCTGGAAAAGGGCGAAATTGATGTCATCTTTACCGTCGATCTATTTAATGAAGGTGTCGATATTCCTCCTGTGGATACCCTGCTCTTTGTCAGGCCGACTGAATCTCTGACTGTCTTTACGCAACAGGTAGGGCGCGGCCTCCGTTTGCATGACGGCAAGCAGCATTGCACCATCATCGATTTAATCGGAAACTATCGAAATGCGGATATTAAACTGAGTCTATTTGATACAGAAAGAGCAGATAGCAAACAGAAAAAGAAAAAGGCCACAGAGCCAGTCGTACCTGAGCAATGCAAAGTTGATCTTGATGTTAACGTTATTAATCTGTTAGACGAACTGGCTAAAAAGAAACAGCCAAGGAAGGAAAAACTCCGAGATGCTTATTTTGCTTTAAAAGAGGAATTGGGAAGGCGTCCAACATATCTCGAAATGCATTTGCAAGGAAATGTAAACACCAGAGAATACAAGCAAGAATTTAAGTCTTTTGCTGGGTTCCTATACTGGGCAAATGAGTTGAGTGAGCATGAGAGTGAAGTGTACAGGCGTTACCGGGAGTGGCTTGAAGAAGTTGAGCGGACCGGTATGGCCAAGAGTTATAAGATGGTTTTGTTGAAATATATGCTGAGCAGGGGAGAGCAGGATTGGTATAAGCCGGTTACTCCGGAGGAGGTTGCTCCGTTTTTTCATAGTTATTTTATGGAGAAGGAATACAGGAAAAAGGCTGATTTCTCGGATAAGAAGACGAAGAAGATGTGGGATTATGATCGGGATGCTGTAGCGAAGCTGGTGGCTGAGATGCCAATGAGTAAGTGGAGTGGGAGTTCCAGATCAATAGTTTCTTTTAATGATTATATTTTTGAATTGAATTTAGAGATAAAAAAATCCGAGAACCACAAATTGTCTTCTTTTACAAATGAGATCTGTGAATATCGACTTAAGAAATATTTTGAGAGAAAAACTGATGAATCAAATAGTATCTAAAATCGATTTTATAAAAATTAAAGAATAAATAGGATTGTAATTTAACTTGGTATGGTGTAAGTTTTCGATATGTATTATAATTTAATGAGAACGAATGTTCTTGTAGTATATACTAAGTTAAAACAGGAGTTGAAAATCCATGGATAGTTCAAAGCCCAAAATTAAATTAATAGATTTATTTTCTGGAGCTGGAGGTCTTAGCAACGGCTTTGAACAAACTGGAAGATATGAGGTAGTCGGAGCTGTGGAAATTAATGATTCAGCAGCTGAAACATATATTTATAATCATAAACAGGATAGAGATATAATCATTAAGGCTGAAAACGGAAAAAGTGACATAACAAAGATAAAATTTGATACCGTACTTAAAGACAGAATCTCACCCAAGGATAAAGTGGTAGTTATTGGAGGGCCTCCTTGTCAAGGTTTCTCAAATGCAAATAGACAAAAAAACTACTTAATTTCTGGGAATAATCTCCTGGTTATTGAGTTTGTCAGAGCTATAAAAGAAATTAATCCTGTAGCTTTTCTTATGGAAAATGTTAAAACAATGGGTTCTGAAAAACATAAGTTTTTTGTCACAGAACACGTAGAAAATCAGAAGTTTGAATTTACTTCAGAAAAATTTTTAAAAGAAATTAAAGACAAGCAAGGGCTTAAAAAAGATTTATGGAAGCCAGACGAACTTGAGTTATTGCAAACTAGGCATCAAAACTTAGATCCAATTATTAAAGAAATTTGTAAAGAGGAAAATAGCAATAAAAACATTGATCCTATAGTAATAAATCCACTGTTGTTATCGAGGTTACGCAGCATTGAAAGAATCTATCGAAAACTAGATAAATTAATTTTAAAGACATCAAAAGAACAAAAAGAAATAAACCTTTTAATACAAAGCATCTCAGAGTATAAAAATAATAAATCTTATAGTGTATTTGATGCGGTTATAAATAACGCTTTAGGCTCACTTGAGGAACTAAAAGAACATAAAGAGATTTCAAGCAGTGAAATAAAAGAAACCGTAGGGTCACTAATTGATCTTAATAGTTTTTTACTTCGAATAAAAGAATTAAAAGATGAAAAAATAATTTGGTCGAAACCTTTAGATTATGACAAAGAAAGTTTAACAGTTAAAGCGCATGTAAAGTCTTATAACTTAGTGAAGTACTTAAAAAGTGTCTTTAAACACATGGGCTACAAAGTAGATCACAAAGTATTAACAGCTTCTGATTTTGGAGTTCCACAAAATCGTAATCGTTTCATGATCTTTGGAGTTAAAGGAAAAACAGAAGAGGATATTAAGGTCGAACTTCCAAAAGCCTTGATAAAAGATAAATTTACCACTAGAGATGCTATTTATGACTTAGAAGAAATTGAACCTCAGCAGGATATTAAAAATTATGTGCCGGTATCTTATAAGGTAATGAAGGAAGAAAAGAAGGAAAAAAATACTCTTCGGCTTTATTATCAAAAGGATAATGAAGAAAGAAAAATTTATGATCATATAAATACTGCCAGCAGGGATTTAAGCAGAAAAAGATTTGAAGCTATAAAAGACGGCGAAGGAAAAAACTTTCACAGCCTCTCAGACGAATTGAAAAGTACGTATACTGATGTTACCCGTACACAAAATACTATTTATCTTCGTCTGAACTATGAAGAACCTTCCCCTACTGTTGTAAATGTTAGAAAGTCTATGTGGAACCATCCTAAAAATGCAGTTGCCTTAAGTATAAGGGAAGCCGCAAGACTTCAGTCATTTAAAGATGATTTTAAGTTTTGTGGGACAAAAGATCAGCGCTATCAACAAATAGGAAATGCAGTACCGCCTCTAATGGCAAGAGCAGTTGCTGAGACAATACTAAAGCTACTAGGTGATGAGCCAGAAATACCTTTGGTAAAAGAACTTGGATTTAAATAAATTTATTTTGTTTATGAGCAGATGTCTAAGGCATTTGCTTTTTTGTTATGTTAGAAAAACTATAAAGTAATTTCCCAAAGCCAACTTACTATTTGTTATAATTTAGTAAAAGGTTTTAGAACGGGGTTTTAATGTGAGTACAATAATAACACAGCCTTCTGCAGCTCCAGTAATTCAAGCGTTAAGATCATTAGGTTATAACGCCAAAACAGCCATTGCAGATCTAGTTGATAATAGCCTTGATGCGAAAGCTTCCGAAGTACACCTTTCTTTTACTTACGGCGAAGAAGACGGGATTATTAAAATCTTGGATAACGGGATAGGGATGAACGAGGAAATGATTCAGCTAGCTATGAATATAGGCTCAAAAGATCCTCGCGACGTAAGAAATCCAAAAGAATTGGGACGCTTCGGCATGGGGTTAAAGACAGCTTCTTTTTCACTAGGTAAAAGATTAAGTGTTCTAACGAAACAAGATGGAGTATATCATGAGCGATGCTGGGATTTAGATCATGTATCTGAATGCAATGAATGGCAGCTTTTTACCAGTATTCCTAATGATGTAAGAATTAAGATGGGGGAAATTGAAGGTCGGAGCGGTACTATTGTTTGTATTGATAAATTAGATAGATTTATGGGCTATGGGACTAACAAGACTATTCAAGAAAGCAGTTTCTATACCAAAGTTAGAAGAGTCCATAATCACTTAGAATTTGTTTTTCATTCAATTCTTGAAAATAAAGAAGTTCAAATATTTATTAATGATAACTTTATAACCCCTTGGGATCCATTTTTAAGTAAACATCCATCCACTCTAGAGGGCGAATTGCAAGTAATTAGAATAAACGGCAATAAAATTAAAGTGAAATACTATATACTTCCTCATGCCTCTCACTTAAATAGTCAGGAATATAAAGAAGCAGGAGGAAGCAAAGGATGGCGTGATCAGCAGGGGTTTTATATATACAGAGAAAATAGGTTGCTTTATTTTGGGGATTGGCTGGGGATGTTTCAAAAAGATGCATCGTCGCAGTTGGTCCGAATACGTGTTGATATACCGAATTTATCAGATTCATCTTGGCAGGTTGATATAAAAAAATCTGCAGTATATCCTCCGGATGATGCCAAGGTCCGTCTAGAATCAATTTCTAAACTTGCACGGCAAATCTCCAAGGATATTTTTTACTTTAGAACCCAAGGTTCCTCAAATAATAATTCTTTTAAAGGAAGTTTAAATACGTGGGAGCAATCTGGTATCGATAATGGTCCCCAATTCATATTAAACAGGAATCATCCTATTCTGTCAGAAATTTTCAATTCAATAGATGATAAGACTGCTAAAATGTTAAATTTATACTTAAAATTTGTTCAATTAGGATCTCCCAGCAACATTATAGATACTCCAAAGGTAGAGGAAGAGAAATTACAAGAGGTATCTGATTCAAATAAATTGCTCGTAATTCAGTTTACTAAAACAATACTGGAGCTTCAAGTGGTTGAAAGTGAAGAACAGCTGTTGAATGCGTTAGTCACCCAGCCCGCATTTGATGGTATTAACAGAACTACTTTGAAGCATATTATTGATAAGGAGAATTTATGGTATGACGACAGAGGCTAAAACGTTGTTCGAACAGACTTTTCGAACAAACTACTATAATTTTAGAGATACTAGCGCAAGTCAGGAAGATGCTGCTAAACTTGCTTTGCAAATGGCAAAAATGACAATACAAAACAAGGAAATTAATGAGGAACAGTTAGAAGAGTGGTCACTTGAAATGTTTATAAATTATAATGTTGGCTTGGATGTGAAAAAAACTCCTGTCATGAGAGAAAGTTCAAAAAATGATTGGTATAAAGCCAAGAATATGACTGGAGCTTTTTATTGGTCCAGGTATCGTGAGTACCTAACTCGAATTAAAAATTGGCCGACTGAAGTAGTTGAATCAATTGATAATTCAACTAATGAAATTATGTATTCATTAGGAAACCCAAACAGTAGAGAGCCTTTTGATATAAGAGGGTTGGTTTTGGGATACGTACAATCCGGTAAAACAGCAAACTTTACTGGTCTTATAAATAAAGCTTACGATGTCGGTTATAAACTTGTAATAGTCCTTTCAGGTATTCATAATGATCTTCGAGCACAAACCCAAATGAGACTTAATGAAGAGGTAGTTGGGAATAAGGTTGATAATAATGGAAATCCTGTAGGGGTAGCACAAATAACAAAGAATACCTCACAGCACGTTATTCAAACATGGACTACGGTGGATCGTGATATTACTTCTGATCCAAGTGGTGTTATTAATTTAAACAACCCTACATTAATGGTGGTAAAGAAAAATAAAACTGTATTAGAGTCATTGAGAGACCAGCTTGTAGATCATAGAGATGTATTCCACCTTGATATACCTGTATTAGTTATTGATGATGAAGCAGATCAGGCTTCTGTGGATACTTCTGATCCTCGTAAGGGTGAGGATCCTAAAACAATAAATAGATTGATACGCCAAATCTTAGAAGTTTTTACACGAAAATGTTATGTGGGTTACACAGCCACACCATTTGCAAATTTATTAATAAGTGCAAATGGAAGTACATTAGAGGAAGGAAAAGATCTTTATCCTAAAGATTTCCTCGTTGGGCTGCCAAAACCAAAGGAATACTGCGGCCCGGAAGAATTTTTTAATGTGGAAGAAGAAGCTGATGATCCAAGACCGAGCTTAATCCGTCCTTTAGGGGATTCTGATATAGAAGTGTTTACGGGTATTAAGAAAAAAGAAGATGCTGAAAAATTTGAAGAAGTCCCACCTCAAATGGAAGAATCCATAATGGCATTTCTTTTGACAATTGCAATTAGAAATCTCCGCGGTCAAGGAAATAAGCATAATTCTATGCTTATTCATACTTCCCGTTTTAAAGATGTACAATCAAGTGTTAAGGATGGAGTTGAAAAAGCTTTTGACTTGATTGATAAACAAATTCAATATAATCCAAATGGAGATAAAGTTTCAGTTTTAAAAAACCTTTATGAGCATGATTTTCTGGAAACTACCAAAGCGTGGCCAAAAGATATCAATGAATACAGCTGGGAAGAAGTTTATGAAGAGTTAAAACAGTCATCAAAAAAAGTTCAAGTCTTTGAAATTAATGGAAATAGCAAAGATGCCCTGGATTATCATCAGTATAAAGAAAATGGATTAAATGTTATCGCAGTAGGAGGAGATAAATTATCACGGGGGTTAACTCTTGAAGGATTGAGTATAACTTACTATTTTAGGAATACGCTGATGTATGACACTTTAATGCAAATGGGACGCTGGTTCGGTTATAGAAAAGGATATATGGATCTATGCAGAATTTATACAACTGATGAAATTGCTTCTAATTTTGAACATTTAGCAATTGCGATGATAGATTTGAGGAAAGAATTCGAAAAAATAGCTGCGTCCGAAAAGGCTCCTATTGAATACGCAGTAAGAATGTTGAGTCATCCAACCATGACACTAACAAATCCATTAAAAATGAGAAATGCAACTGTTTCAAATATTTTATATGGAGGAACTCTTCAGCAAACACGTGTCTATGATAAAAAGAAGTCAACTTTTGAGAATAATATGGAGGCAGCTGACAAATTCATTAAGGAAATCTCAGATGAAATTGCCGTGAAAAGATTTGGTACTGGAAGAACACAATACCATATGGCAAGTAATGTTGATTCTCAAAAAGTAATTAATTTCTTATCCGAATATCAAACAAGCAGTAGTGCATCTAAAGTAGATGTTAATAAAATATCTGACTATATACGACTTGCAAACGACAATAATGAATTGATGGATTGGACAGTTGCTGTAGTAGAAGGAGATCCAAGAGATAGAAGTGATAAGGGGGCATTTCCAGTAGAACTTGGAGGCCTTCATCTCCATTCGGCAGTAGTGCGTGGAGTAAATGTTACACCCACCACACATAACAGTATTGATATACGTGCTATAGTTGCAGCAGGCCAAGAATTTATTGATATTGAGGAGTCCAAAAGAAAAGGGAAAAGGAATAAACAAGAGATTCGGAAGTTAAGACCTAAGCAAAACGGAATGCTCTTAATTTATCCGCTTCATCCTAAAGTGGATATATTCAAAAACTGTGACACTTCTTTTAGAAAAGATCTAGTTCCTATTGGAATTGCCCTTTCTTTCCCTGAATCAGAAATTGATGAGAAGGAAATTTACGAAACTAATAAAACAGTAGGATGATAAATATGAATAAGGTTATAAATATTAAGGCGGAATTCGAGGAAATGACAAACCAATTAAAAAGCGATTCTGATGGCAGTGTATATAAGCTTAAAGTGTTAACTGCTAAAGAACCCATTATTTTGGCCGGGATCGATGCAGTAAACCTGAATAGACTGCTTTATATTGACTTAGGACCAGTTCAATGGGAAGACAGCCATTTAAAAGGACTGCCAAAATGGCGGGGCCTGTCTATTTCTATAGAATATTATGAACAGCTCATTATTTTAAAGGATCGTTATTTTTTAATTATAAAGCAAGAGGATGAGCAGAGCACAGAAATATTCGAAGTTGTTTTGCAAAACTTAGTGGATCACCTTTTAATTAAGGAAGAAGATGAGACGCTGTTTTCTATTGTTTTTAAAGTCTTAGACAGATGGAGGAATTTTTTCCAAAAGGGCGGTTACCGCCGATTAACGGACGATCAGCAGATGGGACTTTTTGGAGAGTTATGGTTTATAAATAACTGGATGGAAACAAACCCTGGAGTTCCTCCTCTTATCATTGAACAATGGGAGGGGCCTACCAGCGGGAGAATTGATTTTAAAAACTCTAAATGTGGAGTTGAAATTAAAACAGCAGTTGATAAGTTAACTAAAACGATAAAAATATCTAGTGAGCGCCAGTTAAAGTTAACCAACGCTGTTTCAAAATTATATTTATATGTTTGTTTTATAGAGATTAGTAAAACTCATGGGCAATCATTGCAAAATATTGTCGAGGAAGTTAGGCAGAAGATAGCAGCAAAATCTGATAGGTTGGCTCTTTTGTTTAATGATATGCTGACAGAACTGGGATATAAAGAAAATGTATATGAAGATACATACTTTTTTGTAGATAACGTTGAAGTTTATGAAGCATCAAGTGACTTCCCAAAGATCTCACAAGAGCAGTTGCCGGTGGGCATTTCTCATGTGAGTTACAGCATAGATTTGTCACACTGTTCAGAGTTTAAAAGAAAACTCGATGAAGTATTTAAGGTCTATTAATGGAGAGGGTATAAATGATAGAAAGCAGGCAAAGAAGTGAATTTCTTCAGGAGTTTCTTGAAGATGTAGATGAAAAGGCGATTAAAACAGGCAGTTATGAGATACCGTTTCTAGAAATAATGCTTCAATATATGGAAAGATCAGACGATCCAGATATATTGATTCCCTCTTATTTAGATTCGGCTAAGAAAATTAAAGTCAATGCCTATGGATATGATGAAGACCAAAAAGTTCTTGATCTTTACGTTGTTGATTATAATTTTGACCAAGACGAAAATGAACTTCTTCCTATTTCAATGACTTCTGTTATAGATATCGCTAGTAAAGCAAAGAGGTTTTATACTAATTCTAGAAGCCTGGTACAGACAATTGATAAATCCTTACCATCCCGTGATCTTGCTGAATTAATTATCTCAGATGAAAATGTAATAGATGAGGTTAACATATTTGTTTTGACTAATCTGTATTATCATTCTAATAAAGCTATTGATTTTAACATACCAGGAGTTGAAACTGTAAATGTACAAGTTTGGGATATAGATAGGATTCAGCAGCTGGTTACATCCGAGCAAGGAATTCAGTCTATTTACATTGATTTTGAAAGGGAACTTGGCGAATCATTTGAGATGATGTTTGTGCCCGATCCTAAACAAAGCGGGGTAAAGGATAATTTTGATTGCTTTATCGGGTTTATTTCTGCAGAATTTTTAGCTAGAGCATATGATCAGTGGGGGCCGAAGCTTGTAGAAAGAAACGTTAGATCTTTCTTGCAGGCCCGAGGAGGAACAAATAAAGGCATCAGAGATACACTAAAAGATCCAAATCAGAGACAAATGTTTGTTGCTTATAATAACGGCATTTCAAGCGTTGCCCGTTCTGGAGAAATTGAAAAGATCAGCAACAACGTTAATTTATATCGGATAAAAGGATTGACTGGATGGCAGATCGTGAACGGAGGACAAACTACTGCATCTATTCACCAGGCATATAAAAATGGAATAGATTTAAGCGATGTTTATATTCAAGCCAAGTTAACAATCCTGCAAGTTGAAGCGGATCAGGAAAAGGATAGACACTTGCTGGAAGATGAAATGGTCGCAAAGATTTCAGAATATGCCAATACCCAGAATAAAATTAATAAATCAGACTTACTTTCTAATACCAGGTTTATGTCTGAAATTGAAAAATACTCAAGAGATGTTTGGATCCCAGCTAAAGATGGGCGAAAGGCCGAAAGTAAGTGGTATTTTGAGCGTGCAAGAGGTCAATACATGGTTGATATCAACCGACGGAAACGCGGTAAAGAACAAAATGAATTTAAAAAGCAATATCCTAAAGATAAAGTACTTACTAAAGTTGATTTAGCTAAATATTTTATGTCATGGGAAGGTTATCCTCATATTTCCAGTAAAGGGGGAGAAATGGCATTTAAACGGTTTATGGAAGCTAATAGACAATACTGGAAACATGAAAGAGATAATAACAATGACTTAATTCCTTTAGAGGAAATGAATTCTGATGCTTATAAGAAATTAATTGCCAACAGCATCATAAACCTTCATGTAAAAGCTATTGTTGAGGAATTGAAACTTAGAGGTTATCGAGCAAATGTTGTTTATTACACTGTTTCAATGCTTAGTTATTTATATGGAAAAGATATTGATCTGTTGAAAGTATGGGAGCAGCAATCACTCTCTGAAAAATGGGATGAAGTGATTCGTATTATTGCAGACAAAACGTTATTCTATTTAAGAGAGTCTGCCGGGGACAGGAATGTAACACAATGGGCAAAACAAGAGGCATGCTGGATTCAATATAAAGAAGATAATGCAAAGCAACTTAGTAATTTAATATAAGGTTTTATAGTGAGAAAGCACTCTTATGAGTGTTTTTTCTTTTATTATAATTATTAGTTATTTGAATTTAACGACAAATAACAAACAGAACTGGCCCATGACACATTGCTAACTAGGCCATAATTTTAAAAAACTATACATAATTAAAAATTTGATTATTATTAGTCTTAGTAAATCCTCCAAGTTAACATTAACTCTTGTATTACATAGTGTACTGATACTGCGCAAGAACGATTGTTATCAATGTGGAAAATAATAACAAGAAATCGTTATCTTCTGTTATGATTATAGTATTAAGATTTGTGATATTGTGCAGCTATTCACTTTAAATTAAAGTGCAGAATAGTTCAATAGAAAGATAAGTTCATTCTAGAATAAATGGAGTAATTTTCAAAAAAGATGTGAAGAAAAGTGGCGAGAAGAGGAAAATCAATCCTTAAAATAAGATGGGGAAAAAGAGAAGGGGGGCTATAAAATGTATGTTAAATTTATTGAAGGTGAATTAGAAGAAATTAAAGAAGAAATTATATAGCTGTGATTACAATCTATATGTGCGAATTGGTGAAAAAGTTAAGGTAGGTTCAAAATTGTGCAAAATAGTTGATGTTGTACACTATCCTTCTACGTTTGAAGACGGTTATTCAGTAAATGTTTTTGTGAAAGTAATAAAAAATTCCCTGAATCTTGGTGGGAGAGGCCTTTATTCTCACGTGCTAAGAAAAGAAAATAATAATATCTTAGACCAAACAGAAGAGATATAAAAACGTGAAGAATTATCAAAAGATACTAAAAGTTAGAAGTTTCCTCCTCAACAAACGGAGGCTACAGTTAGATAACGGTCTTCAACAATAGGGAACTTCTCTGTAGTAATCAAATACACTTTATTAGTTTCGGTTTTTTCAGGATGAACATGAAACTATTATAGGAGGATATTAAAATTAAAAGGAAAATGAACTATTTAATCTTATTTTTAACGACCATTTTTATAGTTGGTTGTACTGATGTCCAAGACGTATCTAATACAGATATAGATACGGAACCACAAGAAGCGACCGCAGTTGAAACAAATAAAAACGAAAAAGAAGAAATTGTCACTACAGTTGACGAGCCGTTAGCAGAGGAAACACCAAGCCAACCAAATGATGAACTGTTCTTAGGATACAAACTTATTGAAGTTGATGGTGGTGACTTGTCTGGATATCGTGAACCTAACGTCGTCGTCGACATTGGATATGGGGACCGTGAATATTGGGCATTTACTAATGAACACGGGCAATTAGTACGTGTCATTGCTGACGAAATCATTCTACAAGATGACTATAACGAACCTGTATTATCGTCTGGTAGATACTATTCTGATGAGGCAAAGGTTCCTGGTGTTGAAAGTGACGTTTTAGATGAAGGGCATATCATTGCTGATTCTCTTGGAGGGGTATCGAATGCTTATAATATTACACCACAGGATATTACGCTCAACCGACACGGTGATCAAGCCTATATGGAAAATGCAATCCGTAGTGCAGGTGGAGCCACTAATTTTGAATCAATTATCACATATCCCAATACTGAAACGCAGATTCCTTCAAGTTATCAGTATACCTATACTTTAAGGGGTAACGAGATCAATGATACATTTGACAATGTGAATCCTGATGAAGTGAACGCTTCACTAGGTTTAACAGGCAGTGAGCCTTCTGGTTCAACTAGTTCAAACAAAAACGGTGATATTTCTAGTGTTGACACAAACGGTAATGGACAGGTGACCATTAAAGAAGCAAAAGCAGCAGGTTTCAGTATGCCAATAACGAGTGATCATTGGTTATACCGATATATGGACGATCGTGATAACGACGGTATGGTAGGCGAGTAAAGCCCCTAAACTTTGAGGAAAAAAATGAACGGAAAAACATTTTACTCGTTTGACGATTTACAACAATTTGCGAATGGGTGACTGTACAGGAACAACTGAAATTAATGGTCATATCATCAAAATATGTATGGTGAAAATTAAAAGATTTTTTACGAGCGGGTGCTTATGTTTAATAAGAAATCCTCATTTTTAGGTAGTTTAGTTTACGCACAGTACAACGATACTATTCAACAATCTGGTGCTTGAAGAAAGACCAATATGCCTAATTCTTCCTGTTAATAAGAAGAAATAGGCTTTTATTGTTTTCTATTATTAAATACAATGTTATAAGATGGTGGATTTCGCGGCAACTGCTGGTAAAAAGCATGGCAGATTCTAATATCTGTACTCAGAGCTGGAAAAAGAACTGTTTTGTTGCATGATTCCCCACTGTTCATAATATATAAGTACTGTTTAATTTTATGTTTTAGAAATTTATAATAGATAAAAAACCGAAGGGAGTCTTGAAATGTCAGTACAATACAACTTACCAGCAGATGAAAAACATAAAGGAATTTTAATGAAATTCAACTATTTAAAAGGTGAACTTTTCTATGGACAAAAAGATATAAAAGGAGTTAAAGGTTCTGGTAGGAGACTGCCACCTGATGAGTTTGTACAAGAGGAACATATGCTACACGATCTAATAAGAGGTTTTTATAAACCTAAAGGTGAAAAATACATGTTATCCTATCAAGCAACAGAAGTGAATGAGAATTATGGAAGACAAATTGAATGGATTAATGAAGAAGAGGGTAGATATGCTGAAATAAACATGTCTCCGCCAAGAGGGGAGAGAGATAATAGAGCCAAAAGCGATATTCAGGCAGCGAGATATAATATGGAAAATAAAATACCTATAGGAATTCTTCATAAATTAGAAAAAGGAATCAATAGATGTTTAGGGTTAGGAGTTATAGAAAGAGAGACAAATGAAGGTGTATTTATTGTTAAGCCAATTTTTTTACCTAAAGAAAATATATTGAGTTTTGAGTATGAAGAATCTCCTATTCTTGAAAATACAGATATAGATTTAATAGTTAAGGGAAGGATAGGGCAAAGTCAGTTTAAACGTGATTTAATAAGAACCAGAAAATGTTGTCAGATATGTGAGCTAGATAAAAATGAACTGCTTATTGGTAGCCATATTAAACCCTGGAGAAAATCAAATTCGACAGAAAGGTTAGATAGACTAAATGGGTTACTTCTTTGTCCTAATCATGACTTTCTTTTTGACAAAGGCTATATTTCTTTTACTGATAGTGGAAATATATTAATTTCCAATCTTCTGGAAGATGATGATTTAGTAAAATTAAATATTACATTTGATGATTCAATCAGCGTATATAAGGGACAAGAAACTTACTTAAGTTGGCACAGAGAAAATATATTTAAAAACTAAAAAACTCATTATCTACAATAGTTACACAGACTCTTTCTTTTCTCTAAACATAGAAAAGGAAATAGACTATTCAAATTTTTTACTATTGAGGAGTGAACCTGTTATTAAAAGTAATGACTCTGGTTTTAAGAATATTGAGGAAATATCTAAAGCTATTATCAAATCAATGCAAAGTAAAGAGTTAATTTTATTAACTCTAAACGTTAATGGGGTCTTATTAAAATTAAAGGTGATTGCCATAGATGTTTTTAAAGATTATATTATATTTCTATCAAAAGATAGAACAACCATGCATTATATAAGTATTCATCAAATAGAGAAAGCTAACGTTTTATAAGAAATTAGCGGTATCATTTCACCGATCCCCAGTTTGTGAACTAATAGGTGTGACTAAGCACTTTATTAAAGGTTGTCTAAAAATGAAAATAAAGGTTTTCAACATCTTGAAATAACGGAATGTACCTCAATTAATAATTCAATCTTTGAATTAAATACTTATGGAAATGTCTCCCCTGATTGAAACTGAAAGATCTGAAAAGGGGGGGCGTTTTTTCTTCCTATTTTTTTAGACGGCTCGCATTTCCGATTCATGTTTAAAATAGTGTCACTAAAAGTAAGGAAAATGGTGTAGATAGGGTGAAAAATATGTCGATTACTATGATAAAATTACATTTAAGGGAGATACTGGAGGGGGGATAGAAATGAAAATAAGTGAATTAGAGATTTACTATAAAAACTCACATATTAAAATACCTAATTGGATGAAGTTTGCTTTCGAGCTGGGTACATATATTAGTGAAAGCGGTATCAAATACAAAAAACCTTTGAATATATTGATTTCTTTACCAGCTGATCATTATTTTGCTTTATTTATTGCAATGGGTATAGCTGATAAATTTTTTTTAGTTAAGAAACAAATGAGATCTATTAGAAAAACTATATTAAGCTTACCAAAAGGCAGCCGAATTATCTATAAAGATGATGTTTCTTCAAGAAAAGCATCTGTGGTATCAATAGCCCCAAGTCCTGTTTTTGAAAATGAAATGATTTTGAATATAAAGGACGGGAAAATCACCAGAGGAATTCCAGAACGTCATTGGATGGAAAAAATAATATTAATTGATGAGGAATATGAAGAAATCAAAAGGACAAGAGTAATTCAAAAAAATCAGAAACTCGGGTTACAAGACAATCATTTATTAAGCTCTCTTTATACCCCTAATCAGCTAAATAAAGCATCCTTTTATCCGGGTGATAAATTTTATTTAGTAGGAAATATAAAAAAAGTTACAGAAAGTCTAAGTGAAAAAATATTTATTCATCAAAATATCAGAGGATCTGCAGGGGATTTTCTTTATTTAAACAACAAAAGCAGTTATACAAATGGAAAGTTATTATCATCACAAATGAAAAAAAACAACCTAGAATTAGATGAAGGTATACCTGTTATCTATTCAGATCTGTTGAGTTATTTAAAACAATCAAAGCGCTTTCAAAACAATCCTCAGATTATTATTTCCAGCAGGACCGATAATGAAAGCAGAATATATGAAGTAAATGAAGATATTAAAAGAAAACTGCTGCAAGGTGAACACAAGATTCTAACTAACGAAATAGTTGATCACTGTAATGCTGCCGGTGTTAACATTCCCTTTGGAATTGAGTTTATAGTTTGGAGGTAGCAATATGAGTTTAAATCAGTTAATGGAATTATATTATTTGAACGGATCTCATGTTTACTTTAAACATATTGAAAGCAACGAGTTAGGACACTTAGCAGAGAGAATAGAATCTTACCGTAAAGAAGTACATACTAAATACAATCAAGATGAGCATTTGATAGATACTTTAAATGTATTGAGAAAATACTTATTTAAATTAATTAATAGCTTATCCCCATACAGTACCGTTTTTAGCATCGAAGAAAAAGAAACCCTTCTTAAAAACTTTATGAAGATAAAAAACAGTTACCCAGAGTTATTTTCTAATACAGTAATTGAGATTGCGAAAATTTTTAGAGGACTTTTCGAAAATAATAGAAATTATTTGTATGAATTTATGTGTAATAATTTAAAAACAGGATCAAAGGATTACAAAAAGTATGCAATTGTTGTAAGACGTGCAATTAAGTCGGAAGAGAAAAAGAGAATACTAGAGAATGTAGATTCTTCATCAATAAAGTTTTTTACAGAAAATAGTTTTAGAAAGAGTTTGGAAACGTTTAATGAAGTAATTTATATAGGAAGCCCAAATAGTTTTGGTGATTATGTTAAAAACACTTTTAGAGGAAGAGTAACTGTATTCATAGCCTATGATATATTTACTAATTCTTTGAAACCTAAAAAAATTTTCGAAGATATTGATAAGAACGGGACCTTCAGCACTTTATTTAAAAATGTAATATTTGGAGATCCAATCCCCCAAAAAAGCAACATTACTTTGGATGAAAGAAACTCACTCAATATAGCAGTTAATAAGTTTATTGAAGATCAAAAGAGGGAGAGTAATAATCATCATGATGCTATGGATGCTTGTATTCTTTACCTTGAAAACGATCGATTCTTATTTGTGCCAATCGATTCTAAGATTCGTGTGTTTACACCAGAGGATAACAGTTTGATTAAACAAATTAACTTCAAAGAAATAGAAGAAGATGATTATATTATATTGAGGAATGAAAGAGACACTAAATTAATTGCAGAAGCTGCAGACAGATATGTGCTAAAATCGAATGCTGAAGAGTTTCGGAAAATGCAGGATTTATGGAAAAACAAATTACGAAGGATGGTAGAAGAAAAAGGAGCAAAAAAAGTAAGTGATATTCTTTCTAGAAAATACGGTATGAAAACTGCTTCTGTACAATCTGTTCGTTCTTGGTGCAGCGAGGACACTATATGCCCGCATGAATTAGAAAAACTTTTAAGAGCTACCGGTTACCAAGAGAATGAATCTAGAAATATCTTTAAAATCATGAAACTAATTCAGCGTTCTCACGTGCAAGCTGGCAAGATTATATCAAATATTCTAACAAAAGAGTTGTCAAAGGAAATTACTGATGAACTCGAAGAAAAAGGATATTACACTTTTGAATCAAAAGAGTTTGACGGGGCCTCATTTAATATTGAACGTATTATTTCAATTGATCAAACAAAACATAGAATTGCACCATATAATCTTATGAAACCCATTGATATTGCTTGATATGAAAGGAAGTAAATTATGGATATTTCTTTAGAAAGTTCATTAGAAAATCGTCAAAAAGTGATTGATAGTGTTAAAGAAGAAATAATAGGTCCTGGTTTAATACGAGACCATTATAAGAAATTTAATCCAGTAGGATCAACAGTTTTTGAATCTCTTGAAGAATTATATAAGCCTTACTATTGGGAAGTCGGGGGTCAAAAAGAAGAAATACTGCAAAGAGAGACACCAACACAGCGCTATGTCAGCGGTGTGTTATTTCCCCTTGGAACTAGTGATAATGAAGAAATTCATCTTGAATCTCCAGTTTACAATGAAGAAACTGAAAATCAGGATGAGAATAAAGTTGAAGAGCTGTTTTCTCATCAAAATGAAACTGAGAATACTGAAGATGAGGGAGAAACAGAATTATTCCCTCAACGGAATGATTATATGCCGTCAACTATGGGATTAACTTTTTGTGTCAGTAAAAAGGTTCCTAATCTTAATGTTGTGATTAATGGGGGCAGTTATACTCCTCATAATGTAAGAGTTACAGGCGGAAATTCTCCTGTTCAATGGTGGCTAAGGGAGACTGTCGAAGGAAATTACACACTGCAGCTTGACAAGTTACAGAAATTAAAACAAACAGAAAGTACAGTAACTATGTTAAATAAAAACGGACAAAAATTAAGTCAGTTTAAAATTCAATTGCAAGCTCGTCTAAGGGAAGTAAATGAATATTACATTATTACTGTAAGTGTAAGTAACAGATCAGAAGAAAAGAATTATAAAAGACAGCAATTGATACTGTTTCAAGCTGTAATGAACATAATGACCCCTGCAAATTATACATTTTCAATTTATCCGAAACAATACCAGATGAAAAGATACCTTAGTGAAGAAGAAGCTTCCACAGAGCTGTTATATCGGAATGAAGGAGTTTATGCTTTCGGTCATGGGTGTGCAGCTCACTGGAAACAAAATAGTCCAAATGTTAATGAAGTATCTACTACCTTTATGCCAGAATATGAAACTCTAAGCATGACCCCTAATATTTCTATTAAGCAAGGGAATATAGAAAAAGAACTTGAAATTAAAATGAGTGATCTAGCTGGGCTTTCTACAAATGAACATCCCGAACGCTTTTTAATGCCACTTATAAATGGGTATAAAGCATGGATTGAAGTAAATGAAAAGAGGATAACTAATATCCCAAAACCTCTCCAGCCTGCGGCAGTAAAACACATGAATTTATGCAAAGAAGGCTTAAGCAGGATGCAAAAAGGCCTCAGCCTCCTTCATGACAAGGAAATTCTAGAAGCCTTTCAGCTTGCTAATACTGCAATACTTTTACAGCAGGAAAACGGGACAGCTAAACGTACAGGGTATGTTGACGCTCAAAAAATAATATTCAATAAATCTTTTAGCGTCAGTGTAAAGGATGAAAACTCTCTAAAGAAAGCAAAAAACTCTTGGAGAGCATTTCAAATTGCGTTTTTCTTAATGTCACTGGATTCTTTATCAGAGGAACAAAGTGATTCACGAGAAATCGTAGATTTAATCTGGTTCCCTACCGGTGGAGGAAAAACTGAAGCTTACTTAGGAGTAGCAGCTTTTCAGATGATACTTAGAAGACACCGGAATCCAATGGATGCCGGAGTAGATATCATGATGAGATATACCTTGAGGCTGCTAACAGCAGACCAATTTCAAAGGTCGTCCAGATTAATTTGTTCGTTAGAATATTTAAGACAGAAAAATGAAGAAAAGCTTGGAGAAATACCATTTTCAATTGGAATATGGGTAGGTTCTAAAACCACTCCAAACAATAATATAGCAGCTAAAAAATCTCTGCAAAAGTTACAGAAAAATGATAAAGATGCCCAACAATTTATTGTAAATAACTGCCCGTGGTGCGGAGCAAGCCTTGGGTTTTATGAAGAAAAAGGCAAGAAGAAGAAACATTATTTTGGTTATAAAATAAAAAACGACAGGTTAAGTGTTCATTGTCCAGATATTAACTGCCATTTTCACGATGAACTGCCTATTTATATAGTTGATGAAACAATTTACGAAAAACGGCCTACTTTTTTAATTGGAACAGTTGATAAATTTGTACAATTAGTCTGGCAGCCTAAAGCTAGATCTTTATTTGGCATTGAACGTGACGGCACCCGAATAGTAAGCCCTCCATCGTTAATTATACAGGATGAGCTTCATCTAATATCTGGACCATTAGGAACATTAACCGGTTTATTTGAAACACTAATAGAGGAATTATGTCTGAAAACTGTAAACGGTAAAATTATAAAGCCTAAAATAATTGCTGCTACTGCAACAATCAAACAATTTGAAGAACAGGCGCAGGCACTGTTCGGCAGAGAGAATGCTAGACTATTTCCGAGTCCTGGTCTTGACGCCAACGATTCCTTTTTTGCCAAACCTGCATTAAATGAAGAGGCAGGAAGACCGATGCCGGGAAGAAAATACGTGGGGGTCTATACTTCTTCGGTAAGAATTATGATGGCTCAGGTGATGACTTTTTCATCGATACTTCAGTCTGCTGCGGAAATTGAAGAAAAAACAAGAGATCCATATTGGACACTTCTGTCATTTTATAATACTCTTCGTGAATTAGGAGGCGGACTAACCTTAACACAAACTGATATACCTCAATATTCTAAATCGATGGCAATGAGAAAAGGCAATATGAAGGACATCAGATACCTAAATAACGTTCTTGAATTAACATCCAGAAAACAGAGTCACGAAATATCAAAGACACTAGATGATCTAAAAGTTGGCTACAAACCATCTAAAGGTAATTCTAAGGAATCATCAATAGATTTATGTTTAGCTTCAAACATTATTGAAGTAGGAGTAGATATTGATCGTCTGTCATTAATGACAATTGTAGGTCAGCCTAAAATGACTGCACAGTATATTCAGGTCAGTGGCCGTGTAGGACGCAGATGGTGGGAAAGACCAGGGGTGATATTTACTATTTATTCTAATACAAAATCAAGGGACAAATCACATTTTGAGCATTTTAGAGAGTATCATCAAAAATTATATGCCCAAGTAGAACCTACAAGTGTTACTCCTTTTTCTGATTCAAGTTTAGAGAGAGGACTGCATGCAATAATAGTAGGATTTTTACGCCAAGCGTTAAATGAATTCTTGGCAGGAACACCTGATTGGGAAGAGATAAGAAAACATATGAACAGCAAAATTCTCCCATTCTACAACCGCTTGATTGATAGATCCGAGTTAGTTGATCCTGAACAAACGGAAGAGCTGAAAGAAAGATTTCTCGGTATATTAAAAACATTTGAAGCAGGAGGTTACACTGCTTGGAAAGTGGACCCCAATGTAAATGGATATATGTACCCTGCAGGAATAACATTGCCGCAAACTCTAAAGAACAAATCAGTGTCAATGATAAACTCAATGAGAAATGTCGACTCAGAATGCAGGGGGTTGATAGTTTCCATTTATAACAATGATGGGGAAAACAAAAGCAGTGATTGGGAGGCATTATTTTCATGAAAGACTTACCTTTAAGAAGAGGACAGCTTGTAACAACGTTTGGTCCAGGCAGTCTTGTCATTAGCCCAGAAGGTGAATCAGCAATGATTGGTTCTTTAGATAAATGGTTTTATGATAAAAATGAAAATAAAATCGATTCTGTAGATGAATTTGAAATACATGAACCTAGACTAAGATCACTACTGAAGGTTAAGAAACTTCTTTTGCCGCCAGATTATAGGCCCAGTTATCCATATAAGGGTTCAGGAGAATCAATTCAGCAAACAAACACAGATATTTACATTCCGCTGTTACGTTTTCCTACTTGGCATTATTGTCCAACATGCAAAACCTTACATCAATCTTCAATGTCATCAAGAACAAGCTGGCTATATTGTAAAGAATGTAATAAACAGCGAAAAATGATTCAAGTTCCATTTGTAATTGTTTGCAAACATGGTCATATTTCTGATTTCCCGTGGAAAGAGTGGGTTCACAGTAAACAAGATACAAAGTGCGAAGGAAGAATGAAACTAATTTCGACTGGAGGTGCAACTTTAGACTCCTTAAAAGTAAAATGTGAATGTAATAAAGAGAGATCGTTAAGAGGTATTATGTCCCGCAAAACAAGCAATGACAATGAAGAAGAAGGAGTAAGTCAATTAAGTTTAATGCTGAACAGCAGCAAAGAAGAGTTATATCATTGTCCTGGCCATAAACCTTGGTACGGATCCGAAAACGAGGCAGAAAATTGTTCTGCCTATCCGGTGGCTGTATTAAAAAATTCAATTAATATTTACTATCCAAATACAATCAGTGCTATTCATTTGCCGGATGAGAATCCTGAAGTAGATAGACTCATAGACATGTTTGAAAGGTATGGCGTTACTTCATCGTGGCTGAGCTTAGCTGATAACAAGATAGAGATGGTTAAAAAACTGTGTCCGCCTGAAATCAAAGACTTTAAACAAACAGATATTAATCTGGCTATATTATATATTGAGGGGTCTGTTGATCAGGAAATGGTTTCTGAGGAAGCCAGTACTCACAGAGTTGAAAATGAATTAAGGTTGAAGGAATTTGAGACGTTAGAAAAAGAAGTAGACAGAAAAAGCTTAAAAGTAAGATCAGAATGGAAATGTGAACTTCCTGATGATAAAGATATCACTACTTTTTTTAATTTGGTTAACAGAGTTACAAAGCTAAAAGAAACAATCGTTTTAACTGGATTTAGCCGTCTCACATCGGACGATAGTGAAACAAGTAAAAAACAGTTAATTAAAGGTAAAAAATTATTATTTAAAAATTCTGATGACAAGGATAATAATTGGTTGCCGGCATATAAGGTATACGGTGAAGGGATTTTTTTTACCCTTAATATAGACCATCTGAGAACTTGGGAGAATAAAAAAGATGTTTCTAATTATTTTAATAGGCTTATAAGCAGAGCAGAGAACAGGAATTCAACCATTGATTTTTCTTTTTTAAAGCCTAGAAATATTATGCTTCACACGTTATCCCATATCATAATTGATGAACTTGCTTTAACATGCGGTTATAATACATCTTCCATAAGAGAAAGATTATATTTGAATAATAGTCAATCAGGTATTCTTATCTATACTTCTTCAGGAGACATTGATGGTACTTTTGGAGGTTTAGTAAGAATGGGAAAACAAAAAAACTTTTTCCCTGTTGTTGAAAGAGCTCTAGATAAAGCAAGATGGTGTAGTTCGGATCCAGTTTGTACAGAGATAGGAAAGTCCTCTGGACAAGGTGTTAATAATTTAAATGGCGCTGCGTGTCATAACTGTGCCTATCTTCCAGAAACTTCTTGTGAAATGGGAAATCTTTTTTTGGACCGTGTGCTGTTAACAGATCCTAAAATAGGGTTTTTTAAGAATGTAATAAATTAATGATATTTGGAGACGTTTTAGGGAATTTAACTATAGAAAGGAGAGCACTGCAGCAAAGGACTGATTATAATGACTGATATATTTACGAAGGAACAGCGACGTCGAAATATGCAGGCTATAAAATCACGTTCTAAACTGGAGGACAGGGTAACTAAGAGACTTTGGAAAAAGGGTATCCGCTATAGAAAAAATGTTAGAAACCTTTATGGCAAACCAGATATTTCAATTAAAAAGTATAAAGTAGTAGTATTTATCGACTCATGTTTTTGGCATGCTTGCCCAGTTCATGGAAATATGCCGAAAAGTAATACTTCTTATTGGTCAAAAAAACTAAAGAGGAACCAAGAAAGGGATATTGAGGTTAATGCATTTTATCGAGAACGTGGATGGCATGTGCTGAGAATTTGGGAACATGAAGTAAAGGAAGATATTAACCGTGTAGTTGATAATATAATTAAATTTATTAATAATGCTAAGATTAATCACTAGATATCACATGCTGGAAGGGATTCTTATCATAGTAAGACCAGAAGAATAAAAATAGTATAGTATCTTTCCTGTGAAAGTTATAGGATGTCGAATATGACATCCTTTTTACTTGCAAAAAATTACACCAAATCTATAAACAACATAAAAAATAATATACAATTAAGATTATAATTGCCAGCTGTGGCAGAGATTAATTATGCTAAAAAAAAAACACTTTGGATATGAGGTCAGTCTCTGTTTAGAGATAAAACAGCAGCTAGAAATGGCTGCCAAAATACAGACTAACATTAAAATCAAACGACTATAACAGCACTTACATAATCAGTTACAAGGCACAAGGGAGTTGAACTAAGTGGAAAGAATGGACGGAAAAACATTCGACGTCATAAACGACAACATCACCAAGCTGAAAGAACTATTTCCAGACGTGTTCACGGAAAACAAAGTCGATATCGACAAACTGCGGCTTGCGCTCGGTGAAAACGTCGAGAAAGAGAAAGAGCGCTTCGAGTTCAGTTGGAACGGGAAAACGGAAGCGATCCAGCTTGCCCAGAAACAGACAGCCGGTACATTGCGTCCGGCGAAAGCGGAGAGCGTCGACTGGGATACGACGCAGAACCTTTATATCGAAGGCGACAACCTGGAAGTGCTGCGCACCCTGCAGAACGCGTACCGCAATAAAGTGAAACTCATTTATATCGATCCGCCGTACAACACGGGCAAGGATTTTGTCTATAAAGATGACTTCAAGGACAATGTGAAGAGCTATAAAGAGAGACTCGATGAAAACATGAAGTCGAATGCGGAAATCAGCGGCCGCTTCCATACCGACTGGCTGAACATGATGTACCCGCGCCTGAAAATCGCCCGCAACTTTTTGACGGATGACGGGGTCATTTTCATCAGCATCGACGACCAGGAAGTCGACAACCTGAAGAAAATCTGCAATGAAATTTTCGGCGAAAATAATTTCGTCGCAAGCGTGATCTGGGAGCGGGCGTTTTCGCCGGTCAACACGAAAAAGCATTTTTCCGAGAACCATGACTACATACTCGTGTATGCGAAAAACTTGCCCGAGCTTGAGTGCTACGGCATCAAACGCGACGATGAATCGAACGATAGGTATACAAACCCGGATGACGATCCGCGCGGCCCGTGGACGTCCGGCGATTTGTCGGTCGGCCCGATCGTGCCGGCCAAGGTATATGAAATCACGACGCCGTCCGGCCGCAAGGTCATGCCGCCGAGCGGGTACTGCTGGCGCCTGACGAGAGAGCGGTTTGAGGAGTTTGTCGCCGACAACCGCATCTGGTTCGGGGAAGACGGCAATAACGTCCCGCGCATCAAGCGGTTTTTGAGCGAAGTCAAAACGGGCATCACGCCGATGACGGTGTGGCGCTATACAGATGTCGGCCATTCCCAGGACGCGAAGCAGAAGCTGAAGGAACTGTTCGGCGGGAAAGCGTATTTCGACTATCCGAAATCGACCGGCTTGATCAAGCGGATGCTGGATTTGTATACAGATGACAATTCGCTCGTCATGGACTTCTTTTCCGGCTCGGCGACGACCGCGCAGGCGATTTTTGAAAAGAACGCGGAGGACGGCACGAACCGTCGTTTCCTTCTCGTGCAGCTCCCGGAAGCGGTTGATGAGAAGTCGGAAGCCTATAAGGACGGGTACCGGACGATCAGCGACATCGCGATGGAACGGATCCGCCGGGCCGGGAAAAAGGTGCAGGCAGATGAAGCAGGCGCCGGCCGGCTTGATTCCGGGTTCAAAGTGTTCAAGCTTGATGAAACGAACCTGAAAGTATGGGATGAGGAATCTGCGGATCTGGAACAGGATTTACTCGATCTGGTCGAGCCGGTCAAAGAGGGCCGTTCGCAGGAAGATGTCGTATATGAGATTTTGCTGAAATACGGGGTTGATCTGACGGTTCCGATCGAAAAGACGGAAATCGCCGGCAAGACGGTGTATTCGGCGGGATTCGGCTATCTGCTCGTTTGCCTCGAACGCGATCTGACGCTGGATCAAATTGAAGAAATGGCGAAACAGCAGCCGGCGCGCATCGTTTTTTACGACGAAGGCTTCAAGGACGACACGGTCCGCACGAACGCCCAGCAAATCCTGAAACGGTACGGCGTTGAAGATATCCGGGTGATATAAGGGGGATGGAATTGTGAAGATTAAGTTTGATAAGCAGCAATACCAGCTTGATGCCATCCAGTCCATCACCGATATTTTCGCAGGCCAGACGGTGAAAGCGTCCAATTTCACGGTCAGCATGGGTGATATTATCGGCCAGGAGATCACCGAGCTCGGGATCGGCAACAAGCTCGAGCTGTCGGAAGCGGAAGTGCTCGAAAACGTCCAGAACGTGCAGATGCGCAACCACCTGCAGAAAAGCCGGAACATCCAAGACTGGAACTTCACGGTCGAAATGGAGACGGGGACCGGGAAAACGTATGTGTACACACGGACGATGTTCGAACTGAACAAACGATACGGGTTTTCCAAGTTCATCATCGTCGTGCCGAGTGTCGCGATCCGCGAAGGGGTCTACAAATCGCTGCAGATGACAGAAGAGCATTTTGAACAGGAATATCCGGGCCAGCACTGCCATTTTTTCAAATACGATTCGTCGAAACTCGAGCAGGTGCGCGAGTTTGCGACGAGCACGAATATCGAAGTGATGATCATCAATATTGATGCGTTCCGGAAAAGTTTTGACGACCCGGAGAAGGAAAACAAGGCGAATCTGATCCACCGCGAGCGCGACACGATGAACGGCAAAAAGCCGATCCAGTTCATCCAGGAGACGAATCCGATCGTCATCATCGATGAGCCCCAGAGCGTCGATAACACCGGGAAGGCGAAGGAAGCGATCGCGTCGCTGAATCCGCTCTGCAAGCTGCGTTATTCCGCGACCCACCGCGAAACGTATAACCTGATGTATAAGCTCGATCCGGTCGATGCATATGAGCAGAAGCTCGTGAAAAAGATCGAGGTGCTGTCGATCAACTCGGATGATGACTATAACGATCCGTACATCAAGCTACTTGATGTTTCGAATAAAAACGGCTATAAAGCGGTGGTCGAGCTCGATGTGCTTTCGAAAAAGGGAACCGTGAAGCGGGCGAAGAAGGAAATCAATCCGAATTCGAAAAACGATCTGTATCTCGTCTCCGGTGAGCGCGATTTGTACCGCGGCTATGTCGTGGCCGGCATCGACTGCCTGCCCGGCAATGAATCGGTCGAGTTCGAAAACGGCAGCGTGCTGCGGCTCGGCGAAGCTGTCGGAGGGATTGATGACGATCTGCTAAAACGGTATCAGATCCGGGAAGCGATCCGGACGCACCTTGATAAGGAACTCAGGCTCATCCACCGCGGCATCAAAGTGTTGACGCTGTTTTTCATCGATAAAGTCGAAAATTACCGCGTGTATCCGAAAGGGGAAGCCTGGCAAAAAGGGAAATATGCCGGGATGTTCGAAGAGGAGTACAGCGGGTTAATCAAGCAGCCGAAATACCGGACGCTGTTTGAGGAGGATGCGTACATTTCCAGTCAAAAGGCGGAAGACGTGCATGACGGTTACTTTTCACAGGACAAACAGGGACATTACAAGGACAGCAAGATAAACAAGGACGGCAGCCTGCGGTCGAACAAAGCGGACGAATCGGCGTTCGAGCTCATCATGAAGGAAAAAGAGCGGCTGCTAAGTTTTGAGACACCGCTTCGGTTCATATTTTCCCACTCGGCCCTGAAAGAAGGCTGGGACAACCCGAACGTGTTCCAGATCTGCACGCTTGTGGAAACGAAGGACCCGCTCACAAAGCGGCAGAAAATCGGGCGCGGCCTGCGGCTTGCCGTCGACCAGGACGGCAAACGCAGCTACGATGATAACGTCAATATCCTGACGGTGATCGCCAACGAATCGTACCAGCAGTTCGCCGAGACGCTGCAAAACGAAATGGAAGAGGAAACCGGCGTCAAGTTCGGCTACATTGAGGAGCATTCGTTTGCATTGATACCTGTTCAGGATGAGGCGACAGGTGAAAACAGGGAGATCGGCTATGAGGCGTCCGCTCAAATCTTTTCGTACCTTGTGAAAGAAAACTATGTGACGAAACAGGGGAAAGTGAAGGAAGCGCTAAAGGAATCGATCGCATCCGAATCGTTCGCGGTTCCCGAAGCGTTTGCAGGGATAAAAACGGACATCGAGCAGGTCATCCGCAAGTCGGTCAAGAAGCTGCCGGTTTTCAACAAGAAGGATGAGGCGGATATCAAGCTGAATAAGGAAGTTCTTTTGACGGACGAATTCAGGGAGCTGTGGGACCGCATCAAGTACAAGACGACGTATTCCGTCGAGCTCGATGCTGAAACGTTGAAACAGCGTTCGATTGAAGAAATCCAGAAGCTCGACCGGTTCAAGGCAAGGAGGATCCGGCGCGAAAACGCGCGCATCAACGTCGATCACTCCGGCATCTCCGGCGAAGGCCAGACGATGCGCGTCTATGAAGCGGACGAGGAAAAACGGCGCCTGCCTGATATCCTCCGCTACTTGCAGGAACAGACGAACCTGAAACGGCGGACGCTCGTTGATATTCTGATTGGTTCGAAGCGTCTTGACGAGTTCGAGAAAAATCCGCAGGCGTTCATGGAAGCGGTCATGAAGATCATCAACCGCGAAAAGAAAAAGCTCATCGTCGATGGCATCAAATATGAGCGGATCGGCGACCATGCCTTTTATGAGCAGTCGCTGTTCGAGCACCAGGAGCTTGTTGGCTACATGAAGGCGAATGCGGTCGAAGTATCGAATGACAAATCCGTATACAACTACATCTGTTATGACTCCAATGTTGAACGGGAATTTGCGGAAAACCTGAATCATGATGACGATGTGAAGCTGTACATTAAGCTGCCGTCATCGTTTGTCATCGACACGCCGCTCGGCAACTATAACCCGGACTGGGCCATTCTTGTGGAAAAAGACGGGGCCGAAACGCTGTACTTTGTTGTGGAGACAAAGGGAAGCACGGCCCAGGAAGATTTGCGTTTCAACGAACACGGCAAAATCATGTGCGGGCGGAAGCATTTTGAGGCGCTGGAAAATGGTGTGGCATATAAGCTGGCAGATCAGTATGAGAGATTTAAAGAGGGGATTTAGGAATGTGGGGCCAATGCCGGGGATGAGCCGGTGTTGGCCCTGGTTTTTATGGAAAAATGAGTTGTGCTGCAGGTAAATAATTTACAATGAAATATGCGAATGTCGGCATCGGCACGGTGGAGAAGCTGTTTGAGCAGCTGAAGGAGAGGCAGCAGATGGTTTGAGTGAAAGCAGATAGATTTGAAGATATAAGATCAGGGCACAACCGTATATGGCAGGTAAGATGGCCGGTTTTTGGCAACCTGATAATGACATACAAAAAGCCGCCGAGCCCTTTGCTCTGCGGCTTTTAGAATATTAAGGGTAATCCACCTTTTAAAAAATTCATCTGAGCGTTTTGATCATGATCAAGTCCGTTTGCTCTTCATCCCCCATATAAAAAGAGTGGGAGGCCGTTTGGACAAAACCCATTTTCTTATAAAAAGCGATCGCATTTTCATTTTGTTCCCATACGCCGAGCCAGATTTTCATTTTACCAAGTTCCCTTGCAATATCCAGAGCTTTATTCAGGAGATATTTACCCAGTCCGTGTTTTTGAAAATTGGCCTTTATATAAATCCTCTCAATCTCAAGTGCTTCCTCACCGATCTCTTCTGTCTGGGCATCATTGGTATTGATCTTCAAATAACCGGCAGCCTCGTTTTCATAGTAAACAAAGTAGAATGCTGAAGAGCTGTTGGATAATTCTTTTTCCAGTTGTTTTAAGTTAAATGACCTTTCCAAATAGGCGGTCATATTTTCGGGTGAATTCTGATCTTTGAAGGTATCGTTGAATGTTTCGATACTGATATACTGGAGGGTTTGTAGATCTTCAAGGCGGCACTTTTTTATGTTTACATCCATTTCATTGTCGCTCCTTTATATTAAAATTTGCCTAGTTTTTGTTTCACATGTAAGAATGATTGACGAAGAATAACGTAATTGCTGTGTGGACTCGTTAATTTGCATCGCATACCGAAGTTGTATTTTTAGAATTATTATACAGAAAAGTTAAAATATTATAAAAAAACAGTTGCTTTTATTTGGAAGTTATAGGTACAATGGATTATGTTAAGAAGTCTTATGTCAACAATTCAAATCAGAAAGGATAACCATACAAGAGCAAGAAACGGACGGACCAATAGATGCTGAACGAAACGGAACACTGGACATACGCGGATTCAGGTACTGCAAGGAAATGGACAACTGGCGGAAAACATCATTCAACCTACACTCCGGGTGCTGCTATTGCAGGACTCTTTTATTTTTGGGTTTTGGCACGGGTGGGTTGAAGTTTATTGTCAGGGAGTCAGAAAGAGGAATCCTTTCAAGGTGGAGATCTGCAGGATAAAAAGAGAGACAAGCCTGAAAGGAGGTGAAAGCAATGTGAGGATAACAAGCGGGTTTGGGGACAGCGAACAATCCAGAATCATAAGGAAAACCCTCAGGTAGGCCGCGAAACCTGTACCTGAGGGCAGGGAAAAGAGGACAAGCCTCTCATCTATTTCCTAGTATATCCTCTTTTCCCTTAAAATGAAAGGGAGTGGGTTGGTGGACAGGAAAAATAAATACGTTATTAATCAGGAAACAATGGCATTGGTTCCGTATTTTGACGAGAACGGAAATGCCTGCACGGTGGCAAAGGAAACGACCGGTTCATACAAGCTGAAAGGCGCGCCGAAGAAGCATCTGGAGAGCAGCTGCGAATTTTACGGGAACACGTTCGACGGGAGCCGCAAAGCTGCCGGAATCCTGCTGCAAAGCAAACAGATGCTGCCGCTGTCCGTATCCTATGCACTCGGGATTATCGCATTTCCGACCCGGTCGCATGAGGATGTCATGGTTACATATCTCTTCCTGAATCATATCGAACATGCAGAAGCGGGGCCTGAAAATGCATGCAGGCTCATCTTCAGCAATGATGAGGAAATGTTTCTCGAAGAAGTCTATTCGTCCATCCGTCCAAAGCTTCACCGTACGACGATGCTTAAATGGATTCTGGATAAACGGAATAAACCGGGGGAGTAGGGGAGCTTTCCTTGTTTAGAAAAGGTGCGGAATCAAGAGGTTCCGCACCTTTTCATGCCTATTAGTCTGCCTACCTATCTTTCTGTAAAACTGCTACACTTATACCAAGAACCAATAATAGGGAGTGGAACAGACGATGGCCCAAAATTTTACGGCGGAAGACTTATACCAATTCAAGTTTGTCAGTGATCCCGTCATATCGCCGGACGGAAAGAAAGCGTTGTACGTCAAAAAGGAAATCAATGAGGAAAAGAAGTACCAGTCACATTTACATATGATCGATTTGGATTCAAAAGAGGATATCCAGTGGACTTCAGGCGCATCGCTTGATACGTCGCCGAAATGGTCGCCTGATGGCAAGGCGGTCGCGTTTGTGTCCAACCGCTCGGAACAGAACCAACTCTGGCTTATTTCGACTGCAGGCGGGGAAGCGAAGCAGCTGACGCATTGCAAAAACGGGGCCGGATCGCCTGTTTGGATGCCTGATGCAAAAGGGCTTTTGTTCTCAACCCCGCTTGCAGATGATGAATCGATTGAAGAGGCAGAATCAAAAGAGAAGGAAGAGGAAGAGAAGAAGCCGCTCGTCATTGAACAGCTCCGGTACAAAGCGGACGGGGTCGGCTTTTTGGAAAACACATATGACCAGATCGGATTGCTTAATCTGGAAGACGGTACGGTGCGGCAGCTGACCGAAGGCACTTTTGATTATGAGTCAGCCGCAGTTTCAGCTGATGGCAAGAAGCTTGCTTATGTCAGGAGGCTGGAGGAAGCGCCTGACCGGTATATGAGATCGGACGTATTTGTCATGAATCTTGAGGACGAATCGACTATTAAGGTGAATACGTTTGAAGGCAGTTTTTTGGCACCGGCTTTTTCACCGGACGGCAACTCGCTTGCCTTCCTTGGCCATGACTTTGAATTTGAAGGTGCAACGATTGAGAATGTGTTCGTTGCGGACCTTGAGGGCGGTGAACCGGTCAATCTGACAAAAGAAACAGAGCTGGTACCGCTTGATGTGAACATGAATGACCTGCAATCCGGCCAGATGGCGGTATTGGAGTGGTCAGAAAACGGGGAAGGCCTTTATTTTCTTGGGAGTGAAAAAGGGAATACCAATGTCTTTTATCTGAAATTCGATGGTTCGCTTGAACAGATTGCCGCCGGTACGCGCCAGGTGTATGGATTTAGCATCCATCACGGAGATAATCGTGCTGTTCTCGCTGTCAACGATCCGGTGACACCGGGGGATCTCTTTTTGTTCGACCTCAAGAGCGGGGAAGAAGAGCGCCTGACCCGTTTGAATAAAGAGTTGTTGAACGGCATAGAAATTTCCGTTCCGGAAACATTCGATGTTGAAACGGAAGACGGCTTTACTGTTCAGTGCTGGATGATGAAGCCGGCGGGTTATGAAGAAGGCAAGCAATATCCGATGGTGCTTGAAATCCACGGCGGCCCCCATATGATGTACGGCAATACGTTCTTCCATGAAATGCAGGTGCTCGCTTCGAAAGGGTATGCGGTTTTGTTCACTAATCCTCGTGGCAGCCAGGGATATGGGCAGAAGTTCGTGAATGCAAACCGGAGCGACTATGGCGGCGGTGATTTCCGTGATTTGATGACGGCGGTCGACCGGACGCTTGAACGGTATTCCTTCATTGACAGGGAGCAGCTGTTTGTGACCGGCGGCAGCTACGGCGGCTTTATGACGAATTGGATCGTCGGGCATGACCACCGTTTCAAAGCGGCGGTGACACAGCGTTCGATTTCGAACTGGCACAGCTTTTACGGTGTCAGTGATATCGGCTACTTCTTTACGAAATGGGAAGTCGGCAGCACAGTGTTTGAAGACCCTGGCAAACTGTGGGACCAATCGCCGATCAAATATGTTAAGGACATCGAGACGCCTCTGTTAATCCTTCATTCGGAAAATGATCTGCGCTGTCCGATCGAACAGGGCGAGCAGCTGTTCATTGCACTGAAGCATCAGGGCAAAGAAACACGATTCGTCCGCTTTCCGGGTGCGAACCACAATCTGTCGAGAAGCGGCGACCCGCAGATGCGGGTGGCGCGACTGGAGGAGATTGTTGGGTGGTTTGAGCGGTATCGGAAATGATGAAAAAGGTGCCTGACCCCCGGCGCTTTAGCGCGCCGGGGGTCAGGCACCCAATTTGCCATATGAATTTAGAAAAGGCAGGTGCAACTTCACATTGAAAAAACTGCTACTGACAGGTTTTGAACCCTTCCTCAACCATAGTCTGAACCCGACCGAAAAAATCGTGAAAGAGTTGGACGGAAGCGAAATCGGGAATTACCGGATATATGGGCGAGTGCTCCCGGTAGACTATTCCCGGTCTGCCGCACAGCTTATCGATCACTACAATAAAATCAAACCTGATACCGTCATTTCACTCGGCCTGGCCGCCGGCAGGAACCGGATAACCCCTGAGCGTGTTGCCATCAATGTGAATGACGGGGTAAGAGATAACAGGGGAGAGACGCCGGTCGATGAACGTATCGCTGACGATGGCCCTGATGCGTATTTTTCTACTTTGCCGATTCGGAAGTTTGTGGACGGGTTGCATGAAAAGGGGTTTCCCGCCGAAATTTCAAATACGGCTGGCACTTATTTGTGCAATAACGTGATGTATCAAATGCTGCATGAGATCAAAATAACCGGTGCTGATTGTTTATCGGGATTCGTGCACTTGCCGGCATCCCATGCCCTGGCGATGGAGAATAGGAGTGTGCCGAGCTGGTCTGATGGAGATTTGCTGGCTGCTGTATCGGTGATTGTGGAAATGGTTGATTGAGGGTGGAGGGGGGGGGCCTGACCCCCGGCGCTTTAGCGCGCTGGGGGTCAGGCACCTTTAAGCTCCACACTCCTTTTCCACTATTCCCACCATAAAAACGTTGACAGAAAATTCACATTCGTTTATTATAATTCTTAACAGTAATGAATTCCCGTTTAGAAAGGCAGCCCCTTTCAAAATCCGGCGAGTCATGCTGCATTCAAAGCATACGTAAATGAATAACGATTATAGACTGTCAAAGCTCCCATAACCTCGGCAAAGGGAAAACGGAGTTTAGAGCCAGTGATTTTCCTCAACAGGAGAATTGCTGGCTTTTTGTGTTTGAAAAGGGCCCTTTTCACGTCGGCATGTTGTTTGAAAGCGGGATATCAAAATTTCACATTTAATATGGAGGGAAATCATATGTGCGCGATGAAGGTAGAAGAACAAGCGGTGAAGAAAGGCAATGGCTATACGATTACGGTGAATCCTGACCACAGCAGGCTTTACAGAGTGGAACTTGACGATGAGGTCATCAAACGCTTCCTTGATGAAACAAAGGATATCGGCAGTCAGCAGCTCGAGTACACCCCCTATATGCGCTTCTTCGTTTCAGATACGCTGTTGAAGCTCACTGACAAAAGCCTGCAGGATGATGTGCGGAGCATCCTTCATGACCGGAAGACGGGCGGTTTTACGATCGGGCTGAACGGACTAACAGATGACAAGGATGAATATGTGAAGTTCTCGACGGCTTTGACCCACCTTGTCGGCATCCCGAATTATGACGCGATGAGCGGCAAATACTATGCGCGTTTTTCCGTGAAGCATACGGATAACAGCGATTCATACCTGCGCCAGGCGTACCGCCAGTTCACGCTTCACACGGATGGAACGTATGTGGATGAGCCGACAGACTGGCTTCTCATGATGAAGTTCGAAGAGAAGAATGCGGTTGGCGGCCGTTCACGCCTGCTCCACCTTGATGACTGGGAAGATCTCGATAAGTTTTACACTCATCCGCTTGCGAAGCAGAAGATCGTCTACAAGGCGCCGCCAAGCAAGAATGTGGAAGAAACCGTTTTGCGGACGACGTTTTACGAGCATAACAATGGGCCGTGCATCTGCTTCATCGACCAGTTCGCCAATCCGGAGAACATCCAGGAGGCCAATTACTTGAAAGAACTGTCCGACTCAATGGAAAATTCCCCGGCTACATTCGGGCTTGACCTGCCGTCCGGCGAGCTGATCATGCTGAACAACCGGTTCTGGCTGCATGGCCGTGAAGCGTTTGAACGCAATCCTGAACTGCACCGTGAACTGCTGCGCCAGCGCGGCCGGTTTGCGCGCTAACACCCTTTTTTATAAAATCAGCTTCGGGTTCCCTAGGTTTAAAGCCTGCGGGAACCCGGTTATTCATCTGGAGAGGAGATACGTCACATGTATGATTTTGCGGTAATCGGCGGCGGGATTGTCGGCCTGTCGACGGCTCTGGCCCTGTCAGACCGGTTTCCTGCTGCCAAAATAGCAGTCATCGAAAAAGAGGAAAAACTGGCGGCCCATCAGACCGGGCGCAACAGCGGCGTCATTCATTCCGGCATCTATTACAAGCCGGGCAGCCTGAAGGCGCAGCTTGCCGTCAAAGGGAGCCGGTCGATGGTCGAGTTCAGCAGGGAGCACGGCATTGACCATGATGTTTGCGGAAAAGTGATTGTCGCGACCGAAGAAAAAGAGCTTCCGATCATGGACAACCTGTACAGACGCGGTCTTGAAAATGGGCTTGCTGTTTCGAAAATATCACCGGAAGAAACCCATGAGATCGAGCCGTATGTCAACACGGTCGGAGCTCTCAGGGTCCCGAGTACCGGGATTGTCAATTACAGCCAGGTGACGGAAACGATCGGGCGCCTGCTCATCGAACGGGGCGCAGATATTCTGCTCGGCACCACCGTGAAGGATATTGCCGACCGTACCGATGAAGTGACAATCCAGACGGATAAAGGCGAGGTGCGAGCCGGATTTCTCGTCAATTGTGCCGGGCTGCACAGCGACCGGATGGCGAAAGCGGCCGGCATCCATACCGATTTGAAAATCGTGCCGTTCCGCGGTGAGTATTATGAATTGACGGAAGAGAAGCGCCATCTTGTCAAAAACCTCATTTATCCGGTACCGAATCCGGACTTCCCGTTCCTCGGCGTCCATTTGACGCGGATGATCGACGGCACGATTCATGCCGGCCCGAATGCCGTCCTGAGCTTCAAACGGGAAGGCTACCGCAAGACGGACTTCAACTTGAAGGATGCTTTTGACGTGCTGACGTTCCCGGGCTTCTGGAAAATGGCGGGCGGCAACCTGAAGGAAGGGATGATGGAAATGGTCCGTTCCTTCCATAAACAGACGTTTGTGAAAAGCCTGCAGCGGCTTGTCCCGGATATTATGGAGGATGATGTCATCCCGACACATGCCGGTGTGCGCGCCCAGGCCATGCTGATGAACGGACAGCTTGTTGATGACTTTTTCGTTATTCCGGGCAAGCGCTCGATTCACGTCTGCAACGCACCGTCTCCGGCTGCCACCGCTTCGCTTGAAATCGGGAAGGTGATCGCGGAGCGGGCGGCAGAACGGCTGCCTGAACAGCGGGTTGCGGAGAAAGTCTAGCAGGAGAACTTTTTATTCAGGCAAAAAAGGCATTGGAATGATGACAAGTAGTTCCGTTTCGGTGGAGAAACATACGAAATAGCATACCAATTAGCAGACCAAATCACATATGATTTGGTCTATTCTTTTTTCCTTGTATATCAACGATTATTGGATATTGACGCTTGAAATAGCATACAAATCACAACCCAAATAATATAATGTCAAAAGCTGTTGCCAATTAAAACCTAGAGGGTAATTGTTATTTTATGTTGAAATGAATGTAGAGTTTGTAAAAGAATGTACTTAAACGATTGGGCAGGTTAGTGAAAGATGGATTGGAACCATAATTGTGTTTCTTATTGTAAAATTAAGTTGAATAATTGGTGCCAGAAGGGAGTATTACATGGATAACTATAAAGTAATTTTATTTGATTTAGATGGAACTCTTTCAGACCCAAAGGTAGGAATAACTAAATCCGTTCAATATGCGTTGCATAGAATGGGAATTGATGAGCCTGACATTGATAAACTAGAATGTTTTATTGGACCACCATTACAAGTTTCATTTGCTGAACATTACAATTTTGATGAGGCACGTACCCAAAAAGCAATAGATTTATATAGGGAGATGTTTAAGGAAAAGGGAATGTTTGAGAATGAGTTATATTCAAATATCCCCTTGCTTTTAAAATCGTTAAAAGAACATGGATTTACTTTAGTTGTTGCAACTTCAAAGCCAACTGTTTTCGCAGAGCAAATATTAAAGTATTTTAATATTGAGCATTATTTTCAACTTATTGTAGGAAGTAACCTTGATGGAACAAGAGTGTCAAAAACTGAAATCATTCAATACATACTAGACAAATATAATGAACATGAACTTAGTGAATTTATTATGATTGGAGATAGGAAGCACGATATTATAGGGGCAAGTAATACTGGAATTGATTCTATTGGAGTTACCTATGGATATGGTTCATTTGAAGAATTAAGTCAGTCCAACCCTACGCATATTATCAAAAGAGTTAATCAGTTAAAAGATATTCTGATGGGTACTCAAGTAAATTAAGTATACTTTATTGTTCAGCTAACGGAGGATTTAGTTTAACAAAAGAATATAAAAAAGGCCGCTTGGAAAATAAAATCCAGGCGGCTTTTGTTTGCTATTTGTACTGTTAATTATGGTGTAAAAAAGTAGTGTGTGTTTGCATGTCATTTCACATGTTAATTTAGATTTTCTCCACAGTATCGGAACTATTTAGAATGATGACAATGCCTTTTTGCCGTGTTATTACTTCCAAATCACCAGGATGTTGTTATCCCCGTTCGGCTCGCCGCATCCGGTTAAAGTATAATCCGTTCTTTCGGCCGTTTCCTCAGTGGCTACAGATTCGCACGATACGGTCGTTATCTCGCCGGAGCCATATGTATCTCTTCTTGTGTCTGTTGTTGATATGATGGATTTCCCGTCATATTCAAGGTCATGAAGCATGGGGTCCCCTTCTTCCGTGTACCTCACCACCCGGATTTTATCTTTTTTCCCATCACTGACATTCTCCAGAAAGGTGAAAAACGTATCCAGGTTCGTGATTTCACCGTGCATGTCGACAATGTCTGATGGGGATTGATTATACTCAAGTGAAGGTTTTGGTGCGGTGGTGCTCTCATCCGGTTGGCAGCCGGCAATGATGAATGCTGTCAGCGCGGCAGGAAGTAAATATTTTTTCATTTTGCACTTCCCCTTTCTAGAATCCATTTTATCACGTAAACGGCTAGTGATGGATAAAACTGTAACTTCATAAAGGGTGATTACGGCAAAAGAAAGATGCCCAGAGATAATTTGGACATCCATTTAAGAGCTATGAAGTTTCATTTGGTCAACGAGTAGAGGGCCAGGATCCTTGCATTTTTCGTATTTGCATAATTTGGCCGGTATGATAAGCATCGTGAAGCATGATATCAAGCAATTTCCTCTCAAGTGACTGATCAAGCTCTGTGTCGGAAGTTTTATTCAAGGCCTGTCGTAAATTGTGCTGTGCGTTTTCAGCACGCTCAACGATATTCTTCCATTCCTGATCATCGCTCGATTGCTCGGTAAGGTGAAAGGTTTCATCACCATCAAGATTGTGTGTCCATTCACGGCCTTCCAGGTTTGCCGCAAGTCTCTCCTTGTAATACGTAAGATGATTAACGTTTTCCCAAATGGACTTTGTCGCTTCTTCAGCTGGTTTCCAGGAAGCCTGTTCAGCTGTAAGTCCTGCGGTGGCATCCCTGAAAGGTGCATACCAGCTTTCTTTATCAAATGTAGAATCCAGCACGTCTAGAAGTAAGTCAGTTCGTTTCAAAATCATCTCCTCCTTGTATAGGTAGAAACTCAGTAAACCGGCAATGAAATCAACTCTGTTAAGATTTTGCATTTTTATAAAACATCCTGCTGTTTTTTTATCAAAAGGTGCCTTTTATGCCATCATCTGCTCATACTGCTTATAAGAATCCTTCAATGCAGCCGCCAGGGCATTCTCCGCTTTGCCGTGATAGCCTTCTGCCAGCAGTTTGAGCGGTTCGTCGATTCCGTCTTTGAGGCTGCAGCCTTTCAGCAGGTGTTTGACGAAGGTGCGGCCGTGTTCGGTGGCGAGTGTGCACGATGCGTCCACGATGACGCCGTATTTTTTGTCAATTTCAAGTGTCATTGTCAGTGTTTCGGATATGCTGTTTGCGGCCATGCCGGACGGCAGCCGGGAATGGCCTGCGATTAAGAGTGTGTTCATCAAAGCTCCCCCCGTGACATCATTTCATGTATTTTTCGCGTAATTGGTAGACTTCTTTCATTAACTTGCCGTCGATTTCCGGCTCGAATCGTTCGTAGACAGGCTGCAGGGCGTTTTGCCAGCGGCTCTGTTCCTCTTTTGTCAGCACATGGATTTCCATGTCGCTGTTCCTTTTTAACGCACGGACGTAGCGGTCGTTCATTTCGATTGAATGGCGCCGCACCCAGTCGGTTGTTTCATCAAGGGATGCCTGAATTTGCTCCTGGATATCTTTCGGCAGGCTGTCCCAGAATTGCTGGTTGATGAGCACGACCGAACCGAGGTAGCCGTGATTGCTCATCGTCAAGTATTGCTGTTCGAGGTAGAATCGTTTCGTGTAAATGTTGGCGATCGTGTTTTCCTGGCCGTCGATGAAATCGACCTCAAGGTTGCGGTACGTTTTATTGAAAGGGATGACGCTTGTACTTGCGTTCAATTGATCGAACTGTTCTTTGATGACGGCGCTCGGCATGATGCGGAAATGCAGCCGTTTGAAATCGTATGGATGGATGATCGGGCGCCTGTCGTTTGTCACCTGCTTGAAGCCGCTGTACCAGAAGGTGAGGCCTTTTACCGGTTCGCCTTCAAGGTCGGCCATCAGCTGTTGGCCGATCGGCCCTTTGTAGGCCTCTTCAACGGCGGCGTAGTTCGGAAACAAAAATGGCAAATCGAGCACCTGCCAGTTCGGGAAGCGGGACGTCATTTTCGAAGTGGCGGGTGCGATCATTTCGACATGGCCGTCTTCGACCGCTTTGTATTCGTTTATATCACCGTATAAAACTCCGTTGGCATATACTTCGACCTTCACTTTCCCATCTGTCCGTTCCTGCACAAGGCTGGCGAACCGCCTGACCGCCTGTCCTTTCGGCGTGTTTTCAGCCGCGACATGGCTGAACCGCAGGACGATCTGGTCATCGAGCCCTTCCTGTTCATCATCGGCGGCAAGCGGCGCCCTGCCGCCCTGGATGTCGAATCCGATGAATACGGCGGTGAAAAGTCCGGCGATAATAAAGATGGAGATGGCGAAGACTGTCCGCATGCTCCCCCTCCGTTCGGCGTAATCGTTTTCAACATTGTATCATAAAGTGCTAAAATATTGATAACCTAAGCGAAAGGACGAGGCCGATGTCATTAAGCAGGATTCCGTTAAGCCGCAAGATTATGATACTGTCATTCGGTGTAGTTCTATTTTCGCTGTTGATTGGCGGAATCATTCTGATCGGCAATATTTATAATCAGAGAGAACAGGAGCTGGGGGAGCGCGGCTTGATCACCGGCAGGATTGTCGCCAATTTGCCGGAAACAGAGGAATACATGAAAGCTTCAAAGGGCTGGGAACAGCTGAACCCGGTTGTCGATAGGATCCGGACGATCAACCGGGCCGATTATATCACGGTTCTTGACATGAACAGAATCCGGTATTCCCATCCGGTCAAGAGCCGGCTCGGCACGGTTTCATCCGGTAAAGATGAAGGGGCGGCGTTTGCCCAGCACAGCTATGTGTCAAAGGCGGAAGGCGACCTCGGTGTGGCTGTCCGCTCGTTTGTCCCGATCATGGATGAAAATCAGGAACAGATCGGGGTTGTCATTGTCGGCAATATGATGCCGTCGCTGTTTGATATCCTGCAGTCGATCCGGCGCGAAATCCTGCTGACCGGCGTGTTGACGCTGCTGTTCGGTGTGATCGGCTCCTGGATGCTCGCCAGGCAAATCAAAAAGCAGACGTTCCAGCTTGAGCCGCACGAAATCGCCGGGCTTCTCATTGAACGGACGGCGATTTTCCAGGCGATGAATGAAGGGATCATAGCCGTTGACCGTGAAGAAAAGATTGTCGTATTCAATGAAAAGGCGAAAATGATGTTCGGAATCGAAAAAGATGTGGCCGGCCGCAGTCTTCATGATGTCATCAAGGAGCCGGGCGTCAGTGAAAAGCTTCTGAACGGTCCTGTGCTCGATCATGAGATGGTACGGATCGGCGAGAAAGTCGTGATGGCGACGCGCGTTCCGATAACGGTGGAAGACGAACGGACAGGCGAAGTGATCGTTGCGGTCGACCGGACGGAAATGGCGCGGCTTGCCGAAGAGCTGACAGGCGTGAAGGCATTTGTCGATGCGCTCCGCGTCCAAAATCATGAGCATATGAACAAAATGCACACGCTGGCCGGCTTGATTCAGCTGGACCAGAAAGATAAAGCGCTCGATTACGTTTTCAGTGAAGCGGGCCGGCAGGAAAAGCTGTCGGGACTTTTGACGAAAAACATCAAAGACTACAGCATTGCCGGACTGCTGCTCAGCAAAGTAAGCAGAGGGCAGGAGCTCGGCATTTCCGTCAGGATCGATAGCCACAGCAGGCTGCTTGAATACCCGCGTCTTTTGGACCGCCATGACTTCGTCATCATGCTTGGCAATTTGATCGAAAATGCGTTTGATGCATTGAAGGGTACAGGAAAGACGGAAAAAGTGATCGACATTTCAATCGAGCAGGATGAGGAGATATGCAGCCTGTCGGTTGAAGATAACGGCAAAGGGATGGAAGAAGCGGAGGTCAAATCGATTTTTGAAAAAGGCTTTACGACGAAAGCGGACGCAGGCGGCTCCGGAATCGGTCTTTATTTGATAAAGAAGATTGTTGAAAAGGGTGCCGGTGAAGTAGAAGTGGAATCGCATCCGGGAGAGGGCACGCGATTTGTGCTGACATTCCCGATGGAGATGGAGGAGGAACATGATGAGCGGCAAACCGGAAAAAATCGGCGTCTTGTTAATTGAAGATGATCCGATGGTCCAGGAAGTGAACAGGCAGTTCATTGAACAGGTGCAGGGCTTTGAAGTGATCGGAATCGGCAGTGACGGGGCGGAAGGCCTTGCCCTGGCGAAGGAAAAACGGCCGGATCTCATCCTGCTTGATATTTTTATGCCCGAACAGGACGGTATTGCGGTTCTGCAGCAGTTCAGAACAGAGAATATCGATGTCGACGTCATTGTGGTCACAGCGGCAAACGATGGCGACACCATCCGGAAAATGCTCCAAAACGGCGCCGTTGACTATATCATCAAACCCTTTACGTTCGACAGGCTGAAGAAGTCGCTTGAAAATTATCGCCTATATGTAGAACAGTTCGCCGGAGAGGAAACCGTCTCCCAGCAGCAAATCGACCGGTGGCTGTCTGCAAATGCCGCTGGTGACGAAGGAGAGGAAACGGTGGTCGTGGAAGAAGCCGAAGATCTTCCAAAAGGGCTGAACAGGCAAACGCTGAAACAGGTGCTCCTGTTTTTGATGAACCAGGACAAACCGGTTTCCGCGGAAGAAGCAGCACAGGCGATCGGCATTGCCCGGGTGACGGCGCGCAGGTATCTCGACTATTTTGAAAAGATCGGAAAAGTCGAACTTGATGTCCAGTACGGCGGGGTGGGGCGGCCGGTTAATAGGTATCAATTGCAGATGCAGTGAAGAGGGTGCCTGACCCCCGGCGCGTTAAAGCGCCGGGGGTCAGGCACCTTTTTCTGTTTATGAACATTCTGTGAACAAAAAGACCAAAACGACTAATATGTTCGTAATATTCAAAAATCATTCTGTAAGCGTTACCATGTAATCAAGTTGAAAAATAATAGTTTGATTGAGGGGGACTTACATTGAAAAAACGATTGGCATTTATTTTAGTGCTGGCGGTTACGATGCTGCTTGCGGCCTGTGGAGGCGGCGGTGGCGGTGACCAGGCCGAAAATGGCGAAGGCGGCGGTGACGGCGGAGAAGGTGGCGGAGCTGAAGCGCAATCACTGGTTTTCGGTACTGGCGGCACATCCGGAACTTATTATCCGATTGGCGGCGCGCTGAAGCCGATTTTTGAGGAAAATGATCTTGTTGAGAATGTGACAGTTGAATCAACAGGCGCTTCCGTTGCCAATATCCAGAACATCCAGGACGGATTGAACCAGATCGCCATCATCATGAGTGATGTCGGCTTTGATGCGGTCGAAGGCAAGGGCCAGTTTGAAGGAAACAAGGTGGATGTCCAGGCGATTGCCGGCATGTACCAGAATGTCGTTCAAATTGTCGCGCTGAAAGACAGCGGCATTGAATCCGTTGAAGATTTGAAAGGTAAAAAGGTCGGTGTCGGGAAAGTCGGCTCAGGCGTTGAACAAAGTGCGAAAAAGGTTCTTGAAGCCGTCGACATGACGTATGATGACCTTGCAAAAGTGACGCATACCGGTTATGCGGACAGCGTACAGGAAATGAAAAACGGCAATCTTGATGCAGCTTTCTTCACATCCGGTGTTCCGAACAGCAACATCACCGACTTGATGCAGCAGACGGATGTCAATTTCGTGGAAATCAAGGGCGACGTGGCAGACAAGCTGATGGAAAAGTATCCGTTCTATAAGAGCAATACCATTCCTGCAGGTGATGAAGCGAAGTACAACCTTGAAGAGGAAGTGCAGACGGTAGGTATCCAGAATGCACTGATCGCTTCTCCGGACCTTTCCGAAGAACTTGTCTACCAGCTGACAAAGAGCTTCTATGAGTATCTCGGTAATCCGGATGAAGTGTCTGTCGGAGCGCTGAAACAGTTTGACCGTGACGAGATGGGCAACGGCCTGGTTATGCCGCTTCACCCGGGCGCCAAGAAATTCTATGAAGAAAACGATCTTCTGAAGTAAGGGGGAAAAGGGCATCAGTACGGTGCCCTTTTTTTACCATTATGAAGAGGATTTGGCTGTTGCTGGCCGCTCTCTTTCTTCTCCTGGCGGGCCTGGCGGTTCTTCGGCTCGATATGCTGACAGTAAGGCAGGAAGGTGAGCTGTTTTATGCTGCACCGGTAAAAGGGGAAGGGCAATTCTCGATCCGGTGGGTCCATTCGGTCGAGAAAGAGGAGTGGGAAGAGTTTTTCAGGCTGGATGATGAGGAAATCATCATCGATTCGACACGGTTCAAAACGTTCGGAGCCGGCGTGCCGAGTCATGCGGGAAGCGGCTCCTTTATAAAAGACGGCTGGGTTTATATGGTGGACATTGACCGGCCGATCGGGGAAACGCTCGTCATCCGGACCGGGGAGGAAACATCCCATCGGCTTATTCAGAAGGGAAACGAGTTAGTGTTTCCATCCGGGTCGGATGCTTACGAGATAAAAAAAGAATCGCTTTCTGTATTTCAATATGCAGTGTATAGACTGATGCATTTGTGAGGTGAGAGTATTGGAAGAAAAAAACACAGTGGATGTGGCGGCATATGACCGCGAAAGCAACATCAGATCCGGCTATCCGCGGATGATCGGCTGGCTGATCACAATCCTGGCGGTCGGGCTGGCGCTTTTTCACCTGTATACGTCTTATGCCGGCTCGCTGGTTGATATCAAGCAGCGCAGCATCCATCTTTATATATTGATGGCGCTCGGATTTTTCCTTTATCCGGCCTTCGGGAAAAAAAAGAAGAAAAAAGGATTGCCTTTTTATGATTATTTGACTTCGGGACTGGCACTTTTTGTCCTTATTTATATGCTAATGTCCGCAGAGCGCATTATCGAATCAGGCGGGCGGATCAACGATTTCGACTTCTATGTCGGCATTTTGATTCTTGTTCTCTTGTTTGATATCACGCGCCGGGTTACAGGTTGGGGGCTTGCGCTTCTCGGGCTTGGCTTTCTTATCTACGGATTCTACGTCAAGCTTTCGATTTATCCGCAGCTTACACCGCCGGTTATCGAGAGTGTTTCCAAGCAAGTCGTCACCCAGCTTGTGTTCATCACAGAAGGGATTCTTGGAACAGCGGTCGGCGTCTCGGCCAGTTATATCATTTTGTTCATCCTGTTCGGCGCCTTTCTTGAGAAATCGGGAATGGGCCAGCTGTTCAATGATATGGCGCTTGCCATTGCCGGGCATACAAAAGGCGGGCCGGCAAAAGTGGCTGTCATTGCCAGCGGATTCCTCGGTTCCATTAACGGTTCCGCGATTGCAAACGTCGTGACGACCGGCACATTCACAATCCCGCTTATGAAAAAAATCGGTTATCATAAAAACTTCGCGGGCGCCGTTGAATCGGCGGCGAGTGTTGGAGGCCAAATTTTGCCGCCGATCATGGGGGCAGCCGCCTTCATTATGGCGGAGAACCTGAACATCCCTTATACACAGGTAATCCTGGCCGGCATCATACCGGCATTGCTCTTTTACCTGGGAATTTTGCTCCAGATTCATTTCCGAGCCTCAAAACGGGGCTTGCAGGGCCTTCCGAAGAGCGAGCTTCCAACTGTAAAAGAAGTACTTGTGGAACGCGGCCATTTGCTGATTCCGATGGTGTTTCTGCTTTATTTGCTGTTTTCTGGTAAAACACCTTTTTACGCTGCTTTCTGGGCGATCATCGCGACAATCGTCATTTCGGCTGCGCGGAACATGCTGTTTTTTATAACAGGCATCTCTGTCTTCTTGATATTCCAGCCGCAAATCGAAGCGTTGGTCACAGGTTCCTCTATGCCCAATCCCCGCTCTGACTGGTGGGAGCTGCTCATTATCGTAGCGGTTCCGCTGCTGGTGAACATCATCAGGAAAGCGGCCGGGCTGCGTGCAGAGGAAATCGCAGTGAAAGATTTCTTTGATGCCCTTGAAAATGGCGCGAAGACAACAGTTCCGGTCGCCATTGCCTGCGGTGCAGTCGGCATCGTCGTCGGCATCGCCTCACTGACAGGAGTTGCGATTGAAATCGCCAATAGCATTGTAAGCATCGGCAGCATGGTCAACAATGAGCTCATCCAGCTGGTCATCACGCTGTTCCTGACGATGATCACCTCCATCATCCTTGGAATGGGACTGCCGAGCATCCCGACGTATATTATCACAAGTACGATGGCAGCACCGATCCTGCTGCAGCTGCCGCTGTTCCGTGAACTGGCCGGCACATCAGAAACAGCAGTGTTCGTTGCCCATATGTTTGTGTTTTACTTCGGTATTTTCGCCAACATCACGCCTCCTGTGGCACTTGCCGCCTTTGCCGGAGCGGGGATAAGCGGCGGGGAACCGAACAAAACCGGTTTCCAGGCGATGAAACTTGCGATCGCCGGGTTCATCGTGCCGTTCATGTTCGTGTTTTCCCATGAGATGCTGATGATTGATGCGACGGTCATGAACGTGCTGCTGATCACGGTAACATCTATCCTTGGCGTCTTCTTGCTGTCGATCATGACGGAGGGCTTTTTATCTAAAGCGATTCCAGGATGGACACGCGTTCTTTCCGCAGCAGGCGCGCTGCTGCTCATTTATCCCGGAATTGTGACAGATGCCATCGGATTGATCGCCTTCATCATGGTTCTGATTGTCAACAGGAGCGGGAATCCGGGTCCGAAGGTCATTGAAAAAAGCGGTTAATGTTTTGATAAGGAAGCGGGACGGCGGTACCTTAAGGCAGCGGACCGCCGTGTGCTTCCATACATATTGAAAGCGGGGAGATTCTATGCGGTTTGCAACAATTAAACGAAATGGGGAAGAAACGGCTGCCGTTGTAACGGAAAACGGCCTGCTTGCGGTTAAGGACTTGAATGAAGCGTCGGAGAGGCAATGGCCGGTGGGCTTGTTCAGCTTGATTCAGCCGGAGACTTTTAACCCTTTTAAGGAATGGTTCACAAATAATAGGGAAAAGCTTTTGGAGCAGTATTCAGGGAAGGTGATTTCTCAGGAAGCAGCCGAATATGGGCCGTTATACCGGCACCCGCGGAAAATCTGGGGAATCGGACTAAACTACGTGGAACACGCTTCCGACTTGCACGAAAAGGCGCCGAATACCGAACCGGCCAGCTTCATGAAGCCCGATACCACAGTTATCGGGCCGGGTGATGCGATCAACATTCCGGAGCAATCGGAACGGACGACGGCGGAAGCTGAACTCGGCATCGTCATCGGCCGGACATGCAAAGACGTGTCCGAAGCTGAAGCGCTTGACATGGTGGCCGGCTATACGACTATCATTGATATGACAGCAGAAGATATTCTTCAAAAGAACCCGCGCTATCTGACCCGGTCGAAAAGCTTCGATACATTTTTCAGCTTCGGCCCGCAGCTCGTGACACCGGATGAAGTAGAGGACCTGGCGGGGTTGCAGGTGACAACGGTATTGAACGGAAAAATGCACCGCACCAATAGCGTCAGCAACATGACCTTCAGCCCTGAATATCTCGTCTCGTTCCATTCGAAGGTGATGACACTGCTGCCGGGCGATATCATATCGACAGGCACACCCGGTGCAGCCGTGATCCGGAACGGGGATGTTGTCAGGTGTGAGATTGATGGGTTTGCAGCGCTGGAGAACGGGGTTGTGGATTTGAAGGTGGAGTAGCACATGGTGTAGAGGGTGCCTGACCCCCGGCGCTTTAACGCGCCGGGGGTCAGGCACCGAAAGAACAGAAAGGGGAGAAACAAATGGATATGAACGTGCAGGGAAAAACGGTCATCGTGACAGCAGCAAGCAAAGGGTTAGGTAAAGCGACGGCGCTTGAGTTTGCCCGGGAAGGTGCGAATGTCTTGATTTCAAGCCGGAATCAGGAGGAGCTGGAAGCGGCGGTAACCGAAATCAAAGGTGAATCAGGCAATAATTATGTTGACTACGCGGTATGTGACATAACAAAACCGGAAGATATCAAAGCACTTGTTGAAAAAGCGGTCAAGTGGAACGGCACTGTAGATGTCCTTATCAATAATGCCGGTGGGCCGCCGGCAGGAACGTTTGAAAAATTTGCTGATGAAGACTGGCAGAAGGCGTTTGAACTTAACCTGCTCAGCTTCATCCGCACAATCCGCGAAGTGCTTCCTTACATGAAAAAGCAGCAAAGCGGCCGTATCGTCAACTTTGCATCATCATCGATTAAGCAGTCGCTTGATAACTTGATCCTATCGAACACATTCCGGGCGGGCATCGTTGGGCTTGCGAAAAGCCTCTCCCAGGAACTCGCCGGGGACGGTATTTTGATCAACACCCTCGGGCCGGGCCGTATCGCGACGGACCGTGTCGCCCAACTTGACCAGATCCGCGCGGATAAAACAGGCGTGCCGGTTGAAGAACTAAAAGCGCAAACGGAAGCTTCCATTCCGATCGGCCGTTACGGCAAACCGGAAGAATTCGCAAAAGTTGCGGTATTCCTCGCTTCAGAATCAAATTCTTATGTGACAGGCCAAGCGTTTGTTGTTGATGGCGGAATGGTGAAGGCGCTCTAGTGAACTGCTTTTATCTTTAGTGAAGCTGAAAAAACTCTTTCCGGTGGATACGGCCGGAAAGAGTTTTTTATAGAAAAAGATAGTAAACACCCTACTGACATGGGTGAGGCCCCGGAAAGTGCCCAATTCGTTATATAAGTTATCTTGGTGTGTTTCATATGGAGTAAGTAGTGGGAGCAGGCAGGCTTTTTTAAAGTGGCTGCGAGTTTTGGCAGAAAGGGGCTAACAATGTTTCAGCGTAACTGGATGGTCAGTTGAAGGGAAGGAGTGCTTGATAAACTGAACTATAATCCATATAAGGGTTGAATTTGAAATGTCCATTGGCAGGTTCGTTCATTCATACGTGAAGCCCGTTATTCAGCCTTTTCATACGTAAGGCCAACCACACCTGAGTCAAAAAGTCTGTTTCCGGTCAGTTTGAGTTTTACCAAACCATTGTCAGTAAATAAGGGAACTCCTTCTCCCAGCACAATAGGATTGATATTCAGGCGATATTCATCAACAAGGCCCAACTCCATCACAGTGTGGGCAAACCGTGGGCTTCCGATAATGATGAAATCATTGCCGGGCTGTTCTTTCATGCGGACGATTTCTTCCCTGACATGATCCTTGACCAATCTCGAATTGGCCCATTCAGCCTTATCAAGTGTTGTCGAAAAAACGATCTTTGGGGTCCTTTCCAACCAGCGGGCATGTTCCAGTTCATGTTGCGAGCTTTCAGGGTTTTCCGGGACAGATTCCCAGTATTGCTGCATGCCGAGGTATGTTGAACGCCCCCATAAGACGGTATCAACTGAACGCAGAATCTCTTTGGAGTACGTCTCCAATTCCTTGTCATATGTTATCCAACTTAAATCCCAATCCTCACGCCCCTGGACGAAGCCATCCAGTGAAACATGCATGAACACGCTTAATTTTCTCATTTCATCACCTGCTTCTTATGTTTTATAATCAGCCGCCAGCCACCTCTGCAGTCCTACGTTGAGGATATGAGGTCCAAGCAGGAGATGGGATTGGTCCCGGAGGAGTTGGATCCGGCCCTGATCACGTTGATGATTTCCAGCCTGACGGTTTATCCGCTCCTTTACAGCAATGTTACCAGGATGATAACAGGCCTTTCCCCTGAGGATCCCGAGTTTGACGAAAAGTGGACGACGTTTCTCCGTGTGATAAGTGAGCGGATTTTTAAAACAGAATCGGATAAGCCTTGAATTTCATGGCTGGCGGAGCTTTTCATCCGGTGATTTGAAGAGGGGGCTTATTAGCCAATAACTGCAGTTAAACTCTTTTACTCTTTCTGATCAACAAAATAACAAAGAACAAAGAAACAAATCCTAAAATGAATTTACCTTGCCAATTCCAATTAATGACCTGTTGGATTGAGTATGCTTCTGCAAAGAGTGCAGGTATTTTTCCAAGTGTACTGGCTGCTGAAAAATTGACGATGCTTACCCTGCTGGCAGCCCCTGCCAGTGTAACGGCTCCAGATGGAACAAATGGAAATATCCTGAGGGACAATATAAGCAAAAATGCTTCTACCCCTTTTGAACGCATTAGCTTTTTTGCATATTGATTATTTATTTTTTCCTTATTGAACAATTTCGTTAAGCCTTTACGATACAGATAAAAACTTATGATTGCACCGGCGGCTTCCCCCAAGATCGATATCAATAATCCGTTTTCAAATCCAAAGAACTTGATGTTAGCCGAAGTAATAAATACACTGGGCACGACACCAAGCACACTGATGACTATATTTAAAATAACACTTAACCATATGGCAAAAACTGCAGCTGATTCCAACCAGTTTAAAATGTAGGATTCCATTTATTTCTCCGTCCGAAATATATTTAATGCAAGTATGTATATCATACTTTTTTTACAAGGGACTTAAAAGACTTATAATATTATCCTTCCACTTCCTTTTTCCGTTTCTTTTTCATCCGGATGTTTTCATTGTTTCTGCTTCAGCTGAAATGCGGTTAATTTCATAACGTTTGAACTTTCTCATCGCTGCAATTCCCAATAAAGGCCCAAAAGCAAGGATCGTAAATACCCATTCCCAACCGATCAATTTTTGAATAACCGGAATGAGATTAATAGAAACGATTGTAATAAGAAAGCCGACCGACATCTGGAACGTCAGGGCTGTCCCGACATATTCCACTTCGGCAAACTCGGAGACGGCAGCTGAAAACTGGGCGGAATCTGCAATGACGGACATGCCCCAGATAAACGAAAGAATGAGGGTCACCCAGATCGACTGGCCGTATGTGAGGCCAATTAATATAGAACAGATTGCACTTATTGCCATGGCAATAATCGTCAGCCGAGCCCGGCCGATTTTGTCCGCGGCAAATCCTCCTAAAATAGCACCGAGAGCCCCGGCAATCCCGATTGACACGAAAGAGGCCAGCGCACCAAACCACGGGCTGGCATCGGCCTGTGCGGCAAAACTCGCTGCCAGGAAAACCGGCAGCCATGTCCACATCGCATAAAGTTCCCACATGTGACCGAAGTAACCATAGTTTGCGAGCATCACCGGCTTGTTGGCAACAACCCTTTTTAACAGTTTGAAAGAAAAAGGCGTTTTGCCGGCTGCATTCGGGGCGTCAGCGAGCAGCCAATAGACGATTCCCGACGCCAGCAAAGCGAGCAGGGAACTCATCAAGATGACGAGCTTCCAGTTGACGGCAGAGAAAAACAGGATGATGAAGTGGGGCAGAGATGAGCCGAGCGTAAGCGATGCAATCAGGATGCCGATGGCAAGCCCCGTTTTTTCGGAAACCATTGCGAAAGAAGTTTTACCGCTGTCGGATAGACGCCCGCCAGTGAAACACCTGTCAGAATGCGAAGGGTGATGCCGAGGAAAGCATTGCCTGAGAATATGAGCAAGCCATTCAATACGGCGCCCGCCAACGCTGAAACTGCAAACACTTTTCGGGTGTTGAAACGGTCTGCGATGCCGAAATAAGAGCTTGTCAATGCCCCGGCCACAAAGCCGATCGGTACTGATGCCGACACCCAGGCCTCGGTACGGGCGGTCAGATTCCAGACTTGCTGCAATTCGGGAATGAGAACGGAAGCACTGAACCAGAGGCTGAGGGCGAAGAGTTCGGCAACGGCGATGAGGGAGAGGGCGGCCCATTTGTTTTGGTTCAATCTATACACTCCTTTATTATACAGAAGGATAATTTACAGATAATTCTGTCTTAAAGTGTATCTTAACATAATTGGCTGATTTTGGTTAGCTGTTTTAAGACTAGCTCTTCTTTTAACTTAAAGCTCTCTTATCAAAAGGGGCTTTTAACTATGATATAATGAGGACCTCTTTTACATACATAAATAGGAAAGAAAGGAGGGGCAGCATGAAGGCCTACATATTTTTAACACTTGTCATGCTGATGTTTTCCGGGAATCTGATCGTGGGAAAAGCAATAAGCGAGCTTCCGCCTTTCACGATTGCTTTTTTCAGGATTTTTATCGCCTTTCTTGTCATGCTGCCTGTCGGAATCGGGCAATGGCAGCGGAACCGTGCTGTTTTCAGAAAGGAATGGAAGCCGTTCCTCGGTCTTGCGGTGACCGGGATTGCGCTGTTTAATGCGCTGATTTATATGGCGCTTCGCTATACGTCCTCAACTAACGTGGCGATTGTCGAGACGACGACTCCTGTTTTTACAATCGGCCTTGGGATTCTGTTTTTGAAGGAGCGGCTGACTGCTCTGCAAAGTATTGGTGTCACTCTTTCCCTGGCAGGCGCCGTCTGGGTGATCAGCGGCGGTTCTTTGGAAGCACTGGTCAATTTTTCTTTCAATCGGGGCGACTTGATCATGCTGGCTGCGGTGCTGGTCTGGTCGGTGTATTCTGTGCTGGTAAAACGGCATAATCATAAGTTCCCAATGTATGGAGGACTTGTGGGCATGCTCGGCGTTGCGGTTGTTACGCTGTTTCCGTTTGCGCTCTATGAATGGATCCGGTTCTCACCCCAGATTTTCAATGCACCTGTTGCTATGGGGCTTTTATATCTGGGGATTTTCCCATCTGTCATCGCACTTTTATTATATAATCATGCCGTCAGTGAAATCGGGCCATCGACGTCATCGGTGTTTTTTAACCTTCTCCCTGTCTTCACTATGGTTGGTGCGGTCCTTTTATTGGATGAAACCGTGAAAAATGCCCAGCTTATCGGAGGAGCGCTCGTCATCGGCGGTGTTTATTTGACCACGAGGAGAAAGCGCGAGAGGAGCAAATTTGGCCAATCATCCGTTTCTGCTGGTGAGTCGAAATGAGTCACAGTTGCCGATAAAAAGGGAAAGAGCCTGGATGAAACCAGGTTCTTTTTCGTATCTAACCCTGTTTGTTTACACACAAACTTGGGCAAAATGGATGCCGACTACATCAAAGGAGGTCCATCCATGAAAAAAATTTTGTTACTGGCCAGTCTATTCGTTATAGTGGCTTTTGCAGGAGCCTGCACGCCGCAAGCTGAAAGGAAAGGCAGCGATACCATTGATTCCGGCAGCCCGGAAATGCCCGAACAAGTGACTGATGAAGAATCGGCAGAAGTTGCATCGAGTTTGGGTGAGGGTGAGAACAGCCCTAACTGGGCACAGGGAATTGAACCTGTCATCGCAAATGTAAAAGAGTTGAAAGCGGCTGCGTCCGAATCACCGGAAAAAGTTAAAGAGCTGGGCGAAAAGCTTCACGATGACTGGGAAGTGATTGAAGAAGAAGTTGAAGAACGGTATCCGGAAGACTACAAAAGCATCGAAGACAGCCTCTATCCGCTGATCGGCGAGGCGAATAAAGATCAGCCGGACATGAACAAAATAACAGGACTTTCTGATGAGGTCATTGCAAAGCTTGAAGCATTCAAACAAAAAATTGCTTCCCGCTAAAAAGCCTGAATCCTGCTGCACGATGCGGCGGGATTCAGGTTTTCTTTTTGCCATATAAAAAAGTCAGCAAGGGAGTAATAAGGCGCAGCTTGCAATTTTAAGGATAGGGCAACTTTGCCTCTATTTTCGCATAGAAGCTCGCCAACCGCCGAGTTTTCTTTACCGGGCCCCGTACTTTTTTCCCTGTTAAAAATGTGACCTTTGTGGTCGTTTGCTTGGCTGGAGAGCTGGGAACTATGAAGGCGAAACCATTTAAAGGAGGCTCATCCATGAAAAAATATCCTCTCCTGATCGCACTGCTGCTTGCACTCGGTGTCACCGCTGCCGGCTGCAGCACAGCTGACGAAGAGAAAGGCGGATCTGAAGACCAGGCAGCCAATGAAACCTCAGAAGAAAAGGCTCAGACAGAAGAACAGCCAGAAGAAAAGACGGAAGAAGCACCTGCTGAAGAGGAGCAGGCTGAACAACCTTCCGGCAATGGAGAAAATGTGGAGTCAGGCAGCCTGGAGGAAGGCGTCGAGAACGTCCGGGCGTCTGTTGAAGACCTGGGTGCAGCTGTCACCACCTCCCCTGAACGGATAAAAGAGCAGGGGAAAACGGTTGAAGAGGAATGGGATTCAATTGAGAAACAGGTAGAGGAAAAGTATCCGGATGAATACTCAAAGATTGAAGAAAGTCTCTATCCATTAATCGATGAAGCGAAAAAGGAAAGTCCTGATAACGAGAAAATAACAAAATTGGTGGATGAGACGACAACGAAATTGGAAGAGTTTAAGAAGAAGGTCGGCGGAGCAGAGTGATGTGATATGTTGTATTGGTGGTGCCTGACCCCCAGTGCGTTAAAGCACCGGGGGTCAGGCACCTTTTTTGAAGCACCTTTTTTGCCCGCTTTTCCGGCATCTGGTAAATTAAAATGACAATCGTTGAGAGAGGGATGTTCGGATGAAACAGATACATAGCGATGTTCTGCAATTCAGGGGGACGCATTATGATTTTGGCGTCTGGCAGGGGGAACAGCTGCGGGATTCCCTTACGGTCAGGAACCGGGCGAAGCAATGGAAGGTGAGAAAGCCGCGTTTCACGGTTTCAGAAAAAGAAGTGAAAGATGCCATTACCCGCTTTGCACCGGGCGTGTGGGAGGAGATGCTCGGCCTTCGCGATGCGCTGGAATGGCCGATGGAACGGGTGATGATGGAGTTTGGGGGATATAGGACCGAATATATGCGGTCGGGCTGTTCGATTGTGACCGGTGACAATTTCCTGGTCCGCAACTATGACTATCAGCCGAAAACGTATGAGGGCCGGTATGTCTTTTTCCAGCCCGTGGGCCAGGGCTATGCGATTGCCGGGCCTACGCAGCGGATCACCGGCCGGATGGATGGCATAAATGAGAAGGGACTTGTGCTCGGCTATAATTTTATGCACCGGAAAAGTCCGGGCGATGGGTTCATTTGCTGCATGATCGGCCGGCTTGTGCTTGAGAGCTGCGCAAATGTGGAGGAAGCGGCCGAGATGCTGAAGGACATTCCGCATCGTCATTCGTTCAGCTATATTGTTCATGATAAAAGCGGGAAAACGTTTGTCGTGGAAGCGTCACCGCGCAGCGTGGAGGTGAGGGAATCCCAGATGTGCACGAACCATTTCGAGGTTTTGACGCATGAAAATCGCCATCATCTTACCGATTCATATGACCGGATGCAGGCCTTGGAAGAGGGAAATACGGATAAAGCTTATGATGCTTTCCGGGTGCTGAACGATACGGATAAAGGAGTATTTTCAAAAAAATATAAGAGCTGGTCGGGAACCATCCATACTTCCGCATATCTGCCCGGTGATATGGAAACCTGGTTTGCCCTCGGCGGTGATCAGGAGCCGGCTGTGTTTGATTTTGGGGAATGGCTGGAAGGGAAGGATATTGAGAGCGGGAAAGTGCTGGGCGAGGTGGATACGGATATGCCGTTTGTGCATATGGATGAGAGTGCCCATTTCAGCAAGGGCTGAAGAGAGAGTGAGGTGGGTGCCTGACCCCCTGCGCTATAGCGCAGGGGGTCAGGCACCCTTTTCGCCACACCCCGCTCAACCCCAAAAAGCAAACCCAACATACAACACCGCCGCCGCCCCGGCAGCCATCAGCGCCGGCTTCAGCTTAAACCGCGCATATTTCACCGCATTCAAATCAAGGATGCCAGCGGTCGTGTTCGTGTCGTCGCTTAACGGCGAAGCGAAGGCGCCAAAGGTACCGCTCGCAAACACCGCACCGATGACGATCGGCAGTGAGCCTCCGGTCGCAGCGGCAATGGAGACGCCGACCGGCATGAGGATGCCCCATGTGCCCCAGGAAGATCCGATAAAGTATGAGAGCCCGCACCCGGCCACGAAAATCACGGCGGCCACAAAGCTTGGCGGAATCCATTCAAACGAAGCAGAAACGGTTTCGGCAAAGCCGAGTGCTTCCGATCCTTTGCTGAGCCCCCACACCAATGCCAGCAGAAGGATGATCCCCATGATTTCATTGCCGCCGTATATTAAGCTGTTCATCAGGCGGCTCATCGGCTGCCCTGCCGCTTTAAGCCAGACGGCAAGAGCAATAAGGGTGACTAGAACAGCCAGAACCATGGCATCAAGGACATTGGCATCAATGAGCGCCTGGAATCCTTCCGCGTTATTTTCGCGGCCGAGAACGTACATCAATAGAAAGGTCAGAATGATGACAAGGAAAAGCGGGATGATAAGCGTCCACGGTTTGGAAGGGAGGTCTTTTGCGACTGCAGGGTGGCAGTCCTGCCATTCATCCTTGCCCTTTTGGGGCTGGACGTCTTCATTTTCCGCTCCGACAGCAGGTTTTTTGCTATGATGGAAAAAACTTAAGTAAAAGCCGAGCAGCAGCATGGCGATTGCGAAAAAGTTAAATGGAAGACTGCTCAGAAAAAGCATATAAGGATCGCCTTCCACTCCCGACTGATGCAGGGAAAGCTCGATGACGGATGTCATATAGCCGACAAACGCTGTCGCAACAGGAATCAGTACGACCAGCGGGGATGCGGTCGTTTCGATGACAAAACCGAGCTCCTGCTTTGTCATCGGCAGGTTTTTACGCATTGCCTTCATGACCGGCGCGATGGTGACGATGCGGAAGCTCGGGGCTGCAAACGTACCGAGGGCCGACAGCCAGGTGAGCAGGAATGCGTCGCGCTTGCCGGTTATTTTTTTCGTCGCCGCTTCGACGAACCCTTTGATACCGCCAGCTGTTTTGATCAGGCCGATCAGGGCTGAAAAAGCATAGAGGAAAATGATGATTTTTAAATTATTTTCATCCTGAAGACCTTCGATAATGAACCTGAGGGCTGCTGTCAGGCCGCCGAGCCAGTCCGGTTCGACGAGATAACCGGCGACGATGACCGAAAAAAGCAGGCTCGGGATCACTTGTTTTGTCCAGATGGCGGCAAGCACGACAGCCGCAAATGGGATGATCGGATACCAGTCCATATGTATGCCTCGTTTCGTAAGAGTTCCTTGTGTTAGCTTGCGGAAACAGGAGCCGAACTATACTGTGGAAAAGAGGTTGAAACTTTAAATAGGCCCGTCCCCGTTATATACTGTTAAGAAACATGAGCCACGGGAGGGTTGGATATGCTGGTCGATTATCAAAGCCTGAAAACGATTTATGAAAACAATATAACCGTCCGCCACATTGCGGAAGATCTTGATGTGCGCAATATCGAGGAAGATGCTGTGAAGGTGAAGGAACTTCTTGAGATGCACGGGTTTGACTCTATCGGGATCAAACAGGGAGACCGGCTGATCGGATATGTGGAAGCGGAGGATCTTGCTGATGGGTCATGCCGCCATTTTATGAAAAGCTTCCATTCCACCGAGCTCATTACCGACAGCACTCCGCTTATTGAGATCTTTGAGCTTCTGGAGGAAAAGCGACGCCTGTTTGTTTTGACGAAAAATGAAGTGTCCGGCATTGTGACGTTCGCCGATTTGCAAAAACCGCCGATCCGGATGTTGCTGTTCGGCATCCTTTCACTTCTTGAAATGCATATGCTCGAACTGATCCGTACATTTCACCCGAATGGCGGCTGGAAGGGGCTTATTACCGAAAAGCGCCTGCAGAGTGCAGAAAAGCTGTACAGGCTGCAAAAAGAACGGAACGAAGAGATCGATCTGCTTGATAATCTGCAAATTAGCGATAAGCGCGAGATTCTGCTTGATACGCCGGCGATTATCGATCAGCTGCAGCTCAAGTCGAAAACTCAGGGTGAAAAATTGTTCAAGCAGATCGAGAAGCTTAGAAATAACCTTGCCCATGCCCAGGATATAACAAACGGGATGAGCTGGGCGGAGGTCATTCCGCTTGTGAAGCAGGTGGAAGGATTAATCCGTAAAAGTGAGGAGATTGTCCTTTAGGCATCGCAAACTTAGCCAGTTAGTTACCACATTTTTGAATTTATGGGTGTATTTTCTTTATAAGGCGATGTATGTTATACTGGAATTAAATATCTGGGGTCCTACTAGACTGTAATTAGTCACCTTCCCTATGAAGGAGGCGCTATTTTGTCGAACAGTCACACATTGTTGATGTTAAGGACCATGAGCGAATATCCGCAAAGTAGTATTTCACTAAAGTTTTCCGATACCAGTAATGTTCATATCATGAATGTCCGCTATATCAAACCTTCATATTTAGTAACATATACAGATAGCCGTAAGGACGAGAGGTTTCCTGATGTCGAATCGGCTATTTTTGCCATTAACCATGAAATGAATAAGTAATGCAAAGCGAAGGCCTCTAATCCGATTAGAGGCCTTTTTTTTTGGTTGTTAAGGAAATGATAAAATGTTTGCTTTGTGGATAAAAAGCGGGAAGGGAGTCATCCAGCTCCAGGCGCCAGCGGCTATCGTCAAAAGCGGTGATCCCCTCCGGAAGGAAAGATCACATTCCTGCGGGTACCCCCGCTTATGCGTACGCCGCTAAGTGGGCGCCCTGCGCTTTTGTTCGTTCAGCCCGTTTCTTCGTCTGAAAAACCGGGAACTTCCCGCTTTTTCACATCGACATGGTCAGATGAATAGATCGTGACACTGACTTTGCCGTGCATCACGTGCGTGCGGATCAGCAGCGGCTGGTGATAGGTGTTTTTGAAGGTGAAGTCAGGGCCGTACCAGCTGACGGTTGCATCCCGGCCCGGCGGTACATAAGGGACACGTTTGCTGTGAGAATAGCGTTCCCCTATTTCAACGCCGGCTATATCGACAGCATTGTAAATCGTTGATGAAAGCTGGCATATCCCGCCCCCAATCCCCTCGGTCACTTCCCCTCTTACTATGACAGGAGCGGGTAAATATCCTTTTTCCCGCGTTCTTTTGCCGACGACCCGGTTAAACGAAAAGGTTTCGCCTGGAAATACAACATGGCTGTCAAGTGCTTCAGCAGCGAGCTCGATATTATGAGACCGTTCTTCGTTCCGCGGATTGAAATAGGTGACATAGTGTCCGATTTGTTTTGTGCGGATGTTGGCTAGCAGTTCACTGTCGACCCGCGGATGGACTGTAAGCCGGGGCGCTTCGATCACTCCGGGGCCGTTGCCGAGCAGATATGTGTAAAAAAGTTCAAGGAATTTCTTTGCATTCAGTTGATAGCCTGGCTCTTCGGGAATGATTCCACCTGCATCACTCAGCTTTGCATCAACAGGTTCCTTCTTGACTTCCTGTTTTAACTGTTCGGTCAGCTGCAAAGCTTTATCCTGATCAATAAGTGGTTTTCCAGTGAGACTGTCAAAGAAATCGGTGGGCCGGACATTCAGGATTTCATCGTCGTTATGCCTGATTGATAAGTGATCGCCGGCTGCAGCCGGCTGGGAAATAAGGAAAATGATTGCGATCAGGGCAAACCTCATACTTCCACCTCCTGAAGGTAGTATGGACGGAGGGTGGAGGCTTCATGTATTTTGTTCGCTTAATGAGAAACAAAATAAGTGCTGAATATGGAAACCGGTAGAATACCCCAATAGCATGAGATGAATTTTTTCCTGTCTGCTCCCTCTGGATTATTGGATTCATTATCGTGGTACATCTAGTATGTCTGTTTTTTATTTAACAGCAGAACAAGATTGGTGATGCTGAAATATTGTCAGGAGGGCTGCAAATGACCGGTAAAAGAAATGATCGGATGAAACGCGAAGATGTCCCGAAGGAACAGACATGGGATCTGTCCCACCTTTTTGAGACAAGGAAGGATTGGGAACAGGAACTGAAAGCAGTGCGGGAATTCATCCCGGAAGTGACGAAGTATAAGGGGAAGCTCGGTGAAAGTGCAGAGAACCTGCTCGGCTGCCTTGAAACGAAGGAGAAGCTGATGCAGCGTTTTGATCTCGTTTCGATGTATGCCGGATTGCGGCAGGGGGTCGATAACACCGATGCCGAACGCCAGAAGGATGCGGCAAGGGCTGCCGAATTGCAGTCGGAAATCAATTCGGCTTCCGCATTTGTGGAAACGGAAATCATTGCGCTGCCAGAGGATTCCGTGGAGCAATTCCTGAAAGAAGAAGATGGACTGCAATCATTTAAAAAGTATTTGACCGACTTGCAGGACAAAAAGCCGCATGCGCTCGGACAGGAAACGGAGGAAACACTGGCTGCGCTCGGGTCACTGTTCAATTCGCCCTACACCATTTACAATCGCGGCAAGCTGTCTGATATGCAGTTTGACCCGTTTCAAGATGAAGATGATAACGACATTCCGCTGTCCTTCGGAATGTATATGGGCAAGTACAGTTCCTCGCCGTCAACCACTGTCCGCCGCAATTCCTACGAAGCCTTCAACAGGGCGCTGCAGCAATATAAAAATACGTTTGCGGCAACGTACCAGACGCAGGTTAATCATGAAGTGACAACCGCACGGCTCCGGAATTATGAATCGGCGGAAGACATGCTGCTTGACGGACAGCAGGTGACGAGGGAAATGTACGAGAACCAGCTTCATGTCATTCAGGAAGAACTGGCACCCCATATGAGGCGGTATGCGAACTTGAAAAAACGGGTACTCGGCCTTGATAAGATGACGATGGCGGATATAAAAGCGCCGCTTGACCCTGAATTCAAGATTGAAACCACGTATGAAGAAGCGGCCGAAACGGTTCAGGAAGCGCTGGATGTTATGGGGCCGGAATACAGCGGCATGATCAAAAAGGCGATTTCAGAACGCTGGGTCGATTATGCGGATAACGTCGGAAAGTCGACCGGGGCCTCCTGCTCAAGCCCGTACAGCTCACACCCGTATGTGCTGATGACCTGGCCTGACACGATGAGGGGAGCATTCACGCTTGCCCATGAACTCGGGCATGCCGGCCACTTTTACTATGCGGAAAAACATCAGCGCATGACCAATGCCCGACCGTCGCGCTATTTCACCGAAGCGCCGTCAACGATGAATGAAATGCTGCTGGGAAATCATTTGTTATCAAAGGCGGATGATGACCGGACAAGGCGCTGGGTCATCCTGCAGCTGCTCGGCACCTATTACCACAACTTTGTGACGCACCTGCTTGAAGGTGAATTCCAGCGCCGTGTATACAGATTGGCAGAAGAGGGCGAGCCGCTGACGGCAAACGTGCTGTCAGAGCAAACAGCGGAAACGCTCCGCAATTTCTGGGGCGATGCTGTTGAAATCGATGAGGGTGCAAGCCTGACATGGATGCATCAGCCGCATTACTATATGGGGCTCTATCCGTACACGTATTCTGCCGGACTTACCGTATCGACGCTTGTATCCAAACGTATTCTCGAAGATGGCAAGCCTGCGGTTGAGCAATGGATCGAAGTCTTGAAAGCAGGCGGCACGATGAAGCCGCTTGATTTGATTAAAAAAGCGGGCGTGGATATGTCGAAGCCGGATCCGATCAGGGAAGCCGTTGCATATGTCGGTGAGCTGATTGGCGAGCTTGAGGAGAGTTATGAATAAGAGGAGTCAGGGAAGGACGGCCTGTACGGGCCGTTCTTTCTTTATGATTTGGAAGTTAAGCACCGGATATTTTTTAGACCGATTTGGGTTCTTTACAATCGATTTTACATAAAGAGAGAGGGGATTCCGTCCTGAATGAATTTGCAGATTGTTGAAACGATAACCAATTTATGAGCATGTTTTGCCAACATGGCAGTCCATTTTTATAGGAGAAAAAACAGGAACAGGCCATCGGAACGGAGAAGTTTAGGATGGGATTTAATTAAGGAGGAAAACCGATGATCCAGTTACAAGAGATTAAAAATGCCAGAACAAATATAGCTGATGTCATACAACAAACCCCGATTTTGACGTCTGGTCAGCTGTCTGAGATTTGCGGCAATGAAGTCTATTTGAAAAGTGAGCATTTGCAAAAGACCGGCTCTTTCAAGATACGAGGTGCAACGAATAAAGTGAAGCAGGCAGCTAAAGAAGGGGCGACGCTCGTGACTGCGGCGTCTTCAGGGAATCACGGGCAGGCTGTTGCCTATATCGCAAACAGGCTCGGTGTGCCGGCAAAAATCATCGTCCCGGTCGATGCCAGTGAATGCAAGCTTAATGCGATTGCTGCTTATAAAGCTGAAATTGAAGCGTGCGGGACGACGTCAGCAGAACGGATTCCGCGAGCAAAGGAAGTGGCCGAAGAACAGAACGGCATCTTCATTCCGCCTTATGACGACCCGCTCATTATGGCCGGGCAGGGGACAGTGGGGTTGGAGCTGATCGAGCAGGTCAGCGATCTGGATGCTGTTGTCGTTCCGGTTGGCGGCGGCGGGCTCATTTCAGGGATTTTGACTGCCATAAAAGAGTCGAATCCACACATAAAAGTGTACGGGGTGGAGCCGGAAACTGCCAACGATACATATTTGTCGCTGAAGTCCGGTGAGATTACCGCGATTCCAGCGACCACCACCATTGCCGATGGACTGCGCACCTCCCAGCCCGGTGACCTGACGTTTCCGGTCCTGATGAAATACCTTGACGACCTTGTGTTGGTCAGTGAAGACGATATTAGACAGGCGTTCACGTTTGTACTTGAACGGATGAAGCAGCTGATCGAACCATCAAGTGCCGTGGCGGTTGCCGCTTTGATGAACAGCCGGCTGCCGCTTGAGGGAAAAAAAGTTGCTGCAGTTGTTTCCGGAGGGAATGTGGATGTTGCGAGGGTGGGGGAATTGATTGTATAGGCGTTGGTTTTGCATAGAGGGTGCCTGATAGAGGGTGCCTGACCCCCGGCGCGTTAAAGCGCCGGGGGTCAGGCACCTCATTCGCAAATCACGCAATTGTAAAACTTTCATCAGGATTCCGCCTCATGTAAATGGTAAAATTATAAAATCTCAATCTCAACAAGAAGGGCGATGTCATATGAATAAAACAGAAGCGGCAGCACGGAAAATCATGGGGTGGACGTTGAATCGCTGGGACCGTTGGTATGACCCGGAAAGAGGGGTTTTCATCCCGGTATCTGAATTCCGGCCCGAAGAAAACCTGGACGATGCGATGTTGCTTGTCGAAAGGCTGGAAACGTTCGGATTCACTTATACAGCAAAAGAGGATGGCATGGTTTGTTTCAATGGTTTTTGTGACGGCGGCGAGACATTGGCACAGGCCATAACGAATGCGGCCAGTTTGATTGCCTCTGAAGGAGCGTCGCTCGCCGACGAATGGATATAGGAAAGCAGGGACGTTCAGGCAATCCCGCCCCGGGGAAAAACGATGAAGTTTACACATTATCTGTACATCCATTTTTTCAAATTTTTATAGTAGATATGGGTAAGCCACATGAAAAACAGATAAGCGGCAAAGGTCCAGAGGATGTTCCAGCCGTTGCCGTAATGGATTCTTTCAAAATAGACTGCGATCGTTTCCAAAACAGTCATCCCGAATGCATAGATGAAGAGCCAATACCAGTGCCCTTTCCGTTCGGATACGGTGATCGCATGGATAAGATAAGCCCCGACGACCGGGTAGATGCCGATTTTGAAAGGGAAAGCAGGAAGCATTTCGTGCGGCGGCATGTGTGGTTCGACGATATACCAGCCAGCATGGTAAAAAAGAAAATCAAAGATGAACGCACTCATCGATACGAACGGGAAGACAGCCAGGAAAACCGGCCAATCTTTTTTGATAAGATAAATGGCCGCTATCCACGGCACGGCAAATCCAAGAGCAAAGTTCAAAACCATGATGATCACATCCGGTACTTTAGTTATTTGTAAGGCAGGCAGCTAGTTCACATGAATCGTCTGCGAGTCGGAAATCTCTTTCCCTTTATAAGTAAATAATGCGTGGCTGTTGCTGTTGAGCGACACTTTGACCACGTGCCGGCCGGAGGGCAGTTCGCCGAGATTGTAGTAACTGCCGTAGAGCCGGTTTATTTTTTTGCCGTCAACGTAGATATGGGCATGCCCTTCCTGGAATTGAATCTCGTCGGAACCAGCCTTTTCAGGGCGAAAAGTGAAGTTTTCCGTATTTGTTTTCAGCAGCCAGGAGCCGGATTGGTCCTGTGTGACTGAAATATGAACTGCAGGGATATTGCGGGCAGTCTTTGGGATTGCGAGCGTTTCATGTGCCATTGCACCGGCACTATCCATGTGGGCAGCCCGGTTTTGGCCGGTTATGTAAAGAAAGAAGGCTAAGAAAATAAGTGTGAATGTCAGAAGGCTATTCAGCTTTTTTATCATGTGCACTTACCATCCTTACGCCTGTTTATTTTGTTTCGGTTTTACCTTCAATCCGATGAGGACAAGTTTCAGCCCGAGCAGCAAAAATACGATATCGTATATAAGCGGGTACTTGGCGAGCGGCCTCACCCTGTGCACCTGCAGAATATGATGGTCGATGATGCCTTCCACAAGGTTGAAGGTGCCGGCGCCGATCAAAATGCCTGCCAGGAAAAGGCGGAAGCTGCTGCCAAGTTCATGATTGCGGGCATGCTTGAAAATGTTGATGCCGCCCCATACAAGTAATGCCGAGAATGCCGCGGTGAACAGGCCGTCCGTTAAAATTTCAAACTCGATATCGGGGCTGTCAATCATATGGTGCCATTGAATGAGCTGGTGAAACAGGATCCCATCAATCGCGCCTGCAATGCCGAGCCCTAGTATGATAGCTGCTGTGAATAAGTTTTTATCTGCTTTTTCCATTTGCAGCCCCTCCTGATTTCCATTTAATTCTTTCATCCATTAGTGCCCTTCAACAGCGGAAATTATACATGAAAAAGCTGCATCGGAGTTGAAATCTCCAAAGCAGCTCGGCAGGCACCTTTAAGGTTTTAAAACAACTTTTATACAGCTGTCTTCGCGATCATGGAAAAGCTGATAGCCTTTTTGGGCTTCTTCCAGAGGAATTCTGTGGGTGATGATATCCGTCGGGTCGAATTGCCCTTCTTTGATCATATTGAAAAGCTCCGGCATATAGTGGATGACAGGGGCCTGGCCCATTGTCAGGGTGATGTTCCTTGAGAAAAACTGGCCGAGCGGAAAGCCGTTATAGACGAGCCCGTATACGCCGGTCAGCTGGACGCGGCCGAATTTGCGCACCGCTTTGGAGGCTGTTTCAATCGCACTCAGTGTGCCGCCCTGCAGCATGAGGGTGGTTTCGACTTTTTCGATTGTGGACTTTTTGCCGTCCATGCCGACAGCATCGATGACAACATCCGCTCCGCCTTTTGTTTCTTCCTTCAGAAGATCGCCGATTCCATCAACTTTTTCGAAATTATACGTTTCCACACTATTTGTCCGTTTGGCATGGTCGAGCCGGTAATCAAGCATGTCGACGGCGATAACCCGTTCGGCGCCTTTCATCCAGGCGAATTTCTGGGTAAGGAGTCCGACAGGCCCGGATCCGAGGACAATGACGGTGTCGCCTTCTTTTACACCGCTGTTTTCAACACTCCAGTAGGCTGTCGGAATGATATCGGATAAAAACAGCACCTGGTCGTCGGTAAGCTCGGCATCTTCAGGAACGACAAAAGAAGAGAAGTCTGCATAAGGGACGCGCAAGTATTCGGCCTGGCCGCCCGGATAGTTACCGAACTTTTTTGTGTAGCCGAAATATGCACCCGAATCAAAGTGCGGATTGGAGTTGTCGCACTGGCTTTCCATGTTGTTATTGCAATAAAAGCAGTGGCCGCATGATACGTTAAACGGAATGACGACCCTGTCGCCTTTTTTCACTTTGGTTACACCGGGACCGACTTCTTCAACAATTCCCATCGGCTCATGGCCGATGATGTAATCGTCTTCGATTTTCATTGTCTTCTTATAAAGGTGCAAGTCGGATCCGCAGATTGCCGTACTTGTAATCCTGACAATCATATCATCGTCTTTCAAAATCTTCGGTGCCTCGACGTCCTTGACTTCAACTTCTTCTCTGCCCTGCGATGTTACAGCTTTCATTGCCTCACTCCTTAAAAGATGATGGATGCTACATGTAAAGGGTTCCCATGGATACCGGCGAATAAACGGCTGGAAATGGCACTTGCAAAGCTGGATAAGTGAGTTGTGAATATCCGACGGGACTGCTATCGTGGACATAAGAAAAAAGATTATACGACAGGTGCCTGTCACTGTGTAGGAGTGAAACATATGATCAGATTTGGTGTAGTTGGGACGAATTGGATTACAGATGCTTTTCTTGAAGGGGGTCGGGCTGTTTCGGGATTTGAGCTTGCTGCTGTGTACTCGCGTATGGAGGAACGGGCGCAGGCGTTTGCCAAAAAACATGGGGCCCGTCATACTTTTACGAATCTTCATAAGATGGCGGAAAGTGAGCTGATCGATGCAGTGTATATTGCCAGCCCGAATTCGCTGCATGCGGAACAGGCGATATTATTTATGGAAAACGGCAAGCATGTGCTCTGTGAAAAACCGCTTGCTTCCAATTCGGCTGAAGTGGAGGCGATGTTTGCGGCCGCCAGTAAGAATGGGGTCGTCCTGATGGAAGCGGTGAAGACGACGTTTTTGCCGGGCTTCAAAACGATTCAGGAGCACCTTTTTAAAATCGGCAGGCCGCGCCGCTATTTCGCCAGCTTCTGCAAGTACTCATCCCGTTATGATGCATACCGGCGCGGCGAAGTGCTGAATGCTTTCAATCCGAAGTTTTCAAATGGGTCGCTGATGGACCTTGGCGTGTATTGCCTCTATCCACTCGCCGTCCTTTTCGGTGAGCCTGATGATGTGAAGGCGAATGGTGTGCTGCTCGAATCGGGTGTTGACGGAGAAGGGAGCCTGCTTCTTCACTACGGGGAAATGGAGGCGGTGATCATGCACTCGAAAATTGTGGACTCACATATCCCATGTGAAATCCAGGGAGAGGACGGAAGCATGGTCATTGATAAAATATCGGAGCCGGAAAGGGTGGAAATCCGATACCGTGACGGAAGCGTGGAAGTCATTGAGGCCAGAATGGATCAACCGTCGATGAGCTATGAGGTTGAAGCCTTTTTGGGCTTGATTCGGGACGAGAAGATGGAGTCGGATATCAATTCCTACAGGCATTCAGCGGTTACGGCCGCCATCATGGAGACAGCCCGGAAGCAGATTGGGCTGGTGTATCCCGCTGACCGCAAATAAAGATGATTTTGGGCGGTCCAGCGGAGGGGGCATGCCGCTGAGCATCACTTCTTATGCCGAGCTTTTAAAAATAAAAGGATCAGTTGATCGAGCTCCCGGCTCGCTGTCAATGTTACAACATGGTGGATCCCATACTTTTGTGCGAGGCTGCACATTTCTGCCCGCTTTTTTTCAATTTCCTTTTCGAGGCGATTAGCTTTCATTTCCCACACATCCAATTAGTGTTCGCATTTTATAATTTTGTGCCTTTATGTATATACTTCTCTTAAATATTGGTAATAACTCTACAAGTATAAACTTTATTATCGACAAAGGCTGTTTTTCCCATAAAAAACATTGCGTCAAATAGACGCAAAGCATTTTCGTGTGCAGGTTCATTCGTCCATACCTATTTGCGGTATGATGGAATAAAGACAGGTGGAAAATTCATTAATATATTGCAGGTGTAGGGATTATGAAACGGGATTGGCTCATCAAGTTAAGAAAACATATCGGTCTGACACAGGAACAGGTGGCTTCTAAGTCTTTCATCAACAGGGGGTTCTATGCCCAAATTGAAAACGGGCAGCGGGACCCGAGTGCGGCAGTCGCTAAGAAAGTCGCGGCCGTTCTCGGATTCAATCCCACCATGTTCTTCAGCGATTATTTCAGTGATCCCTTCCAAATTGCGCTTGAAGGTTCCCCGGTTACGGTCGCCTATAGTGATCCTGAGTGCCGATATACATGGGTGTTCAATCCTTTTGCAGGACTCCTCGTCGAAGATATGCTCGGTAAGCGGCCGGATGACTTGCTTGTAAAAGGTGCTGAAAACCTAACAGTCATTATGAGGGAAGCGGCGGTGACCGGATCGCCGGTAAGGAAAGCGGTGCAGCTTGAGGTTGAGGATAAGAGAAAACCGTTTGATGTATATGCAAGGTGCCGCTGTGATGAAAATGGAAAAGCGGCGGGTATCGTCACGATTATCAGCGAGCTCGCTGAATCGGAAGTGGGCAGTTCCGAACCGCCTGCAGACTTACAATTGAATTAATTAAGACAAAATGCATCTGTTATTCAGGTGCATTTTTTCATGTTGAGCAGGTTTTCTTATTCATAAAGGAATCATGAATAAGGATGAAGAAATAAAAGTGGACTGGAATTTTTCAGGAAAGAAGGAAGGGAAGAATGAAAAAACAAGTCGCGGCTGTCGTGTTTGATTCGGCATACGGTAACACGGAGTCTGTCGCAAGAAGGATTGCAGCTGTTTTAGGGGTCCGTTTTGATACTGAAGTTCTGCAGGCGGGCACGTTTGAACCTGGTGCTCTCACCGACTTTGACTTTCTTGTTTTAGGCTGCCCGACCCAGAGACACAGAGAATCCCCTGCCATGGAGAAATTAGTGGCTGGACTAGATGCGGTAAGCTTGAAGTCCAGGAAAGCAGCTGTCTTCGATACCCGATATGACATCCCCCGATGGCAATCCGGTTCTGCGGCCGTCAGGCTTTCAAGACGGCTGCAAAGATGCGATCTTCAGCCGATTGTTCAACCGAAAAGCTTTTTCGTGGCAGGGAGACAGGGCCCGCTTCAACCAGCTCAGTTGGATGAAGCCGAAGAATGGACAAGGGTGATTCTGTCAAAACTGTAACATAATCTGGTAACTTTTTTGTGAAAGGCATGATCCGATGAAGGTCCTCGAAACAAAGCGCCTGCGGTTAAGGACGATGGAAGAAACGGATGTTGACAATTTAATGATGATTTTCACGGATCCTGTAGCGATGAAGTATTATCCGGCCACAAAGGACAGGGCGGAAACGGTTGAATGGATCCGGTGGACCCTGGATAACTACCGGAAGTTCGGGATGGGGATGTGGGTTGCCGAACTGAAAGAAACCGGACAGTTTGCGGGCCAGTGCGGGCTTGTCCCGCAGAAAATCGGGGATAAAGTGGAGCTTGAACTTGGGTATTTGTTTGTAAGGGAATATTGGGGGCAGGGGCTTGCGACAGAAGCGGCCCAGGCATGCAAACAGTACGGCTTTCAGCAACTCGGCCTGGAACGGATCATTTCGTTGATTGACCCGGGTAACGTTCCTTCTGTCAGGGTGGCTGAACGGGCTGGTATGCGGTTTGAAAAGGAGATTATGAAATGGGAGAAGCTTATACATTTGTATAGTGTTCTTGGGGAGTAGGGAAGAGGGTGCATAAGAGGGTGCATAAGAGGGTGCCTGACCCCCAGCGCTTTAACGCGCCGGGGGTCAGGCACCCCGGGCTCGTAGCCTTCATGAGAAACTGTAGAACTTTTAAGTTCTTTTAATTGCATATTTTTCCACCTCGCTTTCTATTCTAATTATATTGTGAAATAACCAATATTTACTACTAAAATATCTGACTATTATTAAGCATGGGTTAAAACCAAGTTACTACCTTCAGTACTTTGGATTTTACGAACAATCTCTTGAACAACAATATTATCTAACTTTAAGCATGTGCTAAGAATTTTATTTTTTGTTGCGTTATCATTATTGTTTAAATGCAATCCGTCATTATACAGGGGTTGAAGTAAGAAAAAATCTTCAGGGACAATTACACCTTGTCCAACAGCATAGTTCAGCTTTTTTATTGTAGTGTGAGTTTCAATATATTTCGTTTTTTCCTCATCAGTAGATAGCCAATCATATACTAACTTTTCTATCTTTACTCTAATCGCACATATTATCTTTAACGGGTCGTACCTATCACCATTTAAAAACTTTTCAATTTCATTATGTATCATCTCATAAAAAAGTGAAGAATCATGATAGTCATTATTATTAATTAACGGTTTATCACTTGCAGAAAATTGGAAGCCTTCAGGATGATAATGTATATAATATGTCTCTAAGTTTTCTGCTAACTCTCGATGGTGGGCTTTATTACTTCTAATTTTAAGTAATTCTAACATGGTCCTATCTGGAGTATATGGGTAATTTTTTAAATAATGGATTTTAGGTTTATTAAAATAATAGTTATTGAAAAGTGTTGGGTCTAAATGGGTTAATATTATTGGAAACAACACTTTACCGTTTTCTCTACAATCTTCTATCATCTTTGATAAATAGTACTGAACAATCAGCATGTTAGAACCATCAAGATAATCAAAAATTTCATCTATAATTAGAACTCCAATGTCTTTTGTGAATTTAACCCTAAACTTGGAAAGGTTAGATATAAAACTTAAAACATCTCTTTCACCGTTAGACATTTTATTAGCAGCTAAAAATTCAATAACAAGTTTATTTCTTGTTTCTTTTGTTTTTATAGTTCTTCCAGTTGTATTAAATGTTTGTAGTTTATAGTCTATATCTTTACGAATCTCAACATATTCTAAATATGTTTTAGCTTTTTTTATATCACTACCCATTTCCTTAATTACTTCAATAATTTGAATTGAGGTTAATAATAAATCTTTTTCGTTTTCTTCTTTTAACTCGAAAGTGAGGTTTTCTAATCCCTCTACAATATTTAGTGCTTCTGAGAGTATTGTATTTTCTTTAAAAGATGTTATTGAATCACTTGAAATACTACTTTTTATTCTTGAAGCTGAACCACTTTCCGACATTTGTTCAAAGAGTAGGTTAATTATTTTTTGTGGTCTTACCTGTTTTGAACACTTGTTAAGAATGGCAAAGTTATCACAAATTATTGTTAAATTTTTTACACTTTTAAATATTTCTGCAATATTTAGAAAAACTTTGCCTTTTCCCTCAAACTTCTCTCTAAATTCACTTATCTTATAAGGGATTTCAACTTTTTTAGGTACATTTTTATAAATTTCTAAATCTCGCACACCTAAACTTGCTGTTCCTGTAGAAAACCCCCCATACCTTCGAGAGGTGCTTTTTGCATAGACTGGATTGTTAATCACATATGTATCAATTAACGGACTGATTTGATTCTTTGTTGTATCAGCTTCAAGAGTTTGTATGCCAACACCATCTAGCTGAAGTTCAAGTGCTAATGAAGGAAGGTTTGTTTCGTCACCCTTATAAAAATCTTCTTGTTCCAATTCAATTTTGCTGGACTTCAGTGCTTTAAAAGCCGCAGCAAGTGTGCTTTTACCAAATCCATTAGGTGCTACAAATAAATTAGGGAAATTTGCATGTAATTCATTAAAAGTTAGTTCATATAAATCTTTCCCCTTAACATTTTCTATTTTAATACTACTAATCTTGTTAATTGTTCTCAATCCTTCCTATAGTAAATCCTTCCATTATATTACCATATGTTGGTTTAGCAGGGTGTTGTAAATTTATTATCTGTTACCTATAAAGTATGTAGAATGTTGATACTGAAGGGTTTGATGGACAATTATAAAAACTCCTAATCTTTAATAGTTTGGGGGTTATTTAATTTGGTGTATGTAAATGCATTTATTCCTGATTGAGAGTATCAGGTATTCAACAAGATGCAGTATTAACAAGAAAAATTTCCCATTTAGTCTGTTTATAAGTACCAAAGTGTGATAAGATATCCATGTTATTTTATGTAAAATTCATAAGAAAGTAGGGGGAGAAATGGAATTTGTAGGAGGTTTATTGCTTATCGGCGGGTTGATTGCGATTCCGGTCTTCTTGGTGTTTGCATTCATTGCCCTGGCAAGGAAAACAGGTCTGGCGAAAAAGCGTTTCATGTCTGCAGCGGCAAGTTTGGCGGTTGTAATCATAGGAGGCATCATCATCGGCACGACGGCAGAACCGGCCGAAGAGACAGCGGCTGTCAAATCCGCTGACATGGAAGAAAAAGCAGAAGAGCCGAAAGCTGAAGTTGAAGAACCGAAGGCCGAAGAACCTAAGAAAGAAGAACCTAAAGAACAAAAGGCCGAAGAGCCAAAAGCCGAAACACCAAAAGAGGAACCAAAGGAAGAGCCGAAAGAGGAACCAAAAGAGCCGGAAAGAACATTGGCCCAGGAAAACGCACTGCAAACGGCAGCCAATTACCTGGACTATACAGCGTTCTCCAAAAGCGGCCTGATTGAACAGCTAGAATTCGAAGGGTATAGCACAGAAGACGCCACATTTGCCGTTAATAACATTCAAGTCGACTGGAATGAGCAAGCGGTCAAAGCTGGCGAAAATTACTTGGACTATACGGCATTCTCCAGAAGTGGCTTAATCGAGCAACTGGTGTTTGAAGGCTTCACCACGGAGCAGGCGACATATGCAGTTGACCAAATTGGTCTATAAATAGAAATTACACTGAAGCCTAATCCCAATGAACATATAAGGTAAGTCCAAATAAGTGAAGTGATGCTTCGAGTATTGCGAAGAGTATCAAGAAGCCGATAGTGTTGACGTCAAGGAGCTCGGCCTTCAGGTTGAGGAAATCCTGGCTGAAAAGAAGTAGGTTGTTGGGTAAAAAACTTTTTATGGCCAAACTCCTAAAGAGAGTGCCTGACCCCCTGCGCGTTAAAGCGACGGGGGTCAGGCACTCTTTCCGCAATTCAACGTTCAAGTCACCCAACCACAGGGTATAGAATACAAACTCCATTACCACCCAACTAACAATCACAGCACAAAAACCATCAAGCTACGAGCAAGGAGGAACACAAATGGAAACAAATAATCATAACTTATTCATTTCAGCCATTCTGCTAGGACTCGGCGCCGGCGGTGCAATAGACGGCATCGTTTTCCATCAGCTGCTGCAGTGGCATCATATGCTTGACCATGATCATACCGGCCTGGCGATTTTTACTGACGGGCTGTTTACCATTTTGTTTTCCGCTTTGCTCTTTTGGGGAGCTATTAATCTATTTCGCCATGCCAGCCGCGGGGAATTGGGCACGAGCCTCCGGACGTTCATTGCCGGCATTATAATGGGGAGCGGGGCATTCAATCTGATCGAGGGTATTATCGATCACCATATTCTGCAGCTGCACCGGGTCCGTCCCGCTGCAGAAAACCCGCTGGCATATGATATTGCCTTCCTGCTTATCGGCCTGGTGTTGCTTGGAATCGGCTGGATGCTGAAGCCGAAGGAGGAATGAAGCGGAATGACTGCCGCTTGTAATTCAAATTGTATTAAACCATAAAAAGCCCGGGAAACCGGGCTTTTTTGTGTGCGAAAATGGACTGATCTCTATCACCATATACACCGAGGTGTATTTATGTGCAAAATATGAAGAAAGTGTGAAAGTGCACACAAAAGTTGGCGGAAAGGAACCATAAAGTGATTCCTATCACACTTGTTTAGTTGATTATTACATAAGATGAAAACGAACGAAGGGAACAGAATGGTCCCATTCTAACAAGATGAAAGGGGTGAAAAAGATGAAGCAAGCGATCATCATTTTCATTGCAGCAGCAGTAGTTGGTTTCAGCGGCGGTTTTTTCGCATTTGAAGCATTTGACAAGTCCGATCCGGCTTTGGAGACAGCATCCACGGAAGTGAAAGGAAACAGTACAACGGAGGAAAGTGCAGAAGAAAAAGAAGCACCTAAAGCAAAAGAAGAAGAGAGCGCTGAGGATGCCGGGGCAGAGGCGGTTTCAGCCAGCGGTGAAATCTTCCAGAAGCGCGGGTGCCTGGCCTGCCACTCTGTTTCTTCATTGAATTTGGAAGGCGGAGCAACCGGTCCGGACTTGTCTGACGCATATACAACTGTTGAAGGAAAGCACGGCAAGCCGATCGGCGAATTTTTGAAGGAGCCGACTTCAGCGGTCATGTCTGGTGTCATTGGCGGCCAGCCGTTGACAGAAGAAGAACATGCCGCCGTTTTGGAAGCTTTGAAGGCTGCATCGGAAAAATAATTGCAAATGAATTCAGGTAAGACTTGAACGATTTATTTTCAGAAAACCAAGTTAACCAATTGACTTACTACCTATTTTGGAGGTGTTTCATTTGAAGAAGTTCATACCGGCAATCTCCGGTTTGCTTGCGGGCTTATTGGTCGCATTCATCTTTTTTACCGATTTTTCCCCGCAGGCACAGCCGCAAGGAACAGCCAGCGCCAAGTCGAACGCTGAAAAGGTTTACGTTCCGTTCGGTGAAAAGGACGAATATTATCTCTTCGCTTCAGGAGGCCACTCAGGCCAGATGTTTGTGTACGGTGTGCCGTCAATGCGCCACATCCGCACACTTCCGGTATTCTCTCCGGATTCTGCAACAGGCTGGGGGTTTGATAAACACTCACGTGAGATGATGGGTGAGTATACATGGGGCGACTTGCACCATCCGGCATTCTCGGAAACAAAAGGGGATTATGACGGAAAATACTTATTCATGACCGATGTCGGCAACAGCCGGGCGGCAGCAATGGACCTTAAGACGTTCACCACCATCGACATGATCGATGTCCCGAACACAAGCGGACCGCACTGTGCAATGTTCGTAACGGAAAATACAGAGTACATGTTCCTTCCAACGCGTTTTGCCGTTCCGATCGCTAGCAAATATGAGTCACTTGATGATTACAGCGAAAAATACCGCGGTGTCATGTCAGCGGTTACATTCAATCAGGAAACAGAAAAGCTTGAAGTCGCATACCAGGTCGCACTTCCGCCATGGGCATACGATCTTTCCGATGCCGGTAAAGGCATGTCAAAAGATTGGGCCGTCATCACGACCTACAATACGGAAGAAGCGACAACAAACCTTGAGATCAACGCTTCCCAGGCGGACCGCGACTACATTGTCCTGTTCAACTGGAAAGAGCTTGAGCAAATGGTCAAGGACGGCAAGTATGATGAAGTCACCGGCCAGAAAATGATTTTCCCTGAAAAGCATAAAGGCGGCATGTACCTTGTACCTGTTGCAAAATCACCGCACGGCGTCGATGTCACTCCTGACGGCAAACGTTTCATCGCATCAGGAAAACTGGCACCGACAAACACTGTTTATTCATTTGAAAAAGCATTCGAAGCCATTAAAAACAAAGACTTTGCCGGCGAGAAAAACGGCATGCCGATTTTGAACTACGAATCTGTTATGGAGCGTGAGGTGAATCCAGAAAATGCACTTGGACCACTTCATACCCAGTTTGATGACAAAGGAATGGCATACACAACAATGTTCATTTCTTCTGAAATCGTGAAATGGGACCCGAATACAGGCGAAACGCTTGACCGTGTACCGGTTCAATATTCACCTGGCCATGCAGTGGCGGCTGAAGGCGATACGGTTAACCCTGATGGAAAATACATCATCGCACTGAACAAAATCGCCAAAGACAGTTACCTGTCAGTCGGGCCGTCTCATCCGGAATCAATGCAGCTGATCGACTTGAGTGAGGATAAAATGGAGGTCATTTATTCCGCACCGGTCAATCCGGAGCCGCATTATGCACAGATGATCAAAGCAGACAAATTGAATCCGCTTAAGGTTTATCCGAAAGAAGAAAAGCGTGACAATTCGGTCTGGAAGCAGGAAGATGCAAAAATCGTCCGCAAAGGCAATGAGGTCCATGTTTACGGGGTTGCACTCAGGTCGAAATTCATTTTTGACCATGATGCTGAACGCCCTGATGTCATTGAAGTGAACGAAGGCGATAAAGTGTATATCCACCTTACAAATATCGATCTTGACCAGGATATCACGCACGGATTCGGGATCAATAGGTATGACCTGAACATGGAAGTACAGCCGGGGCAAACCAATACACTGGAGTTTACGGCAGATAAAGCCGGAACCTATCCGCTTTACTGCACGAATTTCTGCTCGGCACTCCACCAGGAAATGACAGGATACTTCCTCGTCAAACCGAAGGCAGAGTAATAAAAGGAGGGGGAAACGGCAATCAGCCGCTTTCCCTCCCTGTTTTTAGAAAATGTAAAAAAGGGGTGATCATGATGAAACGAAGTCTTTCCATTCCATCAGCGATTATATTAGCCGGAGCGGCGGTCCTGCTGGCGATATCCATCCAGTTCCCGTGGTGGGGAATGGAATTCATTGCTCCGCAGTATCCTGAAGGACTCGATATCATCGTTTATCCGGATAAAATGGAAGGCCAGATTGATATCATCAACGGCCTCAATCATTATATCGGCATGAAGGAATTCAGCGAAGAAAGTTTTCCGGAACTTCAATATTTGCCTTATATCATTTATGGAATGGCCGGCCTGATTTTAGCAGCCGCAATCATCCGCAATAAAAAATTCCTCTATGGCGTTATCGGACTGTTCGCAGTCGGGGGAGCGTTCGGAATCTATGATATCCATCGGTGGCTGAAAGATTTCGGCACTGATCTCGATCCGAAAGCGCCGATCACACTTGAACCGTTTGTGCCGCCGATCCTTGGCGAAAACGTCCTTGCCAATTTTGTGACGCACAGTTATTTTACAACAGGGTCATTTCTCCTGGGCGCCGCGTTTTTGCTGCTTTTGGTTCCGCTCTGGAAGGATCGTGGTCAGACATGAAAAAATTCAGCTCCATCATGATCGTGCTGCTGGTCAGTTTCGGATTTGCAACGGCAGCAAACGCTGAAGCTGATTTGCAGCAATTGATTGACGAAACACCGGCGGGCGGGGAGCTGATCCTTGAGGCAAAAGAATATGCAGGCAATGTTATCATTTCCCGCCCGATTACAATAACAGGAAAAAAAGGGACCGTCATCCGCGGCAGCGAAGCAGGAAATGTGCTCGCTGTTGAGGCGGATGGCACGGTGCTGCAGCAGCTTTACATCAAAGAGACCGGCTATGACCGCAATTCCGGCGAAGAATATGCTGCCATCAAATTGAAGTCAGACAGCAATACCGTTAAGGACATTACCATCACAGATTCTTTCCACGGCATCTATTTGAGCCAGTCCCATGAAAACACGGTCCAAAATGTCACGATAACCGGTATGAACAATGGTGAGATCGGTGGACAGGGAAACGGCATTCATCTTTATTATTCAAATGGCAACAAACTGATCAACAACAAAATTGAAGGCACACGGGACGGCATTTTTTTCGATTATTCCAATGAGAATAGAGTCATCGGAAACAAGATCAGCCATACCCGTTACGGCCTCCATTACATGTATTCCAACGACAATACGTTTCTGAAAAACATTTTTACTTACAATATCGGCGGAGCGGCCGTGATGCACTCCGATGGGATTGAACTAAAGGAAAATGAGTTTTCATTGAATCAGGGAACCCGTTCATTCGGGCTGCTCCTGCAATCAAGCAATCGCAATAATGTGGAAGGCAATACCTTTTTTCAAAACCAGCGCGGATTGTTCATCGATCAGTCCACGAATAATCGAATCACTGATAATGAAATTTTCCAAAACCAGGTTGGCATTGAGCTGTGGTCCAGCTCAAGGGATCAGATTTTCACGAAAAACCGCTTTACCGGCAATACAGCCGAAGTCATCACGCTCGGAGGAGATGCCTCCAACAAGTGGAGTGACAATGGAGAGGGAAACTATTGGGGAAACCAGCGCCTGTTTGATCTGGATCAAGACGGAGTCGGAGACCGCCCTATTGAATATAAATCAGCCATCTATCAATTAATTGAAGAAAACGAGCTGGCCTATCTGTTTTTAAAAAGCCCGGCGATCGGGGTGTTTGAAAAAATGAACGAAATCGTCAGCAAGCAAAAAGTGATGGTCGTGGATGAACACCCGCTTATCCACAGAGAAGGAAAAGGGCTAGTTGCATGGAACACCGCCGGGGTATTGACCGGTGCGCTGTTACTTTTCTGGTATAGAAGGTGGAAACGATGAGTATGTACATCTGGAAAGAGTGGAAAGAACAGACACGGAGCAAAGGGCTGTGGCTTGCGGCCGGCATGGTGTTCCTCATCAATGCCGTCCTCATGCTTGAAGCACGCAGCCTGCCGGTTGAACAGGGATTTACCGCCCTGCTGCTGTCGCTTCATGAAATGAATGTATACTTGATCCCGATTCTCGGTTTGTTCATTTCATCATTTGCGGTTATTCAGGAGAAGGAACTGAAAACGTATATGATGCTGACAACGAAACGGGAATCGAAACGCAGCTTTTTGCTGAAAAAAAGCCTGGCAGTCCACGCAGTGACCTTGTCAGTTTTCATCACTGGCACGCTGATCATGGCGCTGCCGATGAAGCTGTTTTTCCTGTTTGATATAAAGCATTTTTTATCCTTTTTGGTCACGATTGCGGCCTTTTTGGTCATTTTCAACCAGATTGGCATTTTTCTCGGAAGCATTTGCACAACGAGGATGCAGCTGGTGGGAGCGAATATTTTCACCTGGTTCTTCTTTCTGTTTCTGACCGATCTCGGTTTCATGTATGCACTTCCGGCCGTTTCATATGACAACATCCAGATTTTTTCCGTCTTTTACTTCATCGACCCGCTCCATGCCCTGTCCTTCTATCTGGATACGGCGCTCGGCGTGCTGTCAATCGACCATCTGTCACGGATGATGGACAAAATGGTGTTTGTGCATCCTGCCGTCTTCCTGGCCATAAATGCTGTCATCTGGTCGGCGCTGTCCTTTGAACTTGCCGTCCGGCTGAACAAAGGAGGGGAACGGGCATGATTGAGATCCGCGGACTTTCGCAATCATATAAGAAAAAGAAGGTACTCGACAGCATTGACCTTTATGTCGGAAAAAACGAACTGTGTGCCCTTGTAGGGCGCAACGGTGCGGGCAAATCGACGCTGATTCATTCCATCCTCGGCATTCTGCCCATCAAAGACGGGGACGTGGTGCTGAATGGCATTCCATTGAAACAGAAGGAGTGGAAGAAAAGCGTTGCATATTTACCTGAAAAATTTCATTTATATCCCCATCTGACTGGGGAAGAAAATATGCGATTCTTTGCATCGCTAGATTCGAAGGAAGCCGATGAAACGGCAATTCACGAGAAACTGAAACTGGTTGATCTTGATGATGCAAAGGATGTGCAGGTGAAGGACTATTCAAAAGGGATGCTGCAGCGCCTCGGGCTTGGCATCATGCTTTACTATGACACCGAGATTTTAATTTTAGATGAGCCGACAAGCGGGCTGGACCCGATGGGGAGGCAGGAAATCCTCCGTATCCTGAAAAGCCTTGAGGATAAAACGATTTTGCTGTCATCCCACCATATGGATGAAATCAAACAAATTTGCACACATGTCGCCTTCTTGGAAAACGGAAGAATGACGAAATATTCTGTCGGCGAGTTCCAGGAAAAGCTGACAGCAGGGGGAGAATACTGATGAAAAAACTGATGATTGCCGCAATGACATTGATCATGCTTACAGCCTGCGGAACAGAGGAAAGCTGGGATGCAGAAGTGAAAGACACATCCGGTTTCGTTCAGGGGAAAGCGACAGAAATCGTTCTTGCCATCAATGGTGAAGAAGGGCCTGCTGAAGGGCTGGATGTCAACGGCGACCTCGAGATGACAAAGATGGATCATGGAAAAATAGAGGTGAAGTTCCAGGAACAGTCCGCCGGAACATATACAGGTGAAGCCGAGTTGCCGATGGGAGGCGAATGGGAGGCTGCCCTGACACTTGCGAAGGATGGGGAAAAAGCTGAACAGGTAGTCACCTTTGAGGTTAAGGAAGGCGCTAGACAGTCTGCCGGACAATCTGGTGCGGTTGCGACAGTGAATGGAGCGGCAATCACACAGGAGGACATTTCATTCTATGAATTGATCAACAAAATCCAAATTGAAATGTATAAAGAATCGGACCTGAAAAAATATGACGGAGAAGAACTCGAGCAGGCGCTGGCCTATTGGGATGCCCAGCAAAAAGCGGCAACCGACCGGAACACCCTGCTATCACAGGTTATCCGCCTTCAGGCAGCCAGCCTTCTGGCTGAAGAAAAGGGGCATACCGCTTCAGATGAAGAAATTGCGGCCGAACTCCAAAAAGCCCGCCAGCAATACAGCGCTTCACAGGCGGCAATGGAATTAATCAAAGAATACGGGGAGGAAGGATTCTGGAACAAACAGAAAAGCCAGTACGGCATGATTGTCCTCACCCAAAAAGTCCAGCAGGACATGATCGACCGTGTGAAAGAAGAAAACCCTGAATCAGGTGCAAAAGAAGTGAACGTCCTTGCCCAGAAGAAGTACGAAGAACTGCTCGTATCGCAGATGGGTACGCTTGATATTAACCTGCAGCCATAAAGGTGTGCCTATCATCCCCGAGTTATTTCGAAAAGTCCGGATAGCCGGGCTTTTTGTTTTTGCCTGTCTTTCACTCTCACAATCTGGCACTTGCAGCATACGATGGAATAGACTAATACCCAAAGGGAGTAAGAAATATGCCAGCAGTGAGTGGAAAGGAATATATCAATCGGATTGACCAATTGAAGACGGAAATCTGGCTCGACGGCTCCCGATTGACAGGCGGAATATCAAGGCATCCCGCATTCAAAGGGGCCATTAGCAGCCAGGCGGAGCTGTATGATCACCAGTTAAAGTCGGAAATGCAAGATATCATGACATATAAATCCCCGGTTACCGGGAAAAGGGTCGGCACCTCTTTTCTGGAACCGAAAACAAAGGAGGACCTGGCAAAGCGGCGGCTCATGGTGCTCAATTCTTCAGCTGACCTCTTTTCAGCTGAAGAAGAACAGTGCGTGGACAGGTTAAGGAAATATTACGAGTATGTGCGAGAAAACGATCTCGCCCTCACGCACGTCTTTGTCAAACCGCAAAAAAACAGTTCAACTAATGGGAAGGGCAACGATAACATCTCAGCCAGAATGGTTGGAAAAACAACCTATCATTTTCGTGAGGGAGGCTCACCGCCCGCCCCGCGGAAAGCGAGTACCTGCAACGGAAATCAACACTAGCGTTTAGCAGAGCCTTAAATAAAACGAAATTGCTTATCACTCTTGAGTTTGAATACATGAAAGCATACTTCGTTCATACACTATTTTTGAGGTGAAAAAATGCCAAGAATAAAATACACCGAAGCAGATGTGAACCTAATGGCAAGGATGATGAGAGCGGAAGCCGAAGGGGAAGGAAAACAGGGCATGCTGTATGTCGGAAACGTCATTGTCAATCGTGCACAAGCCTCTTGTTTAGACTTCAGAGATGTCAGAACCATCCGGGAAGTCATTTATCAAGTGCAGGGTGGAAATTATTCTTTTGAAGCTGTTCAAAAGGGAAATGTTTTTTATAACAGAGCGAGATCCACCGAAAAAAGATTAGCAAGAAAGAATTTGGAATATTGGAGGGAACACCCGGCGAAATATTCTCTATGGTATTTCAATCCATACGGTCCATGTCCTTCATCATGGTACGGCCAGCCTTTCACCGGACAATTTAAAGAGCACTGTTTTTATGAACCGGAAGCCGGCACATGCGCCAGTGTTTATGTTGGCTGATACACTTACTTAAAAACCTATCCAGCTGTTTGATCAGCTCTTCAAATTTTTGATTTGGAGAGCTTTTTATATGGAGACACCTCTATAGGGAGAAGATGTACTGCGGATTCCCGGTTTTAATCAGGCGGACCGGATCTGAACAAGAGGTGAAAATCAAGCAAGTCTGGATGATCAGCAACTGTCACCGGTATTTCCTCCGACTGCCGCTGAATCACAAACGTGTCAGTTAATCATATATTGTATTAGTTTTCACACGGTGTTTTTTACAGATGATTGACGGATACGGCTTTTGTGAGTCCCCCTTCTGGCTCTGAAGGCAATCAAGTCAAGTATCGCCCATTCAGTTTCGTTTCAATGATTCTAAAAAAACCTAAACGAGGAGGGTTTGAATGGAATTTTGGCTTTGTTGCCGAGCGTGCGGCAAAAGGATTGTTTTTACAATACATTTGCCTAAATGCCAATGTGGAGGAACATTCGCCGTTGAATACGATTTAGAAAAAATACGTTCTTCTTTGACAAAAGATGAGATTAAAAATCGTAATGCGTCAATGTGGAGATATGCAGAATTACTTCCGCTTGAAAACAGGAATAATATCATTTCGTTGGGAGAAGGATGGACGCCGCTCATTCGAATGCAGGCGCTTGAAAATATTTACCCGGTTAAGAAACTCTGGGTTAAAAAAGAAGATCAAAATCCGACTGGCAGCTTCAAGGCGCGTGGCTTTTCGGCCGCGATATCTATCGCAAAGGAGCACGGCATAAAAAAAGTAGCGGTTAATTCCAACGGGAATGCAGCCTCTGCTTTAGCCGCCTACGCCAGTCGTGCCGATATGAAAGCGTACGTATTTATTCCGAAAGACTGCCCGGGCCTTATTGCAGAAGAATGCCGGAATTTTGGCGGGCATACCTTTTTCGTCGATGGGTTAATTCATGATGCCGGAAAAATCATTGAAGACGGCAAATCAGTTCAGGATTGGCATCACGTCGGGACACTGAAAGAACCTGGCAGGGTCGAGGGCAAGAAAACGATGGGTTTTGAACTGGCGGAACAATTAAATTGGAGGCTTCCGGATGTCATCGTCTATCCCACAGGTGGGGGATCAGGGATTATCGGCATGTGGAATGCGTTTCATCAATTAAGAGAAATCGGATTGATTGAAGGCGATTTTCCGAGAATCGTCAGCGTTCAGGAAGCTGGTTGTGACCCCATTACTCAATCGCTTGAAAGCGGTTGTGCTTTCAATCCCCAAACCGGGGATATACATTCCACTCCAACAGGAATGCGTGTCCCTAATCCTCCGGATGGTGACTGGATTCTTTCCGTTCTCAAGGAATCTAATGGAACTTCCATAACTGTCACAAAGGAAGAAATTGAAGAGTCGCAATCCTTTTATGGCCGCCAGGGCATTTCTTCCTCTCCGGAAGGTGCAGCAACCTGGGCCGGATTTGTCCGCCTCATGGACCAGGGATGGATCCGACCTACAGAAGAAGTTGTTTTATTCAACACATCACATGCAATGAAATATTTGGAATGGGAAGCAAGAAATATACCGGTTGTTAAAACATATAAAGATTTTTGCAGTCTTGGCCACTGCTGATACAGGCTTTTTCAGTTATTTTCATACTCTGACTTGATTAAGAATTTTGGAGTGAACATGATGAAAAGACTTTTTTGCAAAGCGAAAATTCACCGTGCCACGGTAACCGAAGCTGACTTGGAATACATCGGAAGCATAACAATCGATCAAGCATTGATGCGGGAAGCGGACATCAAGCCGTTCGAAATGGTCCAAGTGACAAGCTTAAAAAACGCCACAAGGTGGAAAACGTACGCATTGCCGGGGGAAGAAAACTCCGGTGTAATATGCTTGAATGGCCCGCCTGCTCATTTGTTTTCCAAGGGAGACAAAGTCATTATCTTAAGTCTTGGATTGTTTGATGAAAAAGAGATGGACCAGTTGAAGCCCAAAATGATATTTGTAGATAAGGAAAATAAGATTACCAATATCGAAACCCACTCCATTGCAGAAAGGGAAGACGGCAATGAAAGTTGAATTCGACGAGGATAGGCTTTTTTATAACAAATGGGAAATGTATAAACTGCTGTCAAGTGAAAAAGTGTCCTGTCATTTGCCTTATACCGAGAAGTTTTCATCGGACTCCCTCAATAAATTTATACATGAAAAAGAGCCTTTTTTTATCAAACCAATCGAATCCTGGGGTGGTACAGATATCAGTTTTATTCAAATGAAAAACGGATTACAAGTCCAAAAACAAGGATATCCCACAAGGACTTTTCCAACGGAAGAGTCTTTAAAAGACTACTTAATCCCCTGTTACGGGACGAAAACGTGTATTATCCAAAAAAAAGCGCCTGTCATTCCTTATTCCAATCGTCCTTTTGATATCCGCTCACACTTACAGCGGGACATGGATGAGAACTGGATTTATGCCGGTGATCTTATCCGCATAGGCGGTGCTGACTCCATTGTTTCCAATGTACAGATCAGTAAAGGCAGTGTCATTGAAACGGATGCTGTTTTAGAAAACCTATTTGAAAGCAGAAGGAAGGATATAAAGGATCAATTGGTGACAATGTCTTTTGAAATCGCCCGCATTTTAGATAAGTACTATCGCTTTCTTGATGTCGGTTCGGATTTTTGTCTGGATGAACAGGGGGAACTATGGTTAATCGAAGTGAATACAGATGATGTAAATGGAAGACCCGATTACAACCTCTTTAATATGTTACCTGATAAAGCTGCCTATAATAACATGACACAACTTGAGGAAAAACGGTTTTATAAATGGATTTTTGAGTTCATAAAGGATAACGAGGATTGGAGTGAACCATTCCGGCCGTAATCGGGGTCATTGTTGGGAAGGGTTTTTGAGAGAATATGGCTGACTTTGGAGTTTTGGGCACGCATAGTTGGATGCGTGCCCTTTTTTTCTGTGGGATGGACCAAATGGCAATGACTATACGGAGAGCGTTCCTGTTTTGGTGATATGTTAAGTTAGTCTAAAAAGTGGACGCACGGGAGCTGTTGTCTCGTGCCTATAAAGCAGTCTAGTTCACAGTTATAGGCACGGGAGCAGACTTCTCGTGCTTATAAAGTAGTCTAGTTCACGGTTATAGGAACGGGAGCTGTTATCTCGTGCCTATAAAGTAGTCTTGCTCTCCAATATAGGCACGGCAGCCGACTTCTCGTGCCCATAAAGTAGTCTTGCTCTCCAATATAGGCAGGGCATCCGACTTCCCGTGCCCATGGCCCTCAATAAAGTCACGGCAGCCGTTATCCCATGTCTATAATTATCAACTGATTGCATGCTTAGGTAATGGGTGCCCCAAAAACGGCTCTTTTTGATGTTCTAACATATTTCAAAAAACGGCTATCTTACCCCGGCATACTTGAAGGACAGCACCTCATGCGTTCGCTGGATCGGCACTCCGTAGAGTTCTTCTGCTTTATAGGCGTGGACCTGTTCGTAAATGATGCCCATTTTGGTGAATATCCACTGATCGTTCACGGTTGAAGGGGACCAGCAGAGCACGTCCATGATGTTCGGTTTCTTTGTGATCGGATGGCGGCGGCGGTAGTCGATTGAGCGGGCCTGCGAAAAGTCATGGCGGTTATAAAAGCGGATTCTGTTGATCGTATCAGGGTCGGAAGGTTCAGGCGGGTCGACTTCAAGGATGATCGGTTTTTCTTTTTCTTTGAGGCTGCGGATCAGATTCGAACCGATGCCCGCACCCCTTTTTTTACCGGTGATGAGTATGTAGTCGATAAAGAGGAAATCTTCGTTTTCCAAATAGATTAAGAGGTGGTCATCGCTTTCATCTTTTTTGTATCCGGGCTGTTCGGTAAACAGGATGTCCATGTGCTCTTTGGTTTTCATTTCTTCATCGGGGAAGTAGCTTGTCAGTTTTTCATACCAGTTCATACCAATATCACTCCTTTGAAAAAGTAATCTGACAAATTGCCATGGCAAGTATACAATGGTCCGGTAATTTATGGTACCGGGTTTTTTTGTCGGATAAAAAGAGGTTTAGGCGATTGAAATAGGGAATTTAAAAGATGTAAGAGTTTTCTGTCATATTATCCTAGAGGAGGTCCAATATGGAAGAAGAATTGAAGAGTAAAACTGCATTGCTTGGATGGAGCCTGCCGGCTATCGAAGCTACTGACAAAATGAACCGTCCTTATGTCGTCGTAGGGCCGCCGGAGTTTCAGGCGTTCGCTGACGAAAATGAAATCGAGTTCGTGCCATGGCAGTTTGAACGGCTGAACGAAAAATCGGTTGAGCTGTTTGAACAGCTGAATGAAATGGGTGTAGAGCTGGCTGTGCCATTATATGAAGAGACAGTGGAATGGGCCGGGGCGCTGAATGCACGGTTCCGCGAAGACCCCCGTGTCTTCAACAGGGCGCTCTTGATGCGCGATAAAGGATTGATGAAACGGAAAGCGCAGATAGCCGGCATCAAAGTTGGTGTATTTGAAGAAGCCCATTACCGGGAGGACGTCCTCCGGTTCCTGAAACGGGTGAATGAAGCTATGCTGAAAATCGAAGGTGAGACGGAGGATCCGATCCACGTCAAGCCGCTGAATAAAGCCGGCACTGTCGGACACCGCGTCATCCAGACGCCCCAGGATATCGATGCGATGACTGATGACGATTTCCCATGCCTGATGGAGAGCCATCTGGACGGCCAGGAATTTTCATGTGAAGCGTTTATCCATAAAGGAAAAGTTTATTTCTTGAACATAACCGAGTATGTCCATCTCGGCCATTCCAATTTTGTGCCGGCGTCCCCGTCACTGGAAGAGTGGCGTCCGGTCATTAAAAAGGAGATCGAAAAACTCGTCGCTTCCTTTGAAATCGAATACGGCGTCATCCATCCGGAATGGTTCCTCACCTCCGACGGCACATTGCATTTCGGTGAAGTGGCAGCCCGGATACCTGGCGGGCATATTTTCGACTTGATTGAGCGTGCATACGGTTTCAGTGCATATGAGGCGCAGATTATGTGCAGCGATCCGAAAACGACAGAGGAAGAACTGCTGGAGTTCTTTCCGGAAGAGGTGGAGTCAGCAAAAGGGTTTGCGGGCAGCCTTATGGTTTATCCGCAGGTCAAGGTCGTCGAAAAGCTGGATGTTCCCGATGAGCTGAAAAGCCATCCGTATTTTGAAAAACATGACCTGTTCATGCCGACGACTTCAAAGGTCGCGGAACGGGTCGGCTTTGGGAACCATTACGGCACGATTTTTTTCTTTGGCGAAGAAAGCGAGCGAATGCGGTCACTCCTGCTTGATTTCGAGCAATATGACTTTTATAAATAATTGGCGAAGGAGGAGATTGGCAACATGACAGTCCATTTGACACAGGTCCGGGAAAAATTCGAGCAAGCGCTTGAAACACTGGAAGCCGCAAAACCGTTCGCCAAAAGCATGTATCAGACCGAGGTTTTCCAGCAGGCGATTGATCTCGCCCTTGAACCGGGAGGACTCGATGTGCTCTACGAATATGCCCATAAATATGATGAAGCGGGCGTATTCAAGGGCGGCCCGTGGGAGGATGCTTCAAAGCTTCAGCCGCCGTTCGTCGCCGGATCGCTGCGGCTGAAAGGTGTCAACTCCATTGTTGAGCTGCTGAGCGAGATGCGAATGCTGAGTATCGCAAAAGGGACAGTGGAACACGCTAAAATCAGCAATGAGGAAGCACAGGATTTTTTGAATGAAGTGATGGCCCTGAATCTGGATTTGCTGTTCCCTCCCGAAACGGAAGAGGGCAGGATCGAAAGCGGCCAACACATGGATAGAGCCAGGATGCTCATTGATTTTCTAGGCAAGCAGCTGTCCTACCGGGCAATCGCGGAAAACCTGATTGATGAAATCGAGCGGTTGACCGTGCAGCGGCCAATCATGGTGAACCGCATTGTAAAAATGATCAAGACGGCGGAAAATTTGATGGATGAAGAAGTAAGTGGAGCGGCACGGGAAAAGTTTGAACATTTCGCCGCCGCGCTCACCCATCCGACCCCGTTAAGTGAGGAGCATCCGGACTTGCGCGGCTACAGGCTTGCGATCAAGGATGCTGATGAGGAGGTATTGAAGCAGGAGGCCATGGCTTTTGCGGAGTCGATGCATGCCACCGGACTTGTCGCACCGCATCATGCTGTGCTGATTCGTCACTTGAACCGGAATATTCCTGATCTCGTACCGTTTGCGCTGGATCTTTCCGAAAAAGGGACGGCCAATTTCAATGAACATTTCGATCTTGTAACCCAGTTGATCCAGGTGGCGATCCATCCGCCGATCCGGCAGTCTGTGTACGGGCTTGCCCGCATGCTCGACAGGGGCGTACTCTCATCCCCGCCGGTTATCCCGGGACTGCGCCGCCTGATTGAACTGGATATCCATCCGGGGGTGCGCGGCGTCCTTTTGAACACGATCAATAAACGCGAAGGAATCACGGCGAATGCGATTCTCGTTTCGGGTGTCATCAGCGTGCTCGGGCAGCCGCTCGGTGTCGGCCAGGGCCTGAACCCGACTTGCCAGTCGGCAAGGGGCATCAGCCTGTGGGCCCAGCACGGCCAGAGCTACCTGCTTGAAGTGATCGCCCGGGCAGCCCGCGATAATGATGTGGATATGAATTTTGAAGGTGAAATGCTGTACTCCAGCAAGCTCGAAGGCGGACTCGCTCCCGATCTCCATACAGAGCTGGACCCCGTTTCGCTTGTGCTCGTCCCTCATCTTGACCGGATTTACAATGAGATGATGAAAAGGACGCTGCTCAGAGGTGAAGATGGCCACAAATGGGTGAATCCCGAATTTTACGGAAACTTCATTTCAAGGGGCTTCAGCAGTGTTCTCGATCCGCTCACGAACGCCGTCAGTGACTATCCGGGATTTGTGAAGCTCTTTTATTCGACCCACCATCCCGAATACAATGAAGGTCACGAGCTGATCTACCCGAATCCAGTCGGTATTTTCATCACCAACGTGCACGGCGGCCTGCTCGGCCTCCATGCGGTGTCGATTCAGCGGGTGGCGAAAGACCCTTCCGGCGAGTACCGGCTCTATTTCTACAACCCGAACAACGACAGCGGCCAGAACTGGGGCCAGGGCATCGAGCCGAGCGTCCAGGATAACGGCGAAGAAATCGGCGAATCGTCGCTTCCGTTCCATCAGTTTGTATCACGCCTGTATGCTTTTCATTACAACCCTTACGAACAGGGAGAAAGTTACATGGTGGAAGACGAACTGGTGGAACAGGTGGTGGAGCTTGCAAAGGGAAGCTGGGGGAAGGAATATACGTGGCTGCTTTAAAAAAGAAATAAGTGTGGTTCATTTGTGAACCACACTTGTTTTTTATTTTTGCGCTTCCGCTGACATTAGCCGTTCCTTTAAAAGCGTCAATACTTTCCGGCGCTCTTTGTAATCCTCTTCATCGGCTTCTTCCCAAAGTTCCAGGTCGGCTCCGCGGTCAATGAGTTCGATAGCGGTTTTGCGGACATCTTCCAGAAGCATGTTTTTCTCCAACTGTGTTGCTGCGAGGCTGATGTAGACAATAGATATGACTTCCAAGTCGTCTTCGAAGCTGAATTCCTCCAGGTAGTCATCAGCTATCTTTGAAGTTGCTTCCTGAGCCGATTTGCCTTCTTGCAAATAGTCGATAAATTGATCGTGAACATCGCAGGCTGTGTCATCTTCAAATATTCCTGTTCCCCATGCACCCATTTTCTTCATCCTCCTATTTTGTAAGGCTATGTTTAACCTGTCTGGTAATTTACTCTCCAGGCATTTGTTTTCGTTAGTGTCCGGGAGCATCCTCCTCGATATGAACGCATGCAGGGTTTCCTGGTTGATATCTCATCAGGACAGTGGGTTGAGAACGCCTTTTCGGTAATTGTGATATTTCGATAACAGGAACTGAATCATCATTCAATGCCTGTATTGTTGGTTTTTTTCTGATTATAGGTACTGAATTATCATTCAGTGCTTGTGTTGTTGATCAACCTTGAAGCTTCACTTCTCCGGACTCTTCAACCCGAACCTCTTCAAGATAATCGTCCCAATGTATATCACAAGCAATGCCCCAGTCACCAAAACTGTCAGCTGTGAAGCAGACAGCGAAAGCGCCGCAGCCGCCTCAACTGAAAAAGCAAGGGTGAAGGCAGTTACAAACTTCGCGATCGCCGCTATTGCCAGAAACCGTTTTGGCGAGACTGCGCTTAAGCCTGCTCCGACGCAAATGGCTTCGTCCGGCAGCACCGGAATGATGAATAAAAGGATAAGGATTGCTGTTTCCCTTTTTTCTACATAACGGTGGTATTGCTCAAGTCTTTTCTTGCTGACGAGCTTCCGGACCAGCTTGAGGCCTCCGATTCTTGATAGATAGAACATGACGGCAATGCCGGTGAAGGTCGCAGGATAAGCTAGTAAAAAGGCAGTGAGCGAGCCGAATACCGAGCTGCCGGCAACAACCGTGACGGCTTCCGGAATCGGCAGCAGGATCGGCTGCCCGAAACTGATTGCGGCAAAGATGGCTTTTGCCGTATGCTCGTGCTCTTCCAGCAGTTTTTCAACTCCGTATGTGTCCGTCAGCACGAGGAAGCTGCTTGCATAATAAATAAGAAAAACCGCGGCAATGACAGCAAAATAATAAATGGCGGCCAGTTTTGCGATGCTTTTAAGCGTTCTTTTCCCGGATTTATACGAAATGATCGATAAAATCAGAAGTAAAACGGATAGTGCAATGGCCGTCAGTTTATAAACCGGCCGTACTGTTGGCAATAATGCAGTTAAGACGAAAATCGGTACTGCAATGAACGCGCTTTGCAGAAGCGGCCATTTGTACCTGGTTTTTTGGCGTTGGACCTGCATGGTTTTCCTCTTTTCCAGTTCGTTCAAATATATTGGCGTGTATTTTATGTAAATCGTGCAGCAACTCAGGTAAGAAACCGAAAATCGCCTGTAAACGGTCTTATTGAGAATATTATACTTCAATTTCCAATTTTGCAGGGACTGAATTTTTGTCCTGTCACTGACCTCTGGTATTCCTGCATATAATAGGAAAAATAGCGGATAGAAAGGGCATGAAGCTATGGCGGTTGAAAAAATCGATCATGAACAGCGGTTTGCGGCTGCACTGAAAGTCCTGTCAGGGGCAAACATATACAGCAAGAGTCTGTATAAGCCAGATCTCCTGCAAAAAGCTGCCTGGCTTTTTGAGGAAAAAGAGGGGATTGAAATCGTCTACCGGTATGCGCCGCAGTTTGAACGGGCAGGCGTGTTCAGCGGCGGCCCCTGGGAGGATGCATCAGCCTTGCAGCCGAATCTCGTCGAGGGGACCATCAAATCGGAAGGGTCCGGTTCCATTCTCGAATGCCTCAGCGAACTGAGGATGCTGGCCATTGCAAAAGAGGATTATGTGCATGAGCGGGTCAGCGTTAACGAAGCGGCAGCATTCCTTGAAAACGTGATGGCGCTGAATGTGGAAATGCTGTTCCCTCAGCAGACGGAAGCGGCCAGGCTCGCACAGACTGATGCTGTTGTCCGGGCCCAGCGGCTGTTTGCTTTTCTGGCAAAACACGTCCCGTTAGTAGGTGTTTTCGGGAAGGTGGGGGAGGAGATCGACCGGCTGGCTGTCCAGCGGCCGATTATCGTTTCCCGGATTGAAGAAATGATCAAATTTCTGAAGACAGGCCGGACTGCTTGGGACCCAAAAGCTTCGGCAGCGGATAAGTATGTCCATGCACTTCATCCAACTGCTCTGTCAAAGCGGAAAAGTGTAGAAGGATATCTGCGTGAACTGGAGCAGCAGGATGAAACAGCATTGACCCGGGAAGCGGAACAGTTTGCAAAGAGTATGAAGGCGACCGGGCTCGTATCACCTTATCATGCTGCTTTTATCCAGAAGTACAACAGGGAAGTTCCGATTCTTGTTGAAAAAGCGCTTGGCCTTTCTGACAGTGGCGCGGTGGTTTTCCAAAGTAAAGATGAAGTGGTTGCCGAATGGATTCAAAAAGCCATATTCCCTGAGACGAAACAGGCCGTGTATGGATTTGAGTCTTTGCTGGTAAATGGACGGCTGAATGCGGAGTCAGAGGGGCATCTCAGAAAGCTCATGAAACAGGATTTTTGCCCGGAAGTCCTGCAGAGGCTGAAGAGTATATGTGAAGTGGGCGAATGCGGGCCGAAAGCCCATCTCCTTGCCGGCTGTGCGAGCGTGCTGGGCCAGCCGCTCGGCGTTGCCCAGGGCATGAATCCAAGCTGCCAGTCGACAAGGGCGATCAGCTTATGGGCCCAGCACGAGTCTGATTATCTTCTTAAGCTCATTGCCGATGCTGCCGTTTCCGGCCGGATGGAAATGGAATTTGAAGGGGAGACGCTCGTTTCCACACAGGCCGGAACTACAGTTAAACTGGATGGCACGATTCCGCTTGACGCCGTTTCGGTTGTGCTGCTGCCGCTGCTGCATGATTTGTACCAGCAAATGTTGAAACGCTGTCTTTTCAAAACAGGGGATGTCCACCAGTGGGTCAATCCGGCATTTTATGGAGACCTGGTGCTTGAAAAATTTTGCAGCCGGACATTCGGAAATGCGGATGACAGTGATTTTACCGCACGGTTTTATCGGACTTACCATCCTGAGCAAAATCCAGCGATTGTGGCAGCACTGCCGCAGCCGGCCGGCGTTTTTATCACGGACCGGAACGGCAGGCTGCTCGGGTATCACGCCATTTCGATCCAGCGGGTGGCAAAAGGGCCTGATGGCGGTGATCGCGTCTATTTCTATAATCCGAACAACGACAGCGGGCAGGTGTGGGGGAAAGAGGCTGTATGCAGCATAAGGGGAAACGGGGAGCGTGAGGGGGAAGCATCGCTCCCGATGGCAGACTTCGTATCCAGTTTATATGCATTTCATTATGCAGAGTGACATGTTAAATAAAAGCACTAAAAAATGCCGATCAGCATCGGCATTTTTTTCTTAAACCGGCTATTCCGCCTGGCCCACCTTTTCGGACAATTCCTCAATCTGTTCTTCGAGGTCTGTTATCAGGCTGATGTTCTCTTTGAGCTTATCTTCATAATCGACTATCCGGGATAACAGCATCTGGATTTGCTTTTCAAGCTGGGCGATGAGCGTTGTGTGATCTTGATTGCCTTTTTTGGAAATCTTCACTCCGCGGATATTCAAGGATCCGATATTCGTTCTCAGCTCTTCAATTCGGTTGATCATTTCATTTTGTTCCTGTTCAAGCTTCTGGATCTCGTTTTGCCGGGCTTTATTCGCTTCCTCAAGCGATTTGTTTTCACTGATGAGGCTTTGCACTTTTGTGTCGTCTTCACCTTTCGTCTGCTGCCGTTTTTGCAGTTCGGATTCCAGGTTTTTGATTTTATCGTTCAGCTGCCTGTTATGTCCCTGAAGGTTGATGATCTCCTCCTGGTAAACCTGGACATGCACCTGGAGTGTATCAAGGTCGTCATTCATTTGCTGTTCACCGGATTCGTACGCGGAATCACGGTTTTCCGTTTCCTGTAGCTGTTGTTCGAGCTCGTTTGCACGGCTGGCCGTTTCAATCAGCTGACGCTGGTATTTCTCTGCATCAGCTTTATATCGGGAGGCCGTTTGTTCAAGCTTTTCCTTTTCCGATGAAAAGGATTTGTATGATTGTTTGGTTTCCTGCTGTTCTTTTTTGTAAGCATCCAGCTTTGCTTGCAGCTGTTCAATCTGCTTAGTGTATTGTTTTTGCGATTCAGTTTTGGTCAGGGCAATTGTTTTTTCAAGCTCATTGTATTTTGCGAGGAGTGACTGATATGCTTTTTCACTCTTCGCCTGTTTTTCTTTGTGTGAATTGAGCTCTGCTTGCATTTGTTCGATTTGCTTGGCGTGGTGTTTTTCCGTTTCTGCCTTGGACTGCGAAGCCGACCTTTCAAGCTCATCATACTTTCCCTGGAGTGCTTTTTGAGCTTTTTCATTCTCGGTCTTTTCCTGCTTGTAGGCATCAAGTTCAGCTTGCAGTTGTTCGATTTGCTTGGCGTGATGTTTTTCTGCCTCTGCTTTGGACCGCGAAGCCGATTTTTCAAGTTCACCGTATTTTGCCAGGAGTGCTTTTTGGGCTTTTTCATTTTCGATTTGTTCTTGCTTGTAGGCATCGAGTTCAGCTTGAAGCTGTTCGATTTGCTTGGCGTGATGTTTTTCCGTCTCTGTCTTGGACCGGGAAGCCGATTTTTCAAGCTCATCATACTTTGCCAGGAGTGCTTTTTGTGCTTTTTCATTCTCGGTCTGTTCCTGCTTATAAGCATTCAGTTCAACTTGCAGCTGTTCAATTTGCTTTCCGTAATATTTTTCTGTTTCCGTTTTTTCAGCACGGAGGATTTTGATCTGTTTGTCTTTATCCTGCTGTTGTTCATTGAAAGCTGCCAGTTCATTTTTGTAGTTTCCGAGTTCTTTGTCACTGGCACTAATCGTATTTTTCAATTGTTTAATTTCAGCAGTGAGTTTTCCCCGCGCCTGCTCCTGTGACCGGTATTTTTCTTCATAGGCTTTCAGTTTCAAGAGGAGGCGGTCATTTTCTTCTTTCTGATGCTTCTCAGCCGCTTTTCGGCGCTGGATATCGTTGCTTGAATGGTAGAGGCGGCTGTTCAGGGTATCGATTTGCTGTACGTACGACGCGAGCTTTTTATCTTTATTCTCAAGGTTTTCTTTCAGCTCTCCCACTTTATTTGAAACGTGTTGGGCAGTTTCTTTTTCCTTGAGGGCAGAGGCTTTCAATTGATCGTAAGCTCTGGCCAGTTCTTTATATCCGTATTGAAGATTTTCATGTTCGATTTTGAAATGCTCGGCACGCTCGCTTTTTTCATTGAGAGAGGCTTCCAGCTCTTTAATCTGGGTGATGGCGGCCGCGAGCTGGTTTTTTCGTTCTGCGGCTGCTTTTTCCATCTGTTCTTTTTGTTCGAGGAATGCCGCGAGTTCGCCTTCTTTATCGGTCAGTTGTTTTTTAACGTCTTTTACATTGCTGTTCAGTTTTTTCGTCTTTTGTTCATACCCTGTAAGCTGATTGTTTTTTGCCTGGAGTTCCTTATTCAGCGCATCGATATCAGCTTGCAGGGTCTTGTTCGCTTCAAGTTCCTTTTTATGGGCTTCCTTCAGTTTTTGCATGTCTTTTTCCAGGTCGGAGTAGCGGTCTTCCAGTTGTTTATGCTGTGAACCTATGCCCTGTATTTCACCGGTTAACTCCTTAATCCGGGCTTCCAGTTTACTCTTTTGGCCAAGGGATGCCGCCAGTTGTTTTTCCTGTTCGGCCACTTTCTGTTCCAGTTGCCGCTTTTGTCCAAGCAGATCTTTTTCCTTCACCGTGAGTTGTTTAGACATGGATTCAGCGGCATGTTTCAGTTCTTTGTTTTCTTGTTCAAAAGCTTCCAGCTGCTTCGTTTTCGTGTCGATTTCCTGTTCAAGTTTGGCGAGCTTGCTGCTGGTGGCAGAAGAGATATTTTGTTCTTTTTCATAACTCTCTTCAAGTGTCTTACGCTGCTCTTCCAATTCTGACAATCTGGCTTCAAGTCTCTTATTTTCTGATTCCAGATCTTTTATCTTTGTTGTCGTAGTTCCCAAATTGTTTTCCAGCTCTTTCATTTTCTTTCCGGAAACCGACAGTTCCTTTTCCTGTTCGGCCGCAGTCTTCTCCAGCTCCTGTTTATGCTGCAGCAAGTCAGTTCTTTCTTTTTCCGTTCTTGTCAGCTGTTTTTTGTAGCTGTGGAGTTCACCAGTCAGGTTGTCGATCTTAAGGGATAACCGTTTTTGTGTTTCATCGGCTTTTTCGAGCTGCTGACGGTCAGTCTCCCGTTCTTTCTTTAATTGGTCGAGTTCTCTGCGCGCCGATTTCAGGGAGCTTCCGTAATAGCCTTCCCGTTCAGCTATTGCCTGGATTTTGCCCTGATATTCCTCGATGGACTTCTCGTGGTTCTCCTTTTCCTGAAGGATGCGTCGCTCATATTCCGAGCGCTCACCCATGAGCCAGGCGTTTTCTTCCTTTAACTTATCGAGCTGGCTGTAATGGTAGTTTTCCTGGTAGTTTTTTACTCTTTCTTTATATTTGGCGAGTTCCGCTTTGAAATGGATAATTTTCTGCTGCAGCTGTACCGTATCCGACGTTTCGCCTGAACTCCTTTGCGTTCGTTTCTTTTGCATGAAGCATACCTCCTGTTAAACCTTATGAAAAAATGGGCTTTTTACTTATCTGTATGTTCTAAAAAAGGGGAGGTGAACAAACAATTCACTTTGCGGTGATTTCCTAAAAAGAAAACTGGATGCGGTTGTTTGCGATGAACCGGTCTTTCCCATCGTTGAAGTAAACAAAGCCGTCGATTGTTGTGTGTTTGTTGTTATCAAGCGGGTGCAGGATAACCTGGAAGTTGCTCAGGCTTTCCGTTTCACCCGGCTTGATTTGCACGGGCTGAATCGGGGTGATCCAGTACTCGCCTTTGGTTTTTATCCTTTCCATCCAGTCTTCGTAAACATATTTCCAGCCTTTTTTACCTGTCGGGCCCTGGATGCTTAATGTATCAGTCATATTAGGAGGGACGATTTGGCCGCTGAGTCCGGCGCCGCTTATCGGGTCAATGCGAATGCAAAGAATAGGATTGTTAAGGGTAGTGTTTCCGGTGTTTTTTATATTGAAATGACCAGTGATGATAAACTCAGGGTCTTCAGTTCCATGTTCCGGCGGATAAATTGTGTAATCGAAATATGCTTCTGCCTGGATTTTCTGTTCGTGTAAAGTTGCTTCGCCTTTATGGTGTTCGGTATTTTTGGGGACTGCAGTTTTTTGGGCAGTCACTTTTTGGGTCGATGCCGATTTGCCGGTTGTCTGGCTGACCATGTCACGTATTAGGTTTTTTTTCTTTTCCAGCGGGAGGAAAGCTGCCGCCGCTGTATGTTGTTTTTCCGAGAAATAACGGATGATTGCACGTGATAAACCGAGCGCAGCAGTAGTTTCGAAATTATTCACGAGGGCGGCTGCCGTTGTGGAACTGACAGTTAGTAGCGGCCTGAAACTTGTTTTGGCTTTAATCCTGGTAAATGAGACGGAAATCGCCCTGTTTCTTAATTCTTTATAAAGCAAATTTTTTAGTTTGATATCGAGTTCAGGACGATGTTCAATTACCAGGTGTGTATCAGCCGTCCCTGTCGGCATAGTGCCGATGCTAATCAATAAATCATATTCCGATCGATCGGGATCTTCGTTTGATGTGGATAAGCCATGGCCTGCAAGGGATAGGTTCAGTTTCGCTGCAATTTCTCGGCTGTAATCGTCTGCGATTTTATCTTTACTTGAGATGAATACGGTATGTTTTCTAAGAGATGGGGATAGTTCCAGCCGTTGTTTATCCTGGTTCCATTCTGTATCGATCCCTTGTTTTTCACAAAACATCATGAATCCCGCCAGCTCTTGATCTGATATGACGCCAAGTGACTCTCCGCTGAAAAAAATTGTGTTTGGCATTCTGGCACCTCTTTTCGATTGGCTGCATATTTCTAAATCATGTATATGATTTTCCTTTGCAATCATGAGTGGGTATCAGGCTAATGCGGATTTCAACGATAAATGTGCCTTTGTCCATTACGGTTGAAATTGAGGAACCATATCATGGTAATGCAAAACAATTAAAGAGGAAGGATGAGGCAATTTGGCTTTAATTACACAGATTGATGGTGTTTTGTTAGTAATTAGTGAAACAGGCGAACCCAATTGTGTAACTTTGACTGTTACTAATAATAGCAGCGGAACGTTACGCAGGGTTTGTTTTAATGCTCCACCGTTTGTGGTGGTGGAGGAGGCACCACCAGGATGGGATGAGACACCGCAGTGCGCCTCTTGTGATCCTGAAACAACAGAAGGTGAGTTCGACATCCGTTTAAGAGCAACGGGTCAAGCTGCATTAGAACCTGGAGAAAGTGCAGAATTCCTTTTATGTACAGAAGTTGAAGAAGGAACACCACCGGAATTGGATCCCGAAGACTTTGAAGGCCTGGAGGTTTGCCTCTTTATTCCTAATTTACCTGGACCGCCGTGCAGGTGTGGATTCTTCGGTGAACAAGAACCTCCTGTTGGAGAGGTAATCGAATGTATCCGTGTCCAGAAAGTGTATGACTGGGTGATGGATGCAACTGATACTGACCAGGAGATTTGTATTCCGGAAGGATGCAAAGAGGCAATCATGGACGCTATTAAACACAAAAGAGGACCGCTTAGCGTTACTTGTGAAGCGCCTGAAGTCCCGGGTACATTCCCGCTTATCCCTAAACCTCAGCCTAACCCTGAGGGAAATGCGATTTGCGTGATTTCATCGAACTTTAGAAGGATACCAGGTGGAAACCTCGCAGTCATAAAAGCGGTCTTCCGCGTCAGACCTCTTGTTGTAATAGAAGATTCTGATGGTGAAGAAGTTTGTGTTTTCCGCCCTACAATCAATCTCTTTAAGAAAGTAGTCGTTTGTTTGCCGGAAGGGCTGACAAGAGACAACATTCTTTGCCGGATCACACAGGTTACTTGTGATGAAAACTTTATTGCGGATGCGGATCCGGATCTCGGACTGCAGCTTGAAGTTAACGTATGTTTTGAAATCCAAGTTGAAGCTGAAGTTAAACTGGAAGTTCTGTCAACAGGATTCTGTGCCCCTCGTGACGTAATGGATGTTCCTCCGATCAGTACATCATGCCCGGACTTCGAGTTTCCGGAACAGTGTCCTGGCGTGTTTCCTCCTACCAATGGAAATGGGAATCCCCCAGCATAAACAGAAGGTTCGTTGCAAGTGAAGAAGTAAGAAACCGGGAAGCCTGCATAGGCTTTCCGGTTATTGTTTTTGATAAATTTTCGGGCTAATTTAGTTATTTGTCGTTGATTGACCCGCCATCACACTTTTTGCAACTGAACATATTTTAGTAATAAAACCTTTCCCTTGAAGGTGGGAGTAAACATGAACAGCGGCAAAGTTTTGCCTTTTCAAAAAAAAGAAAATATAGCCCGGACAGAGTTGACGGCATCAGAGGTCTTAACAACATTAAAGATTCAACGGGAATATGCAAGAGAAATCAGGGATAATTTGTGTGCACTTCAGCAAGAGGGTGCACAAAATATACATCAAATCAGGGAAATCTTTTCTTCTATTTATGCCTTCCAAACGGATAAAGAACCCGCTGTGCAGGAAAGGGTGCAGGACTATTTTCCGCGTGATGCAGGCAGGCTCCAGCATTTTCACAGGCAGGCTGATGAAATCCAGGAAGCCATTGAAGACTTTAAAAACGAACGTAAAAAATTAAAGCGTGAAATCCGGGCGAAAGGAAAAGAAATCAAACAATACAATAAAGTAACTATGGAACAGGCCCATCGCCTGCGGCATGCTCTCGGTTTACTAGAACAATCCAAGGAAAAAGAACGTGTGCTGATCCGCTCACTTGAAACAAAAAAGCAGAAAAATAAGCGATTGGCTCATAGGCTTAGAACGAAAAATCAACAACTCCAAAGGCTAGCTAGAGAAAATGATCAACTGAATTTGGGAAGCGAACCCGAAAAAAATTCTCAAAACCAAAACCGAGCGGCGGGAATGTCACCTGTAACGAAACAGATAGAGCAGGTAATTCAGTCCACGCAATATGAAGATGATTTGAATCAAGTGAAAGGAGGGTGGTTCGGCATGTTCGGGTTGTCATGGGGCAGTAAAGAAAAGGAAGCGGCGTATCTTCAAAAAACAGAGGAGCTCACTTTAGCTATCGCCGGTCTTCAAAAAGAAATGCAGGAATATAAGCAACTATTTGAAGAAATGATTGACTATATACAAAAACAGGAACTAACCGGAACGGCAGACAAGGAACAAACCAAATTGAAAGCGGCGATTCAGGGAGTAAAGGAACAACAAGACCGACGCTCTGAAAATCTTACTCACAAAGACCAGTTTGAATCGAAGAAGAATAAACAAGTTAAAAAGCGATCTAATAATCAGGCTGCTTTCCCTTCCGGTGAGTCCAGGAAGAATGACCCTGGGCAAATAACAAACAACGAGAAAAAGTTCGATCCTGACAGATATTCCAGGTAACGACAGTAAGGCCGTGCAAAGAATAAAAAAAGGAGTGATTATTTTGACACCGGAAGAAACCAGTAAGTTGTATCGGAAACGGAAGCGTACTGCTTCTGCAAGGGCTGAACGATTGAAGAGAAGGTCATCCGCGAGTTCAAAGGGAGCTGTCCCCCGAAAAAAAAGCGGCTGCGGCTGCAAGAAGAAATAGCTTCAGTACCCTTTCCATTGACCGATTTTTTATGAAATTATCAGCATTGCATCAACGAATTGTCTTACGAAGGATGCGTGGGCAGCATAAGTGAAACACACTGTGAGATGAAAGACGTGTGAAGACTCGATTTCATTTAAAGGTATGTGTAGGCTATAAAAGAGATATTCGGAAAAATGGGAGGCCTGGTGAAACGTTAATGCCATTCGCAGCCGATCACAGGTCCTTCCCCCCATTATGATAGTAACTGCGGGAAACATCCGGAAGCGGTTTGCAATATCGTGTCCTTTGCTGATGGATTGCCTGTGGTGAAATGCTTTCATATGAAACGTGATAACTCGTTTTTCGTTTACTTGAAAATAATTGACCCGGCCGCGCCCGAAGGTTAATGCAATCTTTGGGCCTTTTCATGAGCCGGTCCTGCATCGGTGTCAGACCACTTCAAATGAAAAGGAAGGATTCCATATGACCCTCACATGGCTGGAATTTTTTTTGCTCTCTTTAGCTGTCTTCCGATTGACAAGACTGATTGTTTTTGACACGATCACCGACTTCATAAGGCGTCCCTTCCATGAAATCGCATTCGAAGAACTCGAGGATGGCACTACTTCACCTTATCTGGAAATTAAGGGAAAAGGACTGCGCCACTGGATCGGGGAACTGTTGAGCTGTTACTGGTGCACCGGTCTGTGGTCCGCTGCGGGACTGACAGCAGGATACTTTTATTGGCCTGGTGTGTTCGAGGTGATTATCCTTGTTCTTGCTGCATCGGGGCTGGCTGCTGTTGTGGAGACTGTTGTACAGCGGTTGTTGGATTAAGATTAGAGTGTTGGGGTTAGATCTTAGACCGGCTGATTCAGCCGGTTTTTTTGGTGTAAAGGAAATTATAAAATGTTTGCGTTATGGATAAAAAGCGGGAAGGGAGTCATCCTGCTCCAGGCGCCAGCGGCTATCGTCATAAGCGGTGATCCCCTCCGGAAGGAAAGATCACCTTCCTAGCGGGTACCCTCGCTTATGCGTACGCCGCTAAGCGGGCGCCCTGCGCTTTTGTTCGTGGAGCGAATTGGACAGTAAAGTATGGAATTTTGACAGTAAAACATCAAAACTGGACAGTAAATGGCGGAAATTGGACAGTAAAACATGAAAATTGGACAGTAACCTACCCGCTAAGTCTGTTTTCAAGCACTTGTTGGCCGGTTTGACACCATATCCGTCCGTCAGCTAGTCATTTTTAGAAAGGAAATTGCCTCATAACAAAGTTTACTGGCAACATCCAGGCCAAAACGCCTTCTGTTTACCAAAAAAACCGCCGCTACGCTCTGATTCCCACCGGCGTTCCCACCGGCACTGTCCGTGCCAGTTCTTCCACATCCTTATTAAACATCCGGATGCATCCCTTTGAAACCGCCTTGCCGATCGATGATGGATCATTCGTGCCATGGATGCCGTAATGCTCCCTGGACAGACTCATCCACATCGTACCGAACGGACCGCCGGGGTTGGGCGCTTTGTTGATGATGATATAGTCTCCGACCGGAGTGCCATGGAGGATGCGCCCGACAGCAATCGGATACACTTTTACGATTTGGCCGTTCTTTCTTAATGTAAGTGTCCTCTTTGAAACAGAAACCGTGATCCGGAAAGGGATGGTTTCGATAGGGGGGAACCCAGGTATCACCAGTTTCTGGCCTAAAAAAATCAGATTGGGATTCACCAGCCGGTTGGCTGAGATGATTTCATGAAGCGGTTTCCGGTAATCCCGGGCAATCTGGGAGAGGGTTTCCCAGCGTTTGACGGTGTGAATCATCAGTTAGTCCTCCTTTTTTCTTGTTTTTAGCCAGGTACTTATAGAATTACTATGCAAAACATCCGCTTTGCTCCCCTTTCAAAAAAAGGAATTTCACCCTCTGCACCGTAATGTAAGAGAAAGGAGGAAAGATTGTGAAATTATACGGGGATTTTTCGAAACAGGATTGGCTTGACATTTTGAAGCTTGAACAAGTCGAAGTACCGCAATCCTTCATTTTGCACGGTGAATGGGAACATGCCTGGAATCTTGAGTACTGGCAGGAAGTCCTGGCTGAGAATCGCAAAGCGACCCATTGGAATGCGGTCGTGGGACGTTATGAAAATAAACAAATCGGATTTGCCAACGTGTTTGGAGGACCGATGGCAGGCTCCATTGCCCACCCATTTGCTGCTGCGGGCACGGCGCAATTCATTCAGACGGGTTATTTCGGCGGATTGTCCCACAACGTTGAGTATGGAGATATTTTTATCGTGACAGCTGCTGAGATGCAGGATGGTGTGTCGCACTGGTATTTACCCGGAGAAAGAACAGTGGAGGCGGATGAAGGTCTTGTGCGAGAAGCGATCCGGTATTGTGAAGGAAAAGGATATTCCTATGTTTCTGGAACCATCTTCACGACCAGTTCCCTCATGACGGAAACGTATGACATGGTCAAAGACTGGTCCGAGCAGGGCCACATCGGGGTCGACATGGAAACGGCCACAACGTTTGCCGTCGCTGAAAAGTTCAATAAAAAAGCAGTTGCCTTTTTGAATCTTTCCGATCACCTTCTAAAAGGGGAGCACTTATACAACAATCAGGAACTGAGAGAAGAGATTGAGGATAAAACGGATGAGCGCATCAGGGAACTGGCGCTGCATCTCGCTCAATTATCTTAGTTACATACTGACAAAGGGAGTGGAAGAGGATGAAACTTGAATTTCTCGGAACAGGCGGAGCTACGGTCATCCCGCGGCCGCTGTGCAACTGTCGCGTGTGCATAGAAGCGCGCGAAAAAGGTGTGCCTTACAGCCGCACGGGTCCGGGGGTGTTTGTGCACGGACCGGACCTGTTAATCGACACATCAGAAGATATCGGCTTTCAGCTGAACCGGTCGCAGGTGAAATCGATAAAAGGTGTCATCTACTCCCACTGGCATCCCGATCATGTGATGGGGCGGAGAGTGCTGGAGTCGATGAATGCAGATTGGGTGAACTATCCGCCTAACCACAGGACTACAGATGTCTACCTCCCTGAGCAGGTAGCGCTTGATTTTAAGGAACGGCTGGGGAGCGCCGATCATTTGAATTATTTTTCATACATGGGTTTCATTGAACAGCATGAGCTCAAAGACGGCGATGCTGTATCAATGGACGGCTATGAAATCCACCCGTTCCGGCTCGCTGAAGACTATGTGTATGCTTTTCTCGTTACAGAAGGGAAGAAACGGGTGTTGATTGCGCCGGATGAATTGAATGGCTGGCAGCCGGATGAGAGTGTGAAGGATGTTGATCTTGCTGTGCTGCCGATGGGAATTGCCGAACACCTTCCCCTGACAGGCGAGCGCGTGTTAGCGGAAGACCATCCTGTGCTCAAACTGGAGGCGACGTTTGCCGAGACACTTGCCATCATCAAAAAACTGCAGCCGAAGCGGACCATTTTAACACATATCGAAGAAATCGACGGCTTAAGCTATGATGATTTGAAAGAGGTGGAGAAGCAATTGAAAGCGGATGGCCTTGAAATTGAATTTGCTTATGACACGATGGTTGTTGAAGTGGAATAGGTGAGAATCAATTCTTTTTCGGCGGCACACTTGCCTCCCTGCTTTTTGGCGGGGAGGTTTTTTGCGTGGATAGGCGTGGGAATTGTCTGCCGGGGGATTGACTTATTTAAACGACAATTTTGTATTTGTGTTTGATTAAAGGGCTTGAACAATCGGTGGGTTTATTAGTCGGGGTGCGGAGGGTGCAATGGCGTGTTAATGAGCAGTTATGGCGTGAAAACCATGCTGAACGGCGCGATACACCGGCTTCGGCGTGAAGGAGGGGCTCTTCGGCGTGAAACATGGGCTATTGCGCGTGAATACGTCCTTGTTTGGCGTGAAAGGCACGGGAAACCGCGTGATAGTGCATCTCTCTTATCACGGCAGTTCAGATACGGCGCGTTTAGCAGATGATATGGCGTGAAACCTCGATCATATGGCGTGATACTTTTGGATAGGAAATAAGGTAGATTGTCATTTTAAAAAAAGTGAGATAAGTACGGCGGATTTTCAGCATTATAGGGGTTTTTTGTAACCGGACATGGAGAGACGGTCCGTTTTTGGCTTTAATCACCAATTTCCACACCTGGTTAAGTCGTCCTGCGGTGAGAGGGATTGTATTGGAGTGGGCACTGCCTCTGGCGTGTTAACAAAAAGTTATGGCGTGAAAACCATGTTGAACGGCGCGATACACTGGCTTCGGCTTGAAAGACAGGCTCTTCGGCGTGAAACATGGGCTATTGCGCGTGAATACGTCCTTGTTTGGCATGAAAGGCACGGAAAACCGCGTGATAGTGCATTCCCCTCATCACGGCTATTTGGAAATGGCGCGTAAAGCAGATGATATGGCACGAAAACCCAGCCATCCGGCGTGAAACATATGATCAGGGAATGAGGTAGATTGTCATTTTTTTATAAATTAAGATGACTTCGCCAGATTTCCAGCCTTCTGCGGTATCTATCTGATAACAGTTTGCGAGTAAGCCAAGGATATGACATGAAAAGCCGTCATCAAACATAAATAGCAAGATATTCCCCGTAAAAGCGCTCCCTCTCATCCCGGCTATTCGGTTTTAGAAATCAAGAATAGTCATCCTTCAAGTATAAATATTCAGAAAAACTGTTTAGCGGGCAAAAGCAAGTGGTAATTGGATAAGTAACATAATTATAGTGTTTTTTCTTTTCATCTATTAAAAATTCCGGAAAGGGTGATGGAAATTGCCGGATACCATAACGGTTAAAGTGAATGGCGTAGATATTGAAGCTGAGGGTGGGCAGACGGCGCTTCAGCTGCTGGAAAACAGTTCGATTGAAGTTCCGAGCGTATGCTACCACCCCGCACTTGGGCCGATTGAGACGTGTGATACGTGTATTGTCGAAGTGAATGGCGAACTGGTGAGGTCGTGTTCGACAGAGCTGAATGACGGGGATGAACTTGTCACAGCTTCAAAAGAAGTGAAAAAGGCACAGGTTTATGGCATGGATAAAATTTTATATAATCATGAGCTTTATTGTACGGTTTGTGATTACAACAACGGAAACTGCGAGGTACATAACTCGGTGAAAGAGATGAAAATCAATCATCAGAGCATTCCGTTCGATCAAAAGCCGTACCCTGAAGATCAGTCCAATCCATTTTACAGGTATGATCCGGACCAGTGCATTTTGTGCGGCCGCTGTGTGGAAGCGTGCCAGGATGTGCAGGTGACCGAGACGCTCTCCATCGACTGGGAGCGGGAACGGCCGCGTGTCATCTGGGATGACGATGTGCCGATCAATGAATCTTCATGCGTATCATGCGGCCACTGTTCAACGGTATGCCCATGTAATGCCATGATGGAAAAAGGAATGGAAGGCGAAGCAGGCTATTTGACTGGTATCAAGGAAGATACCCTCCGGCCGATGATCGAGATCACCAAGAACGTCGAGACTGGTTACGGCTCCATTCTGGCGGTTTCCGACATGGAATCGGCCATGCGTGATGAAAGGATCAAAAAGACCAAAACGGTATGCACCTATTGCGGTGTCGGCTGCAGTTTTGACATTTGGACGAAGGATCGCGAAATCCTGAAGGTGGAGCCGCAGTTCAAGGCGCCTGCCAACAGCATTTCCACTTGCATCAAAGGCAAGTTCGGCTGGGATTTTGTCAACAGCGAAGAGCGCCTGACGAAGCCGTTGATCCGCGAGGGCGACAGTTTCCGCGAGGCAGAGTGGGACGAAGCGCTTAGCTTGATTGCTGAAAAGTTCACTGAGATCAAGGAACAGCATGGGCCTCATGCGCTTTCCTTCATCAGTTCTTCCAAGTGCACGAATGAAGAATCTTATTTGATGCAGAAGCTTGGGCGGGGTGTCATCGGCACGAATAACATCGACAACTGTTCGCGTTATTGCCAGACACCTGCGACAGTAGGCCTGTTCCGTACAGTCGGACACGGCGGTGATGCTGGTTCCATTACCGATATCGAACAATCAGATCTTGTTCTGATCGTCGGTTCCAATACAGCGGAATCACATCCGGTCCTTTCCACAAGGGTGAAACGTTCCCATAAGCTGAAAGGCCAGAAACTGATTGTCGCCGATTTGCGCAAGCATGAAATGGCTGACCGTTCCGATTTGTTTGTCCGCCCGAAAGCCGGTTCTGATATCGTCTGGCTATCGGCCGTGACAAAGTTCATCATCGATCAGGGCTGGCACGATGAGGCATTCATCCGTGAACAGGTGAATGGCTTTGATGATTATGTCAAAAGCCTTGAGCCATACACAATGGACTATGCGGAAGAACATACCGGCATCAGCAAAGATGAGCTGATCCAGATTGCCGAAATGATCCATGAAGCTGACACGACCTGTGCACTCTGGGCAATGGGTGTCACCCAGCACCTTGGCGGAAGCGACACGAGCACGGCAATTTCCAACCTCCTGCTTGTGACAGGCAACTACGGGAAACCGGGAGCAGGCGCATATCCGCTCAGGGGCCATAATAACGTCCAGGGGGCAAGTGACTTCGGCAGCATGCCGGATCAGCTGCCGGGATACCAGAAGGTCGAAGATGAAGAAGTGCGGGCCAAGTTTGAAAAAGTGTGGGGTGCACCGATTCCTGAGGAACCCGGCATGAACAACCATGAAATGATTGCCGGCATTCATGAAGGTACGTTAAAAGCGATGTATGTGAAAGGTGAGGAAATGGGCATTGTCGATTCCAACATCAATTATGTCCATGAAGCATACGAAAAGCTTGATTTCTTCGTGGTACAGGATATTTTCCTTTCCCGAACGGCACAGTTTGCCGATGTCGTCCTGCCGGCAAGCCCGAGCCTTGAAAAAGAAGGGACATTCACGAACACCGAGCGCCGCATCCAGCGCCTCTACCAAGCGATGGAGCCGCTCGGCGACTCGAAGCCGGACTGGCAGATCATCACGGAAATCGCCAACCGCCTCGGTGCCAACTGGGATTATGAACACCCAGGCTACATCATGGAGGAAGCGATCCAGCTCACGCCGCTGTTTGCGGGTGTGACATATGAACGCCTTGAAGGCTACAACAGCCTGCAATGGCCGGTTAACGAGGACGGAACCGACACACCGCTGTTATTTACAGACGGTTTCCCGTTCCCGGACGGCAAAGCGCGCCTTGCCCCGGTCAAATGGTCGATCCCGCTTGAATTCGGGGAAGAATACGATCTTCATGTCAATAATGGCCGCCTGCTCGAACACTTTCATGAAGGGAATATGACTTATAAGTCAGAAGGAATCACATCCAAGACACCGTCTGTATTCCTTGAAGTGTCGCCAGAACTGGCAGAGGAACGCGGGTTGAAAAACGGCACGCTTGTCAGATTGTCTTCTCCTTACGGCAATGTGAAAGTAAAGTGCCATATTACAGACAGGGTAAGCGGCAAAGAAGTGTACCTGCCGATGAATGATTCCGGCAACGCCGCCATCAACTTGCTGACTAGCAGCTATGGCGATAAGGATACCGACACGCCGGCGTATAAGGAGACTTCGGCCAAAATGGAAATTTTAAAAGACGATGGTGTCGACCCGGTGCCGAAAATCAATTACCGCAACGGAAATCCGCAGCCGCAGATCGGTGTCAGGGTTGATAAAAAATGGGAGCGCGATGACTATGTATTCCCGGGCGATCTTGTACGAAAGGGGCAGAAGCTGAATGGCTAAAGCAACGACGAAAATTCGCCGAATCGAGTTGAGTGAAGAAGAAAAACGGACGAGGGACCTCGAGGAAATCCAGGGTGCCCTCATTGAAAACAAGGAAGCCATCCTGGAGACGGTCGAGCTGCTGGGCAATATGCGGGAAACCGGTGTCCTGTCGCTGGCAAACGGCCTGTTTGGGCAAAGTGACAAGGTGGCGAGCATCCTCGTCAAAACGATGGATAAGCCCGAAAACATCAATGCGATAAAAAATATTTTGCTTATGTTCGGGACGCTCGGCATGATCAACGTGAAACAGCTCGAACCGATCTTGCTGAAAGTGGATGCCGGAATCGCCAACATGACGAAAAATGCCGATGACGACGATGATGAAAAAATTGGCTACCTGGACATGATCCAGACGCTTAAAGACCCGGATGTCAACAAATCGATTTCCATGATCTTTGATTTTCTTAAAGGCATGGGAACCGATGTTGAAGGGCTTGAAAAGAATACCGATGGCATCCCGCCGAATCAGACGAACCAGAATGAAACGTTTTCTGAATAAAGCAGCTGAAAAAGGAGGCTATTCATGGAAAAAGTAAAGAACCGCTGGCTGATTGCGGCGTCTGCCGTCGGCATCCATATTTCGATCGGTTCTGTATACTCATGGAGCGTTTTTACAAACCCGCTCAGAAACGAACATCCATGGGGATTGAGTGAGATTTCCCTGACGTTCAGTATCGCAATCTTGTTCCTCGGGCTATCTGCAGCATTCATGGGGCACTTTGTTGAAAAGCACGGCCCGAAAAAGTCGGGGATACTGGCGGCAATTCTTTTTGGCGCCGGCCTTCTCGGGGCTGGTTTCGCAGAGAGCATCGGATCACTCTATCTTCTATACTTATTTTATGGGGTGCTTGGCGGCATGGGCCTTGGTATCGGATATCTAGCTCCGGTTTCCACGCTTGTCAAGTGGTTTCCGGACCGGCGCGGCATGGCGACGGGGCTTGCCATCATGGGCTTCGGGTTTGCATCGTTGATTGCAAGTCCCATCATTGAAGCATTGATCGGCATGATCGGCATCGCCAATACGTTTTATTCTCTCGGTATCGTATATTTTGTGCTTATGTTTTCATCTTCGCTGTATCTCGCACCGCCTCCGCCGGGGTGGGAGCCGGAAGGTGCAGTTGAAGAAGACGATGAGGATGAGCGTGAAGACCTCGCTCAGCTGACTGCAAATGAAGCGGTGAAAACGATCCGGTTCTGGGCGTTATGGGCAATGCTCTTCATTAATGTCACCTGCGGCATCGCCATCATTTCAGTTGCCTCGCCGATGGCACAGGATATTGCGGGATTAAGTGCAGCAGCAGCGGCCGGCATGGTCGGACTCATGGGACTGTTTAACGGTCTCGGCCGGATTGGCTGGGCCTCCATCTCCGACTATATAGGACGTCCGAATGTATACACATCTTTTTTTGTGATCCAGACAGTGGCATTTATGTTGCTGCCAAATGTGTCAAATGGCCTCCTGTTCCAGATACTTGTATTTATCATTGTTTCCTGCTATGGCGGCGGATTTGCTTCTGTTCCGGCGTTTATCGGGGACATTTTCGGAACAAAGCAGCTTGGTGCGATTCATGGTTATATCTTGACCGCCTGGGCAGCAGCCGGCCTTGTCGGTCCGACAGTCGTTTCGTACATCCGTGAGGCGACCAACAGTTATTCCCTGACGCTTTACATTTTTACAGGGGCGTTCGTTGTTGCCCTTGCGATCTCCTTGCTGATCCGTGTGAACATCCGAAATATCCGCAGGGAAAACGAACAGGCACCGCAAAGTTTATAAGCAAACTGAAAGGTTCTTGACACCATGACGAAGGGAGGCGTACCGAATGAGTGAGTCTTTGCATGAATATCAGCCCAAAGGAAGTCATCAAGAGCAATGTTCCTTTTCTTCAGAAGAAGTCGGGATTGCGGATGTCCGTCCGATCGTTCAGTACGAAAGCGGAGAAATTGAGCCTTCTGAAGATGTGATTGCAGTCGAGTTCCCCTTGACTATTTTCGTGAATGGTGAAGAATTTGCAACGATGGTATGCACTCCCGATCATCTGGAGGAACTGGTCACCGGCTTTCTGGCATCTGAAGGCGTGATTCTGCTGCCCCGGGAAATTGAATCGTTAACGATCAATGAGGAGAAGGGGATCGCCCGGGTTGAAACCGCAAAAAAACGCCCGCTCAATAAGGAGCGGTACTCAAAACGTTTTATCGGTTCCTGCTGCGGGAAAAGCCGGCAGTTTTACTTGCAAAATGATGCAAGGACGGCAAAAACAATCATGACCCATACAAATTTTACAGCGGCGCAGTGCATCGGGTTGATGGAAAAGATGCAAGACACCGCGGAAAGCTTCCGGGAAACGGGCGGTGTCCATACGGCAGCACTTGCCACTGCCGAGGAGATTGTCCTTTCAAGAGTTGATATCGGCCGCCACAATGCTCTCGATAAAATTTACGGCTATTGCTTGCAAAATCGCATTTCCCTGAAGGATAAAGCGATTGTGTTCAGCGGCCGGATTTCATCCGAGGTGTTGCTGAAAGCGGCAAAAATCGGAATTGGCATTGTGCTTTCCAAATCGGCTCCAACCACACTTGCAATCAATCTCGCTGAGGACCTCGGCATAACGGCAGTCGGGTTTATAAGAGAAAACAGGCTTAATGTATATTCCCATCCCGGCCGTATTATCAATTGAAACATGAGGAAAAAAGAGCAGCAGGCAGATTGATTGCCAACTGCTCTTTCTGTTCTGTTATCTGCAAAAACGCCTGGTCAGCCAACGGTTTCAAGTTTTTCGATGCCGTCAATATCCTTAATGTTTTCTTGGATGGCAGAGGCGGTTTCTTCGATTTCATTCAAATTCTCGCCTGTGACATCGATGGTGATGGCACTTCCGCTGCCGCCCATAAGGGACTGCATGGCGGCAGTCAGCTTTGCCCCGTTGTAATCGGACTCCTGACCGCTTTTTCCATTACTTAGTATATTAGACCTAAAGTGTGAAAATCTTTTTTTATTTTTAAAAAATGGCATAAATAATAAGACTTATCTGTTTAAAAATGCTTTGAAAAATTAAAAGAATCTCATTGGTTGGAGGATACAAAAGGTAATTGCGGATATCTAATCCTTTTCGTAAGTCGATAGCATATCGAATTGCCAGTCCGATATATAGGTTAATAGGACTAAAACCAACTTGTTCAATATAGAGCAAATACTCCTATCGATATATTTTAGAATTTTCAGATAAAATCATTGATTTCCTGGCTGCTGCTTACGTATAATGGTAAATAAACAGAAAAAGGAGGCGAGCCGAATGCAGGCCAAACGGAAAGGGCTTGATATTACAACCAGGGTTTACGGCAAATTGGAAGACGGCAGCATGTGCTTGTTTCTGAACAACGAAAAAATCGGCAGGATGGTCTATACCGCCGAAGGTGCGGAATATCATATGAGTGACGGCTACCTTTTTGAAGAAAATAGGATTTACCGATATGAGGAGCCTGAGAGGGAACCTGTCATCCTCCAGTATGTTGAGGGTTGCGACCAGGGTTGGTGCTAAGATAAGAACAGTGCGAGAGCGCTGTTCTTTTTGTTT
>JAENYN010000057.1 GCA_016841765.1 Guptibacillus hwajinpoensis
AATAAGTGTACTAAATTATCCAGCAAGAACTGTCTCATTTAGTTTAGCAGTCACACTGATTTCCTAAATAACAGCCACAGGGATAGAAAATCAGCCACTAAACATCGAAAGCACCATCGGAAAGATGATGATCGCCGGGAGAGTGATCTGGAGGATTTATGTGACAAATTCGCTGAAATCTTAGAAGCAGACAGTAACGAAGTTGTGAATGATGTTTGTGTAGCGACTCGCTTCAGGTCGGAACTCAACCCAACCATTTTGAACAGAAGAACGAAATCGCCGTTAGCCATTGCGGCCCTGTTTTCGTTTGAAGACCTTGATAGCAAAGGAAACGCATTGAACCTTGGGGAAACAGTTATTTTGCAAGAAGAGTCACAAAGATTTATTAGTGAACTGCGGGAACAGGGCCTGATTGTAACAGGTTTCCACAACCACTGGTTATTTGAGGAGCCGCGGTTAATGTATATTCATTGGGAGTCTGTTGAACCGCCGCTTGACTTTGCCCGAAAAACTGCTAAAGCGTTCCGGGTCTTGTAAAACGTCTTTACATTTATTGCTCCACCTCCCATCTGTGGCAGTGGAGCAATTATTTGTTTCCCCTCAACATACCAAAGTCAGGGGATATAGAAACGGCTGGTATATGCAAACAATCCTTATTTTTAGGTGGATAAGCCCTTATCCTCAACAGTTATCCCATTGAGATGGACATTGACCTCCCTTACAATTCCAAAGACATCTATCCAAACTTCGGAAGCATGTCCTTGCAGAAAAGTTTGAGGAATATGAGATTATCCCATCAATTCCGATATTGTCGGAAAAATTACAACAACAATAATTTCCAGGATTGGTAAATTAATCAGTTTCAGACTATTTGTTGGACGCAACCTCCGTACACCGTATTAATTGCATAAAAATCTTAACCCTGAAATGGTGTTTTGACACAAGGGATTCGTCCAAGCACCCTAATTAACAAAGAATAAAATATAGTAATCTTCTTTTTTGGAGGTGAACAAACATGAGTAATTATGGAGGCAATAAAAATAATAACTTTGCATTGATTGTTGTTCTATTCATTTTATTAATTATTGTTGGAACAGCATTTGTTGGCGGAATGTACTAATCTAAAAAACATCCCAAAGTTCTCAGTCTAAGAGCATCCAAGAGAGGCGCTTTTTTAATATTCAGCATTTCAAGATGCTTTTCTGAAAATCCTTCTTCTTAAACGTCTTATAGTCATTCGTATAATTCAAAAGGCTAAAAAAGCTAATGAAAAATGGAAGAATACAACTCCCCCTGATTGGACATTATAAATGATGTAAGAACTTTTTTAGTACTTCCCCACCTTTTGGGCCATCAGTTTAGAATCTGGTGGCTTTTTTTATTTCAGGAAGAAGAACACTTGCTGAACAAGTAAGCTAGATTAGAAAAGCTGTTAGATACCTCCCCGATGTTAGGGACGGTTTCTTATTGGCCTATATGTAGATTTTCCCCACGACCAATACCTGATCCTTTAATTAAGCTGACAAAAAAATCCCCGTCCGAAGACCGTGAGCCCAAAAAATAGTAGAGATAGATTTCATCTGGTAAGTGGGTGCATTGTCATGAGAATCTTCAAATTCCTTTAACCCTTATGCAGCTGCACTAAAGAGTGTAACCCCAGTACCCGGTCTTAATTTTTTCGATATTTAAATTGATAGTATCTTTGAGCTTCCTAAAAAGAACAATGTCTTCTTTTGATTCAAAATACCTTTGTTATGGAGATGGACAGTTTCGTTATGTCTCTGCTTAATCCTTTTTCGATTTACAAACCGAACGCACCCTTTTGTTCAATATTTATTTGGACAGACACGCCACGCTTCTTCAACCTTGAATTGTCCTCCTGTGAGATTCAATACATCATTCTTAGGGTTTGCTGTTTTTAATAATTCAGGAAAGTTTGTGCCCATATAATGTTGATGATCGTCTGCACTCTCCCATCCTGTTAGTACGAGAAAGTCATTGCTATACTTTTGAGAGAGTGCAAATGTCCCTCCCAGCATCCCTTCAGATTTCTGCATTCCTGGATTCCAAACCTCTTCCTGCATATCTACAAAGTGCATCTTTTATCTTCTTTAACTTGTGACCTTGCAACTCGTATATACTTAGCTATTCTAACAACATCTACAATGTTATTTTCCGCTCCAGGAACCCTTATCTTTTCTTGAAACAAACTCACATCTATTGATTCATAGGTACTTTCTTGTCCTGAATGAACAAAGATTTGGTCATGTTCCTCTTCCATAAATCGTTCATAGTCCGTTTGATTCTCCCAAAAAGAATAGATACAAGCTGTTAATGGGTGGTTTATGCTCCAACCACCGGTTTGACCTAAAAAACCTTTCACTTTACCTAGAGGTTCCCATTGCTTTTGATGTTCGTAAAATGTTTCTTTGTACCCTTCTTTAACCTTGCAAGAAATTCTTTTTATAATCATTGACTTGACCTCCATAAATTAAGCCTTCTTAAATTAATCTCCTCATTGCACATGTCCGCAACCGGTAAAGATCTGGGAGCCCAGGAACTTGCCGTTTCCCAGATATCCCTCCCTAACATAAGCAGTTGTCCAACTAAATGCTTTTAATATAACTAACGTAATCAGTCTGCTATAGGTTTCATAATCTGGAAGTAAAAGCGTCAAAAACCACTTGTCAGCATGGCCCTTCTCTGACCTGTCCTTTTTTTATGCCCCTGCACCCGTTTGCGAACCCCTTAATTTGGGGTTTCCGAACGAAAGAGTTATCAGCCCCTTATTCCTCCAGCCTCTCCTCAACCAAGTTTGTCCTACACTAGAAACTTCTTACATCAAAAAAACTCCCGGTCAACAGACCAGGAGCATAGAGAATATGAGGGGTTTACTTGGTACTAGCCACTGAAATCGTATCATTCCATATATTGGAATGATGGTTATATTCTTCCCTTTGTCTGAAACAACGAAACCATTATTTGTAAAATAAATGGTTTACAGGTGCCCATTTTTTAGCCATTCAAAAATTTTATAACTTCCAAACAACTGCACTAAGGTGAAAACTACCCAGATAAACACAAAAAGCCCTGGATTCCCGTATTGTTTTAAGTCTGTCCAGTTAAGGACAATAAACAGTAAAAACCCTAGATTAACAAGGTAAAGGAATACGTGGGGAGCAATCCATAATATCCTTAGCTTCATGTTCATTTTAAAACCGCCTTAGTCAGTAAGAATATGGTTTTGCAATCCCACGTTTATCTTGCTTCTATTAACATATAAAGTTAACTTTCTTTATTTCTCTTTTTCCGATTCAAACCCGCCATGACACTGATCAGACCCATTATCAAACTTGATGAAATGATAATGATTGCATCAGTATCCATACTCTCTCCTCCCCTTACAATGGATGAGAATCTCCTATAGAGTCATTGGTTTTTGAATCAGTTATCTTAGTATGTATTTTATAATTGATTACAAAGCTATCTAGTAAAGCCATTTTCAACGTATTCCCTGATTTTTTTCCATTCATGATTTTCTTTACGGAAAGTCTCTACAAAAAGCAATTTAACATCAGTCATTTCTCCGTCAATTTCAAAACTTACCCAAAAGACAGCTACTCCTTCTTCTTGCTGATTGATTTCAATTAAAATATCGTCAAATATCCATGTAGGATTTCTTCCTTGATATTGGCTGTATGCTTGCACCCAGCCTTTTTTCGCTTCATCATAGCCCCAGTCTGAAGCCGTTGCGTCAGTGGCGGCCCACCTGACATTTAAATTTTTAGAATGGTGTGCCGACATTCTCTCGGAGTTTAAACTATTCCAAGAATCCCTGTACTCTGCTAAAAAACCCTTAAAATCATTTAATAATGCTTGTTCCATCCAAAAACTCCTTTAATCTGCCGGGTTTTTTATCGTACCATCCTCTTTTAAAGCACTTTGCAATTCCTCAAACAACAGCCGTGCCCCTTCTTCACTGAGCGTTATCTTGCCGTCCGCAAATTGAATCAAGTCGAACGATACCTTGCCGGTCACAGCACATTGGTCACGTGATTCAAACTTTTTAAGAATGATCCGGTCATCCTCAACAAATATTTCCAGAGAATCTCCCGGCCCATATTTAAGGACACGCCGTGTTTCCACAGGCAGCACAATCCTTCCCAGCGGATCCATTTTTCTCACAATGCCAGTAGACTTCATAGCCTCTCCCCTTTCTCTTATAGGAATATTTTACCTTATAATTAGGATAGTTGTAACAAAAATAATCATATTCCTTTTATACTATGTAATCGCTCTATAGGAGGAGTTTCACTTCCTGCTTTTATTAGTGGCGCCTGAATTTGCGACTGGAGAAATTCCATTTGGAAAAATGTCGTTTAAGGATAATTGCTCACCAAAGGAAACTTTCGCTTTCCTGGAACGTATAAGTATCCTAGTTGGAGATAATGCGAGGTGGTTGAATGTATTGGGAACTAAGAATTCCATTATTTTTATTTGTTTTGGGAACGATGTCTGGTATTTACCAAAAGTTTCCTAATGTTTTTCTAGTGAACACATCATATTTCATAAGAAGTGCATTCTTTCTTGTTCTAGTTGGGGGGATTTTTACTATCTTGGAGAAGACAAACATAAATGCCAGGAAGGTTCATTTCACCACTGGTATTGGTTTAATATTTCTAGGCTTTTTGATTGATCATTTAACGGCTTAGCAAAGTTAAAACCCTTGTTTATCGCTTTACTAATCATAGGACATCCTCAATTTCTTTCAGTTTATTTTCTAAAGCTATTCTCCTTCTGCGTAATTCTTCCTCTTCCTTTCGAAGATTATTCACGTGATCGGCCAGTTGTTCTACTACCTGATGAATTAATTTTTTGTCGCCACACTGATGCGCTTCCTTTAAATCGAATATGAATTGAATATCTTTTAGGGATAATCCGTATTCCTTTAATTCCTTCACTACTTGAAAATTTAAGATTTCTTTCTCTCCGTATTCTTTATGATGATTTTTCCACTTTGGCGTAACTAAATTCAGTTCTTCATAATGGCGAACAGTATCTTTTGTCGTATTAAGTAACTGCACGAATTCTCCAATTTTCAATTCAGTCGCTCCCTTTAAAAAAGTCCTTGACATGGGGTTAACCCCACATATTTAAATTACTATAAAATACCTTATTGGGGGTAATGTTAATGGCTTATTTCTTTTGGATCGGCGTTTTTCTTGCTATTGTTTATGGATTAATAAGTGCAGCAAGCGGAGTCTTTCAATTTAAAGAAAGGCAAATACCGATGTGGTCGGCAATACTGATAACTATAGTAGGAGGAACTCTTGTAATTTCCGCCTTATTTCTTTTAATAAATCCGAAGATGATCATAATCTTAACTTTTTGTTTAGTATTCATGCATATCGCTGCAATCGCAAATGGTTTGACCTTTATGGAAAAATCAATCTCATGCATCATATCATTCGGTTTAGTCTTTCAGCCATTATTATCGCCTCGCTTTGGGTCTAACACTAGGGGCTATATCTTTCGGCAACTTTCCGTTCTCAACGGAATGTGACACTGAATGGGGAGTTGTCTTTCCTTATCTAATTGTGAATTTTGATTTTTGCTAATCCAAAGAACAGAAACGGAATGACTATTAGGGAAATAAAAACAACCTGGCTAAGAAAAATGCTTATAAACCCCAGGTGCGACATCATTCCATTCACAATTAAAAATAAGGTGATGACGCCGTTTGGAATCATTGAAATCCAAACATCCCGCTGAGTCACGTGTTTTTTTATAAGGTTAAACCTAAACAGTAATCCAAGGATCGTCCAACCAAATATGTAAACAACACCGATCAGGATTATGCTATTCATAAAAGACGCTGTTTTCCATACTTCAACTCCGATTGAAATATATAAAATGGACGCAACGATTAAAACAAAATTATATGTCGTTAGGAATATAACTGGTTTCATATATCTATCCTTCCTAATAACAGGTTGCTGTTTACTTCAATAAAAAGTGGGTTTATCCTTCCTGGATCGGTGACTCTATTCCTTAGATAAAAGCATTGCTCCCGCCTTTCATGCTTAAAGCTATCCTCCAAAGGACCAGCCATACAAAAAGAACAGCGTGAAACCAGCAAAAAACATGCTTATGATTAAAGTAATAATGGGCGTCAACTTTCTTTTCCCCATTTCTTTTATAATGCCAGTGACTCCAAAGATAAGTCCAAATAAGACCGTAAAAGGTGCCAGTTGAATAAAGCTCACAATAGCTCCTAACCCATTATTGCTCAATGCGGAAATGATAAAATAAATAAATTGAACAACAAAAATAGCTAGTGCAATAATAGACAATCTCCCGGAAAAAGTCTTTGGCATAAATAAACTCCTTTCAACCTTCTAACCTCGTATTCTACTTCGTTTATTATTCTTCAACAATATAAATACACTTGTACGTCTCTATTGAACTTTAGCTTCTTCATAAATTGTTCCGTTCGTATCCATAATTACAACTTCAGGCTGTATCCGGTCGAGACCGATCATCACCACCGGGTTTTGCTCAGGTGACTTGTTATAAAAGGTCCGCACCTTTATTTCTGTTGTATTTCCGTATTCGGTCACATCCAGCACTTCAATGTTATTGCCGGCCATTTGTCCGCCCAACGAGAGAACAACGCCTTTATCCCCTTCAGAGATGGTGAAGGTTGTATATCCCTGGATTGATGGATTTTGCTGCAGTTCGTTCATGTAGGAACGAATATCGGGAGCCGAATTGTAATGCGACTTTTTTACAATCCAGTAGTCCACTTGATTGAAGTACATGACGGCGCCATATGAAAGAACAAATAGTACAATAAAGGTGGAAATGGAAAGTTTCCATAATGAACTTTCACCGATAAACGCCATAAAAATGGATATGGTGATGATGCCAAGAGCCAACACTCCAAAAGGCATCCCTTCAAAACCACCAATGATGAGGATGCTTCCAAGTAACCCGAGCATCCCTAACATCAGAACAACAACCACCCTTTTACTGTTTTTTGCTTTTTTAGAAAATAAATATGTAAGACCGTAAACTCCAAGGCCGATGATGAGCCCGATTAAGTACATCCAGATAAACAAGACCGCACTCCCCCTTCTTTTCCATTTCGTTTTGGAGATCTCCCCGCTAAAGGAATTCTCTCAGTAAGGGTGCATTTAGAAAATAAGTACAATGCCACGCCACAACAATAAAACAAACCCAATAACCACAAAAGTCAGTTCTACCATTGCTGACTTTTTTTTACCTTCTTTTATGTTTTTAATAAAATCATGAGAACTTCTAAACATCCAGTAGACGATTATAGATAACCAACCAATATCATCATTTGAATGATTTTCATCATAAAAAACAATTATGGCCATCAAAACAAGAAAAACTAGAAAAGTATTATATACTATTTTTGAGGTCTTTCTTGGTATATTAATCTCTATGCCCTCCTGGTGTATTAGATGAGAATGAAAGAAACTATGGCTCTGCAGAAGATTACTTCTAAAGCAAGATACTATGCTCCCCATGGTGTACATTAAAATAACAAATCCTTATTTAAAGGATGTTATAGTAAATGTGAAGGAGAAAAAACAATGCCGTTTAAAAAATGGATAACCTTAAATTTTTACCTCTACCTTTTCTTTTCTCTTGGGTATTTCAGCAATTCTGATTTTACGGCTGGTGATAATTATTATGTATATGGGGAATAGCAGTCCTTGCTATCGGTTATCAGATATTCCGCTTTTTTGTGGCGAATAAGAAAAATGGGTGAACCCAATTGTAATAAGACCAATCAATAAATATCAGGTAAAATCCAATGTAGCGAATATGAATTTCACATCATAATGAAAACCATATTACAATGCCTAATATGACTACAATAAACCCAAGTGTTCTGTTATAAAATTGAATAATGTAACCTGCAAGCAAAAGAGCGATTCCAGCCCACTTAACGTTATAGTAGTCTCTAATATTTTCAGCAATATAACCCATCCAGGTTGCAAAAATTAAAAACAAAGTCAGGATGGGAATTGTAACATTTATAATGATTCTTAATAAGTTCAAGTTAAATCCCCTCTCACCCTAATTCTCGTTTCGCCACCCCATCCTACTGAAACAAGTCAAAAACCCAAACGATAAGATACATCGGCACAGCTACTATGATCATACCCACAAGTAAATAACTGACGGATTTTATCAAAAATTTAAAAACGTCATAAATCCATTCCGCCAGGGCATCAATAAACCTTGCCAACTCCGAAACTGGAGTTTCATTTTGTTACCCTTCTTGAAAAGCCACTATGCCGAATTCCTTCTCCGTTTATTCTTGATTGCCAGAACAGCAATTATCGCTATTATTACTAAACCATTTAAAAATAAAAAATACGTGATGCCAGCGGCGGCAATCGCTGCCCCCTGGCTATGTATCTGTCCTGCGTAAGCAAGCCCTCCTGCAAAAAACAAGATCGGAGACACAATCACCACAACCACGACTGGTAAATTGGAGTTTTTCTTTTGGATATTGTTTATAAACCAATACCAACTGCCCACAACCAAAACCAGTGCAGCAAAATACAACAACACCTAACCCGCCTCCTCGAAATGGAAAAATCTACATTTTAAGGATAGCATATTTACGATTGTTTGATTGTGAAAAACATAAAGAAAGATTGTTAAACAAAAATATCCCGGTCTTAAGACCGGGATCCAAAAAAATTAAGGGGGAGATTACTTCAGCAATCTCTTCAGACCATTGTTGGAATGGTATAATCCCATGCTACAAAAAAGTGAAACAAAATCAATGATTCTATGAATTATAAAAGATTTTTCCTTTTTATGGCCCATTATTTTTCCAATATTTGATAAAATAAGACAAGACACATAAATAAAAGGGGCTTAAAATTGAATAACTTTGAGGGGCTTTACTTACAGTTTAAAGATGAAATTTACCATTTCGTATTGAAGTACACCAACTATGACAGCTATCTTGCAGAAGATATCATTCAGGAGACATTTCTGCGGGCGTATACGTCACTCGGTCAGTTTGAACCCTATCAAATCAGAAAATGGCTCTATACCATTGCAAGAAACATTGCCATCGATCATTTCCGCAAAAACGGCAAAATCATCCTGAAAGAGTCCGTCTTCTTCAATGACATATCAGGCACCTTCACAGCTTCCGAGCCTGAAAAAGATGTCATCATGAGGGAAAATACCGAGGAAGTGCTGGAAAAGATCTTTTCCCTGCCGGCTAAACAGCAGGAAGCAGTGTTGCTGCGGGATATTTATAACCTATCCTATGAAGAAGGGGCAAGCGTGATGGGAGTCAAGCTGAACACCTATAAAACGCTGCTGTTCAGGGGCAGACAGGCTATCCGGGGGAAGCTGTTACATATCAAAAGAGCTGGATAATGGACTAACATATCAGGTTTGGAGTACCAAAGTTTAGTGGAGGGCAGAAGGATATCAGAAAAATAAAGAGATGGAAACATAACTTTTTGAGGTGTATCTAATTGAGTGATAAAAATAAACTAGACTTTATAAATCTTAAACTCGAAGACTTAAATCCAAAGCTAGTGAAAAGTTTTAAACGGTCATTTACAATACTCCATTACGTCTCATTCTTAAATAAAAAAGCTATCATTAATGAAACCAGATTAATCGGTCCAACAACATACGTATTTATTGCTAAACGAAAAGAATTTGCGGAAGACAAAGGTCTGATCATAAAAAAAAGCAAATGGCAGCTTTTTATCTGGGTCAATGAAGGTCTATTTTTCATTTGAGGAGGTACCTATATCACAAATAAAAGAAGTAACAATAAAAAACACAATATATGTTTACGATTTAATCAAAGTTGATAAATTAATGAATGCTTATGGATCTTGTGATCCTATTGAAATTTAGCTCCGAGCTACTCGATGAAAAACAATACGGTGCAAATTTAAAATACAGCAGTCTTTTTGTTTAATTAATTCCAGTTTCTATTTTAAGTAATATAGAAACTAAAAGAGGGCATTTTACTTACGATTAACTCCGTTTTACTTATTTTTAGCCTTAGAAAGGCCAAACATCCTTTTTAGCATGAAATCAAATCCAATAACCAAACCCATAACAAGGGAAAAATCAAGGATTTGAGATTTTCCGACTATTCCAGTTGTCATCAAGATAAATAAAAAAGCGAAAAATGTAAGTATGAGGTTAATAATAATAATCCCTATCCCAGTCAAGATTTTCATCTAAACACTCTCCTATAAAGGAAATGTGATACTCCCTTTATCTTTTTAATCCACCCTTGCATCCTATTTTTCACATAACCATCTAAAATGCAGGCCTCAGATATTCCATTTCTTCCTCAACAAATTCAACTACTTCTTTAATTTCTTTTGTTGAAAAACCCAGAGATATTCCCGCTTCTTTGTATACTGCATTTACTGACGCAGTATTACCAAGTGCCAATGCTTTTTTATATAGTTCCAGTGTTTTTTCCGGGTGTTCTTTAAATTTTTTATAAAGTCTTAGGGCGCCAATTTGGGCAATGGCATATTCAATATAGTAAAAAGGCAATTCGAAAATATGTAATATAGATAACCATTCAATCTTTTGCCAATCCCCAAGCCCCTCATAGTCCATTTCACTTGATGTGAAGGCCTCCATTAGCTCCTTAAACTTGTAATTTCTTTCCAGACTTGTATGATCCGGGTTTTCATACATCCAATGCTGAAATTGGTCAACAATCATAACATAAGGGAACGAATCGATTATATCCTCATACTGTTCCAATTTGCTCCTTTTCAAATCAGCTTCTTCCTTATAAAAAACATCCCAGTAATCCATTGAAAACATTTCCATTGCCATACTTGCCAACTCCGCTGTCTCCATTGGCACTTTTCTATATTCTCTTAAAGGAATATCTTTTGCTAAATAATGATGTACTGCATGCCCTATTTCGTGCAGCAAGACAACGACATCATCCTGGGTTTGATTTGCATTCAAAAAAATAAATGAATTTTTCTTTTCAGGGATGTATTCTGAAAATCCCCCAGAAGCTTTATCCGGTCTGCTATCAAGGTCTAATAGTTTTTTTCTTTTCATATCCTCAATTACGTCTCCAAATTCAGGGGACAGATTACATAAAACATCAGTGCTTTTCGTTATTAGTTCGCTGGTACTCTTTGTTGGTTCTAGTACAGTGTGGGATGGGGGAACCGCTCTTTTATCCCAGGGTCTAAAATCCTCTAAATCCAACTTGGTTTTTCTTTCTTTGTAAATTTTTGTTTGCAGAGGAACTATGTATTTTTGTATTGATCTAGCCAACTTCAGACAATCAGCAGGTGTATAATCAAAGCGGCCGTATTTCTGAAACATGTAATCACGATAGTTTTTGAAGCCTGCGTTCTTTGCGATTTGGTGCCTGATTTGAATTAATTCATCCATTATTTCTTGCAGTTTGTCTTCTACTGATTGAAAAAGATTGTAAATTGACGTGAATGCTTTTTTCCTTATGTTTCTGTAGGGGTTTTGTTGCAATGCTTGGAGGTCACTTACCGTTTTCACCTCTCCCTCCCAATCGATCTTTAAACTTCCTATGATTTCGAAATACGTTGTTACAAGTTGGGATTCTTTGATTTCTAATGAAAAATTGGCTTCATTAGTGATACTGATCGCGTTTTCAATTTGTTTGTCCAAATACAAATATTCACTAGAATCCTTACTTAATCGAAAGGGAGAGCTCAAATATTTTTGATTAAATGCTTTCTCATATTTCTTCACTAACGGAACAACGCTTGAATTCTCAAAATCCACTTTTTCTTTAATAGCCTTTTCAGATGTATCACATTGGAACCTGATATAATCTGTCATAAGGGTACTGTCTACTTCGTCTAATAAACGGCTCTTGTTAATCATCCAATTCAAAACATCACTGTTATTATTGAAGGCAGTATTTAATAATTCCTGAAAGGATTTTTCTAAGAGACCTATATCCAATTTATCCATTACTAACCCCTTTTTTAAAAGATGATAAATACCTTGATATGAAAACTTTTCATATTCCATTAATCCGTCCTTTGATTAAAAAAAGGATTTAGTGATAACTCCTGCTCTTCTCAAGTCTCGCCTTTTCACTTACTTACATCCTCAATTAACATTTAGCTGCTCTCGTATGCTTTATACCAATGATGCGGTTGTATTTCTTTTAATGTTTTAAATTCCAGCTTCCCATTTGGATTGGTTACCGCTGCCTTAATATTTCCTCCCCAAAAAAATAGTCTTTCCTGGCATATACCACAAGGAGTTAATATCTTAAATTCGGCATTTTCATCATCTCTTACAACACATATAGTATGTGTGACCTTTGTATTTAATTTATGTGCTTGAAGGATTGCACCCGTTTCAATACATAATTCTGTTGAAGCATTAATAACGTCTGGTGATACACTGGTTAGAATTTCGCCTTCCTCGGTAAACATCGCTGCCGCTCCTCCCCAGCCAATAGGATACCTTTTTTCTATCAGATCAACGGCTGCTTGGTAAAGAACTTGTTCTATGCTCACAATTTGTCCCCCTAATTTTCCTCAGAAAGCTGATTAGACATCACAAAAGATTTAACTTATTCGATCGACAGTTATTTTCCTAATAAAGACAAATATCATATAAGTACGTTACTGCTTGCCCTTCTCTTCACATTCCTTTAGCTTTTCCCTTAAAACCTGAATATAGATTCCCATCCCGATGATGATGAACATCGTCAGGATGCCCCATGTATCCATAGACTGAAACATGTTCAACCCTCCGTTTTTGATACGGCTGTATAAACTTTGATGTAACATAATGTATCAATAAGTGTTGCTTTATAACTTTAGCAACTTTCACTTGAATAAAAAATCGTTTATCAATTAAAACTGTCACTCTTCCACTAATGATAATGTTTTAAATGGCTTCAATTTATCGGACTCGATATTAATAGCAACCAGACCCTCTTCTGTAGAAGTTTCATGCCATTCCCCCGGTTCCCATAAAACAACTTGCCCCTTTTTAATAGGCAGGGCTACACGGTCTGCACCTTTCACCAAACCTTCACCTTCCACCACTATTAACATCTGTGTGACGGTTGCCTCATGTCCGCCGATCAATCCGCCTTTCGTGAGATTCATACCAGCTATTTGCATACTAACTTGCTCTTCTAGAATTCTCGAAATTGGAGATATGAAGAAATTCTTGCTTCCATAGGCGTCAACCTGTTTGCTTACTTCTTTATCGAATCGATATATTTTCATTTTCTCCTCCTTTAGGGCGCATTTTTTGTCAGTAACGAATAACAGGAGTATGTTACTCTGAACAGAAATTCTCTACACCAGCATCTACATAAAAGCCATCAACCACAACTTTTCCAGTGTTATATAAGGTCATGTCATAGTTACTTGATGAAGTCTTTAGTATTGCTTTATGTCCTTCAGCCAGTTCTAATTCATGTGTTTCTTTTCTGGACCCAGTGTTTATTTTCTTCACGAATCTTTGAAGAACTTCCTTATCATCTATAAGAAAATCAGTTTCTGAATCTAAGCAATTAACCGTCATTGAACTCACTTGACCAGTGATAAGAGGTTCACCTGGATTACATGAAGTTAACATAACAGTTACCGTGATAGGAACCACTAACAGTATTCGATTTCTGATTGTCGAAGTCAAATCAAGCAATATAATAAGAAAGGACATTCTCAACCCCTATACCAAGCTTCATTTTTACCTCTCATATGTCCTACGCCCTGGCCGAACACAGCCCCCATGAAAAACAAGAAGAATACATTCCCGTCATAAGAACCAGTGCCGTAACCATCAGCTAAAAAGAGAAGCATTGACACTCCCAAAATCAAACCAAGGTTCTTTAAGTTCTCTAGAAATTCTTTCACTGATTTCCCCCCTTAATTATTCAATTACTATTCCTTTCTTAATTCCGTATTGAATCAGACCAGCATAAGGATCTCCAGGGATATCCAACAGCAAACAAAATGCCGGTTCAGTCTTGAATCCCCGTTGTTTCAACTCAATGACTTGATTCTTCAGGTGTGGGTTTTTTCTCAATAGTTCGTATTCGATAAGCATATGAAGATATGCATTCTGATTATGTACTGGCTGGTTCTGCCCAAATAATTCAAAGATAAAGCCCTTGAACATAAAATTGGCTTTCACCACTTCCCGTTCTCTAATCATCTTTCTTTCCATTATAAAGCGATGCTGACGGCCATATAGATCATATAGCTTTTGTTGAAACGACTTTAATTCTTTCACCTCCATGATAATGTCTAAATCAGAACTTTCTACGTCGATACCTATGGGAATGGTTCCGCAAAGAACAGGTTTGTATAACCTCAAGTCTTCGAATAATCCCAGTTCATCAATCGCTTTATACGCGTTCATCTGCCTTTGGTTGCCTGTTTTCATCCCCTCAAACAAATGAATCACCGAACCATCTCCTTTGGTTCTGCTGCAAGTTGCTCTTAGTCCCTCAAATGAAATTGGTAAATTTTATATATTCAGAATAGCATAACTTAACCGCATGCGTTCACATCTTTTTTAATGACACCCTAAATAAACCGAGTAGGAATGTACATGAAACTTTAAAGATACATATCTTTCCTTCTAATGATTAAATAAGAAAATGATATCGTTTCAATCTGACACGTTAATCTGCTATTTCACTCATAAAGAAGAAGCAGATATCTCTATCTGCTTCTTTCAAAGGTGTGAATCTTATTTTCCAAAAAAATCATCAACGGGAAATAACTTTGTTCAGGAATTTGAATCCAGAGATACTTATTCTCTTCCAAATCCAGCTATACAATAAGGAAAAGGCTAACGTCCCTAAAAGAACCATACCATTTAAGCTGGATGTTACCGATGGTCCCAATATAGGAAACTTAAATCCATACAGTAAAACACTTATACCCAGCGTCAAACTTAAAGCTGCAAATGGAACAATAAATATGCCTCTCTTTAAATACTTAAGGCCAATGCCTAAACTGAGTCCTAATAATCCCGTAGTAAAGGTGAACACCAACACCTCACTTTGCTGGAACATTGCCAAAAGAAAGATGGTTGTGAAATAAGTCATCACCCCTATTCTGAATGCCAATAGGCTGGCAAGCACAAGAGGACCCGTGCTCATCATGCTAAGTACATAACCAAATCCAGTAAAAATGCCCGCAGATTGAAAAATAACAGCTATTGACCCTAACAGGGCACCAACTACAAGCCGCATTGTGTTGGAATAGCCGTCAACAGTTGGAATGACCCCATCTTCCGCACCACAAGATGTTGCTTTCTTGAAAAATGACCCCATCTGACACCCCCATAATAGGCAATGCAGCAAGAAAAAAATTTATGCCAAGAAATGATGCAAGATATGTTGTCCTTTTTCTGATCTTGTATATTCACATGAAAAGCAGTTGTGTTATGCATAACCGGAAAGGCAATATGTGGATCCATTGCAGCGAAGCCCGCTTAAATGCGTAACCCGCTGACACCAGGGAAGATTTTTATGCATAAATACTGCACGGAAAGGGTGCAATGCCTTGAAAAGCCCTGATTGGTGCTATTTGAACACGCCTAATCATACTCTTTTAAAAGAAGATAAGTAAAAGGGGTGTAAAGTCATTTGCGTAAAGTTAAAGTCAGATTACGTCCCATCGTAAATCGAATTAATTTGCCTACTGTGCTGAAAACGGCTGTACTTCCGGGTGACTCCATGGAAAGATTATTTATTGCAACCCAGGTAGGGGAAATCTTTTACATCGGAAATGGGGATATCAGGACTTTTTTGGACATCCGCCCGCGAATCATAAAACTGAATGGATACGATGAGCGCGGATTGCTGGGGCTGGCGTTTCATCCCGAATTTAATTATAACGGTTTGTTTTATCTTTATTATTCAGTTGCCGGAACACAGGGCCCAGGTGCTCTTCCTGACTCTTTTAATCCTGATCCGTGTGACCCCGGGACGTTAAATCTGAGGTGGACAAACAGGGATACGCAATATGATCATATCGATACAATTGAAGAATGGCGTTTGACATCAAATGGCCAGCCCCGAAAAAGACGGACACTGCTTAATTTAAGAAGGCCCTTTTACAATCACAACGGTGTCAACAACTTAACCTTTTCACCTGAAACAGGAAAACTTGTGCTAACAAGCGGGGATGGCGGATCAGGCTATGATCCATTTAATTTAAGCCAAGACGAGATGGAAATCGCGGGTAAAATCATTGAAATTGACGTAGCTAAACATACATCTATCGATAACCCGCCTGCAGTCTCACGTTTTAACGAACTGCCCGCACCTATTCAGGAAACTCTTACGGTTATTGCCAGAGGAGTCCGCAATATCCCCGGGATTTCTTATCAAAGGTATGGCAATCAGTATATAAAATATGCCGGAAATGTCGGACAGGATCTGGTGGAGTCGATTTTTTCATTCGTTTATTATAAACCGATACCGGTTACCCAGCTCATTCAAGCTTTTTTAATGAACGCTGAACTTGACCAGGAGGGACTGATTAACTTCGGCTGGCGGGGGTGGGAAGGTGCTTTTCCCACTTCAATTGTGAGGAGCTGCTCTGCTGACCAGGATGTGGATGAAAAAGCGATCGCTTATTACAACGAAGCCATTAAAACGTCAGTGAGGCGGATTCAGCCTTTAACCAGTTACTTCCATAAAGATCCCCGCCCCGATAATTTTGCGGGAACTGCACTTACAGGCGTCCATCCATATATGGGGAGAGGAATCCCGGCTTTAACGGGGGCGGTCGTGTTTACCGACCTTGCCCGGAAGGATGAATCTCAAACTCCGGTTAAAGGAGTTTTAGCTTATACGAGAGTAAGGCCTGATTGCAAACTAAGTGATTTTAGTGTCATTGAAACCGATTACAATTTTGGCTCCGAATCTGCTTATTACGTTAGTCTGGGTGCGAACCTGGACCAAACCGCACTATATTTAGGGGTCTATGGGTCTATGAAAGTGACTGACTTTCATCAGGGTACTGTTTTTGAAATTGTTCCGTGATTGATGGTGAATTCTCAATGGAACAACAAAATCCTTCTGCTGCTGCTCATTTTGACATCCTGCCTACTCGCTATCATTGCCCCTGTTCATTGAAAAAACAATCTACATCAACTCAACCTTATTCATCTATTCAACTCTTTTCTGACTAAATAAATAATCGTGATGTAAAATAAGAAAAACCAGACGAGAAGCAAAGTAATATCAACTATAGCAAACTGTCTATCGAATACAGCAATCAAGTTTTCGACTACAACTACACTTGGTATATATCGCAAAACATATTCCCATTCAGGTAATTGCTGATACAAGGATGCGATTAAAAACAAAGTGACCATAACAATTGACGATATGGCTGAAGCCGTTTTTGAGGAATTCATCATTAATCCAATGATGAAACCAACTTGAATAAACAGCGCTCCCCCAACAGCCATCACTGGAATAGACATGAACAAATCGGTATTGAATCCTGTGTTTACAATAAAGACAAATAGCTGGGATAATAAGGAGAATAATAAAACAGCTGTCCCCTTGGAGATAATAATTTCGTTCAGTGTCACAGGAGATACCCTTAGTGCATCAATTGTCTTTTGCTCTTTCTCCTCAATAAAATTAGGGCCGGTTATCATAATCCCGACCATCACTTGTGCAAACAACAGCCAGCTCGGTAACAGCATGAATTCCTGTCCCGTCTCGAGCATTATGCTTATGAGGAGCTTTGACATGATAATAGGTAACAGCAAAAGGATCAAAAGAGACGGCTGCCTGGAGAAATCAATGACTTCATGTTTTATTAGTTTATATGTTAATCGTATATTCAACTGAGTTCACTTCCCGTTAATTCTGCAAACACATCTGCCAGCGTCGCTTCCTGCGAATGAAGACTGACTATATTTCCGGCACTCATTTTGTCATACACGGTTTTAGCTGTTTCACTTGTGTTTATGGGTAGATTTATCTTTAATACTTCCTCATTCTCTCTGTACTCCATCAAAATTTCATTCTTTCCATACTGATTTTTCAACTGATCTGGAGTATCTAATGCAGCTAATGTCCCATTGTACATAATTCCTACACGGTCACTTAATTCATCAGCCTCATTCATATCATGGGTTGTAAGAACAACAGTCGTTCCCTGCAGTTTTAAAGAGTGTATATATTTCCGAATTAAGGCGGCAGTGTTCGGGTCTAATCCACTTGTCGGTTCATCCAGAAATAGTATCTTCGGTTTATGTAACAAGGCTCTGGCTATGAGAACTCTTTGCTTCCACCCTTTAGACAGCGTATTAACTTTTTCTTCAGCCTTATCGAGTAGCTGTAAACTTTCCATTACTTGATTTATCTGCTCAGAAGGTACGCTGTATAAATCTGCAAAAAACTTCAAATTGTCATAGATCGTCCACTTCAAGTAGAGATTTGGCAGCTCAAAGACAACACCTATAAGTTCATGAACTTTTTTTGTATCCTTATGTACATTCAAATCGTTAATCCGAATTTCACCCTCAGTCGGCTTTAACAATCCAATCATCATCCGTATTGTTGTTGTCTTACCGGCACCATTAGGTCCAAGAAACCCAAATATCTCTCCTTCTTTTATGGAGAAACTTACATCTTTTACAGCAGCTTTTGTGCCCTTATAGATTTTTGATACGTTCTTGACCTCAATCATCCCACTGTACCACCTATGTTTTTTTTTGTAGCTTATCACTTTTATAATCCCCGGGAATGTTACTAAACTAACTTGACCTGCTAATCACTTTAAAAAATCAGTAGCTGTCGCGGCACTCCTGATTATAAGTGGTGTGCACTTTTTTTTCCGAATTGGTTTGATAAAGACTATGGTAATTTTTATATCTTAAGAATAGCATACCACCCCTTCATGCGTTCACATCAATTTTTAAGGATCTCCCCAAATTAAACCGATCAGCATTTATAATGAAACTATAAAGATACATATCTCTTACTGGGGGCGATCCCGATGGATCACCATTCGATGACTTCTCTGATTGTTGTGCTCGCTATCGCATTTTTCATCCCGATCCTCCTGCAGCGCTTTAACCTGCGGCTGGTTCCCGTTGTGGTCGCGGAAATTGCTGCAGGTCTTATTGTCGGGCAGAGCGGGCTTAATCTTGTGCAGGAAGACCCTTGGCTTGAACTGCTGGCCGCGCTGGGGTTTTTGTTCCTGATGTTTTTAAGCGGGCTTGAAATAAGTTTTGAACCGAAGGCATTCAAGGAAGAAAACGGCAGCAAAAAGCCGCATCCGTTTTTGCTGGGCCTGCTGATGTTCGGATTGATCGTTTCAGTTTCTTATTTGTTGTCGCTGACCCTTGTCTGGTTCGGGCTAATCAAAGAGGCACCGTTAATGGCACTTATCATTACAACCATCTCCCTTGGTGTCGTACTGCCCGTGTTAAAAGAAAGGCAGCTTCTCGGGAGCCATTACGGCCAGACACTTCTGATGACAGCAACAGTTGCCGACTTTGCGACGATGTTGCTGCTGACGGTCTACTTGATGGTCCGGGCAGGAGAACCGCTTCGGATCCCGCTGCTTCTGCTTTTGTTTATTGCGATGTTCGTCATTTACCGTTCAATCAAACGGACCCTTCACATCCCTTTTATCGATAAGCTGATGAAAACCGCGACCGTCCAGCTTGGCACGAGAGGTGTGTTTGCCCTTGTCCTGCTGTTTGCGGGCCTGTCGGAACGGCTCGGGGCCGAAGCAATATTCGGTGCCTTTTTAGCAGGGATCATCATATCACTGCTGCGGCCGCAGCAGGAATTCCGGCATCAGCTTGATTCATTCGGTTACGGTTTTTTGATCCCGATTTTCTTTGTGATGGTCGGGGTGCGGCTTGATTTGCAGGCTATTATCGACAATAAAACGGTCTTGCTGTTAATGCCGGTTCTGCTTGTATATATGTACATCGCAAAGCTGGTCCCTTCAGTCGTACTCGCCAGATGGTATTCATGGAAAAAAGCGCTCGCAGCCGGTTTGCTCTCGACTTCAAAATTGAGCCTTGTCATTGCGGCGGCACGGATTGCGTATGATGCCGGCATTATCAGTTCCGCATTGAACGGGGCATTAATACTCGTTGCGGTCACGACTTGCCTTGCTTCACCGGTCGCCTTTAACAGGCTTGTGCCGAACGAAACGGTTCATAGCCATAGGATTTACAGCATTATCGGCGCGAACAGCCTGACACTCCCGCTCTCCCTGGAGTTATCCAACAGCCCGCATATCGTCAAAGTCTACAGTGATCACCCCCTTAACCGCGATGAAAACCACGACTTTGAGGTTGTTTTGGTTCCCTCTTATGAAGTGGAAGAGCTTGAAAAGAACGGAGCATTTAATGTGGACAAGCTGATTGCCGCTACTGCCGATGACAGTAATAATGCGGCAATCGCCGAGAATGCCCGCGATCATGGGATTCATGATATTGTCGCCAAGCTGGAGAACCCGCAATTTCAGGAAAAGCTGCAACAGCATGGCATCCGGGTGTTTTCGCCTGAGAAGTCCTCATCTATATTGCTGAAAACGCTCGTTGACCAGCCGGCGATGCTGACCTTGCTTTCAGAGGGCCCGCATCAGATTCGGGAAATCATGATCGGGAACCACTTTTATGACAATATGCTGCTCCAGCAGGTTCAATTTCTCGGTGATGCGCTTATCCTTCATATCGTCAGAGAAGGCCAATTCATCCTCCCGCACGGCGATACGCGGCTGAAAGAAGGCGATCACCTGCTCATTTCCGGCAGTCCGGACACGCTTGATGACATTGCGCATCATTTTGCATAAGCGGTGCCTGTCACTTTCGGTATTATCGAAAATAAAACCGCTCCTCCCGCAGTCAATCAATCTGCCGGAGGAGCGGTTTTTAATTTGAAATCGGTCATTCATCTGAAACATCAATCCAGAACCGCTTGATGATATTGCCATCCTCCTCAACATAATCACTGTCAGGGACGCCGCCGTTATTCTTTATCGTTTTAGCCGAGGCGATGTTACCTTCATCGCAGACGACAAGCGCTTTACCGATGCCGATCTCCCTCGCTTTCTCCAGGGAAAGCGCAAGCAGCCGGGTCGCATATCCTTTCCTTCGTTCGGTTGGACGGATGCCATAGCCGATATGGCCGCCAGCATTCTTCAGCTGCTCCGTCAGGGAATGGCGGATGTTTACGGCCCCGAGCACTTTGTTATCTTCACCGACGAGCCAGTAGGTCGAATCCGGCACCCATCCTTCCGGAAGCCCTTTTCCTTCAGATTGATCTGCCAGCGATTGAATCATCCCCTCAAAATCCGCCGGATCCTTTGAAATGACCCACGGCACCATGTTTTCCCCGCTTTCCTTCCATTCCCGGTAAAACGAAAGATACTGCTCCTCCAACTCCATTGACGGCTTCGCAAGATATACGCGCTCCCCCATCAAACCGCCTCCCTTTATCGAATTGGAAATATCTTACCACAGTTCATTATGCATGGGAATGGGGCATCGACTCACTTGCCTGGCACTTCCCAGGCAATTGCCAGGCAATACCGTTTTGATTTGGGCCATAAGAGGAATGAGGTATAGTAGACATTTTTTAGAGAGAGGTGACGATAAACGTGAGAGCAGCAGAGTTAATGGTGAAAAATCTTGAAGCAGAAGGCATTGAATATATTTTTGGTGTTCCCGGAGAGGAAAATCTCGATTTCATGGATGCGCTGCTGGCGTCTGATATCAAATTCATAACGACCAGGCATGAAACAGGTGCCGCTTATATGGCCGGCACGATGGGAAGGCTCACCGGCAAGCCGGGAGTAAGCCTTGCCACACTCGGACCTGGTGCAACAAACATGATGACGGGCGTCGCCAATTCAAACATGGATCTGTCGCCGATGATCGCCATTACCGGACAGGCCGACCTGGAGCGCCAATATAAAGGCATCCATTCCCATCAGGTGTACGACTTAAAGGAGATATACAGCAACGTCACGAAATGGAACACGTCAGTCGATGATCCGGAAATCATCCCGGGCGTAGTCCGCAAGGCCTATCATCAGGCAACCTCCGAGAAACCGGGTGCAACCCATATCGTTCTTCCTGAAGATATTGCGGATATGGATGTGGACTATAAAGAACTTCCAAAAATGAGCCATCATACATCTGAAGCATCAGATGAGACGATCAAAGAAGCGGCCGACTTGATCAAACATGCCAAACAGCCGCTGATCATGGCGGGTAACGGCGTCACACGCGCTGGTGCTGCAGATGACCTTCAGGCCCTTGCAGAAAAGCTGCAGATTCATGTTACCCACACGTTCATGGGGAAAGGGGCGCTTCCTTTTACACATGATCTGAGCCTGCTGACATCGGGGCTCGGCGGAAAAGACTATATCAACTGCGGGTTTGAACATGCTGACCTGATAATCGCCATCGGATACGACATGGTTGAATATCCGCCGAAAAACTGGAACCCGGAAGCAGATACACCAGTGCTCCATATTGATACACATGAAGCGGAAACCGATGCGCACTACCCTGTAAAGCTTAATGTTGTCGGCGATATCCGCACTAATCTCCGCAAGCTGGCAGAAGCAGCGGAAAAACGGACGGAGAAAAATCAACATTATGCTGAACTGCGGAAAAAAATCATGGGCGAAATCGAAGACTATGCCAATGACGACAGCTTCCCGGTAAAACCGCAGCGCATCGTTTCGGATCTGCGTTCGGTCCTCGGCGAAGATGATATCCTGCTGTCCGATACCGGCGCCCACAAAATGTGGATTGCCCGCATGTATCACTGCTACAAGCCGAATACATGCCTGATTTCAAACGGGCTGGCCTCAATGGGAATCGCGTTGCCGGGAGCAATCGGTGCCAAACTCGCAAAACCGGACAGCAAAGTCGTTGCCGTTGCCGGTGACGGTGCGTTCCTGATGACAGGCGAAGAGCTGGAAACAGCGGTGCGCCACGAACTTCCGATTGTCGTCATGGTATGGAAAGACAATAGCTACGGTTTGATCGGCTGGAAGCAAATGAATGAATTCGACCGGAAGTCCAATGTGAAATTCGGCAACCCGGATTTCGTGAAACTTGCTGAAGCATACGGCGCCGAAGGATACCGTATTGAAGATGAAAAAGAACTGAAACCGACACTTGAAAAGGCACTGCAGGCGAACGGTCCGGTTGTCATCGAATGCCCGGTTGATTACCGGGAAAATACGAAACTGACAGAACGCCTCGGAAAAATCGTTTGCCGCAGTTAATATAAGGCGCCCACATAGCGGCGTACGCATAAGCAGGAGTGGTTAGTAGATCACCGCTTATGACCAGAGCCGCTGGCGCCTGGAGCTGGGCAGCTTTTTATTCACCGCAATAAACCCTTAAAAACAAGAAAACAAGGTCCCGTGCAGCCAGGCACGGGACCTTGTTTTTATTATCTATCAACCTAATTATCTTTCACTTTTAACAAACGCAAACTATTCAGCGTCACCAGCAAAGTCGCCCCCATATCGGCAAATATCGCGATCCACAGCGTCAGCCAGCCGGGAATGACCAGCAGCAGGGCGAGCGCCTTAATGACAAGGGAAAAGGTGATGTTCTGCTTAATGATGTTCAATGCGTTTCGGCTGAGCTTAATTGTATATGGTAGTTTTTCCAGATCATCGGACATGAGCGCAATATCAGCCGTTTCCAGGGCAGTGTCTGTTCCGGCCCCGCCCATCGCCACACCGACAGTCGATGCGGCAAGAGCCGGTGCATCATTCACGCCGTCGCCAACCATTGCAACACGCTGGTGATTCGCCCGCATTTCTTTTATAAAATCCAATTTATCCTGCGGAAGCAAATCAGCTTTGATATCCTTAACACCTGCCAGGTGGCCGATCGCGGCCGCAGTGCGTTCATTGTCCCCTGTCAGCATCACGGTTTCAATTCCCATATTGTTCAGCCTGCTGACAACTTCCCTTGATGTTTCCCGGATTTCATCAGCAACACCAATCAGGGCCAGGATTTGTTTTTCGGTTCCAAGCAGCATGGCGGTTTTTCCCTCGTTCTGCATCCTGGTGATTCGTTGGTTCACTTCATCACCAATGCTGCCGTGCAATTCTGTGAACAGGCCCGGACTTCCCGCATAGTACAGGATGCCGTTAATTTCAGCTTTCACACCTTTTCCCGTCATGGACTGGAAGTTTTCCGCCGTTAAGCTGCCAGCATCCACTCCGTCTGCCTCGGCTTTTCTCATAATGGCGGAAGCAAGCGGGTGCTGTGATCCTTTTTCTAAGGCCGCCGTTATTGTGAGCAAGTCGTTTTCATTTCCTTCAAATGCGACGAAATCCGTAACAGCAGGAACTCCTCTTGTCAGCGTCCCTGTTTTATCAAAGGCAATCGCTTTAAGAGCGCCCGCTTCCTCCAGATGGATGCCGCCTTTGATCAAAACACCGTTTCTGGCAGCGTTCCCGATGGCTGTCACAACGGCAACCGGCGTGGAAACGACAAGTGCACATGGACAGCCGACAACAAGCACAGCCAGCCCTTCATAAATCCATTTGCTCCATTCCGCCCCGAAAAACAACGGCGGCACAACAACGACGAGCACTGCAAATACAATGATGGCCGGTGTGTAATATTTAGCGAATTTATCGACGAACGCCTGTGAAGGGGCCCGTTCGGACTGGGCTTCCTCGACAAGATGAATGATTTTCGCGATCGTCGTATCCTCTGCCCGCTTTGTCACGTTCACTTCAAGCAAGCCTTCCTCATTCAAGGTGCCCGCAAACACTTCATCATCGGCCGTTTTCGTGACCGGCACACTTTCACCGGTAATGGCCGCCTGGTTTACAGACGAGATGCCTTTTACGACAGTTCCATCCATAGCCAGCTTCTGGCCCGGCTTGACGATCATGATATCGCCCACCCGGATGTCATCGACGAGGAGCATCATTTCTTCATCGCCGCGGCGGATCAGCGCTTCTTTCGGTGCAATATCCATCAATGACTCAATCGATTGCCGCGCTTTATCCATGGAGTAACGTTCCAGCGCTTCACTGATGGCAAACAGGATGACAACCATCGCCCCTTCGCCCCATTCACCGATAATGGCTGCTCCGATAATCGCAATCGTCATGAGCGTGCTCATATCGAAGTTGAAACGCGATAAGTTTTTAAACCCTTTTATAAAAAGGGAGTACCCGCCGATTAGGATGGCCGCGGCATACACGGTAGTGGAAGCGATATGCCCATCCCCATATTGCGTTCCGAGGAGCCAGCCAATCACAAGCAATACGGCAGATACGTAAACTTTTATGTTTTCTTTTTGTTTCCAGAACTGTTGCCGCTCGGCCGGCTGCTCATTTTCGTTCCTCAATTTAAGGTTTTCGAATGCCCCGGCCTTTTCGATGGCTTCAATCGAAGCGCTGCCTGTCACCGTTATCTTGGACGCGCCAAAGTTCACATTCGCATCAGAAACACCTTCCAGGTGCTTCACGTTCTCCTCGAACGTTTTCGCACAGCTTGCTCAGGTGAACCCCTGGACCCGGTACGTTTTCGTTTCTTGTGCTGCTGTCAGTTCAGACACCGCTTTCCACCTCCTCTTTATGCTCTAATGCAATCAGCATGAGCTGCCTGATATGTTCATCGTCAAGCGAGTAAAATGCCAGCTTTCCTTCTTTTCTGTATTTTACAATCCCCTGTTTGTGAAGGGTGCGCAAATGGTGGGACGCCGTCGCCACCGTCGATCCGATAATGTTGGCGACATCACACACACATAACTCATCATTCCGGCACAATGCATAAGCGATTTTCGCCCTATTTTCATCAGCCAGCGCTTTGAACAGCCGGGCCACACCCGATATATTCGCTTTTTCCAGGTCACCCTGAATCCGATTGACCTTTTCCTCATCGTAACAATAAATATCGCACGTATCTTTGCTGCCCATGTCCTCACTCCGTTTTCATTCAAATCCTCATTTGAGTATAGTATATCTTATTGCAGTTGTCAGTCAAATGTTCGTTTGAATGAGGGGAAACTTTAAGAATGAGAGCAGGTGATATGAGTCTGGTGTGTTTTGTCTTCTAGTCAGTTTCCAAAAAAAGACTCACTTATCTTTAAAATCGGTCTATTTATCCCGTTTTCTAAGAAGGCATGGCCAATAGAGTTCTATTTTGCTTGGTACTGCCCTTGTTTGTGCCATTAACAATGTGTGGAACCAATTGCATGCTGTTTGTGCAGGACAGCTCACCATTTATTTTCAACTTCGGATTTTTTTCATTCAAAAGTCAGGTTTTTTCTTTTGGCTCTGTTAAAGTTTAATGTTGATTTTTATACAAAAAAACAGAACTTCGATAAAACTGGAAGTTCTGTTTGGTCTTATCGTCTTATTGAACTAACGCCCCCGTTAGCTTAATAACAAACTTCTCTAATCTTCTCCACTAATAAACGAACAAGAAAATCATAACCCTTGTCACCAAAATGAAGTCCATCGTTTCTTATTCCTTTTAGTATTTTAGGATAGTCATCCAAAGCAATCATTTTCGAATACAAATCGATGAAATGACCTCCAGTATCAACTGCTACTTGATTTACTGCTGATGCATAATCAAACAAGACTTCATTGGTTCTAGCAAATTGGGACTTTTCATCAACTGGAGCTGGTGTTATTAAAATAGTTCTTTCAGGTTTAATCATTTGAGTGATTTTATATATGTTAGTTTTATAAGTTTCCAAATCAATCATTTTATGAAATGCTGCATCATTAGCCCCAAATAATACTGTTACTAAATCAGGATTATGTTTAATCACATCATTCTCAATTCTGGATATAGCATTGATAGTGTTATTTCCTGATACACCAGCATTTATAACTTCAAAACCGTCCAATTGCTCAGATAACTTTGTTGTGAGCATAGGCGCATCCAAGCCTTCTTTTCTAGCCGTAATACTGTCTCCAAAACAAATTAATTTAAGCATCTAACTTCTCCTAATACATTTTTCGTTTGTATAACTATACTGCCTCGTTAGCATTCCTGTAGAGCGTTATATTTGAGCTTTGATAAAAACAGGGTTCC
>JAENYN010000058.1 GCA_016841765.1 Guptibacillus hwajinpoensis
TAAGATAAACAAGTTTTATTTTTTAACCTGTCTACCTTAGGGGGAGCATATCAAAAACTTGAGCGTTTTTCTTTCCAATCCTTTTTATCATTTTATCCGGCTCAATCATTCAGTGGCGATTTCGTACTTTACGAGCCCTTTTAGTCGTTTAGTTTACCTGCTGTTGAGGTTGTTTGGAATGCTTTAGTTCATCTTTAATTTCCTTTTGGGTCTCTTTCACTTCCTGCATATGTTCATTCAGCCGCTTTTGCACTGGCTTTGTGTCCTCACGCCAATCGGAAACTTCTCCTTTAACGCCTGTAATAAACCGCTTCACACTGCTTTTGCTATGATGGAACATTTCTTTCGCTTCTTCCTTTGTGTCCTGTGATTCCTGTTTGAGTGATTCGTTATACTCTTTTGCATTATTCTTTAAAGCAGTAACGGCAGCGGCAGTAATGAGGGCTGCACCGGTTAACAAGCCAAGTCCGAATTTTTGTGTTTCAGATGCCATTTCATCTCCTCCTTTTGAAATGATTTTCCCTTTTTCCTTTATTTCAAACGGTGGCTGCTTGTTTTAAACGGAGACAGGCTAATATTTAATCAGCTAAACGATGAGCATAGGAATTGTCCTCCAACTGATTTGAGTCTTTCTTCCTAAATTTAATACTTTTACCACAAATTTACTAATGATATTGATAATTCTGAAAATTTACTTTAAACTATTTATGTGAACAAATTAAAGGGGTGGGATAAAGGAATGGTTTATTCTTTCGAATTTTATCATCGAAGCGGGAAGAAAATCATCATTGAAGAAATCCCAAGAACACCCGAAGATGAAAACTTTCAAATTATGTTTTCCCTTCAAAAGCTAATTGACGAAATCGAATCATCGCCTGAGCCAGCCGCTGTATACAAGTTTGCCATGTAGACATGACTTTATTGCGGGACGATGATATTTCATTATTGTCCACTACTGGCAGAAAGCTTAATAAATAAAAACCAAAAGGCTCCGGCAGTTGCCGGAGCCTTTTCAGATCTATTCATCAGCCGCGTAACTTCTTTAAAATCAAACGTTGTTCAACCTGAGCAATCAGCCTGCGTGTGTATGAAACTGTATCCGGATTGACACTGATGCTGTCGATTCCTTCTTCGACCAGAAACTCGGTAAGGTCTGGATACAATGATGGCCCCTGTCCGCAAATGGATACCGTTTTTCCATGTTTGTGTGCAGCCTTTATGAGGGTCTGGATCGCCCGTTTCACAGCTATGTCCCGCTCATCAAAGTATCCCATGCGATTCAGGATACCCGAATCACGGTCAATGCCAAGCACAAGCTGGGTAAGGTCGTTGCTCCCGATGCTGAAGCCATCGACAAGCTGAGCAAACTCTTCGGCTGCAAAGATCACAGACGGCACTTCTGCCATAATCCAAAGCTTAAAGTTCTGGTTCTGGACTAAGCCTTCTTCAGCCATGATTTTCTTGGCTTCTTCCAATTCCCATGTTGTACGCACGAATGGCAGCATCACCCATACATTGGTCAAACCGAACTCTTCCCGTACCTTCTTGATTGCCCTGCATTCATGCCTGAATCCTTCACGGTATTCAGGGGAAATATACCGTGACACACCGCGCCAGCCGATCATCGGGTTATTTTCAATCGGCTCGACTTCCTCGCCGCCTTTCAAACCGCGAAATTCGTTAGTGCGGAAGTCACTTAGTCTGACAACAATCGGCTTCGGGAATATTTCCTGGGCGACATTTGTAATCCCTTCAGCGAGTTTATCGATCATGAAATCTCCCTGCCCCGTCTTTAGCAGGTACATCGGGTGTGCTTGCACGTAATCATTGAAAATCATTTCCGTACGCATAAGCCCGATTCCGTCAAAAGGAAGCTGCTTATATTTATTGATGACAGAAGGCTCACCAAGATTCATATACAGCTTTGTTCCGGTGACAGGAGCTGTCAGCTGTTCAAGTAATGCCAGGTCAAATGCCGGCTGGCCCTGGCCGGATGTCTCCGCCTTCGGCTCTTCCTGCATTACTTTTCCTTTATAGATAACCCCGCGAATCGCATCGACAGTCACTTCGGAACCATCCTCCAGCACATCCATCGCATGATTGGCACTTACAATACACGGAATGCCGAGTTCCCGTGAAACGATTGCAGCATGGCAAGTTCTTCCGCCCTCATCGGTGATGACGGCCGCCGCGCGCTTCATAGCCGGAATCATATCCGGGTTTGTCATGGTCGTCACAAGAATATCCCCTTCTTCAACTTTAGAGAATTCAGGGACATCCCTGACTTTCCGTACCCTTCCGGCTGCCAAACCAGGTGAAGCGGCAAGTCCTTTTATAAGTACCTTTCGTTCTTCCGTCTCTTTTACAGCTTCCATTTTGTCCTTTGCTTCCCCCTTCAGCGTTGTGATCGGCCGTGCCTGCAAAATATATAGCGATTTGGTCTCATGATCGTATGCCCACTCGATATCCTGAGGCTGGCCATACACCTTTTCAACTTCAGCAGCTTGCTCCGCCAACTTTTCAATTTCCTCTCCTGTCAGGCACTGTTCCTTCACTTTTTCATAACCAAGGTAATCCTTGACAGAGATTTCAACCGTTCCGTTGCCGTGATCGCGTTTAACCACCATTACATTTTTATTTGCAATATGCTTTTCTTTCATCTCAAGGCTTTTTTTATCTATAACGTATTCATCCGGTGATACCATTCCGGAAACGACGGCCTCACCAAGTCCCCAGCTCGCATTGATCATAATTTCATTGCGGTCATGGGTAATCGGGTTCGCAGTAAACATGACACCGGATTTTTCGCTGTTCACCATTTTTTGTACGACAGCACTCAATGCGACTTCAAAGTGATTGAAACCTTGCTGTTCGCGGTAGTAAATCGCCCGTGCTGTCCAGAGGGAAGCCCAGCATCTTTTGACATGTTCAAGCACCCCGTCTGTGCCGGATACCTCTAGATATGTATCCTGTTGGCCGGCAAACGATGCCTCAGGCAAATCCTCAGCGGTGGCCGAGCTTCTGACAGCCACCTGGACATTATCCTGGCCGATGTCCTGGCAGAAATTTTGATATGCGCTTACAATTTCCTCCCTTAAATGATCAGGAGTTCTTGTATCTTCAATCAGACTGCGGATTTGACGGCTCTTCTCCGTTAAGATATCCGTATTTTCATAGTCGAGCCCTTCAAGCGCACCCTTGATTTTTTCCAGCAGCCCGCTCTCTTCGATAAAAGCGATATATGCATCAGATGTCACACAAAAACCAGGAGGCACCTGAATGCCATTCCGTGTCAATTCCCCAAGGTTGGCACCTTTTCCGCCCACTTTCGGAATATCTTCTTTGCCGATGTCCTCGAATCCTAAAATAAATTTGTGGCCAATCATTCTTCCATTCCCTCCTGATTCCTAATTCACTTAATTTATGATACTAGTATTCTGAACCTGATTAATATTATATACTATTTAACCTAAATGTGACATACTTATTCCTTAATTTTTTATATGACCCGCCTTGAAACTGATTTTTGGTTTTGATAATTATCACTTTGAAGGAATTGAAATTTGCTGCAGGGGCCGCTTTCATGCTGGGCAAAAGTGCGACATCTGTTCTTGATTGCCTCGGTCATACTCAGAATGTACGCTTTGCTGCGAAGCGAGGGTTTCATTCGCCGTTGGTTTATAATGGTTTGTCTCTACTTATAGGCATGGCAGGCGCGATGCCTTGCCTATATTTTGGGTATTATGCTGATTACAGGCACGCAAACCGCGGGCCCGTTCCTTTATTTTGCTTTCTCTCCTGATTATAGGCACGCAAACCGCGAGCTCGTTCCTATACTTTGCTCTCTCCCCTGGTTATAGGCACGCAAAACCGAAGTCCTTCCATGTTGTGCTCTCTCTCCTGATTACAGGCATGCAAATCCCCATCCCGGCCTATATTTTGCTCTCTCAATTGAACAGGCAAATAAAACCAAATCCCGTGCCTTAGTTTCTCTTTGATTAGGCACTGAGAAAACAAGAATCCTCTCGGACACCGCACGGACTTAAAACCATTTCCCAAACAGAAAAAAGGCAGGAAAGCATATTGCCTTCCTGCCTACACGGCATGCGGTTCGTTTTTATTAGTTCGGATTGAATAGACGACGTACAGCATAAAGGCGCCAATTGAAATGATAACCCCAAAGATGTACGGAAGCCCAATGGCAATGGTGAACAGCCAGCCGCCAATCGGTGGTCCGGCAATTCGGCCAAGGGAATCAAAGGAAGAAAGGAGACCTGTTGCCGATCCGTGACCTGCACGAGATTCTTTTGTGATCAAAGAAGAAACACTCGGTCTGATGACACCGTTACCGATTCCGAAAATGGTCAGGTAAATCGCTGCCGTTGTAAAGTCTTTTACAAGGAGCACAAGCCCGAACCCGATGGCAGAAACGACGATCCCACCCTGGATCACCCTTCCTTCACCGAATCGTTTTGTCAACCGGCCGACAAGTCCACCCTGCACAAAAGCACCGGCAAGGCCCATAATCATAAAAATATACCCCAGTGCCTTCGCATCCAGCCCTGCTTTTTCGGCAGCAAAGTAAGCAAACGTCGCCTCCAGGCCAGCCAGTGAAAAGGAAACGAAGAGCTGCAGGATGTACAAAATCGTCACTTCGCCTTTAAAAGCTGCCCAGCGTGATTCTCGTTCGCTGTCCCCATTTGTGCGTTCTTCAGGAGGAAGTGATTCCTTTAATACAAACAGCACTACAAGGAAGGTTACAAGTGAAAGAGCGCCGGAAAGATAAAACGGGGCACTCAGACTGTATTCGGTAAAGATGCCGCCAATGCCAGGCCCAAACACAAAACCGAGACCGATAGCGGCACCGATGATTCCCATCCCTTTTCCGCGATTCTCTTCTGAAGTCACATCTGCCACATATGCCATTGTGGTCGGCATATTAGCCGATGACAATAATCCTCCAAGAATCCTGGCTGCAAACAGCATCCATAACTCAGATGCGATGGCCATTAGAAAAAAGGAAACAGCAAGGCCGAAAATGCCGAGCATGATGACAGGTTTTCGGCCAATCCGGTCGGAAACCCTTCCCCATATCGGTGCGAATAAAAGCTGCATAAATGAATAGACAGCCATTAAAAGGCCGAGCTCTGTAGGGTTTGCCCCGATCTCCTCCGCGTAAAAAGGCAAAACGGGGATAATAATGCCGAAACCGGCCATTACAAGGAACATGACCAAAAACAGGATGGCCAATGCTTTTTTATTATCCATTAAAAGAACCCCCAATAGTAAAACACAGCTTTCTATGTAATATGGAAAATGCCGATTTTTTTGCTGTATGTTGCTATTATAAAACGGAACCGGGGGCAGAACAACTTTTTTACTATAGAAAAAGGGCAAATCTCTTTATCTATCTCTACGAAGTTACTATTTTCATGAACAAAAGCGCAGGGCGCCCGCTTAGCGGCGTACGCATAAGCGGGGTACCCGCAGGAAGGTGGTCTTCTTTCCTTCCGGAGGGGGTCACCGCTTATGACGATAGCCGCTGGCGCCTGGAGCTGGATGACTCCCTTCTCGCTTTTTATCCACAACACAGAAATTTTATGAAGGTTTTTCCCTCAAGCCGTTCAACCTTAATACTGTGGTCTGGATTCCTTTGTTTCCTTCCCTTTCTCTTCATGCTCTTTCGAAAACAGCCAGCCCCCAAGTGCAATGAATACGAGGACCGCGTAAAAAGAGACTTTCCATGCCGTTGAATGGGCAAACGCTTCCGGTAAAATGCCGAGGGCCGGATGCGAGAGTGTATAAACTGCCAGCTTCACACCAACCCACCCGACGATCATAAATGCTGCAATTTCCAGGCCCGGCCGTTTATGAAGCAATGTGACGAAAAAATTCGCGGCAAATCTCATAATGATTAGGCCGATCAAGCCGCCGGCGAAGATGACGAGGAATTTGCCGCCATCCAATCCGCCGATTGCCGGAAGCCCGGAAGCCGGAAGCGCAACAGCAAGAGCTACCGCTGCCAGAATCGAGTCTACCGCGAAGGCAATGTCGGCAAGTTCGACTTTGATCACTGTCACCCAAAACCCGGCCGGCTTTTTGTCTTTGGACTTCTCAAGTGTTTCTTCTTCCCCCGATTGTTTTTTAACCACTTTTCTAAAAATATGGTTAAAGGCAATGAACAGTAAATAAAGTGCGCCGATCGCCTGCATCTGCCATACATCAACTAAAAAGGAAATGATGAATAATGAGGCGAACCTGAACACAAACGCTCCGGCGAGCCCGTAAAACAGGGCCTTTTTCCTTTTTTCTTCAGGAAGGTGTTTCACCATGATTGCCAGAACAAGCGCATTATCCGCGGCAAGCAATCCTTCTAGTCCGACTAAAACCAATAAAACCCATCCATACTCAAGCAGCAAACCTGCTTCCATATTTGTCCTCCTTCTCGGTCATGCTCTGTACATGATCCCCATTTAATTTACAGATGGAATAGCTTCTGGATAAGGCTCTGTTAAGCCAAGTTATGGATTAAAGCTCCAAACACCCGTTTTCCGCGGGCTCGGGGAGCCTCCTCAGGCTGCAGGCCTTTGGGAAAATCAACATTACAAGTAACAGAGCCTCTGTTAAGACATTGCCGGGCAGCGGTTTCCGGCCATTTCATTTTCGCTTTCCAGAGGATGTCTTTTCCACGCAAAAAGGCCTCCGCCGATTACGGCGAAGGCCACAAAAATAGACCTCTGCCGCTGGCGGCAAAGGTCTTGCTAACAACGTAAGTTGCCAATAAAGCCGAGGTTTCCCTGAAATGACGACTTTATTGTAAAAGCTACTCCCCTTTATTACCTGTATCCATCTTAATCATTATATTATCCATTTATCCGGGAAGCGTCAATCTTTTTATTCTTTGCTGTCTTGAATTATAATCGAGTTCCTATCTGCTTCTTGCTCCCTGCAGCCATACCTTGTTTCCCGTCCGATCAGAATGGCCCTGTCACACTCTGACGCTGAATATGTAACATTGGAGTTCCATGCTTCCGATCAATACTTTGGCAGGTCAGCAGCCACAGCGAACAAAAATAATGGGCCCGCCTAAGCAGGCCCATCTTTTTCGTTACATTACCGCCTTTTCTTCCTCGTTGCTGAAAAATTGTTTCATCGCATAGAACACATCGCTCTTCTTTTTCATAACATAGAAGCGGAACTTTTCTTCTTCGACATTTTTATAGGTGCTCATCAATGTTGAATGCCGGTTATACTGGTTAACTTCACCGTAGCCGAACATGTTGGAGACTTTCATGATCTCGTTGATATATTTAAGGCAGCGTGCGTTATCTGACGTCAGGTTATCACCGTCGGATATGTGGAACGGATAGATGTTATAACGTGACGGCTGGTATTTCGTCTCAATCAATTCAAGTGCTTTGCGATAAGCCGATGAGCAAATGGTTCCCCCGCTTTCGCCTTTTGAGAAAAAGTCCTCTTCAGAGACTACTTTCGCTTCCGTATGATGGGCTACAAATTCGATATCCACTGTTTCATATTTGGTTCTCAAAAACCTGGTCATCCAGAAGAAGAAGCTGCGTGCCATATACTTTTCCCACAATCCCATCGAGCCCGAGGTGTCCATCATGGCAATGACGACTGCTTTGGATTCAGGCTTCTGGATATCGTTCCATGTTTTATATCGCAAATCTTCCGGATAAATCGGCTGGAAGGACGCCTTTCCTTCCATTGCATTGCGTTTGTAGGCAGCGAGCATCGTCCGTTTTTTGTCAACATTGCCCATCAGTCCGGTCTTGCGAATATCATTGAACTCAATATCCTCAATCGTGTTTTCATCCTGTTCTTTTTGCTGGAGATTCGGAAGTTCCAGCTCCTTAAAAAACGCTTCTTCAATCTCCATCATCGATACTTCCGCTTCATAATAATCTTCGCCGGCCTGGTCGCCTGCACCCTTTCCTTTGCCCGGACCTGCCTTCTGCTGGCTGTTTCCATCACGTGCTACAACATCCCCCACCTGGCTGTCGCCGTCTCCCTGGCCAACATGTTTGTTTTTATCGTAGTTATAGCGGATTTTGTATTCGTCTAATGATCGGATTGGGATTTTGACGACATCTCTGCCGTTGGACATGATGATATTTTCTTCGGATACGAGATCTGGCAAATTGTTTTTTATCGCATCCTGGACTTTTCTCTGGTGCCGTTGCTGGTCATCATGCCCTTTACGGTGGAGGGACCAGTCTTCTTGTGAAATCGCAAAACTCAAGTTATCGTTTTCCGACATACCGTTTCCCTCCTTTATCAAATTAAGGGGAACACCGCGCGCCGGGCAAAACCAATACTCCGGCTCCTTGCGTAAGGTGGCGGTTCCTCCTTCTGTCCTGCTCTTCCTTCTGGCGGAAGATAGGATACTCTATCTTATGCAAAAGCAAGGAAAAATTGCTAAAAATTCTGACAATAAAGCGCACAGATGAAAAGAAAAGCCCCCTGCTTCATTCACTTGAGGCAGGGGGCTAACCGTTACTCGTCTTCTTTCTTGTCATTGCGCGTATGCTGAATCGGATCGGGATCCTTATCCAGCTTTTTAAGGTCCTCGTTTGTGGACATGTGTCTCATTACTGTACTGTGCTCCACTAACTCTTCTTCATTGTTGATCATATTGCCATTGTATGTTTCCATCTTTTTTTGCCTTTTTTTGTTCATTTGTAATCACCTCAGTTTCCCTATTCCCCCTATTTCATTATAAATAACCTGTCTGGGAATGAGGCGGCTTCCTTACCTGTTCAAAAGGCTGCCGACATAGCGCAGCAATTCGTTTGCTGAAACAGAATTATATCCGTGCTCATCAATCAATCTTGAGATGACTTCATTCACTTTCTTCAGCTGCAGTTCATCCGGCGTTTTCGTAGATGTCGTAATTTTGACGACATCCTTCAAATCCGCAAACAGTTTATTCTGGATCGCTTCTTTCAGGCGCTCATGGGAGTTGTAATCAAACCGCTTCCCTTTGCGGGCATATGCTGAAATACGGATAAGAATTTCTTCCCGGAACGCTTTTTTTGCATTTTCGGAAATGCCAATCTGTTCCTCAATGGAGCGCATAAGCTTATCATCAGGATTCATTTCTTCACCCGTCAGCGGATCTCGGATCTTGTTTTTGTTGCAATATGCCTCCACATTATCAAGGTAGTTATCAAGCAATGTTTTGGCGGATTCTTCATAAGAGTACACAAATGCTTTCTGAACTTCCTTTTTGGCGATGTCATCGTACTCTTTGCGGGCAACAGATATGAAGTTCAAGAACCGTTCCCTATCCTCGTTAGAAATCGATGGATGCTGATCCAATCCTTCTTTCAGCGAACGGAGCACATCCAGTGCATTTACGGCTGCGACGTCCTTGCGGATGATTGCAGATGAAATCCGGTTGATGACATAACGCGGATCGATGCCACTCATTCCTTCGTCTGAATGCTCAGACTTCAGTTCCTTCACATCGACTTGATTGAAGCCTTCTACGAGATCCCCATCATAGAGGCGCATTTTTTTCAACAGGTCCATGCCCGGCTTGGTGGAATCCTTCAGCCTTGTCAAAATCGTGAACATGGCCGCAATCCGCAGCGTATGCGGCGCTATATGGACATGGGACATTTCACTTTCCTGAATCATCTTTTCATATATCCGTTCCTCATCAGATACCTTAAGATTATATGGAATAGGCATAACAATGATCCTTGAGTGCAATGCCTCATTTTTCTTATTCGAGATGAACGACCGGTATTCCGCTTCGTTCGTATGCGCGACAATCAGTTCGTCCGCTGAAATAAGAGCGAACCTGCCCGCCTTGAAGTTTCCTTCCTGGGTGAGCGAAAGAAGATGCCATAAAAATTTCTCATCACTCTTCAGCATTTCCTGGAATTCCATCATCCCGCGGTTTGCTTTATTTAATTCACCATCAAACCGGTAGGCGCGCGGATCTGATTCCGAACCGTATTGTGCAATTGTGGAAAAGTCGATGCTTCCAGTCAAATCGGCGATATCCTGCGACTTTGGATCAGAAGGGCTGAATGTCCCGATTCCGACCCGCTTATCTTCAGAAAAGAATATACGTTCGATCATGACGTCCTCAATGCGCCCGCCATATTCCTTGTCAAGTCTCATCGTATTGAGAGGCGACAGGTTCCCTTCGATTCTGATACCGTACTCTCTGTGAAATTCTTCCCGCAGGTGATGCGGAATCAAATGAAGCGGATCTTCATGCATCGGGCATCCCTTAATCGAAAAAACAGAACCATTTTCAAACCGTGAATACTGTTCAAGCCCGCGTTTCAACAATGATACAAGTGTTGATTTACCGCCGCTGACCGGCCCCATCAGCAACAAAATACGCTTGCGTACATCCAGGCGTTTGGCTGCCGGATGCAAGTACTCTTCTACCAGCCGCTCAAGTGCTTCTTCAAGACCGAAAAGCTGCCCGCTGAAAAACTTATATTGTCTCTGGCCGTCCACCTCTTCAATGCCGGCATCTTTGATCATATTATAAACTCGTGAATGAGCAGTTTGGGCAACCCACGGCTTTTCTTTCAAGATTTCGAGATACTCCGCGAAGGTACCTTCCCACTTCAGGCGCTCTTCTTCTTCTCTGTAGCTCTCGATTCTTTTTAAAATATCCATGTGGACCTCCTTCTGTTTTGCTGGTGCTGGGCTTTACTAAACTCTATGCGGAGGGCGGTTCAAACATGCTCTTTCCCGATAATTTAGCTGTGTTACAACACCTCTGGCTTTTAAAAAGAGTTACATATCAGCTATAATGAACAAATAATGGAACAAAGGGGGCACCTGCCATTATTATCAGGCCTATGACTGCAAGTGACATTGATGGAGTATTTAAAGTGGCAAAAGAAACATGGAGGGACACATACCGGGACATCATCCCCGAAGAAATCCAGGATCAATTTCTTGGTTTCGCCTATTCCCATGAAAGACTTGTAAAAAGGATGAAAACAAGCACAATGCTTGTGGCTGATCAGGGTAAAAATGTGATCGGCTATATCCAGATCACCCGCAAAAACGGCGGGTCAAGCGCCGAACTGGACGCAATCTATATACTGCCCGATTACCAGCATATCGGGATCGGCTCACAGCTGCTGACAGAAGGCATTAAACGGCTCAACACCAACACCCTGTCAGTCGTCGTCGAAAAAGAAAACAAAAAAGGGAGAATGTTCTATGAAGGCAAGGGATTCATTCCCGTAAAAGAATTCGAAGAAGAATTCCTCGGCCATCGCCTGAACTCCCTTGAAATGATGCTGAAGATTAAATAGAATAGAGCGCCGGACAGCGGCGTACAGAAACGGAACCGCCTGAGGAAGGCGGTTTTTCCTTTCCAGTGAAGGTGCTGATGAAGTGACTGGCAGCGGGGATTTGGATCTGGACACTCGTTATTTCTCGAATTCGTGGCGGGACGTTGAGTGTGTTCATGGTTTTATGCTGTGAAATAGCGGATGGCTGTGTGGAGAGAGGAGCATGCGGGATGGCGTGATACTGCGGATTGCCGTGGAATGATGTGCGTGCGTGACGGCGTGGATTGGCGGATTGTCTTGTGAAAAAACAAGCGTGCGGGACGGCTTGAAACACCCGGGTTTTGGCGCGAAAAACTGCATGTATGGCGGGATACCGAGTCAGTGGCGTGAAAAACAGGGGATTGCGCGTGAAATCTGGCCTTTTTCGCATGAATGGCCGGTTGGCCGGCGTGAAATATTCAACTTATGGCGCGATACCGGCGTATCCTTTAACAAGCCTTTCACTTACGGCGTGAAACACCCGCGTTTTCGCGTGATATTCGTCCATTATAGCGTGAAACCTGGGCCTTACCGCGTGAAACCACATTCACCATAAAAAAGCTCAGCAGAAACATTCGTTGAAACCCCAAATTTGTTAAGGAAAGTGTCTCTTAATCGCCAAATTCCCTCCAAAATGGTTTTCCTCATATCATTTCAACCAACCTCCGTCCTCTAAAGGCATCTCCCTAAAAACAATATATAATGAAAATTCAACGATTGCCGTGCTTTTAAGCTAATACAGAGGCGTCGTTGCCCTTATCTATATGCATAAAGTTGGCAGCTGCTTCGAAATTCTCTCTTGCTGACAGCTTATACTTTCTTAAATGGCAAGAAAAAAACTGCCGGGTGGCCGGCAGCTTTCCTCTTGCCTATTCAGTTTTATGTACAACTTTGTATGCGTTCAACTCATTGTTTGACGGCTGGTTTTCCCCGCCGCCGCGCTGGCCGCCGTGTGCCTTTTTGAATGAATCGCTGTTGACCCATGCTTCATAGGATTCTTTGGAATCCCATTTGGTGAATACGATTTCCTTGCCGTCTTCCTTCTCATTATCAAGGAACATGAACTCAAGGCATCCAGGCACCTGCTTCATATTTTCAGCACTGCCGCCGAACCGCTCAATCATTTTTCCTTTCATTTCTTTAGGAATGTTCAGTTCATTCATCACAACATACATCAATAATCCCTCCAAGGAAATATTTTTATTAATTGATATTTGTTTTTATTATAACGAAACAAACCTGCATCCCAAAATTTTTGACACTTTTCATTCACATCATAGGGAAAAATGGGCTATAATAAAAAATAGGTTTTCTATAATTAATTTGCGGCAAGTTTGGATAAAGAAGGAGGAACTCATTTATGAGCTTTTTACTTATCCTCGGTGTCATCCTGGCCTTTCTATCCGCCATCTTCACAGCTGGCTACAATGATCGTCCAGGTTCAAACCGATAATAGTGAACTGTGGAAGGCGCCGGAAAGCGGCGTATTCTGCCATAAAAAAAACGACCTGACGACAGGTCGTTTTTTTTAAAAAAATTAAGAAAGGCCTGGAAATCCCTGCTGCCTCAACGCCTCGTATGCAATAATGGCCGCTGTGTTGGAAAGATTGAGCGAGCGGATGTTGCCAGTCATCGGAAGCCGCAGGCACCGATCCGGAAATTGTTCCAGTATTTCATCAGGCAGTCCGGTTGTCTCCCTGCCGAACACGAAAAAGAGATCCTGATCTAAATTGCTGAAATCGGCATCCGTAAACACATTTTTACCGAATTTTGTAATGAAATAAAAACTGCCGCTCCTGTATGCCCCGAATAACTCATCCAAAGAGTCATGATAATGGATATCAACATGCTCCCAATAATCAAGGCCGGCTCTTTTCAGCATTTTATCGTCAGTTGAAAAACCAAGCGGCCGGACAAGGTGCAGTGATATATCGGTTCCTGCACACGTCCTCGCAATATTTCCCGTATTTGCTGGAATCAGCGGCTGGAAAAGTACAATATGAATTCCCACGTATGTCACCTCAACTAGAACTTATAGATGATTTTCACTTTTCCTATTATAGCACGCTGATCCCATCTTTATAGGTATCGGGCTTGATTCCATTTCCATTGCTCAATTATCGTCAGCAATATGAAAAAACTTATATTGGATATTCGGAGTCCAGGCAGCTGAATCTTCATAAGACCAGTACCTCATTCGGCTATTGTTCGTATGGGCATTGACGAGCGGCATTCCGACAGCATCCTTCGCCACTACGATCGTGTTATGATCCCATTTGCCATCCCCTTCAAAATCATAGCAGATGACATCGCCGGGCTGCAGGAGATCCGCAGAAGCCATTTCCTTCCCCCGCAGCCCTGCTTTTGCGCCGCTTAAGTACCAGCGCAGCGCATGGGCAACAGACCAGGAATAACTCCAATTATTGTTCCTGTGCCACCATCCTTTGTTGCGGCTTGGATATCCGGTCATTGGCGCTCCTCCCGCAAACAGGCACTGGGAAATGAAATTGGTGCAGTCCACATCGAACTTTTTAAAATTGGGATTATAACTATTCCACCATCGTTCCGCATACTTAACAGCCGCAAGCCGGTCATAGTAAAATGGGGCTCTTTCTTCATTGTCACGTCCATCCCAATCCATAACAGGCGGTTCCCCTGTTTGCCTTTCAATCAGCACACGGTCTGACTTCAGTTTCCCATTTTTGAATTCAGCTTCGCGGTGTTCTATTTCTTCTTCTATATAAATATGTTCTTTTTGCTTCAGCAAATATTCATGGTGCAAAGCATACTGAACGATTTCATTTTTTTCATAACGGAGCAGGCTATATATTTCGCCGGTCGTTTTGGCTTTCACAATTTCGGCTCCCCTGTTTTCAAGCAGCCGGAGCTTCCGTTCGGAGCCTTCCGGTTTCTGTATCGGAAGCACTTCACTCTTCATTCCCGCATACTCATGAACTCTTATTTTCCAATTCTTTTTCAACTCATGCAGCCAATCCATCAGGCAGGTCTCCCCTGAGTTTATTTTTAAGATATACATATGCGGCGGAAAACAGGGGCGTGCACCTATGGATAAAAAGCATGGCATACTCGTCAAGGCAATTTTAGTGTTTGTATCTGTAGCACGAAGGCTCTTCTTTCTGGATGTGGGAAGTGCTTAACTGGTTCTTTTCTTTACATTGGGTTATAGGTGGCATTTTTAGAGGTATACAGTGAGTTTGGGGCAGGCTTAGACAGATTCGTTCTCTTTTTGATTTTATGCGGAATATTCCGGGCACGCATAATCAGATTCGTTACCTTTTTAACTCCATCCAGCTATCCCGGGCAAACGTAAGCTCATTCGTCATCTTTTTGACGGCCTGCAGCCTCCAGGCACGCATTATGCCGTTGTTTGCCCCATACTGCAAGATGACAAAGTCCCCAACACTTAATAGGAGTCTTCCATCCCATTATTATTGGGCAAAAAAAAAAGAAGCGCCATCCGGCACTCTAACTGATTTTTTCGAGAGCATCTTCAATTTGGAGGAGCTGCTGCTTTTTCTCCAATCCGCCGTTGTAGCCGACAAGTTCACCGTTGCTCCCGATGATCCGGTGGCATGGAATGATGATTGGCAAAGGATTTCGGTTCACAGCATTGCCTACAGCCCTGACAGCCCTCGGTGCATTAACAGCCGTTGCAATGTCTTTATATGACCGGGTCTCCCCATATTCAATCCGCAAGAGTTCCTGCCATACCTTTTTCTGAAAAGGGGTCCCCTGGAAATCCAGTGGAAGCTGAAACTCTTTTCTCGTGCCGGCGAAATAATCGGTAAGCTGGTTTTCCGCGCCGAAAAGCATATCTGCATTCCTTACCAGCTCAACAGAATAAAATACTTTTTTGGACCAGGCGGATAAGAGAGGCAGCGCACTCTCACTGTCTCCGAAATGAAGTTTGCATATTCCCTTTTCAGTGGCAACAATCGTGACTGCTCCCATCGGGCTTTCCATTTCATCGAAATAGAGGGTTGGCTTTCCTGTCATCCTATCCCTTCTTTTCCATTACTTTTTTCAATATCTTACAGAAAAAACGTTATAATTACGAAGCGTAAAATAAAGCTTATTTCAGCAAATCAAGCCCTTTATCAATCTCTTCCACTACTTTTTCATCGTTTTCTTGCTTTTTCGCTTCTATAAGGAACTTTTCGGCATCTTTACTGCCTATTTTTCCTAATGCCCAGGCAGCAGTACCCCTGATTACCGGCCGTGGGTCCTCTTTGATGAGGCGCTTGAGGTCTGGCACCGCTGATTCATCTTTATAATGGGCAAGGGCGATAATGGCATTTCGCTGAATCGGCTTTTTTCCTCTCCACGATCCGGCTATGGGGCCGAATTTCTCTTTGAACTCCCGGTTGGAGATGGTAAGAAGCGGCTTGAGTTCCGGCTTCACAATTTCAGGATCAGGTTCCATTTCCGGGTGGAAGTGAAAATCCACTTTTTTATTTTCCGGGCAAACGAGCTGGCATGTATCGCATCCATAAACCCTGTTCCCGATCTTAGAGCGGTACTCATCTGCCAAAAAGCCTTTCGTTTGTGTTAAAAAAGCTATGCATTTATTGGAATCAAGCTGGCCGCCTTGAACAATTGCCCCGGTCGGACAAGCCTCAATACACTTATTGCAAGTCCCGCACCTATCTTCAAGAGGTGTATCCGGTTCAAACGGAATCGTCGTAATCATTTCACCAAGGTAAACATATGAACCCAGTTCTGGTGTGATGATGGAGGTGTTTTTTCCGCTCCAGCCGATTCCTGCCCGTTCCGCTGCGGCCCGGTCAGAAAGTTCGCCGGTATCGACCATTGATTCCACCTTTGCTTCTGGTACTTTTTCCAAAATGAAGGCTTCGAGCTTTTGCAGGCGGTCCCTCAGGACATCATGATAGTCCAGTCCCCAGGAAGCCCGGGCAAACAAACCGCGCCGTTTTTCCTTTGTACTCCGTGGAGCGTCCTTCATCTTGGAGGGGTAGGCGAGTGCAATCGATATGATTGATTTTGCCTGCGGCACCAGCAGCTCCGGATTGGTCCTTTTCTCGATGTCAGGTTCTTCAAAACCGGACTGGTATCCCAATTCCTGCTGGTTTTCAAGCCTCCCCTTCAGCGTTTGAAAGGTGTCAGCACTTGCAAAACCGATTTTGTCAATGCCGATTGTTTTACTATATGCGATGATCTCATCTTTGAGCTGGGCGGTATTCATGGATTTCACCTCTTTCCTTTAAAAATGGGCGGACGGCCTACTTTTTGATCCGAAGTGTCCGCAGCCTGTTCAATGCGGCGGCGATTTCATGCCGGCGCGGCCGGGCCAGATCGCCCGGATGCTGCCCTTTGTATATCGTAAAAGAACCGGGCCCTTCATTATCCATCTTTTCATCAATCAAATCAAGCAAGTCAGGGATTGATGTTTCCTGCAATTTCTTTTCTCTTTCAAGGAAAAATAAAATGTCCGCAATCATTCTTGTCTGGCTTTGATCAACAAGCTGTTCAAGGTAGTGCAGCTGGATATCGTTTTTTCCATATTGGATTGTTGATAATCCCCTTGCCGTCACTTTTGATTTCTTGCCTTTTCTGCTGTCAAGGCTTTGCGGCAACGGAATGCGCTCACTGATATCAGTAAAGCTTCCGCCTGCTTCGCTCTCACGATGAAACTCGATTTTCCTGGCAATTTCCCGGGCCTCGACTGTCACGTCTGCAGGTATATACTCTTCCATCCGGATGACTTTATCGGCAACATCAAAATAATCCCCCGAACCGCCCATGACAAGGATGGTCGAGATGCCCCCCTCTTCATACAGGTGCCGGACCCGATCGATAAAAGGCGTGATCGGTTCCTTCTCTTTTGCTACGAGCGCCTGCATTCTCGCGTCCCGAATCATAAAATTGGTGGCACTTGTATCTTCATCAATCAACAGGACCGATGCCCCGGATTCCATGTTCTCCATGATATTGGCGGCCTGAGAAGTGCTTCCGCTCGCATTTTCGGTCGTAAACGAATGGGTGTCTTTCCCGTAAGGAAGGTTGTTAATGAAAGGGGAAATGTTTACACCCGTAATCTTCCGCCCGTCTTCAGCCCTTACTTTCACTGCATCAGGACGGCTGAGGACAAACTCTCGCCCATCTCCTTCAATATGATCATATACACCATGCTCGATCGCCTTCAAGAGGGTACTTTTTCCATGGTATCCTCCGCCGGCAATCACGGTAATCCCCTCTTTCACCGCCATCCCGCTGACAGGTGCATCCGAATGCGGGACCGGAATGTCCACAGTCATGCTCGCAGGGCTTGCAAACGGAACAACTTTCCCTTCCCGCAGCGGCCGGCTGCTTACTCCGCTCTCACGGGGCAGCACCGCACCATCGGCAATGAACGAAATAATTCCATTTTCCTTCATGTAATCCCGAATCGCCTGCTGTTGATCGGCAAGCTGAAGCGCATGGGAAAGTTCACTGTGATCGATATTAAAAATACTGCCCTTTAAAATCACTGGGATTTCCTCGAAAAACAGTTTTTCCGCCTGTTTTCCGAGCACCCGCCGCCCGTGGGCCGGAAGCCCGATGGAAAGGCAAATTTCAATAACCTCTGCGTCTATGGACACAGCAGTCCGCTCTAACACTTCCTGGCCAGGCGCATCAATCATGATCAATCCGCTCTTCCCTGTACCGCCTGCACCCTTGCCGCCTTTCTTCTTGATTTCCCTGGCAACAATCCGCGCAATATAGTCTTCCGTACGGATTCTTCGCTGTTTTGTTTGATTCCAGCTTCCCTCATATCCCGCATTCTTGCGAGGCACCATCACACGTATTTTGGAAGGGGATGCAAATGGATCACCCTGGACATAATCGACAGCAAGCCCCCAGCTGCCGAATGCGTAAGTCCCCTGGATATCTTTATACGCCTTATATCCCTTCCCATCTATCTTCCGCAGCAACTGCCGCAGTTTTTCCATCATCCATCACCTCTGTCAATCTATTTCAAGTACAGTGCTTCCATATGCTACACTGATTAAAAGAGCCTTTAGGAGGAACGCACAATGCCAAATGTTTCGATCTCTCCAAGAGTGAAAGAACAAATTCCCGATTTCAAAATAGGATGCATTACCTATCATGATATCGTGATTGATGATGCACCACAAATGATAAAAGGACGGCTCCAGCTGTATCAGGAATCCCTGCAGATCGATCTGGAAACCAAACAAATAAACGACTTTCCCGGCCTTCATGAATGGCGGCAAGTATTCAAACAGGCAGGAACAGACCCATCCCGCTACCGGCACTCTGCCGAAGCGCTGTACCGCCGCCTGAAAAAGAAGGACACCATTCCGCTTATCCACTCCGCTGCCGATATCAACAACTTCTTTTCCCTGCAATATGAAATCCCGGTCGGCATCTATGACCTGGATAAGCTTGCCGGCGATGTTACGATTGATATCGGAACCGGTGAGGATCAGTACAAAGCCTTAAACGGACGGGATATGAACATGGAGGACAAACTCCTCTCAAGGGATGACAACGGCCCTTTCGGAAGCCCCATCACCGATTCTGCTAAAACTGCCGTCACAAAAGAAACAGCAAACGCCCTTCAGCTGTTTTACCTGAGGCCCTCCATGGGCAGTGACGAAGCAGCACAACTGCTTGAAGCGGCAGGCAAAATGTTCACCCAGGTCCACGGCGGGACAAGAGAAACAAGCGTTGTTAACTAAACAAAAACCCCACCTGCTTGCCAATAAGGCAGGCAGTTTTTTATTCCTTTATAATGTCCGAACGCACATTAAAAAACGCAATGCTTCATTAAAAACGAAACACTGCGTTAGTCACAAGGTTAAGGTATAAAATTGATTATGGAGCGGGTGATGGGAATCGAACCCACGACATCAGCTTGGAAGGCTGAGGTTTTACCACTAAACTACACCCGCGTATAAAGTTAGAACTAATATTTTGTTTTGTTTCACCGACTGTCATGCCTCTTCCTCTGCTAGTTGACTCGAGGATGATTGATGCGAGGCAACACAGAAACGACAATAATCATCGGAATGATTATTATTATATTGAAATTCATATTAGATTTCAAGAGGAAATTGGAAAAATGTCGAAAATGGGCGGTGAGCCACAGTACTTAATTGATTTCATGCCGCAGTGCCTCACCGATAAACAACTTCAGGGTATGCCGTCACCATCATTCCAATGTCTTTGTCACGCCCCAAATCCTGTTAAATCCACTATAATTGTTCAATGCGATATCCAGATCATGAAAGTAGCGATGAAGCCGCAAAATGTTTTTATTTTTCTCTTCATCCATGACTGCTTCAGCGTACCGCTGGATATCCTCCAAGTCTGCCTTTAGATTTTTACTTTGCACCGATGGAATCAATTTTTCCACCTCTGCCCTTACTGTTTCAGCCATTCTCCTCTGTTCAGCCCAGTCGACATTATTAATCCCGCCATAACCGAGCGTTTCATTGTAAAAATCATGCGTTTTCGCAACGAAACTTCCGACATCCTGATTCTGTTTACCAACGGTGGCCCGCACTTCTTCTATCTTTTCTTTCGACACCGTGTTATCGTCCCCAATCGTTTCACCACTCTCTTCTCCGCTGCCTGAAGCCATCATTGTATAGATTGAAAAAGTTGAAACAGCTAGTATTGTCACGCTTATAAGGATTGTCCAGAATAGGCTCTTCTTTTTCATTTTCTATCCTTCTTTCTGTCAGGCAGTTTTGATATATTTGTATTGATAATGGATCATTCTCCAAATACCTCTACTAAAATAGTAGCAGACTTTTCCAGTTGTATACAAGGAAATTCGTATCAGGCCTGTTTCTCCCTTCCCATAAAAAACTGTATACTGATTTATCAACATATATGTAAAAAGGTAACCATATGATGGTTACCCGGATTGCGTAATAGCTTGTATAACTTTCTGATGCATGAAAAAAATAGTGTCCCTCCTATTAAATTACTTAGCATTGTTTATAAAGCCTTTTTCATATCCCTCTTTCTCTTCTGTACTAAATCTTTTTACAACATATTTATTAAAATCTATTTGTAAATCTTCTGGAAAATCATTATCAACCAAAATAATTTGGTGTTTCTTACCTTCATCTAAAAATGCCTCCGACATTTTTTCTAGATACTTATATATATTTAAGTATTTTTTAGGATCATCTAAACCCTCTTCTTTTGTTGCTTTAATTTCTTCTTGTTCATTCTTATTAGTTTTTCCTAAGTATTTACCTACAGTATCTATTATCATAAGACTTGGGTAGTTAGTGTCCATAGTTAAGCTATTCTTCAATAAGCTTGTTAAATAGCCAATAGATACTAAGGTTCTTAATCCTCCAGATGTTAAGTCTGTATAATCTCGATTTCGTACAGTGGGTAAAAAACTTTTTTCATTAATACTAATCCCATACGCTTTACTTATAGGAATAAATTCAAGAAATTCCTTTAGAAATGTTCCAATATTAAATAAAGTTTCATCTATAGAAGGTGATTGTTCATTAAGAGAAACTAACTTTTTATTTAAATCATCTATTTGCTCTTTTAAAGTACTTTCTTTATCCTTAATTTCTCTCAATTGTTTTCTTATTTTTAGAAAATAATCTATTCTTTCAATATGTTCTTTTAATGTATATAACTCTGAAACATACAAATCCCTTTGAGAAATATACGGCGAAATATACTCCTCAGCTGCTAAATCAAGTTTGCTTTTTATATTATTTAGCTTCTTTGTTGTTTTTTCTAGATTATTTTCAATTAAGAATATCTCATCTCTTAACTGTCCAATTAAACTTGTTAAATCTTTAATTCTATTTCTAATACTGTTTATCTCTTTCTTTAGTATCTCCTCATTATGTTCAACAAAATGTTTCTTAACATCATCATTATCAATAATACTATTACATAAAGGGCATTCAACTTTATGGAAGTGTTGAAGTGATTTACTATTTTTAACCTTTAAGGAGGTTTGTAATTTATTTATATCATTTTGATAATCTTTTTTTAATCTAATATTTTGACCTAATTGTGTTTCTTTAAAGGACTTACGGCTAATTAAATCATTAACCATTTTCTCGTGGTTAAATATATCATCTCTTAATTGTTGCATTTCCTGATTATCTGCTCTCATTCTATTGTTTAAACTGCTAATTTCGCTTTCTAGAATAGATATATTTTCCATTATTTCTTCTTTTTTGCTATGTAAAGATTCTTCAGTTGAAAATTTTGTCTCTATAAGGAAAGAAGCAATAGTATTATACTTCGAAAGCAACTCAATTTTTTTTCGTTTTTTTTCACTAATTTCTTTTTGCAACTCAGTAATCTGGGAGTCTAACGCATTATGAAGGAATTTAAACGTTTCTTTATTTTTTGCAACTAATGTATAATTTTTTCTATCTAATATTTCTCGACTGCCGACATCATCTTGATCAAAATAGCAGTACTTAAATATATCTCTGAAGCTAAGTCTAACCATCTTCGAATTTTCTTTTGAAGGGGATTCTTTTACGGTAACAATAGGGATATTAAGGCTTGATAATAAGAAATCTGAATAGAAACCGGCTGGTCCTTCTATGTTATAATTTGGAGAATACTCATGAGGAAAAACGCTTTCCATTTCTTCAATATTTGAATAATAAACTTCTATCATTTCCTTAGGATTAAAAATATCCCTCTTAATAGTATAAGTTTTATCATTTAGTTCCACTTGCAATAATGCATATTTTCCATGTTGTTCTATCTCATCATATGTATATACTTTTTTACCTCCTAAAAGATAATCAAGTAAATTAAGAATACTAGACTTTCCTGTATCTGAGTCTCCATGAATAATATTTATTCCTTCATGAAATGGAACTGTATAATTTTTTTCTCTTCCTATAAGTATTAACTTATTAACTATCAGTTTAGGTGAGCTTATTTCCAACCTTTAAACCCCCTTTATTAACGGATTAATCATTTTTTTAAGTTCATTTGTACTTGTTGATCTTAATACTAAAAGTGAATCACACAATTGCTTAATCCTATTTATATAATCTGTCTCTAGGCTTTTAGCATATTCCTCACCTTGGTCTGAGATTACAAAAAATAAATCATCTTTATATTGAATAGTTTGAAGTAAATTTCTCGAAACCATTAACTTTATAAGTACTTTAGCTGAGTTATTATCTAGTAAGGAAGATTTAGATGGATATAAGGTTGCTATTGAACCAACCTCTTCTTGATATAATTTAATGTCTACTTTTTTATTCTTAAGTTTTACTACCTCTTTTAATAGATAAGGATGTTTTACTAAAAAGTCATAAATAATGAATTTATCTATATTAAGAACCAATTTACCTTTTTGAGTATATGATAATTTTTCAGCGATATACAGAAATCTAACTAATCTGAGATTAAGATCCTGTTCAGGAATAACGAAGGGTATCTTACTCTTCACTTTTATCACGCACCCTTCTAAATTCCTCAAGGTCTTTTATGGAATGATTTTTAGCCCACCATATATCCCGATCCAATGAATTCGCAAGTTGTTGCAACATACCTGTTTTTTGATTCACTTTAATCAAAGGAATAGTAGCTTCAAGAAATTCTTTATCTCTATCTAAAATATCTTCATAAAGTTTATTTACCAATTCATTGCTGGATTTATATTCACCTTCTAAAAACTTTATAAAATGGATATGGTACAAGCGTTCTAAATTCCCATATAATTCATCAAGATCCTCTATACTATACCCTTGATTAATTATTGCTTTAACCATGTATTCCGCACTAAAAAATGTTTGTTTAGAATCTTTAATAAGGTGACTATGAACATCTGCAATTAAAAGTTTTAAAACAAAATTTTCATCATCTAACTTACCATCATCAACAAATTTCACTGTTCTCATTTCTTCACTAAATTGTAAGTCATTCTTAAATTCCAAAAGGTTTTTCCTAATACCTCGGTAGACAATACTATCTTTTGATTCTGGCTTACATATATTAAAATGGTCATTATTACAAGCTACTTTCAATTTCTTTGGTACTTGATAGGAAATGGCTTCCTTTTCCCCTACAACTTCATCGAACTGACCATAATAATATATTGTTTTAGGAATTTTATCTTTTAGTTGAACCCAGTCCTCATTTACTTGGTCTAAAAAATCACTCATTGGCATTAAGTCCATAACTTGCGGGTTACTTTTCGCTAACCTTTTTCCAATATTAGCCCAATTAGATCCTTTATGAGGCACAGCTAATGAGAGGAAAAGTTTAACTTTTGTATACCCATTTTCTTCTAATTCATCAATAATATAGGATTTAGAAATTAACCCTCCCATGCTATGAGCAATTAAGACGATATTATCGTAATCAGAACAATAGATTTCGATTGTTGATTTTAGATGATCACTTAAACTTTTTATTCCAATATTTTTTTGTGCTCTAGATGACCAACCAAACAATGTACCAACTAAACCACCAGCAAACCTAGTTCTTTTAAAATCAAGTAATCTTGTAAAATAGTTAAAAAAACTAATGTCAAAATTTTGACCAATTAACTCCTCTTCTAATAACATTTCTGGTAATGATTGCTTTTGTGAATTAACCCAGGTATTAGAGTCTCCAGTAAAACCATGAATAAAAATTAGTAGGTTTTTTTTATTTTCATTATTTATAATATCTAATGGTGGTTTCACCTACATACCCCCTAATATTTCAACAAGATCTACTAGTATTCTATCATAAAAAATATGTAAATTATCCCATAATATTTCTTTATAAAATTTATAGATTCATTATATGACTTGAAGATAACAGTAATGAAAATACATGCAGAGATACTTTTCTCCGTTTAAATAAACTTTTTCACTCATACCGTTTACTTTAAGTAATATTCTTAAGGTATAAAACATCGTTTTTGTCCATACGATCTATTGATAAAAGAATAAAAAAAGCCAATGCTTATTTACTAAGCATTGACTCATAAGGGATTAAACCTTTTACTGATACCGGCGGCCGGGGTCGAACCGGCACTCCAGAAGGAACACGATTTTGAGTCGTGCGCGTCTGCCAATTCCGCCACGCCGGCAATATCATGGCGGAGAAGGTGAGATTCGAACTCACGCGACGGTTGCCCGCCCTAACGCATTTCGAGTGCGCCCCCTTATAGCCACTTGGGTACTTCTCCGCGATTGTAACCTTAAATCTTGAACATATATATAATGCCTGCTTCTCCAAAATCAAGGATAAGAAATGGGACTAAAACGAAAAAAGACCCTTTCATAAAGAAAGAATCAATTTTCAAAAGTAGTACCGGTGGCCGGGGTCGAACCGGCACGGGATAAACCCACACGATTTTGAGTCGTGCGCGTCTGCCAATTCCGCCACACCGGCATAATGAAAATTGGAGGCGGTAACCGGATTTGAACCGGTGATAAAGGTTTTGCAGACCTCTGCCTTACCACTTGGCTATACCGCCTTAATGGAGCGGAAGACGGGATTCGAACCCGCGACCCCCACCTTGGCAAGGTGGTGTT
>JAENYN010000059.1 GCA_016841765.1 Guptibacillus hwajinpoensis
CCGTGGAAAGCGAGTGTCTGCAGCGCAATGGAACGAACTTGTTTTTTCAGCTTAATTGATTATTAGTAAACAGTATTACGTTGAATATATTGTTCGTCTCTAAGCAAGACTAATTTAGTTATATTCCAACCTCGCTGCAAAAAAACCTTGTCATGCAAGGTTTTTTTGCATATTCATATGCCAGTTCGCATAGCGCATAGCTGGAATGTCCCGATAAAAGCGTTTTTCTGCGGTTTTCATAGAGGTCGTCCGGGGAATAGTTTTGTAAATTGTCACAACTTGTTCAATAAATGTTCACAAAAACCTGCTATTATTTTCCTATTAAGAGTGGACGGGAGGATGGAAAAAGTGGGCCATGGGGAAAGGATCAAAGTGATTGAAGGATATGCGGCCAGGTATAAACAAAACAATGAGAAGTCTCCCACTATAAAAGAAATTGCGGCATTTTTAAATTGTTCGGAAGAAAAAGTGCTCGAATCCATGGAATTCGGACGGGAAGTCAAACAAACGCTGCCTGCTGGTTAAGATAAAATAGTGTGTTAGAATCAAACACATCAAACGTTTACGATTGGGAGATTTGTTATGTCACATGCCAACTTGCACACTCGGATTGTTTCCTGCAGCAAGTGCCCAAGACTGAGGGAATGGTGTTTAACAAGGGAAGGAACGGAAAAGCGGTACAAAGGGGAATCCTACTGGGGAAAGCCGGTACCGGGCTTTGGGCCGGAAAGTTCGGAAGTCCTCATCCTTGGCCTTGCGCCCGGCGCTCATGGTGCCAATCGGACCGGCCTCCCATTTACAGGGGATTCGGCTGGAGGATTCCTGTATGAAGCGCTGGAACGCCATGGATTTATTGACCGGAACGCCGCAGCTGAAACGGAAGCGGCCCGGAAATTGAAAAATGTCTATATCACCAATGCGGTTAAATGCGCCCCGCCCGAAAATAAGCCGGTTGCCAGGGAGTTTACCGCCTGCCGGCCGTTCCTCGAGGAAGAAATCCGCCTCCTGGATCAGTGCAAAGTCATCCTGGCCCTCGGCGGCAAGGCGTTTGCCGAGGCAAAAAAGGTGTTAAGGGATATGGGAGCAGAAGTCAATGGCCTGAAGTTCGCCCATGGCGGCATCCACCAGTTTGGATCAGAATTGCCCATTTTGATAAGCTCCTTCCACACGTCCCAATATAATATATCGACAAAGCGGATGACTGCTGAAAAGTTTGATGGCGTTTTAAAGATGGTAAAGGCTGTTCTGGCAGAAAATGAGGAAATGCATGATAGGACGGAAAGTTGATTTCTGCTGCAGGAGAAAGGAACCAACAAAAAATCGAGTATGAAACCTTCCCGGTTCCATACTCGATTTTAAATGTTCTATCCTTGTTTTCCCGCTATATCTTCACTGCTTAGGATGATTTGCCCGAGTGGGTACTCCCGGGCCTTGTCTAGTTGTTATTGGACAGTTGTTACCGTCTCTGCCTTATTCAGCAGGCCGCTGTAGCATTGCCTGCTTGAAAAGAGGCGCGGCATGCCGTAGCCTTCAAAAGCCGGTTCATACCCGAGGGCTGTCGCGTGTTTGCACAGCTGCGCATAGATTTCAGCCTCCGTCAGCTGTCGTTTCATCCGTTTTTCCAATTCAGTGATCAAGAGGGCAGCCGCTCCGGAAATATGCGGGGTGGCCATCGAAGTGCCCGATAATGTTGCATATTTTCCGCCCGGGTATGTGGAAACAACTTTCACGCCTGGCGCTACCAGGTCGATTTGATCATTCGTATTGGAAAACGGCGCCGGTTTCATGTCTGCATCAACAGCACCAACCTGGACGACTTCGGGATATGCGCCCGGATAACCATATTCAGGTGAGTCATCCCTCCCATCGCCGCTGTTTCCAGCAGCACAAACAACGAGGATACCGCTTTGCACCGCTTCCTGAATCGCTTTATGAAGCTTTGGATAATCTTCACTGCCACCGAGCGACATGGATATGACCCTTACCTTTTCCCCATTCGGCCCGCGCCAGTCCACTGCAAATTTAATTCCGTTTATAATCCAATCATAGCGGCCGCTGCCTTTGCCGGTTAATACTTTGACCGCAAGGATACTGGCATCAGGTGCCATTCCCGCGACCCCCTCCCCATTGAAAGAGGCGGCGATTGTGCCGGAAACATGAGTGCCATGCCCATTGTTATCTTCAAAATGACTTGGTTCAGCACCATAATCATCCGTGAAATTCCTGCCGTCGATAATGCGGTCCTTCAAATCTTCATGCTTGGTATCACACCCTGTATCCAAAACGGCAATTACGGTTCCTTTTCCCCTGTCTGAGGCATCCCAGACTTTCGGGGCTTCAAGCATTTCGATGCCGTATGGTGTTGTATCAGCCTGTTCGACTACCTCGTGGACATGTACCGGAATCAACGAAACTTCATTATTTTTCATTTGATCGTCCTCCTTTTGGAATATAAATTTTTTCAATCAACATGATGACAAATTGGAAAAAGGTTATGAGGAAAGTCCCGACTGCCATGAACGTCCGCATTCAATCTCCCTCCTTTAATCTCAAATGAAGTCAACCAATGGAATTATTTTACTGAATTTTCAGTATTTTAAGTTGAGATACAGTTGAACAGGCACTACAATGAAAGAAACGAAAATAAGGCGGGGTTCAAATGAAAGCAGGGAACATCGGCCAATCGATTCGTGAGTTGCGTATGTTAATGCATATGTCCCAGCGGGAATTGGCGAAAGGGATCTGTACTCAGCCGCTGATCAGCCAGATTGAAGCTGGAGAAGTTTCTCCTTCAGCAGAAATGCTTTATAAATTTGCCAGCCGTCTTGGTGTCGATATGAATTACTTTTTTGAAATTACAGCCTGTCCGCGCCTGGATTATGTCGAGGAAGTATGCCATCTGATCCGCCAGGAGATCAGAAAACGGAATTATGAGAAAGTGGCTGAACTGATTCACGCTGAACAACATAACCCGCTATTCCACTCCGGGAGCGCCCGGCAATTTATGCTGTGGCACCAAGGGATCTGTGAGTTTTATTTGAATAAAAACACAGAGCAGGCGTTTGAATTGCTTAATCAAGCCATGAACACCATTGAACCTGAAGGAAGAGTGTATTCGGAACGAAAAATCGAAATTTTGAACAGCATGGCGGTCTTTTACAGTGAAATCGGCGATCACGACAAGGCGCTGTCGGCATTTCAGAGTGCCCTCTTCCATTTACGGAAGCTGCCGGTGGTCCAGGATCAAAGTATTGAAATCCGGATATTGTTCAATCTGGCCAAAACGCTTACGATTACCGGCAACTATGAAAAGTCGGTCCGTCATTGTGATGAGGGCATAAAGCTTTGTTTAGTCAGGGAGCGGCTTAGTTTGCTTGGGGAACTGTATTATCAAAAAGGCAAAAATTTGCTGGCATTGAAAGAAAAAGAGGAAGCGGTTGAATGCTTGTATAGGGCACTTGATCTTTTTGAACTTCAGCAAAATGAATCATTTGCTGATATTGTAAAACATACGGTAACATCGGCGCTGAGTGCTTAATCGTCATCTTTTGATTTTTTCAATCAACAGCACGATGAAATTGAGCAATGCGACTAAGAACAAACCGGTCGACAACACGATTGTTAAGCCATCCATAAGCTCCACTCCTTTCTATGGGCTTCGCGACAGGGGACTGAAGCAGCTCCAACTCCACTTTCGAATCATCCGATAGCTCCTTTTCAAGAAAGTTTCAGCTTGTCCGCTGAAGAAACTGCGGTCATTAATCAAGTTAAAAAAGAGGATCAGGGAGCACTGCTTGAAGGGCGAACATATGACCTTCCTTGCAGTGCTTCCGTTATTTTGCTATAAAAGTATCGATGGGACTTAGTGATGGAACGGAATATCTTCATCAGCAAAATAGACGACAGGCTGGGACGTGTTATAATCTGAAAAGTGGGCGATGAATCCGGTGCAGGCGCTAAGTGCGATGAGGGCGCCGGCAAAAGTCTTTAACAGCCGCTTTTTCATTTCCATCCTCCTTTCTGTAGTAAAGGTGTTTTCTTTATATCTTAATTGATATTGCAGTTTCCTGTATTTGGGTTCTGGGCTGTTCCACGCCCATTTTTCTGGAATTACCTGCCTTATCCTTACTCATTTTATTACCGTGATAAATATGTTAATACTTTTCTACAAAAATAAACATTCTTCGCATGGTTTGAATATCATGGGATGGGATTGAGATGGACAGCCTGTGAAAACGAAGTCGTTCGGTTGTGAGGGAGAAACCCAAATCGCCAGGGTTGCAGGATAAATACATACTTTTATACAACAAGATCACATAGATAAACGCAGAAGCTTCTGCGTTTTTTGGTGTTTAGATGACATGTTCTTCTAACGGACCGAAAGTGTAAAAATAGGTCTTTTTTTAGCTTTTATAAGGCAGGCAAGACGGGAATACACAGAAAACCGGTTAACTTTTCTGATTATCAAAAGGAAATGATAAGAATCCTGTTGAAAACATAAGATATGGACATTATTTATTGCAGCCTGACTTTCAATTAAGAATCTGGCGAGGAGACCAAAATGAATATCTATTTTATATTATCAACTGTCCTATTCGTCCTAAATATTATCCTTGCCTCGCTCGTCGTATTTCTGGAACGGAAAGATGCCAGTTCAACGTGGGCCTGGCTCATGGTACTTTTATTTGTGCCTTTTTTGGGATTTGCCCTCTATATTGTTGTTGGAAGAAAATTGCGGCACAAGCATTTGTTCGAATGGGAAGACAAGAAAAAAATTGGGACGGAAACGCTCCTGAAAGAACAGATAGAGTCGATGCGGGAGCACGCTTTCCGGTTTAAGGACCCCGTCACCTCAAGATACCGTGAACTTATTTACATGCATCTCGGCAACAATGACGCTGTGTTGACCCAGGAAAACAAAGTGCAACTGCTGACCGACGGCAAAGATAAGTTTGATGCTTTGCTTGAGGATATCAAAAATGCGAAAGACCATATCCATTTGGAGTATTACATATTCCGCAAGGATAATCTTGGCCGTAAGCTGATAGATGCCCTGGCGGAAAAAGCACGGGAAGGCGTCAAGGTCCGGCTGTTATATGATGACCTTGGCTCACGGCGGATTTCGAAACGGTCTTTCCGGAAGCTTATCAAGGCGGGCGGCGAAGTAGAGGCGTTTTTTCCGTCGAACCTTCCCTATATCAATCTGCGGCTTAATTACCGCAACCACCGGAAGATCAATGTCATTGACGGGAAAATCGGCTATGTCGGCGGTTTTAATGTCGGTGATGAATACCTGGGCAAGAATGAGCGCTTCGGGTATTGGCGGGATACGCATTTGCGCATGGAAGGCATGGCTGTCCATGCCATGCAGACGCGTTTTATCCTCGACTGGAATCAGGCAAGCCATCGCCATGACATCAATTATGCCGACCGCTACTTCCCGGAAGTGCCTCCTGCAGGCGATGTTGCGGCCCAGATTGTGACAAGCGGCCCTGATTCAGAATGGGAACAAATCAAAAATGGATATATCAAAATGATTTCATCCGCAAAGTATTCAATATATATCCAGACTCCTTATTTCATTCCTGACGCCAGTGTGCTCGATTCATTGCGAATCGCCGCCCTGTCAGGCGTTGACGTGCGGGTCATGATTCCGGACAAGCCTGATCACATTTTTGTCTATTGGGCGACGTATTCCTATATCGGGGAGCTGTTGAAGGCCGGTGCAAAGGTTTATATTTATGAAAATGGCTTTTTGCATGCGAAAACGATTGTCGTCGATGAAGAAATCTGTTCGGTCGGCACAGCGAATATTGATGTCAGAAGTTTCCGGCTGAATTTCGAGGTGAATGCCTTTTTATATGATCGTGAGACGGCCGCGAAACTGGCCCTGGTCTTTCGGGATGACATGGAAAAGTCACTTGAAATAACCATGCCTCAATACAAGCAGCGGACGCTGATGATTCGGTTCAAAGAATCGGTTTCCAGACTGTTGTCGCCTATTTTATAAAGCGTGCCGTCTTCCCCCGGCACGTTTTTTAATTAGGGAATAAAACAATAGCGTTTTTCTAATGGTAATAATAAGAAACACGGTAACTGGTATAGACAACTAGTCTTACAGATGTTAAGCTTCAGTTAGAAACCGTTTACAGAAAGAGGCGGGATTGATTATGCCAAGCAGCAGAGTGATTATCAAACATCTTCAAGTTTATTTGGAAACCGGGGTCATCCCTGATGGATATGTCGTGATGGAAGACGGCAAAATTACTGCAGCCGGGGAAATGGAACGCTTTTCCCCCGCCTTGGACAAAGAAGAGGCTATTTCATTCAGCGGCCGGAAAATGAAAGCAATCCCGGGGTTTATCGATCTTCACATCCATGGAGCTGACGGAGCGGATGCGATGGACGCAACACCGGAAGCACTGGGCAAGATTGCAAAGGCATTGCCTGCTGAAGGGACAACAAGTTTTTTAGCGACAACAATGACAGGTTCAGCTGCAGCAATCGAAAACGCATTGGAAAACGCGGCAGATTTTATTGAAGGCGGAGATACGGATGGTGCTGAAGCACTCGGCATCCATCTGGAAGGCCCGTTCATTTCACCCAAAAGGGCCGGGGCCCAGCATCCGGGGAATATTACAAAACCGGATAAAGAACAATTTAAGAAATGGCAGGAGAAAGCACGCGGCCATATCCGCCTTGTGACAATGGCCCCGGAAGAAGAAGGCGGGCTTGAGCTCGCATCATACCTGAAGGAAACAGGTGTTATCGCTTCAATTGGCCACTCGGATGCAACATATGAACAGGCTGTTGAAGGAATCAAAGCAGGGATCAGCCATGCGACCCACCTGTTTAACGGCATGCGCGGGCTCCATCATCGGGAACCGGGTGTAGCCGGAACGGTGCTCCTCCATGATGAGGTGAAAGCCGAAATCATTGCAGATGGAATCCATGTCCGTCCCGAAATGGTGAAACTTGCTTATAAAAATAAAACCAGGGATGGCTTAATCCTGATCACCGATGCCATGCGGGCAAAGTGCCTCGGCACAGGCAGATACGACCTTGGCGGGCAGGAAGTCACAGTCGATGAAAAACAGGCGACACTTGCAGACGGCACCCTTGCCGGCAGTATATTGAAGCTGAAAGATGCAGCAGCAAATGTCATGGCATATACGGGATGTGCCCTCGAAGACATTATTCAAATGGCATCCGTAAACCCGGCCAGGCAACTAGGAGTATCCGACCGGAAAGGCAGCATTGCGTCCGGCAAAGATGCGGACATCACCATTCTCGATGAACATCATGATGTTGCCATGGTGTTTTGCCGGGGAAGGCTTGTGTTTGAAAAGCAGGAGGGGTCCAATCATGAAATGGATTGAAGTGAAGGATTATGACGAAGTGAGCCGAAAAGCGGCAGAGATGATCATCACCCAGGTGAGACAGGAACCTGCATCCGTGCTAGGTCTTGCAACCGGAGGTACAGTCATCGGGACATATGAATACCTGGTGGACGATTTTAAACAAAACGGGACTTCTTATCAGCGCGTCAGCACATTTAATCTGGATGAGTACTGCGGGATCGAGCCTGCTAATCCCCATAGTTATCATTACTATATGAATGAAAAGCTGTTTATGCATATTGACGTATCAGGGCAGCATGTCCATATTCCAAGCGGAAAAGCAGGTAATCCTGAAGAAGAAAGCCGTGTTTATGAGAAAGTGATTGAAGAAGTCGGGGGAATTGACCTTCAGCTGCTCGGAATCGGGACAAACGGCCATATCGGTTTTAATGAACCTGGAACACCTTTTAATTCCGTCACACATGTGGAAGAACTCGCCGAATCCACCCGCAAGGCAAATGCCAGGTTTTTTGAAAGCCTCGAAGATGTCCCGACGAAGGCTATTACAATGGGCATCGCCACCATCATGAAAAGCAAAAAAATCATATTGCTCGCATCGGGGGAATCAAAAGCGGACATTCTTTATAAATTAAAATATGGAGAAGTGACGGAAGAAGTACCGGCCTCGATTTTGAAAAACCATCATAACGTAATCGTCATAGCAGATGAAGAAGCAATGATGAAGATTAATGACAGGGAAAAGAGGCGGTAAGCCATGATCAACAAAGATTCTCCGCTCCCGATTTATTACCAGTTGGAAGAAGGGATTAAAGAATTGATTGAAAATGGGACATGGACACCCGGCGATATGATTCCGTCTGAACGGGAATTGTCCCTGAAACACGGAATCAGCCGCATGACAGTCCGCCAGGCCGTCAACAACCTTGTAAATGACGGATACCTGATGCGCAGGCGCGGAAAGGGCACATATGTCGCCGTCAAAAAGATCGAACAGGCTCTGAAAGGGCTGACTAGTTTTTCTGAAGACATGAGGAGCCGGGGAATGGAGCCGGCTACAAAGGTCATCCATTTTGATATTCTTCCTGCACCGGCGAGAATCGGTGAGCAGCTTAAGCTTAAAGAAGGGGAAGAAGTGTATGAAATCAAACGGGTGCGCCTTGCCGATAACCGGCCAATGGCACTGGAGACCATGTATATTTCCCGGGCGCTGGTGCCGGATCTCCGGGAAGAAAAAGTAATCGGTTCCATTTATGAGTTTATCGAAAAGGATAAGAAAATGAAGATTTCTTCAGGGAAGCAGGTGCTTGAAGCCTCTGTTGCCCGGAAAGCGGAATCGGAAATCCTTGACATAAAGGAAGGTGCGCCTGTCTTGATGATCCAGAGGAATAGTTTCCTGGCAGACGGCACGCCGCTTGAAGTCGTTAAGTCAGTATACAGAGGCGACCGATACAAATTTTCCATGGATTTGGAGAGGTAATCGATGAAGCGATCTACGACAGAAACAGCAAATGGCGAAAGTCTGCAGCTAGATGAAAAAAGTCCGCTGGAAATCGTCCGCCTGATGTGGAAAGAGGATGGAACAATAAAGGATGCGATTGAACCGGAACTTCCTTTGATTTCCCGGGCAATAGAACTTGTATTGGAACACTGGGAAAAAGGCGGGCGCGTTTTTGTTGCAGGTGCGGGAACGAGCGGGAGAATCGGGGTGCTTGATGCCCTTGAGCTGGGGCCGACGTTTTCTGTTGAAAAAGAAAGGTGGATTCCGCTTATCGCGGGAGGAAAGGATGCGATGTGGGAACCCCTTGAACAGACGGAGGACAGTGAAGAGTTCGTACTGGCGGAGCTCCAGAAGCATCACGCATCTGACCTAGATGTCATTATCGGCCTAAGTGCCAGCGGATCGACCCCGTTTGTGCTTGCGGCATTGAAATACGGAAATACAATCGGGGCCGGAACCATCTCGGTGAGCTGCAACAGGGATGCAGCAGCTTCTCATGTAAGCAAGGTAGCGATTGAGGCGGCTACAGGTCCGGAAATTATCAGGGGTTCAACGAGGCTGAAAGCAGGCACCGCCCAAAAGATGATTCTCAATATGATATCCACCAGTGTAATGGTTAAAGCCGGAAAGGTATACGGCAATGAAATGGTCGATATGCAGCTTCTCAATAAAAAGCTGGTCAAACGGGCTCATTCGATGATAGCCGATATTGCCAGTGTGCCTGAAACCGAAGCGCGCAAACTTTTGGAAAATAGCGGAAATGATATAAAAACGGCCATTTTCATGGGCATGACAGGTGCCGATAAAGAAAAGGCCAAGATGATTTTGCACGAATCAAACGGTAGATTGAAACAAGCGTTAAGCCGCTTTTTCAATAAATAAAAAAGGATAATGAAAGAGAGGGATTGAATATGTTAGGTTTTTTACAGCGGATCGGTAAGGCACTTATGCTTCCGATTGCCGTTCTTCCAGCCGCAGGCTTGCTGCTCCGTTTTGGCCAGCCGGACTTATTGGATATTCCGTTTATTGCAGCCTCTGGAAATGCGATTTTTGCTAATTTGGCTCTCTTGTTCGCCATCGGTGTCGCAATCGGTCTTTCGAAAGATGGCAGCGGTGCTGCCGGACTTGCCGGGGCAGTCGGCTATCTTGTTTTGACAGAAGGAACCAAAGCGATCAATGGTGATATCAACATGTCTGTTCTTGGCGGGATTATTACCGGTATTGTCGCAGGCTTGCTTTATAACCGCTTTCATACCATTAAACTTCCAGATTGGCTTGGATTCTTTGGCGGCCGCCGGTTTGTCCCGATTGTCACTGCAGTTACGATGATGCTTCTTGCTGCATTGTTCGGCTTCATCTGGCCGCCGATCCAGGAGGGCATCAACGGTGTAGGCCAGTGGATCACTGAAGCAGGCGCACTTGGTGTCGGCATTTTCGGCTTCTTGAACCGTTTGTTAATTCCAGTCGGCCTTCATCACGTCCTTAACAGCCTCGTATGGTTTGTGTTTGGAGAATATAACGGGGCTACAGGTGATTTGAACCGCTTCTTTGCAGGGGATCCGTCTGCAGGGTTCTTTATGGCAGGGTTCTTCCCGATTATGATGTTCGGCCTTCCGGCTGCTGCGTTTGCGATGATTGCTGCAGCTAAAAAAGAACGCCGCAAAGCCGTTTCCGGCATGTTGATATCAGTCGCTCTGACAGCATTCCTGACTGGTATTACCGAGCCGCTAGAGTTCATGTTCATGTTCCTGTCTCCGCTGCTGTATTTTGTACACGCACTATTGACAGGGGTTTCAATGGCTATCACACAAATGCTCGATATCCATCACGGATTCACTTTCTCAGCCGGTTTCATTGATTACCTGCTGAATTTCGGCATAGCACAAAAGCCGATTCTCTTACTCGGCCTCGGGCTTGTATACGGAGCGCTGTATTTTGTCATCTTCTACTTCCTTATCACGAAACTGGACTTGAAAACACCAGGCCGTGAAGACGAAGTGGAAGGAGAATTTGAAGAAAGCATCGAAGCCGGTTCTGAAGAAAAATACCAGGCAATGGCCGCAAAATATGCGGAAGGACTTGGCGGAATGGATAACATCACAGAAATCGATAACTGTGTCACCCGCCTGCGGCTGAAGGTGAAAGATATGTCGAAGGTGAATGAAGCACAGCTGAAAAAAGATTCCAGAGGCGTAATTAAGCTCAATCAGACCGACCTGCAGATCATCGTCGGCACAGATGTCGAATTTGTAGCGGATGAAATGAAGAAGATGTAAGTGTTTTAAAAATCCCATAAAGGAGACCCTGGTATGTTCCGGCCAGGGTTTCTTTTATACAGTGTTCTGTCATGTTTGTATGCAAACGGGCGAACGCTATATAAATAGGCGTTATGAAAGAAAGGGTGAACCAAAATGAAACGGATGCTTGATTGCCGCAGTTCAGATTTTAAAAAAATGAATGGGCAGGATTTGAAAAAATCGATACTGGCTTCGGAAGGAAGGGTCATTGTTTCCGAAGTGATCGGATCTTTTATGCCCCTGTATCCGAGTGTGACCAATGCCGAATTGGCTGCTGCGTTCGGAGCCGATATGATACTCCTCAATCTGTTTGATGTATTCAGCCCGGAAATGAAAGGACTGGAACATGTGGAGCCTGGCCGTATAATCACAACGCTGCAAGAGCTGACAGGCCGTCCGGTCGGCATCAATTTGGAGCCGGTTGATACAGAAGCAAGAAACCTGGAAAGTCTCGATACGCTGCCGCAGGGAAGGATTGCTTCTGGAAAAACATTCCAGCGTGTAAAAGAACTTGGCTTTGACTACATATGCCTGACAGGGAATCCTAAAACGGGAGTGACCAATAAAGAAATTGCCGCTGCCATCGGTTCAGCAAGAGGCGTTTTGGGTTCTGAAGCGCTGATTATTGCCGGAAAAATGCACGGAGCGGGGGTTGCAGGTGAAGCGGGCGGAAGCATTGTAACAGATACGGAGGTTAAAACGTTTATCGAAGCGGGGGCCGATATCATCCTGCTGCCGAGCCCTGGTACCGTGCCAGGGATCACAGTTGAAAAGTCAGAAGAGCTTGTGAGGACTGTACACGAAAATGGCGGACTTGCCCTGCTTACTATCGGCACAAGCCAGGAAGGTGCCGATGAAGATACAATCCGCACAATTGCGCTCAACAGCAAAATGGCCGGGGCCGATCTTTATCATATCGGGGATGCAGGATATACCGGCATTGCAATTCCTGAAAATATTATGGCTTATTCCATCGCGATCAGGGGGAAACGCCATACCTATGTCAGGATGGCAGCTTCACCGCTTCGCTAAAAGAAAGGAGAATGACATGCGTCCACTGAAGGTAGGAATGGTCGGTCTTGGCGGGATTGCCCAGAAGGTGTATTTACCGCTTTTATCCAAAGAGGAGAAATGGGAATTCACCGGTATTTACACACCAAATGAAGAAAAACGGAAAACAATCGGCCGGCTATACCGGCTTAAGCCATACCCAGATTTACAAACGCTGAGCAGCGATATTGATGCTGCATTTGTCCATAGTTCCACCGAGTCACACTTTGAAGTCGTCTCCCATCTTTTAAAAAACGGCATTGATGTATATGTCGATAAGCCGCTTGCCGCTGATGCCAGCGATGCTGAAAAGCTTGTGGAGCTAAGCCGTGCCACGAACCGCAAACTGATGGTCGGTTTCAACCGCCGTTTTGCACCGTTGTATAAAAAAGCGAAAGAAACAGCTGGACAACCTGCCTGGGTGCGAATTGAAAAACACCGGGCCGATAAAGTCAGAAATGTTCCTTATCAGGAAACCCTGCTTGATGACTATATACACCTCGTCGATCTTGCCTGCTGGTTTGGCGCAGAAGAAATGCGGTTCGGGCATATCGAAAAAAACATAGAAGGATCTCTTATTTATGCCAATCATGCCTATAAAGCAGAAGATAATGTGACGGTCTTCACCGGTATGCACCGGAAGGCCGGAACAAATGCGGAAACCCTTGAACTGGTCTCCGAGGGGCAGGTCGTAAGGGTGCGTGATCTGGAATCAATGGAAATCGAGCGGGAAAGCCGAATCGAGTTCACATCTTCCCCTTCATGGGACTCAATCCTTACAAGGCGCGGCTTCACAGGTGCTGTCCATCACTTTATTGAATCAATCGAAGGTGGAACACAGCCTGCAACAGATGGCGAGGAAGGATTGAAAACCCAGTTACTGCTCAAGCGTATCATATCTGCAAGCGAATGAAGAAAAGCCTCCAGTGAAATGAGGTGTAATAGCTTCGGTTTGAGGAGGATAGATTAATTTTCAGGATTATCTGCGTACGCTATTTTAAACAATGGCAAATGAAAACGGGGAGTTGTTTTCCTCTGCAGCGGAATTCAACTTCCCGTACTAACATGCAATTTTTTGAACAAACTTGGTCTGTTTATTCCGTTCGCACGTATCCCCCATAAGAAATTCAGACTAAACGTAACCGAATCGGAGGTTAGTGTCCTTTAACCCAACTTCTCCTCAAGTTATGGCAAAACCAGTCGAAACTTTTCCCTATTTTCCCAGAAAACGATTCTATTTCGTGAGCCGAAATGATTGGAATGCGAAACAAATTAAGGCTTACTTTCTACAAAAATAAAGAAATCAAAATAATCAGAATGATTCATGCACCGCCCGCTTTCAGTCTAATATACTTGTTTCATACTCTGAAAGGGGGCAATTTTATTGAAGAAAAAACGATCGGTGGTACTTATCGCAATGTCAATTGCAGCAGCCAGTCTTATCGCAATGCCGACTGCACAAGCTGTCACTCATCCAGCAGCAGCTGAAGCAGCAAGTGAGAAAGTGAGCGGGGCGAATGGAAATGTACCGCTGTTTGTAAAAGAGAAAGCGGCTGAAAAAATGAGAACCAGCAATGCTGAAAACGCACTTGCTTACCTCAAGGAGAACGTACATAAGGTAAACATTGAACATCCCCAAGAAACACTGAAAGTGAAAAAAGTTGAAGAGGACAAGCTTGGCAAAACGCACATCCGTTTCCAGCAGACTTCAGCGGGTTACCCGGTTGAAGGCACGGAAATCATTGTCCATTTTGATCAACAAAACAGAGTGGAGCTTGTCAACGGTTATCATAATGAACTTGTCGGACAGAAACCGGTAACCGGCAAGGCCAAAATGACGGAAGAACAGGCACTGGCAACTGCAAAACAGGCAACTGGTGCACCTGATGAACTTCCGTATCCTTCAAGTACAGAACTTGTTGTTTATCCTACCGACAGCAGCCTGCTGCTCACATATAAAGTAAACGTCAATTTTTTAGGGGAAAATCCGGGGAACTGGTTTGTCTTTATCAATGCCGAGACAGGAAAAGTGGTGGATAAATATAACACAATTATGCATACAGCCGGTGATGGCAGTGTCACCGGTTTCGGGATAGGCGTCCTTGGGGAAAAGCGTGAAATGCATATATCCAGGCAAAAAGAAGGTTCCACAATGTTTGCGCTCGCCGATAAAACACATGAAGGCCTGGAAGGAATATACACGTATGACATGAAAAATTCATGGAAATATAGCGGGTTGCCGGGCGATCTCTTCCTCGATAGTGATGCGGCATGGATCACGAAATATCAGAAGCCGGCTGTCGACGCCCATTATAATTCTGAAAAGGTATATGAGTATTACAAGGAAGAACATAACCGCAACTCCATTGATGGGAACGGCATGGCGATCAAGTCCTCGGTCCATTACGGAGACGGCTATAATAATGCCTTCTGGAACGGCTATCAAATGACTTACGGGGACGGGGATGGCGAGTTTTTCATTCCGCTTTCCGCCGGCCTGGATGTAGCCGGCCATGAAATGACCCACGGTGTCACCACCCATTCTGCAGGACTGAAATACAGGTTCCAGTCAGGTGCGTTGAATGAAGCTTTCTCTGATATTTTCGGGGCCCTTATTGATGAAGAAGACTGGGAAGTGGGAGAAGACATCATGGCAGCTGAGGCGGTGGCTTCAGGAAGGGAATCACTCCGCAGCCTGAGTGACCCGTCAAAATATCCGGTCGGAAAAATATATGCCCCATACGGAGACGGCAGCGGCATGTACCCTTCCCATATGGACGAGTACTATGACTTGCCGCTGGACCTTGATAACGGCGGTGTCCATATCAATTCCTCGATCATCAATCATGCGGCTTATATTACCGGGGAACAGATCGGCAAAGAAGCGCTCGGCCAAATTTATTACCGCGCCCTTACTGTCTATTTGACACCTGAATCCAATTTCAGCGATGCCCGGGCCGCGGGCATTCAATCTGCACTTGACCTTTACGGCGAAGGGAGTGCAGAAGCAAAAGCGGCGGAAGACGGGTTTAATCAAGTAGGCATAACAGAATGATGAAAAAGGGCTGGCTTTTTTTGGCCAGCCCTTTTTAGCAATTTTATATTAAGAGATAAGCTGCTCTTCCAGTTGCCGGGTGATACGCTCACAAAGCTCATGGGTCTGCAGGGAATCAACCGCGCTTGGTGATGGAATGGTGCCTGCTGAAACCGCACACAGGAATTCATCAATCATATCGACAAACCCCCGTTTGTAAAGAGTGGAATCCCAGCCACCGAATTTCATCGCTTCTTCTGTTTCATCATGGAAGTGCTGGCCTTCCGTCAGTTCTTTGACAGTGCGTTTTACTCCCAGGCCGGATACTTCGAGCGTTTCTTCCGTAATGCCGCTGTCGCGGTTCATGATGCCGATTGCTGTGAATCCCTGGCCGGAAAGCTGAAGGACCACCTGGTGAAGGAGCCCTTTTTTGATGATGCCGTGGACATTCATATCTTCAATCGGGCCGGGGATCAAAAACCTGAGCGTATCCGCCACATGGATGTAGTCATTAAAGATGAAGTCCCGGATATCACCGGGCAGGCGGAACCGGTTTTTTTGCATGACAATCAGCTGTCGGTTTTCTATGTTCTTCATCCGTCTGTACATTGGTGCAAACCGCCGGTTGAATCCGGTCATTAATATGAGGTTGCGGCGGCTGGCAAGCCGGGTCAGTCTTTCTGCTTCTTTAAAATGGAGGCTCAGCGGTTTATCGACAAAAACATTGATATCATGCAGAAGCAGCTCCTCGACCATTTCAAGATGCGCATCCGTTGCTGAATGTACAAATGCTGCTTTGATATTTTTCCCCGCCAGGTCTGAAACTGAACTTGCCGTTTCTGCAATCCGGTATTTCCGGGCCAGCTGATGCAGTGTATCCTCATTCCGGGTCGTTAAAACAAGTTCAATTCCCGGTGTAGCAGCGAGCAGCGGCAAATATGCCTTTTGTGCGATCTTTCCGAGGCCGATCACAGCGACTTTCATAATGGATCCCTCCCATATCTCCATTTTAGCATGTGCACCGGCTGGTCTTTTTAAAGAAAGCTTTTCCGGATACTTGCAGCAAACAGGAGCAGTCTTCATGTTCTTTGATTGATTGAAAAGGGGGCGGGTTCCCTTGCCAGACGCTTACAAGAGGGCCGGACAGAACTGGTATGAACCTTTTTTATAGAAAAACATGGCTGCAAACCGCGTGTTTGTTGCCCCCTTCTTTTCGTGCTCCGAAACGAACTATTATTCAATGGATAGTCAAAAAAGGGAGGAAAACGGGATGAAAATCGTTTTTTATGAGAACTCGGACATTCAGGTCATTGTCGGTTCGGCGGAGTTGAAAGGAAATCTTACAATTGAACAGATTCAATCAGAAGGACAGAAAAAAGCTAAAGAACTATCCGGCTTGCTCGGGCGCGAAATCGGCTTCATGATTGACATGAATGGCCGAATGGATCAAAAAGTCCCGATGGGCTAATGCTTTATTAACGAAAATTTACAGTCCGGTGGAAACACACCGGGCTTTTTTATGCTTGGAAAATGGGCCGCGGCAGAGGGGCGATTGGTGTCAAAGCGCCAGCTTGCGGCGCAAATCGATTGCGTTTCAGCGTGAAAGACGGAGGTTGGCTTGAAACGGGCAGGCATCCGCATGATACAGGACTTTTTCCGAGTGAAAGTCATTCCGTTTGGAGTGAAAAGGCCTGGTTAAGGCGTGAAAACGGGGGAAATGCGACATTCCGTAAAGCTTTTTCCCGTGGGTGCCCTTTGCTTTTCTACATAAAAATCCGTCTTTTTCCGGATAAAATGAAAGATTTTTATTTTCCCTGAATATAGTGGTGATAGAGCCATTATGAAAGGGTGATGAATGTGCCTCAGCAACAGGAGGGTGTGTATATAGTCAAACCTGGTGATTCCCTCTGGTCAATTGCCGGCCGGTTTGGAACGGGCATCGCTGAATTGAAAGGAAGGAATGGGTTGCGTTCGGATATGCTTTATGTCAATCAGCAGCTTATCGTGCCGCTCGAGCCCTCTGACGGGCATACTGTGCAACCGGGTGAGTCGCTCTGGTCGATTGCACAAAGATACGGAACCAGCCCCGAAAAATTGAAAGCTGACAACCAATTATCCTCGGACCTCATTTATGTCGGCCAGCGATTGCGGACCGGCAATCAAGGCAATGAAGACAGTCAAGTTGATCAAGTCAATCAAGATAATGTAAACAGGCAAAACAGGGCTGTCACGACTTATACTGTAAAATCCGGTGACTCGCTTTATGCCATTGCGCAGCAGTTCAACACAACGGTTGAAAGCATTGTCAACCTCAATGATTTATCGGGTACTGCCCTTGATGTCGGACAAACTCTTGTCATCCCCGCTTATTCCGAAGCTATCGTCACTGCCCGGATTGCCAATATCCGCAGCGGGCCGAGCATGGTGAATGATGTCGTAGTCCAAATGGCCAAAGATGCCCGCCTGCCGGTGATCGGAGTCCAGGACAGTTGGTATAAGGTCAGGATTTTTAACGGTGACACAGCCTGGATATCCAACAAAGTGTCATCGTTGCGGGCCTATGACGGTTCCCAGCCGATTGTGGATATATATGGCTATTACACGCTTGCTGAAGGGCCGCAGCTGCCGAGCTCGTACAAGTCGTTCGTCCGCAATACAGGAGAACTATCGTCACTCGGCCTGTTCCTGTTCCGGATCGACCTTGAGAATCCGACCGAAATTGAAAAGTTCGGCCAGTTTACTGATCAAGAGATCAATACACTTGTAACAATCGCTCACCAAAATAACGTACAGATTCTTGCCGTCGTTCATAATCTCCTTTACAAACGGGGAGATACCACCCCTTCCAAAGAAGTCGTAAAAACGCTCGTGTCTGAGCCGGCGAACCGCACGGCGTTTGCCTTGAATCTGGTGGAGCTGATTGAAAAGTACAATTTGGATGGTGTTGATATCGATATCGAAGACGTGTATGAAGAGGACCGCGATCGGCTGACGCTCCTTTATGATGAAATCGGGCGGACGCTAAGGGAAAGGGGCTACTTTTTTTCAACTGCAGTCCCGTCCAAAGTGAGTGCGGAAGATCCAAGCGTGTTCGCCAAGCCCTTCGACTATCCGGCGCTTGGCAAAGCAGTCGATCAGTTTGTCGTCATGTTGTACAATGAACACGGCTGGCCGGGAAGCGGACCGGGACCGGTCGTATCGATCGGACGGATGGAAACGGTGTTGCGATATGCCATGACGCAAATGCCAAAGGAAAAAATCGTCGGGGCAGTGTCGGTTTTCGGTTTTGACTTCAACCTGGATACAGATAAGAGCTCTTATGTGACATACGATATGGCGATAAGGCGCGCTGAAAAATATAATAAAGAAATTATGTTTGACGAAAAGACGCAAACACCGATGTTCGCCTACACAGACGAGGACGGCCAGCGCCATGAAGTCTGGTTTGAAAACCGTGACAGCATCAAGGCCAAAGCCGCACTTGCCGATGAACTCGGCATCAAAGGAATCGCACTCTGGCGTCTTGGCATGGAAGACCCGGCTATATGGCCGATGCTGGATGAAGAAATCGTGGTACGGAAGTGAAGCAGCCGCACAGGCTGCTTTTTCTTAATGTTTAGGAAGTTATAAAATTTTTGTGTTGTGGATAAAAAGCGAGAAGGGAGTTATCCAGCTCCAGGCCCCAGCCGCTATCGTCATAAGCAGTGATCCCCTCTAGAAGGAAAGACTACCTTCCTGCGGGTACCCCTGCTTATGCGTACGCCGCTAAGCGGGCGCCCTGCGCTTTCTTTCATTTTTCTTTTCCGGTATACTGCTATCATACCGATAGAAGGAGCTTGGGCAATGCTGAAAGACGAAGAATTCATGCGCAGGGCAATAGAGGAAGCCAAAAAGGCTGAAGCGCTCGGTGAAGTCCCGATCGGGGCAGTCATCGTTCAGGATGGAGAAGTGATTGCCGCGGGTTATAATATAAGGGAAACCGAACAGCGGTCTGCCGCTCATGCCGAAATGATCGCCCTTGATGAAGCATGCCGGAAACTTGGATCCTGGCGGCTGCCGGGTACAACTTTATACGTGACGCTTGAACCGTGTCCGATGTGCGCAGGCGCCATCATGCTCTCAAGGGTGGATCGGGTGGTCTTTGGAGCTTATGATCCGAAAGGCGGCTGTGCAGGCACATTGATGAATCTGCTTCAGGATGACCGTTTCAATCATCAAGCTGAAGTGGAAGGCGGCGTCCTTGAAGAAGAATGCGGGAACTTGCTGAGCGATTTTTTCAGGAAACTGCGGCAGGAAAAGAAAGCCCGCAAAAACCAGGCCGACAGCTGAGCCTTAGTGAATTCCTGGCTGCCTCTTGATTTTTTACGATAAAAAGGCTATACTAGGTTATGCGTCGTTAACGGCGCCAATAAAATTATTCTCAAATTTGCCGTGCTAAGCGGGGAGGTAGCGGTGCCCTGTACTCGCAATCCGCTATAGCGAGGCCGAATCCCTTCCCGAGGTCGGTGATCCTCAGGGCTGCCTTAAGTAAGTGGCGTTGACGTCCGGGTCCTGCGCAACGGGAACCCATGAACCCTGTCAGGTCCGGAAGGAAGCAGCAGTAAGTGGCCACTCTCGTGTGCCGCGGGGAAGCCTGGGCCGAGCCAACTGCTTAAGTAACGCCTGGGGACATCGATCGACGGAAGGTGCACGGCTTTAACTTTATAAAAATCGCTCACTCATCAGGGTGGGCGTTTTTTTATATAATTGCAAGCATCCGCCTGATAGTACTGTGAAGATCGTGCAAAACCTTCGAGAAAAACGGTTGAACGTTTTGAAAACAGGCATGGAAATCAGGTATAATAGAAAAGTATGGGAAGAACATAACATGCTTCCCGCACAATAATGAATTGCAATAAAAGGAGCGCATGGGAGATGAGTTACCAGGCTTTATACCGCGTTTGGCGCCCGCAAACCTTCAGGGATGTGGTCGGACAGGAGCATATTACAAAAACGCTGCAAAATGCGCTTTTACATGATAAATTTTCCCATGCCTATTTATTTTCAGGGCCGCGCGGAACAGGTAAAACGAGTGCAGCGAAAATCATTGCCAAGGCGATCAACTGTGAACGGGCGCCTGTCGCCGAACCGTGCAACGAGTGTGCGTCTTGCCGCGGCATCACCGATGGATCAATTAACGATGTGATTGAAATCGATGCCGCCTCAAATAATGGAGTGGATGAAATCCGTGATATCCGCGACAAGGTAAAGTATGCACCGAGTGCGGTCCGCTATAAGGTATACATTATTGACGAGGTTCATATGCTTTCCATCGGAGCCTTCAATGCCCTTTTGAAAACACTCGAAGAGCCTCCAAAACATGTCATTTTCATTCTGGCGACGACCGAGCCCCATAAAATACCGCTGACCATCGTATCCCGCTGCCAGCGTTTTGATTTCCGGCGCATTCCGGTCCAATCGATGGTCGAGCGCATGAAAATGATTGTCGATGAACAGGGAATTGCCGCGGAAGATGAAGCGCTGAACATGGTGGCGCGGGCAGCGGAGGGCGGAATGCGCGATTCACTCAGCCTGCTTGACCAGGCGATTTCATACAGTGAAGACACCGTGAAACTTGAAGATGTCCTGTCAGTCACAGGAGCCGTTTCACAAAGTTACCTATCAGGCATTGCCGAAGCGCTGCTCGATCAGGATGTTCCGCGCGTGCTTAAAATCGTCGATCAGCTGGCGCAGAGCGGAAAAGACCCGAAGCGCTTCCTCGAGGATTTGATTTATTACTTTCGGGATATGCTGCTGCACCAGACAGCACCAAATCTCGAAGAAGTGCTTGAGCGCGTTTCGGTTGATGCAGCGTTCAAAGGGCTTTCCGAGAGAACACCTGCAGCGTGGATATACAATGTCATTGAACAGCTGAACCATAGCCAGCAAGAGATGAAATGGACGACCCACTCAAAAATTTTCCTTGAGCTTGCCCTCGTAAAGCTTGCACAGGGCGGCGCCCCGTCTCCGGCAGCACAGCCGGCTGGCGACCAGGGTGCCGTGCAGGGTCTGCTCGACCGGATCACACAGCTTGAAAGCGAATTGAAGAAACTTAAAGAAACAGGTGTCCAGGCAAACACAGGAGAACCGGCCCGCCAGGAAAAAGAGCGGCGTCCGGCCCGATCCAACCGTGGGGGCTTTAAAGTGCCGTCCGGGCGAATCCGGGAAATCCTGAAAAAGGCGACAAAACAGGACCTCCAACAGCTGAAAAGCCGCTGGGGAGATGTTATGGAACGGCTCAAGCAGGAAAAGATCTCTGCACACGCCACGCTCATTGACAGCGAACCGGTTGCCGCTTCAGGCCAGGCATTTGTTCTTGCCTTTAAGTATGAAATTCATTGCCAGATGGCTGCCGATAACAAAAACAATGTCCAGACCATGCTTGAAAGGCATATTTTTGAGATGACCGGAAAAACCTTGCAGATGGTGACCATTCCTTTCAGCGATTGGGAAACACTGCGGGAAGACTTTATAAGTGAACAGCGGGCAGGCGAGCCGGATGCTCCTGAAAGCAGTGATGCGGAGGAAGACCCGCTCATTTCCGAAGCAAAGAAACTCGTCGGTCCTGAATTAATAGAAATACAGGATTAAAACAATCAAGGAGGCGTTACGATGCGCGGTGGAATGGGAAATATGCAAAATATGATGAAACAGATGCAAAAAATGCAAAAGAAAATGGAAAAAGCACAGGAAGAACTGAAGGAACAAACATTTGAAGCGACAGTTGGCGGCGGTATGGTGACAGTTGTTGCCAATGGCCATAAAGAAATCATCGATGTACAGATTAAAGAGGAAGTTGTTGATCCGGATGATATCGACATGCTGCAAGACTTGATTCTGGCAGCAACGAACGAAGTCCTGAAAAAAGTGGACGATACAGCAAACGAAACAATGGGTCAATTCACAAAAGGCATGAATTTACCTGGAATGTTTTAATTTTTGGAAGGAGCAACGTGAATGCAATACCCTGAACCGATATCCAAGCTGATCGACAGCTTTATGAAATTGCCGGGCATTGGGCCGAAAACGGCCGTTCGTCTGGCTTTTTTCGTTTTAAATATGAAGGAAGACGATGTTCTTGATTTCGGAAAAGCGCTTGTCAATGCGAAGCGGAACCTGACACACTGTTCAATTTGCCATAACATCACAGACAAGGATCCGTGCAGGGTATGCGATGATGACACGCGGGACCAGTCCGTCATTTGTGTCGTACAGGATCCGAAAGATGTCATCGCCATGGAAAAAATGAAAGAATATAACGGCATGTATCATGTGCTGCATGGTGCGATTTCCCCGATGGACGGCATCGGTCCGGAGGATATCAATATTCCTGACCTGCTTAAACGTCTGCAGGATGACACGGTTCAGGAATTGATCCTCGCGACTAATCCGAACATCGAAGGAGAAGCGACGGCTATGTATATATCAAGGCTTGTGAAACCGACCGGCATCAAAATCACCCGCATAGCCCATGGCCTGCCGGTAGGCGGCGATTTGGAATATGCAGACGAAATCACTCTTTCCAAGGCACTGGAAGGACGAAGAGAATTATAAGAAGGGCAAGCGGGAGGAGAACAACATGATATTTCGCCGTAAAGGCAAGCTCCGCAAAGAATATGACCAACAGCTGCTGGCACTTGCTTCCGACTTGAAAGAAGAGTGGATGAAACAAAAAACACTGGTGGAAAAAAGTGTTGATCCCTCGGAGGAAGTGCTCCATTCGCTGCGGCTTGCCGAGAGCAAATATTTCTATATATTGAAGGAAGTAAAAATGCGCCGCATCTCGATGGGGAAGCTAAAAAGGTGACAGTGTACGGTTCTATTGCCCGTCCCGGGTCAATAAGATATAACAAGGGACTTGTCTATATTTGATCCGGGGGTGGGATTTTGGAACCAATCGTTGTCTTTTCCATTATAGGCGGCCTGTTGTTTTTATTGCTGATGATCGGAATGCCGATGAAGCCATTTCGATTTCTGGGGAAAGCCGCAGTGAAAATGCTGATTGGCGCCCTGTTCCTCTTTTTCTTAAATACCTTTGGAACAGCGGTCGGCTTGCATGTGCCGATAAATCTTGCAACAGCTGCAATTTCCGGTTTCCTCGGAATACCGGGTGTGATTGCGCTGGCTGCCATCGCACATTACATCGTGCCGTAAGGAGCAAATGACCTTTTGTCATTTGCTTTTTTATTTGCGCTGGAAAAAGCCGGGCATAAAGGTTTTTATATTTTAATAATGCCCGCGGAAAGCGAGTTACTTTCGCTGGTAATGCTTGGCTTAACGGAAGACAGACCATTTACGGTGGCTGAAAGGATTTCCATAAAATTTATAATAAAAAGTATTGACCTTGTTTTTTGTTGATGATATATTATAAAAGCTGTCGTTGAGACAGAGGGAAACAAAAAACATTTTCGTAAAAAGATGTTGACTTTGTTTTCTATGCATGGTACATTAATAAAGTCGCTATTAAAGCGACGGCAACGAAATTGTTCTTTGAAAACTAAA
>JAENYN010000060.1 GCA_016841765.1 Guptibacillus hwajinpoensis
CATGGCTCTACCTTCCATTTATCCGCATATTACTTTATTACAGGAATGCTCCTCGGCGCTACTCGCGCCTGCGGGGTCTTCCCTGTTCGCTATCCCCGCAGGACATTGATTAAGCTTCTTAGAATAGACACCGCACGAAGAAAATTGATCTTTATTTTCGAGGAGTCGAATGCCTTCCGCTGCAATCCACTCAGTTGTATAACTAACAGTAAACAAAACTAAGGAACTACTTTAATATAATGCTCATCGCCCCTGTGAATAATTTAGGAAAGCTAATCAACACCCTTTCAAACAAGACCTATCATTCAAGATAGATACACTAGACTTGGATAGAAGTATTGAATCAAACAATTATTCTATTGGCAGCAGGAGCGCCAGGCGCCAGCGGCTATTGTCATAAGTGGTGAACCCCTCCCGCCTATGGGTACGCCGCTAAGCGGGCCCATGTGCTTTAGTTCTCATAAAGGAAATCCTCAGGAAGGGAGTATTTCGTCGCAGCGGCCTATTTATGAAAATAGATAAGGGCAACTACACCTCTGTCTTCGCCTAAAGGCTCGCCAATAGGCTAATTTTCTTAATGTAAACCGGTTTATCGCTTTTCAAATAAATCTTTCAAGTCATCAACCTGTGCATCCGTTATCGTTCCCTGGTGGAAATACAATTGCCATTTTCCATTTCGGAGCCTCCAAATTGAACTTCGCAGAGAGTTTTTATTTTTCGTCTTATTGTTGACGAAGTACGTCGTTAAGATGACATCAGGAGCCAGAGGGTGAATTTTAAATTCATGGAGGTGTAATTCATCAAGCGATACACCGCCGTTGATACAATCATTTCTATTAAAAAATTTTCCTGAACTCCCGATTTCAAAGAAGTCATCTGCAAGAATGTTACCCAGTTTTTCATTGGACTTGCGGACTTCGAGTTTCAAATGACTTTCTTCTAAGCCTCTTAATTGTACGGCAAGGTCATGTTTCACCATGTCAGCTCCTTTTGAAGATATGGGAAGAACAATTTTTGAGCAATAAATCCCGCCAGGAAGCTTACACCCCATAATCGCCTCAAATCGAGTTTTCCAGCAATTCCACCCGCTGCCTTTCAAAATCCTCAATATCTTTTACAACATTTTTCTTCAGGGTTTCGATGTCCGTGAGCAGTTTCGTGACTTTATCTTTCTGTTCGCCCATTTCATCAAGGGCGTTATTGATTTTTCCCTGGACAAGCAGGTCACTGAAAAAGTCGTCAAAAAAGTAATCCGCAAATGTAAGGAGTCCGGAAATATCAATGGAAAGATGAAGGTCTTGATCGATATCGACCAGTTCTTTCTGGAAGCTGCGCATGTCCTTTTGGGCTTTATGGATTGTATCTCTGGCGTCGTTGATATGATTGTGTTTCACTGCTGTTGACAGTAATCCGCCGCCGAGAAGGTCGAACGTGCCCCAGTTTTTCGCTTTGTATAAAGACTCTTCGGCGGCTGAAAGCGAGGACATGACATGTTCACCTGCGGTGGCCGCTTCTGTAATTTCTGTTTTTAATGCCTTGAATTCGGCGGCCTGGTCATTGATCCTGTACAATTGTCCGGTTAACGCTGAATTGCTTGCGGTCATTGCTTTTTCGATTTCTTCCAGAACCTCCTTGATTTCAAGATCGGCATGTTTCACTGACTCCAGTTTACCGGTAAGCTGACTGATTTCCTCTTCCATTTCTTTTACCGCGAGGATTGCCTCATCGTATTTCACCCTGGCGGCGACTGCTTCCTGCTGTTCTTTTTCAAACCGTTCCTGCTTCGATCCCGAAATGGCAGCGACGAGACTTTGCAGGCTTAAACCACTCAGCTTATCAACATCTTCCTCTTCCTTCTCGAGCCGCTTCCGCTGGCGGTCCGCATCTTCTTTTTTGGCCTCCAAATCTTTCCGGTAGCTTTGCAGCTGGGCTTCCCATTTTTGTTTATGCCTTTTTTTGTCCTTGGCGGCTTCAAGCCGATGATTCAACTGTTCAATCATTTTTCAGTCCTCCTGTCGCATTCAGCTTGATAAGGTTAGGCAATTTTTGCGGTGCAATTCTGCGCCTGTTTAGAAAACGAGCTGCTGCCTAAGAAAACACTGCCTTTTCTTTTACATACGGACCAGGGCCAAAAATGTTACGGACTTTTCCAGTTGCATAAAGAAAACTCGCCGATTGGCGAGCAGGCGAAGACAGAGGTGGAGTTGCCCTTATCTATATCCTTGAAATCGGAAGCTGCGTCGAATGACGCCCTTGCTAACAACTTCCTATAGGGCAAAAAAACACGCCTTCCTTTGTCGGAAAGCGTGCATTCATTTATTTTTCCTGCAAATAATGGGCGAGTTTTTCGCGGTATTCCTTTCCGCGTTCTTTTTTGATCTTCTTAAATTTATCAAGCAAATCGTCCCCTGAGTAGCCTTCGTCAATCAGATCGCTCAAGAGGAGGTCTGAGACGTCTTTTTTGTCCTGGATCATGACTGCATCAAGGAGGACGCTTACGTGTTCTTCCAGTTTATTGATCGATCGAAGCTTGGCCACAAATGCAGCAGGCGGATTGTCCCTCTTTGTAATGGTGACTTCCACTTTCAAGTCGCCGGCGTCAAGCTCCTTTTTCACCAAAGCGACATCATCTTCAAGGGCAAGGGCTTCAATGAGCCATCTATGGTTGGCTTCTTCTCTATTAATAATTAAACCGTCAACAAGGGGGATCTCATGAAGTTTTGATTGGTTCCCTTCCTCGGAAAGGATAAAAAAGGATTTCAGTTTGAAAGTTTTCATTCCCATTTTCTCCTTTTTACGTTAGATTCCGTATTATCTATTCTTCCATAAGTATATAGTGGATAAACGCAAACTTCTAGTGCTTTTCTGAATTCGGCTTAAGGATTGGCAGGCAGTCCGGCTGATGGGATAGGAGAAACAGGAAGATAACCGCACGATATCCACATAAAGGGGCTAAGCCTTTTTTATCACATATAGAAAATATATAATAAAAGAAATGATACGTCACGAATTGGCATGCCGGGCGGCAAAACGGGCACAATGTACTGGGAAGCGGACTGCGTTGCCGGCCTTGCCGCGGTGCAGCTGCCTGGATCAGGCGGCTTGAAGGAGAGGTTCTATGAAAGATCATTCATTATTTGCAGAAACATTTTACCAGTCCGGTGTCGGACAGGCGCTTTTATATATGGATGGCAGCATTGCTGAAGTGAACAAGGCATTTTGTGAGTTTACGGGGTATTCGAAAGAAGAGATTCAGGAAATGGGCGTTTACGGAATCACGTATCCGGATGACTACGATTCGGATGAGGAGCGGTTTGCAATGCTCCGCCGCCAGGAAATCAGCCATTACCAGATGGAAAAGAGGTATCGCAGAAAGGGAGGCGGCTTCCGGTGGGGGCTGCTGAATGCCTCCATCATTCAAGACGGGACTGACGGGGATCTTTTTATCTATTCACAGGTGCAGGATATCACCGAGCGGAAAAAGATGCTGCAGGATCTTGAAGAAAGTGAAGAACGGTACCGCAGTCTTGTTGAACATGCACCGGATGGAATTTTTGTCCATGATGAGCGTTTTATTTATGTGAATCCGGCATTTGCCAGGATGCTCGGGGCCAGCTCCCCCCACGAAATTGAAGGAATGGACACGTCCCATTTTTTCATAAAACCGGAACGCGTGCCGGTCCGGAGCTACCCTGAAGAATATGCGGCTGCCGTTTTTGAAGGGAAGCGGTTCGAAACGGAACTGGCAGCGGTTGACGGCACTCCGATTGAAGTAGAAGTGACAGCATTCAATACTCACTTTAACGGCCGGCCGGCTGTGCAGGCCATTGTCCGTGATGTGACGGAACGGAATAAGATGAACCAGTGGCTGCAGCGTTCTGAAAAGCTTTCGATGGTGGGCCAGCTCGCTGCAGCCGTAGCGCATGAAATCCGAAATCCGTTAACATCTGTAAAAGGGTTCATGCAATTATTTAAAGAGACAAAGACATACAGTGACTCTTATACAGATATCGTTTTCGAGGAATTGGACCGTGTGGAAACAATCATCAATGAATTCCTTACACTGGCAAAGCCGAAGGTGGACATCCACTTTGAACGGACCAGTCTCGTAAAGCTCATCAAACAGGTGGTCACATTGCTGGAAACACAGGCCCAGCTGAATAACCATCAGATTATTTGTGACATAGATCCTGGCATCGGTGACATCGAGTGTGAACCCGGCTTACTGAAACAAGTGCTTATCAATGTCATAAAAAACGGCCTGGAGTCGCTCGATGCTAAAGGGACAGTGTCGGTAACCGCCAAACAGGCAGATGATAATATGGTGGAAATAAAAGTGAAGGACAACGGATCCGGCATCCCGGAAGACCGCCTTAAACACCTTGGTGAACCTTTTTATTCAACGAAAGAAAAAGGGACCGGGCTCGGCCTGATGACAAGCTATAAAAACATTGAGCTTCATAAAGGCTCGCTCCAAATTGAGAGTGAAATCGATGAAGGGACAGAAGTGACGATCTTGCTGCCGACAGAGCAGGAACAGGCGGAAATCGAGTGAAAGCCTGGTGCAAAGGCTGGCAGAAGCCTCGGATTATGTAAAATCGGCAATCATCCCTGATAGGTATGCTAAAATAGAAGAGCAGGAAACTGAATAGCTATTCATTCAAGGAGGAGCCGCTGTGAAGATGATTGAACGGGACGGGCTGATTATGGTCCAATCACGGGTAGCAAGGTTTAATGTGGCAATGAGCGTATACTATTTTTATATAGACGGACTGCTGATTGACACGGGTCCATCCCGTTTAAGCAGGGATTTCATCCAATTTTTCAACAGCCGGAAAGTGGAGCAGGCGGTCTTTACCCATCACCATGAAGACCATACAGGTATGGCTGCCTGGCTCCAAAAGCATACAGACATTCCGCTTTATCTGCATAAAACCGGCCATCCGCAGGCAGAGATGGATGCCCGGCTCCCGTTATACCGCAGGATATTCTGGGGGCAGAGAAAAGCTTTTCGCCCGCAGGATATGCCGGAAAAGATTGAAACGGAACACCACCTTTTCGACATCATCCATACGCCGGGCCATGCCCATGACCATGTGGCGCTACTGGAAAGGGAAAACGGGAGACTTTTCAGCGGCGACCTTTATCTGACCAGCCACCCAAAGTCCATGTTTGCTTTTGAGTCTGTCCCGCAAATGGTGAAATCGATTCAAACCGTCCTTGAATATGATTTCGAGGAACTCATTTGTTCGCATTCCGGTTTCATAGCTGATGGAAAAGGGGTCCTCCGCGAGAAACTGAATTACCTTACAGCCATAGAAGAAGAAGTCAAAGGCTTATATGAGCAGGGCGTACCGCCGCGCCAGATAAAGAAACGGCTGTTCCCGAAAATCTATCCGCTCAATGTTGTTTCCCTCTTTGAAAATTCACCATACCACATGGTCCGCTCCATTACGGAAGGGCTGAAAAAAGGTTACTGATGGCAGCTGTCAGCAGGAGGGCATCCTCTCTGACATGCTGCTTTTTGCTTAGGAAGGCTGTGAATATCCATTAAACTCCAAAAACAAGGGAATGGTGCACAAACGGTATGACCGTCTACAGGCAGTCCTCAGCAAGGGAAATACTGTAAATGCATCATGGGGAAATCAGTCCCTGAGTGTAAATCAGAACCGTCATTTTATAGCCTTAAAAAAGGGTTTAGCCCGAGGCATGCCTAATAGTGTAAAGTGAGATGAATGATAAGGGGGACACGATTATGCGTCTGCAAACAACTATGAAAGACCGAAGCCGGCTGGCAATCACCATTTATAACGGCAACTTCGGAGTGGTGAAAGAGACGAGGAATGTGAATGTGACCAGCGACACCGCCGAAGTTCATTATCTCGATGTAGCCGAAAAAATCGAAACGGATTCGATTTTGGTCGATGGATTGAAGCTGCTGGAAATGAATTATGACTATGATCTTGTCAGCAAGGAAAAATTGCTGGAAAAATACCTTGATCAGCACGTTTACATTATGGACAGCAAGACGAAGGCAAAGCAGGAATACCGGCTCCTCAGCGTCAGCAGCGGGCTGGTCATGGAAAACATTCAAACGAAGGAAATCGTTGTTGACCCGGAAGGCGAATTGATTTTGCCCGGTCTTCCAGGCGAGTTGATTGTGCGCCCGTCGCTGATCTGGAAGGTTGTGCCGCAAACGGCGGAGGAAATCAACGTATCCTACTTGACGAAAGGACTTGATTGGACCGCTGATTATGTGTTTGAGCTCGGTGAAGAGGCGTTCAAGCTGGCCGGATGGGTCACCATCGACAATCATTCGGGAACGACATATGAGGATGCCCGGATCAAGCTGATTGCCGGGGAAGTCCGGAGAATCGAAGAGGAAGACGATTTCGACTATCCGGTTGTGTACGAATCAAATGTGAAAATGAGTGAAGAAGGATTTACCGAAAAAGCCTTTGCCGATCATCACATGTACACACTGCAGAGGACGTCCACATTGAGAAATAACCAATCAAAACAGGTGAACTTCCTCCAGGCTGCCAATGTCCCTTTTAAAAAATTCTATGAATATACGAGGCATTATGACGGAGCAAGAATCATCCTAGAATTCCGGAACACACCGGAAGCAAACCTCGGCATGCCCCTTCCTAAAGGGAAGATAAAGGTGTACCAGACCGATCCGGATGATCATTCGCTTGAATTTGCCGGTGAAGATGCTATCGGGCATACCCCGAGAAATGAGACCGTACAGCTCTACCTTGGCGATGCGTTCGACATCAGATGTGAAGGCTGGAAGGCTGACAGCTGGAAATCAGTTGAAGGGTACGGCTATGAAACATACGAATATAACATCCGGAATCAAAAAGATGAAACAGCATTGTTGAAGATTACCCACCACATCTATGACAGGCACTGGAAAATGGTCGACACGAGCCATGACTATGAAAAAGAAAGCTCGTCCGCCATCGTTTTCTGGGTCGAAGTGCCTGCAGCTTCTGAAGATACGGTCACCTTCAAGTACCGCACAGATGACAGGATTGCAGTGAACGTGAAAAAGGATGAATAAAAAGAGGATTCTTTTTTCAGCGGAGAAACATGGGGAATAGCAAGTGGATGAGGAGACCAAATCGTTGGGTGATTTGGTCTTTTTTTATTTGTGTGAATGCTGATAGGGGTTTTGGTCAGGATCGGGAATCGAGGGACTGAATAATGGCTCAGTGCTTATAATTCATCTGGAAAGGGGAATAGGGCACTGAATAAGGATTCAGTGCGTTTAATTCATCGCGAAGACGGAATAGGCGCACTGAATAATGATTCAGTGCGTTTAATTCATCGCGAAGGCGGAATAGGCGCACTGAATAATGATTCAGTGCGTTTAATTCGTCGCGAAGGCGGAATAGGCGCACTGAATAATGATTCAGTGCGTTTAACTCATCGTGAAAGCGGAATAGGCGCACTGAATAATGATTCAGTCCCCTATAAAACACCAGGCATTCAGAATGCAGAAATGAAGATTTAGTGCCTCTATTTAACCCGGCCCCTGAATAGGGCCACTGGATATGGATCCGATGGCCTCTAATCCCCGTGAAAGCCGCGCTGACAAAGCTCCCGGGCCGCTAATTCCTTGCAGATCTCCCGAACCAGATCCACTCATTCAGCCCCGGATTGTTTAAACAAAAACAGATAGTTTCCAAGTAAAAAACTAAGAAAAAGGGTCAGTGCGGCAACGGAAAGGGGGGAGAAGCCTTCTTCATAGAATGCTATTCCTCCCGCCGCCGCAAAAAGCAAAATGGTGCCGAGCAAGTAGATCGTTTTCGAAAGCTCCTCGGCCATAACGAGCACACCTGTTGCAAATAGTGCATATAGAAGAAGCACAAGCCTGGTAAGCAACAGTGTTTCTGGAATGTATACGATACTGAGTACGAGCAGCGTCCCGGCAGCCAGGTGGATGAGGAGTGTGAGAATCAGAGCAGATCCTTTCAATATTTTCGCCCCCCGTTTAAAGGAAGAAACCCTTTAGGTACTATATTCTCTCTTTTTCCGAGATTTCCTTGAAAAGCAAGAAATGTCTCAGAAATCTAACAATCTCATTAAAAAGTTAAAACTGCCTATAGTCGTATTCCTGCCACTCAGGTATACTAAAAATTGACACATTTTGCACCTGTCCTGTACAGCTGCAAATAGGAGAGATTCAGTAAGGGAGGAAAAGCTGTGTATTGTCGGTCTTGCGAAAAGAACTACGATGGGAATGCTTCTTTTTGCCCCCATTGCGGCGCAAAGCTGGAAAACGAAATAGCGCAGCGAAGCCAACTTAAAGAAAAGAACGGAATAATCAAATCCAGTATTTTTGTATGGTTAATACCTGCCATCAGCCTGCTTATTGCAGCGGTAGGATTATTTTACTACTACTCGTACGAAAAAAACATAAATGAAGAAGTTCTTAATCTTTTAACGAATGCTGAGGCTGAAGCGCTAGAAGGAAACTATGAACAGGCTGAAAAGCAGTTGCAAAAGGCAGCTGAGCGGCGGCCTGAATTTGAGCCTGTGAAAGAGGATATGGAAGCTGTCCAGGCGGCAATCGTTTTTGAAAAAGAGTTGGAAAAAGCGGCAGCATACATTCAAAAAAAGAAATACGGAGAAGCATCGAATGTGCTGTCCGGACTGAAAAAGTCGCTGGCAGAGAATAATGGTGTACTGACTGAACATTTTTATGCGAAAGTCGCCGATTCTGAAAGCAAAGTGACAATCGGGAAGATAAAAACCGAGCTGCAAGACCTCGAAACAGTTGATGAGCTGTCTGTAAAGCTGTCGGCGGTTAGTACGCTTTCTTCGAAGGAAGCGGACGCAGTGAAACAAGATATTATCACCCGTATTGTAGATATCAGTATTGAGGAAGCGGCGGGAAAATTGAAAGCCAAACATTTTTCCGAGGCGGAGAGCATCATTCGCCGGGCGATGCAATATGCCGGAAATCAGGAAAAACTTGTGACTTTCAGCCAAAAAATCAAAAGTGAACAGCAGCAATTTGAACAGGCTGAACAAAAGCGGATTGAAGAAGCGATGGTGGCAGCCGCACGGGAAGAAATGAAAAATCGCAATGAAGCTGTGAAGGTCGAAACTATAAAGGCGGAACTGGATGAATATGGTGACCTGACAATCACCGGGGAAGTGAAAAATACGGGCACCCGCCCTGTCGAATCGGTGGAAGTTGCTTATTCTGTAAATGAGAAACAGGGCAGCTTCATCGGAGAAGATGAGGCAGTCGTTTATCCGTATTCCATCGAACCTGGTGAGACAGGCTTTTTTGAAAAACGGTATTACGGTGTATCAAAAGATACCGATCCAATCAAAGAAGCCGAAGCGGTCGTCGATGATTTATCATGGGTCGTCAAGTAAGAAGGAGATGGATTATGGGAAAGTGGATACCAGGCATCATCGCCACATTGATCATCTGGGGCGGAGGCATCGCCATTTTCCTGTACTTGAATGATGAATTGCCATCACAATTAAGTGCAGAAGCGAAGCTGGCTCAACCTGCAGACACAGATCAAATTGAATCTGAAGAGACGAAGGAAAAGGCACTGAAAGAAATCATCTTTGACAGCCAGAAACGTGTCATGATGATTGAAGTCGAGGCAACCAGCTCGATCGGATCGGGATTTTTATATAATGAAAAAGGTGATGTCGTCACAAACGCACATGTTGTCGAAGGCGCCAAAAAGGTCAACGTCAAAACAACCGATGCCAATGTCTATGAAGGTACGGTCATTGGCATTGGCAAAGAAAAAGACGTAGCTCTTGTAAGGGTTCCGGATTTGGCTGGAAGTGAGCCGCTGGAAATCAAGCAGGACAAGCGGGCCGAGCTCGGTGACGAGGTCCTTGCTCTTGGAAGTCCGTTCGGCCTGCAAAATACCGTCACAACCGGCATTATAAGCGGAACAGACAGAGATTTTGAAATTTTTCCGTACAATTATGAGGATGTTTACCAGATTTCAGCACAGATCGCTCCTGGAAACAGTGGTGGGCCGCTGATCCTGAAAGAAACCGGCGAAGTGATCGGCATCAACTCAGCTGAAGCGGAAAAAGGGACAATTGGCTTCAGTGTCCCAATCATCGATTACCTGCCGTTGATTGAGAAGTGGTCAAGTGAGCCGATGAGCGACGTGCCGGAAACCATAAAGCCTGAGGCGAGCAGCGGACATGCTGCCGGAGACAAGCCTGTTGAAACCGAGGGGGAAATCGCCGGTCTCGCCCGCTATCTCGTTACGTATTTTTATGAAAGCCTGAACTACGGCGATTACGTCACAGCATACTCTCTGCTTGGCAGCAGCTGGCAGGCGAGCAATTCCTACAAAGAATTCCGGGAAGGCTACATTCCGACCAAGCGTGTGACAGTCGATAATCTTGAGGTTACGGCAACCGGCGATCAGGCGCAAGCTGTTGCGGTCATCTCAGCGCTTGAGCGTAAAGATGGAAAAGAGCAGTATCGCAAATACCGGGTCACTTATGAAATCGGCTATGAGAACGATCAGGCCAAAATCCTGTCGGGGAACGGAGAGGAAATCGAGTAGGTATCATTTGGTTTCTTAATAAGTGTTTTTGGGGCGCCTGGATTGGTTCAATCCAGGCGCTTTATTTGTGTTCGGATTTGATGGGAAGAAGGGCATCGGTTCTGTTTGGAGTGCCGGACAGCCGTGTTGGGTAACCGGCAGTATGGAGGGGATGGTGAAAGAGGCCGGTATGGCGGCCGATATGTGTGCTGGAGACGGGTTCGCCGGCGTGAAAGAGAACGAAAACCGATAAGCGTTCCCAGGGCGGAAACACCAGCATGAAAAAGGGAACGAAAATCGATATGCGTGCCCGAGACGGGGACGCCAGCATGAAAAAGGGAACGAAAACCGATATGCGCTCCCAAGATGGGAACGCCGGCATGAAAAAGGGAACGAAAACCGATAAGCGTTCCCAGGGCGGAACCACCAGCATGAAAAAGGGAACGAAAATCGATATACGTGCCCAAGACGGGACCGCCAGCGTTAAAAAGGGAACGAAAACCGATATGCGCTCCCGAGATGGGTTCGCCGGCGTGAAAAAGGGAACGAAAACCGCTATGCGTGCCCAAACACGGGTCACCAGCTCTAAAAAAGGAACGAAACCCTATGGCTCCCAAATCCACACTCACCCTTAATTCCAGATATGGAAACGGACTACTCCATAAAAACAAAGGCATCCTCTATTCAGCTTCACCATTGTTTCCGCGCCATTCGTTTTCCAGAATGCTCATCTCATACAAATTCCAGTACTTGTCACCGACACGGCGGTGATCACGCAGCAGGCCGTCTTTTTTCATGCCGGCTTTTTCGTAGGCTGCAATGGCTGCTTTGTTGAATTCAAACACGCCGAGAGTGATTTTATGCAGGCCAAGGTCAGAAAAGCCAAATTCAAACAGTTTGTCGAGTACGATTCCGGCGATGCCTTTCCCGCGGGCTTGTTTGTTGATCAGGAATCTCCCGATGCGGGCCTGGTGGTTCTGCTGGTCGATTTTGCCCAGTTCCACAACGCCGATCATGTGCCCGGTGTCGCTGTCCGCAATTTTATAAAAATACATCGAGAGGTCTTTCTTTTCCTTTTCGGAAGCCCAAAAGTCTGCCAGTTGCTCTTCTGTCAGCGGGTATGAAAAAACGGGACCTGCCCACTGGGTCAAAAACTCCGGTGACGTTTCCCGATTCCATTCCACAATCACTGGGAAATCTTCTCGTGACAAAGGCAATAGTTCAATCAATGGGTCAGTCCCCTTTCGAATTTTACTCAGATGGTATTTCGGCAAAAGGCGCTTGAATCCCTTTCCTGCCAGTTGGAAACTAAATGTCTCCTTAACGATGGCTTAACAGTTGTTTAACAATTATTGGCTACAATTGGGGCAGATTAAAACCGGATTGTGGGGGCTATGCAGGTGAAAACGTTGATTTTATATAAAAGCAAATACGGTGATATCAAGCGTTACGCCGAATGGCTGGGTGAAGCAGCGACAGCAGATGTCAAAATGTTTGAGCAAGTGGATCCTGATGATTTGAAAATGTATGACACCGTCATCTTCGGAACTTACTGTACAGGCAGCAGGTTTCCTGTAAGCAATTTTCTTATGCGGAATTGGTCTAGGCTCCGCCTGAAAAATGTCATTGTGTTTGCGGCTTCAAACCTTCCGCTGCCCCCGGAGAAGATTGACCATATTTATCGGGAGACATTTCCGGAACGGATAACAGAAAAAGTAAGGTTTTACTCGTTCCCTGGAGAAAAATGTTATGAAGCCCTGGATTGGAAAGATAAGGCGAGGTATCGGTTCATAAAGCTTCAGCATGCGGTATTGGGGAGAAAAACTTCTGAGGCAGCTGGACAGAAAGACAACATATCACGTGATGTCCTTAAACCGCTGTTATCCGGATTATCCAATTCAGGGGGTTCCGATCTTACAATCCACTGAATGTAACCGGTCGATATCTTTTGTTCTTCAGAGAAATAAAGAGACAAATGCTGTTATTAAATGAAAATAGCCTTTTTAACTGCCAAACCAGGCGCATAAAGCTGAAACCCGGAGTAAATCCGGGTTTTTGCTATGTGGATCCCGTGCAGGAATTGCAAATAAAAATTAAAATGGATGTATAGGACTTAAACGGCTATGCGTATTCTATTGACAGGGGATCGCATAAAATTGCGTTTGAGGAGGAGAAACGGTCTTTGGACATATTGATTTTGTACCGACGAAAGTACGGGATGACCCGGCAGTATGCTGAGTGGATTCATGAAGTGGTCGATTCGGATATGATGGCTCTTGAAGACGCAGACCGTGCAGTGCTTGACCGTTATGAAACAATCATCTTTGGCACCATCACCCGCAGCGGCAAGGTGAAAGATATGGGGTTTCTGCTTGAACATTGGGATGTTCTGAGGATGAAAAATGTGATGGTTTATTCCATTTCGGCATCATCACCAGGTGAGCCTGTCATTCAGGAACTGTATGACCTATCGCTCCCACAGCAGGTGACGGACAGGTTATTTTATCTGCCGCTCCCCGGCCGATTGAATGTGAAGGAGCTGGATTTCTCGGATAAAGCTGCCCACTGGCTGAACCAGTTGATCGGCCATTTTGCCAAAAAACAAAAGGGTTTTGCTTTTCCTGCGGAAGAATGCCACCCGCCAGTAAAACCTGAATTTATCACACCGCTTATTGATAAAGTGAATGAGCTGAAATTCGGCAGAAAGGATGAATTTGCCGAACCCCTTCATTTTAATCCTATAGAATAGCTTGCCCCTGATGAAAGCAATGGGTTCATTCAGGGCTGCAAATATGAAAACACACTGGGTTTTTTCTTTTGAAAACTTGGTGTGTTTTTTTGGTGCCTCTTTTGCGTGTCACATGCCTTTCTGCTGCAAAAACAGGGAAAGTTTCATGTTTTTCAGTATGAAGGATGACTGTTTTTTTGCGGAATTCTATGGTTCAATGATGTAAAACAGTATAGTGGGAAAGCGAGGATTACGATGGACGTATCGTTTGGAACGAAAGTGGTGCACCAGAAGCTTAATCAGGAAAAAGTGGTAAACAGTAAAACGACCCCCATTTACCAGACATCTGCCTTCACCTTTAATAATTTGCGTGAACTCGAGTCTTATTATAGTGGGGAAGCATCTTATCTTTATTCACGGAATGGGAATCCGAATCCGGATGAATTGGGGAATACGGTCGCGGCGCTTGAGAATGCGCCTGCCGGAGTTGCCTCGTCATCAGGCATGTCGGCGATTTTAGCGGGGATATTAGCGATTGCAGGGCACGGGGATCATATTGTTGCTGCGGAAGACCTGTATGGCGGAACGTTTCACCTTTTATCTGGGGAACTGAGCCGATTGGGTATTGAGGTGTCCTTCGTCGATTTCACGGATAAACAGGCAGTTGAAACGGCGATTCAGCCCAATACGAGGTTAGTTTATTCAGAGACGATTTCAAATCCGTTTTTGCGGGTGGAGAATCTGGCCGTTCTGGTTGAACTCGGTAAAAAATACAGGGTGGTGACAATGGTTGATAATACGTTTGCAACACCATTTTTGCTGCAGCCGTATGAAATGGGGGTTGACCTTGTGGTACATAGTGCCACAAAATACATAGGTGGCCATAGTGATGTCACCGCAGGGGTGCTTGCCGGCAAGACGGAGTTGATTCAGCAGGCCAGGCAGAAAATCGTCAGTCTCGGGTCAAATTTAAGTCCGTTTGAGGCATGGCTGGCACAGCGGGGCGTTAAGACGTTAGGGCTTCGGATGACGAAGCAATGTGAAAATGCTGCTGCACTCGCCGGGGCCTTAAAAGAAAGAAAGGACGTAAAGCGTGTTTATTATCCAGAGCAGGTGTCAGGACGGGGCCGTGGCGCCATCGTGACGATTGAACTGGAAGAACATCTTGATGTGGAACGTTTTTTCGAATCGCTGGGCTGGGTTAAAATCGTTCCAACTCTTGCTGGCGTAGAAACAACGGTTTCCTATCCGCTGACGACTTCTCATCGGGCCCTGTCAGATGAACAGCGTGAACGGATTGGCGTAAACGAAAGAGTCGTGCGGATATCCATTGGGATTGAGGAAGCAGAGGATATCATCAAGCAATTTACCGGGGCACTTGCTGCTGCGGAAAAAGGCTGAGAACCCAGGAGGGATTTTCACTGCCGAGTATAGCGATCAAAGTAAAAACCCGTTCCTGATTTCTGGAACGGGTTTTCATATACTTTTTATTCTGCTTGAGGCGCGATCGGTGTTTTATCCGTCGTTCCTGTTTCTTTGCCTTGTTCAGGGCTGTTGCCCCGATTTGACATGCGTAGAGGTATTTCTTTTAAAAACAGGGTGAGAACAACGGCTGTGCCGATAATCACGGCACCGGTCAAAAACACACCTGTCAGCGAGTAACTCAGCGCTTCTCTCAACATCTCCAGCATCTGCTGGAAAATGCCATGCATTTCAGGGGGGAGGGATGCCTGGATCTCAGCAAGTTTATCAGCATCCATCAATGCCTGTGGATTTTGTAATTCGCCCATTTTGGCGGCCATCTCTGGATTGGCCGTGGCCAGCCCGGCCCCTTGTTGTGCCAGTCCGGATTCCTGAGCAAGATCTTCCATTTTCGAAGTCATCCTGGTACTCATGACCGTCCCAAGGATTGATACACCGACAGTGCCGCCGATTTGCCGGAACAGCTGGGTTGCAGCGGTCGCTGTACCGAGAAGCTTGTGCTCCACAGCATTTTGGACGGTGAGGGTAAAGATCGGAAAACTTATGCCAAGTCCAAAACCGACAACAATCATGTTAATGACAGCTGTCATATTTGTTGTGTTGACATCCATGAAAGAAAGCGAAAGCATTCCGGCTGTCATCAGGGCGAGCCCGACAACGGCAAACCCTTTGTACTTGCCTGTTTTCGTAATGAGCTGGCCGAATAGCGCGCTCGCTGCAACCATGCTCAACGTGAGCGGCATCATGATCAGGCCGGAAGCGGCTGCAGAAGTCCCGATAACAGCTTGAATGAAAAGCGGCATGAACATAATCGCTCCAAACATGCCGGCACCAAGAATGAATCCGACGATATTCGAAAGGGTAAAGATGCTGTTTTTAAAAAGACTCAGCGGAAGCACTGGGCTTGCTGCGCGTTTCTCGACTGCGATGAACAGGAATAGTGACGCCAGGGCAGAGACAAACAGCCCGATAATAACAGCGGAAGCCCACTCATATTGATTGCCTGCCCATGTGAAAGCGAGAAGCATCGGTACGATGGTGGTGGTAAGCAAGATTGATCCGAAATAGTCCACCGGTTCTTTCTCCTGCGCTTTCATGACAGGGAATAGCTTCAGAATAAGGACATAGGCAACAATTCCAAATGGCAGGAAGACCCAGAATACCCAGTGCCAGTCAGCGTTATCGACAATCCAGCCGCCAAGTGTCGGTCCGAACACACTGGCAAGGCCGAATGTCGCACTCATCAATCCCTGCCAGCGGCCGCGTTCCCGCGGTGAAAAGAGATCCCCGACCGCCGTGAAGGAAGTGGACATAATCATACCGGCCCCAAATCCTTGCAGGCCCCTGAATGTAATCAACTGGAAAATGTCTGCTGAAAGCCCGGAAAGGAAAGACCCTGCGACAAACACGATGATGCCCCATAAAATAAACGGCTTGCGCCCATGTATATCGGAGAGCTTGCCGACAAGGACAGCCGTGATGCTTGATGTCAGCATATAGATTGTAAAGACCCAGCTGTAATATTCCATCCCGCCAAGTTCAGCAATAATCCGCGGAAGCGCCGTACCGACAATCGTCTGATTCAAAGCAGCGAACAGCATAGCCGCCATAATGGCGATCATGATTGTTACCTTTTGTCGATGATTCAAATGTTCCATGATGTTGCTCCTCTCTACTATTGCCTGGCAATTGCCACACATATCTGTTGCAAATGTTCTCTTAAAGTTTCTTGAACAGCTCGATGAACTGGCTGATTTCATTGTTGTCCAGGGAACTGAATTTTTCTTTGAGATAGGCTGATCGTTTATGCTGGGTTGTTTTGACCACTTGCAGTCCGTCTTCCGTAATGGCCAACTCGACGATGCGGCGGTCATTGCTGGAACGTTCGCGCATGATCAAGCCCTTTTTTGTGAGGCTGTCGGTGACAGCTGTTATATGGCTTGCCGAAACATTCAGCCGTTTTGACAGGGCTGAACTTTTTTGCCGGCCGTCTTCTTTAAGGGACTTAAGGATCAAAAATTCGTTGCCGGTTATGTCATCACCTAACACTTTTACGAACTCCTGCTTCATTTTTCGGTAGGAGTTGATCATAACCCCTTCAAGCTCCTGCATCAATTGTTTCCGTGTATCCATATCTGCCTCCAGTGCCGACTGCCGCCAGCCGGGTAATGATCGAAATTATTTCTGTATCTGAATAGTTAACCTTGTGAACTATTAACTTTATAAAATATAGTTCGTTTTCGAAATAAAGTCAATAGGTAACTTTCGATAAATTTCTTAAAAACAAAAGCCTGAAAAATTGCGAGTGTCTGAACGAATGCGGATGTTTTATGAGAAGGCGGGGGTGGATTTTCACTGTATGGCAAAGTGGGTTACAACGAAGAACGGAGAAAGGCACCCGCGGGGTGGAAAGCGGGTGCCTGTTTTCAACTGGTTATCATATTGTCGAAAAAACAGAGATCGAGTCGGTGCTATGAATATTAGATATGCACCTGTGATTGATGGTAACAATCAATCAGCCTAAGATGCTATATGCACTGTTTTAGGAGGGGCAATGAGATGCCCTTATCTTGAGGTCATATTGAGATACTAGAAATAGACTTCTCTCTAATCACTTAAGAATCCCACTCATAAACCGTAAAGTTTAGAGTTTACGCCTTTAGGCGTGGGAGTCTCAATTCCATGAACTGGGCACGGCCTGTCGCTGCGAAACTTTTTTTCGGGTTCATTCGTAAAAGCATACAAGAACAGAAAATTGGAAAGGGGCAAATGCCGGTGGACAGAATCGTCTATTTTCATGATAACTTTTTCTCAACTGGCAGGACTGAGATTTTCACGGAAGAAAAAGAGAAAGCGGGCGAATTAGATTTGCACAGCATGTTTTCATCAGGCGTGGAGGTTCTTGATGAATACGGGGAGTTGGTCATTTCAGGACAATTCCCATTTTTATCGCGTAAATGGGAACTTACTGACAGGCACGGCCAACAGCTCGGACAGGTAAAAGAGACGATGTCATTTTTCCAGAAAACATATCAATACCGAACTAGCGCTGGGCATATGTACTACATAGAATCTCCTGCTTTTTCGATGGAATATACGGTCACGGATGAACGAAAGGAGCATATTGCGAAATTTGAAAAAGTCAGCGGCTTCTTTTCTTCGTCAGCATATAAATTGACCAATCAATCGGAGCACCTGTCGACAGAGGAACTCGTAGCAGTCGTGATGGGGGTCAACGCCATCCAAAAGCGGAAACGGGCAGCAGCTGGCGGAGGCGGAGGAGCAAATTGAAGGATCAATCTTTTCGATTTATCCTGAAGCGGAGTGAATGAAAAAAATGCTCAGATTTTAATCTGAGCATTGGGTTCAGCGGTCTACACAGTTCTTTTGATGTTGTTTATTCTGCTGTTGTTCATTGCTCGTCATCATCTATCCCATCGGCATGCCCTGCCTGGTCATATCGCAGGCACCGTGAAACAGGCCGTGTTTATGGTCAATCCAGATTCCCTGGACATTCCCGATGCCGAGGCCGCGTGGTTCTTCATCCCATTCATGGTCTTTTTCTTTCAGTTTCTCCCTTGTTTCAAGGGGGATTCCGCCCTCCCATATTTGGAGCGGATATTCGCCGTTATAGATTCGTGCCTCATCGATGGCATCTTTGAGCGTCATATCGTAAGCAAGCATATTGAGGACCACCTGAGAAACGGATGCTATGATGGTAGGCCCACCGGGGGAACCTACAGCAAGGACAGGTTTTCCATCCTTGAACAAAATGGAAGGCGTTTTACTGCTCAGCGGCCGTTTGCCACCTTCTATCTCATTTGGCCCGCCCGGCTCCGGGTCGAAGTCTGTCACTTCATTGTTCAGCATCAAGCCGTATTCCGGCACGAGGAAGCCGGAGCCGAATGGGTGCTCAAGTGTCAGGGTGTGGGAAACGACATTTCCGTAATTGTCGGCTACCGCATAATGAGTTGTCTGTCCGATAGGCCGTTCAAATTTTTTCTCGTTGACTCGGCCGCCTCCCCCTTCCTGATAGGCCCAGGGATTTCCGAATTCAATGTTCGGGTTCTTTTTTTCCGGATCGATCAATTTGATCCGTTCTGCAATATACTCCGGACTCCGCATCCCATTTATCGGCATGTCATTGAAATCGGGGTCACCCATGTAAGCGGCACGGTCGGCAAAGGCGAGTCTCATTGCTTCACTTAAGTAATAATACTTTTCCGGTGAATCGACTTTGTAGTTTTCGATATTCAGTCTTTCCAGCATTTCAAGAATCTGCAGGGTCGTAATGCCGCCAGAGCTCGGCGGCGGGCATGAGGCCATCTGGTGATCCATGAATTCACCCCATACAGGCTCATCTATTGTCGCTTCATATTCTTCCAAATCTTCCTTTTCCAGCTTGCCGCCCCACTTTTGGACATGGTTGACGATTGCATCGGCGATTTCACCTTTATAAAAAACGTCAGGACCTTTTTTCTGGATTAGCTTGAAGGTTTTAGCCAGCTCTTTTTGAACGAGGAGATCTCCCTTTTGCAGCGGCTTGCCGTTAGGGAAGAAGAGTTCCTTTGTTTCATCTGACATCCGCTCTTTGAACAGCTCAATATGATGGGCGAGTACCCAGTTCACTTCCACTCCTTCTTCAGCAAGCTTTATAGCCGGTTCGAGCACATCGGCAAGTGACATTGTTCCGTATTCTTCCAGTGCTTTTGCGACGCTCATTAACGTGCCTGGCACCCCGATAGCATCCCCGCTTGTTGACCGTTTAGGGAACGGGATGATTTCATCATTCTCATCAAAGAATAATTTTGGGTGGGCTGCTTTCGGCGCTTTTGTATGGCCGTTAACAACGACTGTTTTTCCGGTATCACCTGAATGCACCATCATAAACCCGCTTCCGCCGATACCGGACATCATCGGTTCTGCCACATTCAGGGCGAACACAACGGCCGCCGCTGCATCCACGGCGTTGCCTCCTTTGCGGAGCATTTCGGTTCCTGCTTTTGAAGCTTCCGGATGGGAAGCGGAAACCATTCCGTTTTTACCAGTGGCATGCTGTACGACATCTTTATTATCAACATACTTTGCAAGGATTTTTTTTGGCATCTTTCAGTCCTCCTGCATTGAATTCATTGGCGTATCCTATCTTTACCCATTTTTCTCGTTCCGAAAAAAGATAAAAAGAAAACGAAAAACAAAGGATATATTTGTAATAATAGTAACAATACAGTTTCAAGGATATAAACCTCAAAAAAATTCAGTTGGGCATTCAGAGGAAATGAAGAGTAAAATAGAATGTGTAATCAATCCGGTAAACGTTGCCAGAAAGGGAAGGAGGAGATTCAATGGCTGACGATCACATCATTGCCATCTCCGCTGCCGATAAATTTTTTGGAAAAAGGCAAGTCCTGTCAAAGGTCAATCTATCGATTAAAACATCGGAAATTTTCGGATTGCTTGGTCCGAGTGGTGCCGGCAAAACGACAATCGTAAAACTAATAGCTGGAATTGAAGAAGCGACTACGGGCGAAGTCACGGTTTTAGGAGAGGAAATGCCGAACCTCCGCGTAATGAAAAAGCTCGGATATATGGCCCAGTCTGATGCTTTGTATCAGGAGTTGACAGCAGAGGAAAACCTTGATTTTCTTGCTGGCATGTATGGATTGTCGGGGAAACGCCGCAAGAAAAGAATTCGGGAAGTGCTGGAGCTTGTCGGCTTGCAGGATTATTTGAAAACTCCGGCCCATCAGTTTTCCGGTGGAATGAAGAGGAGGCTTTCACTCGCTGGTGCTCTCTTGCACCAGCCCTACATTCTGATTCTGGATGAACCGACCGTCGGGATCGATCCCGTTCTCCGTCAATCGATTTGGAATAAGCTTGAGGAACTGAGTCAAAACGGGACCACCATTATTGTGACGACCCACGTGATGGACGAAGCAGCAAAATGCCACCGCCTCGGCATGATCAGGAATGGTAAATGCATTGCAACAGGTACTCCTGAGGCGTTGATGGCAAAGACGAAAACATCAAGTCTTGAACAAGCGTTTCTTGTTTATGGAGGTGATTCCAAATGAGGATCCGTGCCCTCATTGTTCGGATTTCCAGGCAAATACTCCGCGATAAACGAACCCTTGCCCTTTTGTTTCTGGCACCGGCATTTGTATTGTGGCTGATGGCCCTCGTGTTTAACGGCGAGGAGTTCCACCCGGATATCGCCGTGTCTGAAGTGCCGGATCAATTCGTTGAACAGTTGGAGGAAACGGGTGCAGACATCCGCGAAATGGATAGGGAAGAAGCAATGGCGGCCCTGTCGGAATCTGAACTGGATGCATTTGTGACAATGAAGGATGGAGAACCGGATATCCTGCTTGAAGGGAGTGATCCCTCGGCTAATAAAGCTGTGACGGTATCTGTGCAGAAAGCATTGCAGGAATTGAATCCGTCCATAAAAGGGGGCGAGCTTGAAGTACAGTACTTATATGGTTCAGCGGAACTGGGGCTTTTTGACAATATCGGCCCGGTACTGATTGGGTTTTTCATTTTCTTTTTTGTCTTTTTGTTATCGGGTGTGTCCTTTTTGCGTGAACGGACAACGGGTACGCTGGAACGCATGCTTGCAACGCCGGTTCGGCGATGGGAGATTGTTACTGGATATATTGCCGGGTTCGGCCTGTTTGCGACGTTTCAGGCAGGCTGGATCACGTGGTTTTCTGTAGAAGTATTGGATATTTTAATGGCCGGCTCGATCTGGTATGTCATGCTTACCGCTTTTTTGCTCGCGATGACTGCCCTGACACTTGGAACATTGCTGTCCGCTTTTGCCAATAATGAATTTCAGATGTTCCAATTCATTCCCCTTGTCATTGTGCCGCAAGTCTTCTTTTCAGGCCTGTTCAGCCTTGAAACAATGGCGGATTGGCTGGCCGGTTTCAGCAAAATCATGCCGCTTACGTATGGGGCACATGCAATGCGGGAAGTCATGATTCGCGGAAAAGGCTGGGAAGCCATTGCTTTCGATCTCTATGTCCTGATCGGATTTTCACTGGTCTTTATGCTATTGAACATTCTGGCTTTAAAGAAGCACCGGAAAATTTAATTGACTATTTAATTGCCTGGCAATTGCCAGGCAATTTTAATTGTAAACAGAAAACCCTAGGCTAGGCCTAGGGTTCAGAAAAGCTTATAGCGAG